>NC_013205.1:2415004-3018755 GCF_000024285.1 Alicyclobacillus acidocaldarius subsp. acidocaldarius DSM 446
CAGGGCGAACTCCTTGCTCGTGAGTTCCAGGGTTCGACCGTCGTACTCGAGGCTGCGCGAACGCGTGTGCAGTTTGGCGCGCCCGTGCTCGAGCACCTCGTCGTCGGTGAGCGCGGGCGAGCGCCGGACGAGCGCCCCCACCCGGGCGAGGAGCTCGTCGGGATGAAACGGCTTGCCCAGGTAGTCGTCCGCGCCCTTGTTCAGCCCGAGCACGCGGTCTTTCGGATCGTTCTTCACCGTGAGCATGAGGATGGGCGTGGTGCACCCCGCCTCGCGAAGCTGCGTCAGGGCCTCGATCCCGTCCCCGTCGGGCAGCATGTAATCGAGCACGATGCAGTCGTACGCGCCGCTCATGCCGTGCTCCACCGCCGCGAACACCGTGTCCACGGCGTCCACGGTGTAGCCACGCTGTTGAAACAGTTGGACCAGCTCTCGCCGGAGCGTCGCCTCGTCCTCCACCACCAAAAGCCGCATTCCGCATCCCTCCCTGCGCCCGCGCGGCGGGCGGTTCGGCGCGGCTCAGACCTGCAGAAAGCCGACCTTGCGCTGCACATCCCGGAGCGTGGCCGCGGCAAGTTCCCGCGCCCGTTCCGCCCCTTTGCGCAGCACGTCGTCGAGCTCGCTCGACGCCATGACCTCCTGGTAGCGAGCCTGAATGGGCGCCAAGCGCTCGATCACGACCTCGGCCAGCTCCTTCTTAAACGGCCCGTAGCCCTGGCCCCCGAATCTCCGCTCGACGTCCTCGAGCGACACGTCGGCACAGAGCGCGTAAATCGTCATCAGGTTGCTGACGGCGGGTTTCCTCTCCGGATCAAAGCGGACCTCTCGCTCCGAGTCGGTCACCGCGCGGCCGATTTTTCTACGTATGGTGTCCGGATCGTCCAGCATGGAGATGTAGGCGTTCGCGCTTTCGTCGCTCTTGCTCATCTTCTTCTCCGGATTTTCGAGGCTCATGATGCGCCCGCCAATCTCCGGGATATAGGGTTCAGGCACGACGAACGTGTCCCCGAACCGCCGATTGAATCGACCCGCGACGTCGCGCGTGAGTTCGAGGTGCTGCTTCTGATCCTCGCCGACCGGCACGAGATGCGCGTTGTAGAGCAGAATGTCCGCGGCCATCAGCACGGGATAGGTGAACAGCCCCGCCGTGACCACCTCGTGGCGACTCGACTTGTCCTTGAATTGTGTCATGCGCTCGAGCTCGCCATGGTAGGTGAAGCACTGCAGGATCCACCCGAGCTCGGCGTGCTGGGGAACGTGCGACTGGACAAACACCGTCGCCTTCTCAGGGTCAATGCCCGACGCCAGGTACAACGCCGCCACCGCTCGAGTGTTGTGGCGGAGTGCCTCCGGGTCCTGCGGCACCGTGATGGCGTGCATGTCCACCACGCAGAACAGACAATCCGCCTCGTCCTGCAACTTGACGAAGTTGCGAATCGCGCCGAGGTAATTGCCGATGGTCAGGGTGCCGGATGGCTGAATGCCCGACAACACGCGTTTCATGAACATCATTCTCCCAACTGTTCAAATTCGGTTCAAATCTGAATTGCGCCCCATTCTGGGGTTCTCGCCGATGTGCGCCAAGCGCCATTCGTTCTCCATCATAAACGAAAGCGGAATTCCCCTTCAAAGCGGGGAATTCCGCGCGCGCCTCTATCCAGGCTCGAACCGGTGAGCGCCTCAGACCGTGTGCACCTTCATGAAGTTCGTCGTGCCCGCCGTGCCCGCGGGAATGCCGCCCATGATGATGACGCGATCGCCCTTGTGCACATAGCCAGTCGAGAGCGCCCCTTGAACGGAACTCGCGAGCAACTCGTCCGTCGTGCCCGCGATGTCCGGGACGACGACGGGAAGGACGCCCCAGTAGAGCGTCAGGCGCCGCGCGACGTGATCGAACGGCGTGACCGCGATGATGGGCGTCATGGGCCGGTGCTTGGACACACAGCGGGCGGTGTGCCCGGACGTCGTCGCCGTGATGATGGAGATCACGTCGAGATCGGCCGCGAGCGTGCGCACGGCGTGCGCGAGCGAGTCGGACACGGTGTGCGTGACCTCCGTGCGGTGCCGGTACGCCACCTCGTCGTGCGCGATGGCGGCCTCGGCCCGCTCCGCGATCTGCGCCATCGTCCGCACGGATTCCAGCGGATACCGCCCCGCCGCTGTTTCGCCCGAGAGCATGATGGCGTCCGTGCCGTCGAAGATGGCGTTCGCCACGTCGCTCGCCTCGGCGCGCGTGGGCCGCGGATTGCGCTGCATCGAATCGAGCATCTGCGTCGCCGTGATGACCGGCTTGCCGTACCGGTTGCAGATGGAGATAATCCGCTTCTGCGCGAGCGGCACCTCTTCCGTCGGGATCTCCACGCCGAGATCGCCGCGGGCCACCATCATGCCGTCCGACACCTGCGCGATCTCGTCGAGCCGATCCAGCCCCTCGCGCGTCTCGATCTTCGAGATGATGTCCGCCTGATAATTGTGCTCCTCCAGAATTCGGCGCACCTCGAGCACGTCCGCCGCCTTGCGCACGAACGACGCCGCGATCATGTCGACGCCGTGCTCAATGCCGAAGCGGATGTCCGCCTTGTCCTTCTCGGTGACGCCCGGAATCCTGAGCGTCACGCCCGGGACGTTGATGCCCTTGTTGTCCTTCAGCACGCCGCCGTTGGTGACGCGGCAGTAAATGTCGTGGCCCTTGACCTGGATGACCTCGAGTCCAATGAGCCCGTCGTCGATGCGAATTGGCGCGCCGGGATACACGTCTTCCACGAGCCCTTCGTAGGAGACCCACACGCGCTCCTTCGTGCCGTACTCCACCGGATCAATGGTGAGGACGATCTCGTCCCCGTCCTTCAGCTCCACCTGGCCGCCTTGGATCTTGCCCGTTCGAATTTTCGGTCCCTTGATGTCAAGCATGATGCCGACGTGCTTGCCCACGCGGGCCGACGCCTCGCGAATGCGCCGGATGCGCTCCGCGTGTTCTTCGTATGTACCGTGGGAGAAGTTGAGTCGGGCGACATCCAAACCGGCCTCAATCAGCTTGGTCAACATGTCGAGCGATTCGCTCGCAGGCCCGATGGTGGCCACAATCTTCGTCTTTCGCATGCCTAACCCTCTCTTCGCGAAACTTTCGACCTCGCCCCGTGCGCAGGCGCGCACACAAAGGAAGAAGCGGAAAGTCCGGCGGCGCCGGACACCGCTTCACGGCCGTTCGACGTAGGTTCCCATTTGCCGATACTTATGGTATCGCGCCTCGAGCAGTTCATCAATAGGCACGGACAAAAGCTCGCGCAACCCCTCGATCACGACCTCCCGCACCTTTCGCACCATCCACTCCGGGTCCTTCTGCGCGCCGCCCATCGGCTCCTCGATGATGCGGTCGATCACGCCGAGATCGAGCAGATCCTTGGCCGTGAGCCGCATGACCTCGGCCGCCTTCGGCCCGAGCTTCGCGTCCTTCCACAGGATGGCGGCCGCCGACTCCGGCGCGATGACGCAGTACCACGCGTAGTCGAGCATGTAAATCCGATCGGTGATCCCGAGTCCGAGCGCGCCGCCGCTCCCGCCCTCGCCGGTGACGATGGACAGCGTCGGCACGCGCAGGCCGGCCATGGCGAGAAGGTTCTCCGCGATGGCCACGCTCTGCCCCCGCTCCTCGGCCGACATGCCCGCGTAGGCGCCCGGCGTGTCGATGAAGAAGACCACGGGCCGGCCGAACTTCTCCGCCTGCTTCATCAGCCGAAGCGCCTTCCGATAGCCCTCCGGATTCGCCATGCCGAAGTTGCGGCGGATGTTCTCCTTCGTGTCCCGCCCCTTCTGATGGCCGATGACGGTCACGGGCTGACCGGAGATGAGCCCGACGCCGCCGACGATGGTAAGATCGTCCGCGAAGTGACGGTCGCCGTGCAGCTCCACGAACTCGTCGCACAGCCCGCGGATGTAATCGAGCGTGGTGGGCCGCCCAATTTGGCGGGCGAGTTGGACGCGCTGCCACGGCGTGAGATTCGCGTACGTGGTCTCCGTGAGCTCTTTCAGCCGCTCCTCCAGCTTGTCGACCTCGCCCTGAAGGTCGATCTCGTTCTTCTCCATGAACGCCTTGAGCTCGGCGATCTTCGCCTTCAGCTCGGCGATGGGCCGCTCGAAGTCCAACTCATTCGCCATGCGCCCACCCCCGAGCAGTGTGAATGCGCACCAGCGCCCCCAGCGTCTGGCGCATCTGCTTTCGGTGCACGACCTTGTCGATCATGCCGTGCTTCAGGTTGAACTCCGCCGTCTGGAAATCGTCAGGCAGACTCTGCCTCATGGTCTGTTCCACGACGCGCCGGCCCGCGAACCCAAACATGGCGCCCGGCTCCGCGACAATGACGTCGCCGAGGCTCGCGAAGCTCGCGCTCACGCCGCCCGTGGTGGGATGCGTGATGACCGAGATGAACAGCACCCGCGCCTCCGCCATTCGCCGGAGCGCCACGCTGGTCTTGGCCATCTGCATGAGGGACAGAATGCCCTCCTGCATCCGCGCGCCGCCAGACGCCGTGAACAAAACAAGCGGGCGCTTGCTCTCCGCCGCTCGCTCCATCGCCCGCGCGATGCGTTCGCCTACCGCGGATCCCATGCTGCCCATCATGAATCCCGGATCCATTGCACCGATGAGGATGGGCACGCCGTCGAGCTCGGCCTCGCCCGTCACCACGCCCTCGAGAAGGCCGGTGGCGCGCATGGCGGCCTCCAGCTTCTCCTCGTATTGAGGAAAGCCGAGCGGATTCGTCGAGGTCAACCGAGCGTCAATCTCGCGGAACGTCCCCTCGTCGACCGTGATCTCGATGCGCGTGCGCGCCCCAATGCGAAAGTGGTGATTGCACTCCGGGCACGTGTACAGATGCTTCTGCAATTCCTTCGCCAAAAGCAGGGCGCCGCACCCGTCGCACTTTTGCACGAGGCCCTTCGGCACATCCCGCTCCACTGCAGGCCTTGCCGGCCGCGCCTCAGGCGCCTCCTCGCCCGTCCCCACCGTGACGTATTGGCGCCGTCGGTTGAACAGATCTTTTAACACAACCCCACCTCTTTAACCCCGCTGTTGCGCCCGAAGCGCGCCGTCACGACAACGACGAGTGCAGGATGTCCCGCAGCACGTCCTGCGCCTCGTCGAGCTCGCTCTCTGGAATCAGAATCTCATATTGCTCTTTCGCGCCGCGCGCCTTCTTCACCTTGACTAGGAAGCCTTCCTCCGTCATCCTCAGGCGAATCCGCTCCGCCTGCTGCGATGTCGGCGCAATGTAGATGACCGTCCACATGGCTCTTACGCTCCTAGCAAGCATCATGATCACTCTTGCCCGCATTATACCATGTCTGTCCGAACAGGCACATGCAGAAACCAGGGCGAGCTGCCAGCCTCACTTCAGCCGAACGTTGCCAAGCCCCACGCGCTCTTCGAGCGCGGCCACCAAATCCTGCGTCACCTCCACGCGATAGCGCGAGCCGAGCAGCCGCGCCCGCCCCGTGGAGGCGTCGTAGAGCGCGACCTCCGTCTCCCCGGGAGACATCGCGAGCAGTCGCTGGATCTCGCGCAACACCTGTGCGCCGCCCCGGCTGCGGTACCGGATGTACAGGCGCTTGGCGGATGTGGCCGACGCACCCCCGCTTGCCTCGGAAGCGCTCTTCGCCTCCGCCTCGACGAACAGGTCGAGCGCCGCCCACTGCCGGCTCTCCTCCGCGCGCAACAGCGCCTCCTCGTACATCTGGCGGCGCACGTCCCGCGAGGCGTTCTCCGGGAAAAACTCGTCGAGCGCCCCCGCCGCAAAGAGGCTGTCGAGCGCCTTGCGATTGACGATGCGGGGCTCGATGCGCCGCAGGAAATCGACCAGAGACGCAAACGGCTTCTCGGACCTTAGGGACAGGATGTGATCGACCGCCGCCTCCCCGACGTTTCGAATGGAGATGAGGCCCGCGCGCAGGCTCCCGTCCTCTTCCACGGTGTACCCCCGCTCGCTCCGCAGGACAGACGGGGGCCTCACCTGGATGCCGTGGCGCCTCGCGTCCTGCTCGTACAGCCGAATCTTGTCCGGTGCCCCCATCGAGAGCGTGAGGAGCGCCGCCAAAAAATCCGGCAGAAAGTGCGCCCGCAGATACGCAGTTCGAAACGCGAGCACCGCGTACGCCGCCGCGTGCGAGCGATTGAACCCGTAATCCGCGAAGCGCACGATGAGATCATACACCTCGCGCGCCGTCTCCTCGCTGTACCCGCGCCGCACGCACCCGTCGACAAAGCGAGCGCGCTCCTCGTCCAGGATCTCGCGCTTCTTCTTTGACACGGCCCGCCGCAACAGATCCGCCTCGGCCAGGGAAAACCCCGCCATCCGGCTCGCAATCTGCATGATTTGCTCCTGATACACGATGACCCCGTAGGTGTCCGCCAGAATGGGCTCGAGATCCGGATGCGGATACGTGACGGGGCGCCGTCCATGTTTCGCGTCGCAGAAGGCGGGGATGTTCTCCATCGGCCCCGGGCGGTTGAGCGAGATGACGGCGATCACGTCGTCCAAGCTGGTGGGGCGAAGCTCCCGCAGCACGCGCCGCATGCCGGCCGACTCCAGCTGAAAGACGCCGTTCGTGTCGGCGCGGGTCAACAGGGCGTACGTGGCCTTGTCGCCCTCGTCCACCTGCCGCCAATCGATGGTCACGCCCGTGCGTTTGCGAATCGAGTCGAGGCAGCGATCGATGAGCGTCAGCGTCTTGAGGCCGAGAAAATCCATCTTGACGAACCCGAGCGCCTCGACATCCTCCATGGGATACGCCGTGACCGGCGTGTCGTCCGCGGCGAGATCGAGCGGAATCCAGTCCGCGATAGGCTCGGGCGAGATGATGACGCCCGCCGCGTGAATGGACGTGTGGTGCGGCAGATCCTCAATCCGCTTGGCCGCCTCAAACAGCCGCCTGGCGTCCGGACTGCCGTCGACGAGCTCCCGGAACGCCGCGGACTCCTGATACGCGCCGTCGAGCGACGCGTGCACCACGCCCGGCACGAGCTTCGCCAAGCGGTCGACGAGCGCCGGATCCGCCCCCGTCATGCGGCCCGCGTCCCGCAAGGCCGCCCGGGCCTGCAGCGTGCCAAACGTGCCGATCTGAGCGACGCGATCGCGCCCGTACTTCTCGATCACGTAGCGGATGACCTCGCCGCGCCGCTCGAACTCGAAGTCCGTGTCGATGTCCGGCAGCGACACGCGCGCGGGGTTCAGGAACCGCTCGAACAGAAGCTTGTGCCGAATGGGATCCACATCCGTGATGCGAAGCGCGTACGCGACCAGGCTGCCCGCCGCCGATCCGCGGCCCGGGCCCGTGGAAATGCCCTGTTGGTGCGCGTGCCGAATGAAGTCCGCCACCACGAGAAAGTAATCGGCGTACCCCATGCGGCAGATGACGTCGAGCTCGCGCTCGAGCCGCTCCTCCACCTCGGGCGAGAGCGCGCCGTACCGCCTCGCGGCGCCCGCGCGCGCAGCCTCGCGCAGCACCTCGTCCGCCGGCCGGCCGTCCTTCGTCGCGTAGCGCGGCATCCGCACCTGATGAAGCGGCAGGTCGAGCGCGCACATCTCCGCGATCTCGGCCGTCCGCCCGAGGGCCTCCGGCAAGTTGGCAAACCGGTCCGCCATCTCCGCCTTCGTCGCGAAGTGAAACTCGTCCGTCGCGAACCGCTCGGCTGCATCGGCCCGCGCGAGCTGCGCGTACGCGCGATGCCACGACGCGTCCTCACGCGCGAGATAGCGGACATCGTGCGTCGCCACAAGCGGCACATCATAACGCTTGGCCAACTGAATGAGCGAAGGCAGCCCCTCGCGCTCCCGCCGAAGGCCGTGATCCTGCACTTCGACGAACAACTGGCCCACGGGCACGGCGCCTGCCACCTGCAAAAGCCGCCGCTCGGCCGCCTCCGCCTCGCCCCGGGCGAGGAAGTCAAACAGGCGCGACTCCGGCCCGCCACAGAGCACCACCAGCCCATCCGAACTCTCGGCGAGTTCGCGGAGGGTCACGTGCGGCACCGGCCGCTTCCAGCGCGCGCTCGTCGCGAGCCGCGTGAGCCGGCGATACCCCTCCATGCCCATCGCGAGCACCACCACGGTATCGAGCCATTCGGCCGCCCGCCCGGGCGCGGCCTCCTCCTCGCCGACGGCGAGCGACACCTGCATGCCGAGGATGGGGGAAATCCCTTCCGCGCGCGCGAGGCGGTAGAAGCTGAGCGCGCCGTACATCGCGTTGGTGTCCGTGATGGCCACGGCCGGCATCTCGCAGGCCTTGGCGGCCCGTACGATGTCCTCCACGCGCAACAGGCTCTCGCGAAACGAAAACGCGGAATGCACGTGCAGGTGCACAAAGTCCACCGTGCTCACCTCTCGATCCACTGCGCGGTGACGAGCGCCTTCGCGAACACGTCGTTCTTGTCCGCGATCTCGACCTCCACCTTGGCATAGCGCCGTCCGTCGTTCAACACGCGCGCCCGCGCGTCGATGGTGGTGTCGACCGGCACGGGCCGTAGCACGTACAGCGTCATGTTCTCGATCAGCATGTCGACATGACGCGCCCTGCGCAGGCAGACGCGCGCCGCCTCCTGGATGATGGTCGTGAGCGATCCCGTCGCGAGCGTGCCGCCCGAGGTCGTCATCTGCGGCGTGACCTGGCCGCGCAACACGGCGGAGCCGTCCGGGGTCTGCACCACGTTGAAATCCCGAACCACGACGTCCTCGACGGTCTCCCCCACCTGCGGCTGTCGGTTCATGATCTGCAGCGCCCGGATCACGTCCTGGCGCGTGATCACGCCGATCACGTCCTTGTCCTTCACCACGGGCATGATCTCGAAGCCCTCGAACGCCATCCGGTGCGCGGCCGACGCGATGGTCGTCTTCGGCGTGACGGACACCGGGTTGCGCGTCATGTAGCGGGAGACGGGGGCGTCAAGCTCCGCCTCCGCCACGTCGCGCGGGCTGATGATGCCGACGAGCCGGCCGTTGGCGTCCACCACCGGCATGCGCGAGTGGCCGGACTCCTCGACGAGGTGATAGTACTTGCGCACGGTGTCGTCGGGCCGCAGGCTCACGAGCGGCTGATTTTGCAGCACGTCTTCCACGTAGAGGATGTCCTTTTTGATCAGCCGGTCGTACAGCGCGCGGTTGATGAGCGAAGCGGTGGTGAACGTGTCGTATGAGCACGAGATGAGCGGCAACTGATACTCGTTGGCGAGCTTCTCGACCATGGGCGAGGCCGTGAAACCACCCGTGATGAGCACCGCAGCGCCGCTCTTGAGCGACATGCGCTGGACTTGCTCCCGGTTGCCCACAATCATGAGACACCCGGGGCTCAGATACCGGCTGATGGACTCGGTGCGCATGGCGCCAATGACGAAGCGGCTGAGCGTCTTATGCAGGCCCTCTTTCCCGCCGAGCACCGTGCCCTCCACGATGCGCACCACTTCCGCGAAGGTCAGGCGCTCAATTTGCTCCTTCTCCTTCTTTTCCACGCGCACCGTGCCGATGCGGTCCAGCGTGGACACGAAGCCCTCCGCCTCAGCTTCTTTGATGGCGCGGTAGGCCGTCCCCTCGGACACGTTCAACACGCGCGCGATTTTTCGAACGGAAATCTGGGATCCAACCGGCAGCGATCGGATGTACTCCAGGATTTGCTGATGTTTGGTCGTCACGGATCCTCCTCGGACCGCCTGGCGGTCCCTCGCGGCTTAGAATCTAGCTTGATCATAGCTTTCACGAACCTGTCGTCAATTGCCTTCAAAATCCGTGTAGAATGGTGGCAAAGCCTGTGCGATGAGGAGACGTGAGTCATGCGCGTATACGACGACGTGCGCCGAATGGTGGGCATGCGCGGCGCCTCTCATCCCGCGCTCGATTGGACCTGGCGCATCGCGGTCATCCTGTTCTCGGATCTCGTGGGCGCCGTCGCGGTCAACAACTTCCTCACCCCCGCCCACATCCTCGCCGGCGGCGTGACCGGCGTGGCGCAGATCCTCCATCACTACGTCCCTGCGCTCGGCGTGGGCACCATGTACTTCGTGTTCAACATCCCGCTCTTCATCCTCGGGTATCGATACCTCGGGCGCCGGTTTATCTTTCAGACCGGCATTGCCATCCTCGGCTTCTCCGCGCTCGCGGACTTTGTCCGCCTCCATTTTTCCGCGCCGACCGATCCGCTGCTCATGGGCCTATACGGCGGCGTGCTCACGGGGCTGTCGTCGGGGCTCGTCATCCGCGTCGGCGGCTCCATGGGCGGGACGGACATCGTGAGCCTCGTGGTGCACCGCCTGACGGGGCGCAACATCGGCTCCGTGAGCTTCGTGATGAACGCCGCCATTGTCCTTTTGTCCATGCTGGTCTTCGGCGTGCCCGCGGGATTGTACACCCTCGTCAGCATGTACGCCGCGTCCCGTGTCGTCTCGGGCCTCATGCATTTCCAGCAGCGGAAGACGGCGCTCATCGTGACCTCGAAGCCAAGCGAGGTGGCGAGCGCCATCGGCCAGCGGCTCGTGCGCGGTTCGACCGTCATGCGCGCGTACGGCGCCTACACGCAGCGAGAGCGCGGCGTGCTGCTTTGCGCCATGACGCACCTCGAAATTGCGGATCTCAAGGAAATCGTCCAGTCGCTCGATCCGGACGCGTTCATCACCATCCTCGACACGACGGAGGTCGTCGGGCGATTCCGGCAAAGCGCGCCGTGACGAGGCCGCCAGGTTTAACTTTTCATCTCTGCGAGCAAACTTGTAAGGAGCGTCAGTCTCGAAACACTCGCAGGGAGGTCGATTGCCCTTGAAGATCCCGTTGACCATCGTCGCGGCCCTCGCAGCATGGGCCATGGGTGTGTGGCCGAGCGTCGACGCGTGGGCGGACGCGTCCGTCCTTCATCACGCCTTGGCGCACGCGCTGTTCCTCGTGTCGGGTGGATTGCTGGGCTTCGAAGCCGCCCGCTATGCGGCGCAGAGCGCGGCGCGCCAGCGAACCGAGGAGCGCGAGTACGGAGCAGCCGATGCGGAGGAGGTGGCGCGGTCGTGAAGCTTTCGCCCTGGTTTTACGCCGGTGCAGCGTACGTCGGCGCGGCGGCGCTCGCGGCCACGTATTTGCCGGGCGTGATCGACGACGTGCGGCCGGTGGCCCACTTCTCGCAGCACCTGGCCATCACGGCGGCCGCGTTTCTCACCGCCTACGGCGTGGAGCGGTTGCGCCAGTCCGCCGGAAAATGATTGAGCCCCACGCGGGACCCCCACAGTTTCGCCTCGACGTCACGAATGAGTTTGGTAACACACAATCGAGGTGACTTCTGTGACTCGGGGTCTTTTTCTTGCCATCGCGGCGTCAGCCGCGAGCCTCATGTCCCTGTGCGCAGTGCCGGCGGCCGAAGCGCGCACCCTCCCCAACGCCGTGCTGTTGGCCGTGGCCAACGACACCACCGGCAACGGCACGGACGGATCGCCCGCAGGCAGTGGAACTCGGCCGAACATCCACCAGATTATCACGCAGTTTGAGCAGGCGATTGCACCGTACGAAACCATTCATCCGACGCAGATTGCGCATCCGCCGCTGCCGACACAGTCCCTGCCCACGTCGCATGCGGCCATCGATCAGGCGCTCCAGCAGACGCTCCAGGCCTACAAGCAGGCCACGCAGAGCGACAAGCAGGCGCAGGCTCAACTGCAGACGGCCTTCAACGCGTATATCAACGCGCTTCAACTGTTCGTCCAGGTGGGCGATCTCGACATCTTGACCCAGCAGACGCCGGATTCCACGGCCGTGGTGTCGTACCTCGAGGATGCGCTGTACACGCAGGCGGAGGTATCCGCCGACTTCCAAATCCTTCAGCAGGCCCACGCCGCCGGGGACAACAGCGAACTGCTCGCCGCGCTCCTCGACATGACGCAGCTTGAACAGCAGAAGGTGTCGGACATCAAGACTGCCACGAAGATCTTGGCGAAGATGACCAGCACGCTCCAGGCTGGACTATCCGATTAGGACACGGGCGCCGCGCGCATGCGGCGCCCTTCGCATAGCGGCACCGCCCGCCCCGTGGTGCCATCCACTGCGGTTGACACCCCGGTAGGGGTATGTCACCGAAGGTTTCCGCGTCCTGTCACGCAAGCCTCAAAGAAACAAAAACCCCGCCTCGCGCTTGAGACGGGGTTTCCCGCAGACCGGGCAGTCAGGGATAGGTACAGTGTAGAACAAGGTCAACTACACCACACCGTCAGTATATCTGGTCCGCGAGCTCATCACATGAGTCTTGAGACCTATCTTTGCGAAGGTCGCGCCGAAATTTCGATGCAACGCGCGTCAACTCTGGTACAAATCGGACGAAAGATACCGCTCACCGGTATCCGGCGCCATGCAGAGCACGCGCGCCTCCTTCGGCAGCGTCGCGGCGATGCGCAGGCCGTGAAAGACAGACGCCGCCCCGGAAGCCCCGAGCAGAATGCCCTCTTCGGCGGCGACGCGGCGCGCCATCATCTGCGCGTCGTGATCGTCAATGAGCAGGATCTCATCAAACGCCTCGCGGTTCAGGATGCTCGGCACAAATCCCGGGCCGGTGCCGGGGATTTTGTGCGGACCCGGTTGACCGCCCGAAAGAACGGGCGAGCCCTTCGGTTCGACGACATAGATCTTGATGCCCGGGATGCGCTGCTTCAGCACCTCGCCCGTGCCCGTCACGGTGCCGCCCGTTCCTGCGGTCAACACGAGCGCGTCGAGCTTGCCCTCGAAGTCCTCGAGGATCTCAAGCGCCGTCGTCTTGCGGTGCGCGTCGGGATTCGCGGGATTGTCGAACTGGGCCGGGATGAAGCTGTGCGGGATGCGCGCGGCGAGCTCCTCGGCGAGCTCGATGGCGCCCTTCATCCGCTTCGACTCGGGCGTCAGGTGCACCTCCGCGCCGTACGCCTTGAGCAACTTGACGCGCTCCTCCGTGGCATTCTCGGGCATCGTGATGATGCAGCGGTACCCTTTGGCGGCACAGACCATGGCGAGCCCGATGCCTGTGTTGCCCGACGTCGCCTCGATGACGGTGCTCTTGCCCGGGATGAGCTTGCCCTGACGCTCCGCCTCCAAAATCATGTTCAAGGCCGGCCGATCCTTCACGCTGCCGGCCGGATTCTTGCCTTCGAGCTTCACATAGACGCTCGCGCCGTTCGGATCCGGCAGGCGGTTCAGGCGAACGACCGGCGTGTGACCGACGAGATCGAGAATCGAGTTGTACAATGGCATGGCCAATCTCCTCACGCGCCGCAGCCGAGGCCGCGGCAGAAATATGCCAACTTCTATAGTATAACTCGGAAAACGCGAAACGCCAGCGTCACCCGATGTTCAGCGTCTCGTTCAGCAGGCGGACGGCGGCCTCCTCGTCCTGGCACACGAGCAGCATCGTGTCGTCTCCGCAGATGGTGCCGAGCAACCCGGGCGGATCCAGCGCGTCCATCAGCGCGCCGATGGCGTGCGCGTTCCCAGGCGCCACTTTGATGACAATGAGGTTGTTGGCGCGCGCGTGCGAAATGAACACCTCGGCCAGCCGCCGCTGCAGCGCGTCCACCGAGACCTTGTTCACCGCGGTGGGCAGGGCGTACTTGTACTTGCCGTTCGAGCCCACCACCTTCACGAGCTGTAGCTCCTTGATATCGCGCGAGATGGTGGCCTGCGTGACGGGGAATCCCGCCTCCTCGAGCGCGCGCACCAAATCCTCCTGCGTCTCAATCTCGTTCTGGCTCACAATCTCGCGAATGCGCATCAAGCGCTGCTCCTTGCTTTGCACAGACAGTCTCCTTTTCATGAATCTCATTTTTGTCGCTCAACGATGTTGTCCAACAGGAATTTTACCGCATCCATCTGCGCTTGATCCGAACATTTCACGGTGAGGCTGTAGAAGGCGTTCGCGAAATCCACAAGCGCACATCCGTCGCATGCGGTACACTTAGCCTAGAGGTGATTTCGCATTTCGCAGCGGCAAATCCTTCACATCGACATGAACGCCTTCTACGCTTCGTGTCACGCCGCCGTCGATCCAGCGCGTTACGCAGGCAAACCCATCGCCGTCGCGGGCGATCCGTCCACGCGCCACGGCATCGTGGTCACCGCGAGCTACGAGGCCCGCGCCCGAGGCGTCAAGCCGCCCATGCCTGTCCACCAGGCCCTGGCGCGCTGCCCGGAGCTCATCGTTGTGCGGCCCGACTTCCACCTGTACCGCGCGTACGCGCGAAAGGTGTTTGCCATCGTGCGCGAGTTCACGCCAGACGTCGAGATCGTCAGCATCGACGAGTGTTACGCCGACGTCACGCACGTGCCAGGCGGGGACAGGCCGGTTCATCTCGCCCGCGCCATCCAGGCCCGCCTGCTCGACTCGCTTGGGCTGCCGTCGAGCATCGGCGTGGCGCCCAACAAATTCCTGGCCAAGATGGCGAGCGACATGAAGAAGCCGATGGGGATCACGGAGCTTCGAAGCGAGAACATTCGCAGCTTACTGTGGCCGCTCGCCATCGAGCATATGCACGGGGTCGGCCCCAGCACCGCCAAGAGGCTCAGGCGCCTTGGCATCCTCACCATCGGCGATCTCGCCGTGCAGTCGCTCGACGTCCTCGCCCGCGCGCTCGGACCGCGGGCTGCCGAGCTGAAGGCGCGCGCCAACGGCATCGATCCGCGCCCGCTCGAGACGGAGCCTCAGCCGCCGAAGAGCGTGGGCCACTCGATGACCCTGGCCAAGGACGCGCAGACGTTCGCCGAGGTCGAAGGCGTCGTGATGGATTTGTGCGATCGCGTCGCGTCGCGCATGCGCCGCTACGGCCTGATGGGCCGCGTGGTCGCCGTGGCCGTGCGGGATCGGCGCATGCGCACCTCGCGCCACCAGGATACGCTGGCGACCTACGTGCGCCACACGGGTGAACTTTTTCAAGCCGCGAGGGCTCTCTTTCAACGGATTTGGCCGACCGAGCCGGTTCGACTGCTCGGCGTCTCGGTGGAGGGCTTGGTGCCGCGCGATGGACAGGGCGTCCAGCTTCACCTGTGGGACGCCGTGCCGACCGCCGGAGAACCGAGGGACGAGCGGCTCGAGAAGCTCGAGCGCGCCATCGACGAAGTGCGCGCCAAGTTCGGCCCGAGCGCCATTCGCCTGGGCCGCTCGCTTTCCGGGCAGAGGGACGACGTGCACGCGCGCGGCACGTCGCTCGAACGATTGGATGACGAGGAGGAAACACCGTGACGGATCCTTTGCACGGCAACCTTGACCCGATTGTGACAATTCTAGCGTGCCTCGTCCTGGCCATCGGCCTGGTGGCGTGGACCAGCAGGCGGTCGTGACGAGCCGCCTGCTCTCATCCCCGCGCGCGAAGCCGCGTGCGCCCAGGGCGCTCTTCCCGGACCGGGCTTTGAACCGCCGCCTCTTCGAGCTGCCGCGCCCGCTCGCGGTCCGCCCCAAGCCAAAAGTACAGATTTGCCCCGATGTAGAGCGCCAGCAGAAGCAGCCAAAGCGCCGAAAACGTGCCCGCGAGGCCGTGCTCAAGCTTCGGCAGGCGCGGCACGCCGTACGCCGCCAGCGCGAGCGCCGCAAGCCCGTAAATGGCCGAGTACGTCCGCACCTGTCTCGGCACGCCCACTTTTCTCCGCATACCGTCCTCCTCCTTTGCCTGTCCGACATATATGCGCCAGGCTTCCGAAACATGCGCAGCGCCACGCCGCATGACCCTCGCGGCATCGGGGAACATTGAGCACGAAACCACTGCACTTGGAGGAGGATGAGCCATGGGCGTCATGGAGACCTTCGAGAACTGGAAGCAATTCCTCGGGGAACACGTCGATCGTGCCAAGGAAGCCGGCCTGAATCAGGACCAGCTCGCGAACATCGCCACGAAGGTCGGCGAGTTTTTGGCGAGCAAGGTGGATCCCAAGAACCCTGAGCAACAGCTTCTAAAGGAAATGTGGAACGTGGCGGACGATGAAGAGCGCCGCGCCATCGCGAGCATCATGGTGAAAATGGCGGATCGCGCGCACTGAAGAAGAGGCGCCGTCCGGGCCGTGTGCCCGAGGCGGCGCCTTTTCGTTCGCGTATTACAACTCGAACGTCTCGCCGATTTTGAGCTCCACCGCGTCGATCCCGCGCGCCTTGCAGTCTGCGACGAACTTCGCGCCGTCCTGCGCGATGAGCGGGAACGTGTTGTAGTGCATCGGAATGACCTTTTTCGCTTTCAGCCATTCCGCGGCGATGAGCGCGTCGTCCGGGCCCATGGTGAAGTTGTCGCCGATGGGGAGCAGCGCGAGATCGATGGTGTTCAATTCGCCGAGGATCTTCATGTCGCCAAACAGCCCGGTGTCCCCGGCGTGGTAGATGGTCTTGCCCTCCAGGGTCAGCAGGAAGCCGACCGGCGGGCCGACGTACACCAGGCCGTTTTCCGTCTCCACGCCGGAACCGTGGAACGCGAGCGTGACCTTCACGCGGCCGAAGGGGAAGTCGCGCTTGCCGCCGATCCCCATCGGATGGACGTTCAGCCCCTTGCTCGCGTAGTAGACGGCCAATTCATTCGCCGCGATGATCGTCGCGTTGTTGTTGCGCGCGATGGTCTCCGCGTCGAGGACGTGATCGGAATGGCCGTGCGTGAGAACCACCCACTGGACCTTGATGTCCTCCGGCTTCGCCACCGCGTTCGGGTTGCCACTCAAAAACGGATCGATGACCAGGCGATGTTCTCCGCTTTCGATCACGAAACAGGACTGACCATGGTACGTCAGTTTCACGACTCTCGCCCCACTTCCCTCATGATTTCGTCCAGCGACGCAAGGCGGACGTCCTCCATCGGCTCGGAGACGATGCGCTGGACGTCCATCCACAGCCGCTGAAGCTCGAGATCGGCGTCCAGGTACGCCCGCGCGTCCTGATTCAACTGGACAATCTCGAACAACTTGCGCAACGTCTCAAGCTCCTCCTGCACCGGCTCTTCGCCGCGGAGCCGCTTGACCTCGAGCTGGTACTGGCGCCGATAGAAGTCGAGCACCATCTGCTTCGTCGGCTCGTCCCGCTCGATGGCCTCCTTGGCCCGCTTCGCGCGCTGATAAGGCTCCCACTCGCGAATGGCCCGCGCCAGGGCGTGCGCATGATCATACGGGTTCACGCGCCGTCCCCCCTTGCCGTACAGGTCTATTATACCGCCGGAAGAAGTCATGGGAAAAAGCTCGGGGAAGCGAGGTCCTCGCGCGCAGAAGCTGCTTCGCTGCGCAACATCTTCGCTTTCGGTATACTGTTCGGAAGAGGAGGGTGGACCTCTGTGGCAACCACAACGCTTTACGAGGCCATCGGCGGCGCGAGCACCTTTCGCAAGCTCGTCGACGCCTTCTACGATCGCGTCGCACAGGACGAACTCTTGAGGCCGCTGTTTCCGCCGACGTTTGACGAGGTCAAAGAGCGGCAGTACTGGTTTTTGACGCAACTGTTCGGCGGGCCGAGGCTCTACACCGAACGCCGCGGTCACCCGATGCTTCGGGCTCGGCACCTGCCGTTTCCCATCACCGTGCGCCACGCGGAGCACTGGCTCCGATGCATGGCCCAAGCCCTGGAGGAGACCGGCATTCCCCCCGCCGCGCGCGCCGCGATGCTCGAGCGGCTCGGCGGGATCGCGCTGCACATGGTCAACACGCCCGGAGAGGAGGAAGAGGCATGACGCCGTCCTCGCCCGTGCCCCCGGTGGGCGAACGCATCGCCCAACTGCGGAAGGAGCGGGGCCTCACGCAGGCCAAGCTCGCGGAGCGCGCCCGCCTTTCGACGAGCGCCATCGCCATGTACGAGACCAACAGGCGGCAGCCGGACGAGCGGACGCTCGCGCAAATTGCCGAGGCGCTCGGGGTGGAGATGACGCAGATTGCGCCGCATCTGACCGCCTCAGCCGCGTCGCGGCAAGCGAAGCCCGCGCCCAACGAGAGCCACCCTGGCGACAGGGCAGCGGCAGCCTCGGAACCTAACCGGGCGGAGCGAGAAGTTGGCGACGCGCCCGGCGTGACGCAACTTGTCCTCACCAAGGACGAGGCGCGGCTTATCCTTTTCGTCCGCATGCATCCCGACGCAATGCCGTTTCTCCAGTCGTACGTGACGGCCGATCCCGACAAGCGCCGCCAGCTGGAGCGGGCATGGCGACTCATCCAGGCGTTCCAGGGCTAGTCGTTGAAGCCGGGACTCCAGGCGTTCCAGGGCTAGTCGTTGAAGCCGGGACGATACGGGATGGGATCCTTCGCGCCCGCCTCCGCAAACCCCTTCAGGCGCAGCCGGCAGCTGTCGCACTCGCCGCACGCCACCTCGCCGCCCTGGTAGCACGACGTCGTGAGCTCGTACGGCACGCCGAGTTCCAGCCCCTTGCGCACAATCTCGCCCTTCGTCCAGTGCAGAAGCGGCGTCTCGATGCGAATGGGCCGCCCCTCGACGCCCGCCTTCGTGCCAATTCTCAGCACATGTTCCACGCCCTCGATGAACTCCGGCCGACAGTCCGGGTAGCCGCTGTAATCAAGCGCGTTCACGCCGATGTAGATGGCTTCCGCCCCGATGACCTCCGCGTACGACGCCGCAATGGCGAGAAACAGCAGGTTTCTCCCGGGCACGTAGGTCACCGGAATCTCGCGGGACACGCCCTCCGTCGGGACGTCGATGGATTCATCGGTCAGGGCGCTCCCGCCTATCTGGCGCAGAAAGTCGATGGACACGATGCGGTGGTCCTTGACGCCGTAGAACGCCGCCACCTTTTTCGCCGACTCGAGCTCAATGCGGTGCCGCTGCCCGTAGTCAAACGTGATGGGACAAAGCTCGTAGCCCGCGGCGTGCGCAATGCCCATGCACGTCGCGCTGTCGAGCCCCCCGCTCAGAATCACCACAGCCTTTGCCATCCCCACACGCCCTTGTCGCGAATGAGTTCCCATGCTCGGCTTGTCCGGCGCACCCGGGCGTCAGCAGCCCACCGGCGCCGTTTCCCCGAACACGAAGCCATCCTCACTGTAATCCAGCACGACGCCCTCCAGCAACTTGACGAGCGCCTGCCCCACTGTCACCTCGACGTCGCCGTCCGTGCCGCTCACGCGGATGACCGAATCGAGCGGCGTCGACACATCGTCGATCACGACCTGAAACCGCGGCCCCCCACACTGATAGGCGCGATCGATCCGGATGAATTCGGCAGGCGCAAGCTCTTCCCGCGCGAGCCGAAATAGCGCTTGAGCCGCCCGCTCGCTCACCTGCACGTCAAGTCCCCCGCTTCCCTGTACAATCTCTGCACTCCACAGTATACTATACGTCGAAAATAGGAAACGGACGAAAGCGGCACGCCCGGATACGGCTGCCCAAACACTCGTCCCCGGCGGACGAGTGTTTTTGTTGCATCTTGCTTTTCACTTGGAGCAAGATCCCGGCGAAATCCGAACAAGGAGTGAACCATGCAGATGGCGATGCGGAAGGTCGACGCCAAGGAACCGGCCACGTCGCGCGAACAGCGCGTGCTCGAATTCTGGAAGCGGGAGAACATCTTCCAAAAGAGCGAGAAGGCGCGCGAAGGGCGGCCAGAGTGGGTGTTTTACGAGGGCCCGCCGACGGCCAACGGTCTGCCGCACCCTGGGCACGTGCTCACGCGCGTATTCAAGGATTTATATCCCCGGTACCGCACCATGAAGGGCTATCACGTCATGCGCAAGGCGGGATGGGATACCCACGGTTTGCCCGTCGAGATCGAAATTGAGAAGAAATTCGGCATGAACGGCAAGAAGGACATTCAGGCGTTCGGCATCGAGCGCTTCGTCCAGGCGTGCCGGGAGAGCGTGTTCAAGTACGAGGAGGTGTGGCGCGAGCTCACGGAGCGGCTCGGCTACTGGATCGATCTCGACCACCCCTACATGACGCTGACGGACGACTACATTGAGTCGGTCTGGCACCTCCTGAAGACCATTTACGACAAGGGCTGGCTCGTGGAAGGCCACCGCGTGAGTCCGTACTGCCCGCACTGCGAGACGACGCTCTCCAGCCACGAGGTGGCGCAGGGCTACAAGGACGTGAAAGATCTTTCTGTCACGGCCAAGTTCCGCGCGAAGGACGACGTGGACGGCCGCCCGACCTACTTCCTCGCCTGGACCACGACGCCCTGGACGCTGCCGTCCAACGTGGGCCTCGCGGTGAACGAAGATCTGACCTACGTCCTCATCCACAAGGCGAAGACCGACGAAAACGTCTGGGTGGCCGAGGGGCTACAAGGTCAGTGTCTCGAGGAAGGCGACCGGATCATCGCGCAAAAGTCCGGGCGCCAACTCGTCGGATCGGCCTACACGCCCGTCTTCCCGTACGTCGTGCAGGAGGGCAAGAAGCACATCGTCATCGCGTCGCCGCACGTGACGGACGAATCCGGCACGGGCATCGTCCACATGTCGCCCGCGCACGGCGAAGAGGACTACAAGGCGTGCCAGGCGGCGGGGCTCATCTTCGTGAACTTCGTCGATGAATCGGGTCGATTCACGAAGGACGTGTCCGACTACGAGGGCCGGTTTGTGAAAGACGAGGATTTGAACGTCGATCTCGTCAAGGATCTCGCGTCGCGCGGCCTGGTGTACGAAAAGCACAAGCATGAGCACAGCTATCCGCACTGCTGGCGCTGCGACACGCCGCTCATCTACTACGCGATTCACTCCTGGTTCATCCGCACGACGGAGTTCAAGGATGAGCTCATCGCCAACTCGCAGTCCGTCAACTGGATCCCGCCGCACATCCGCGACGGGCGCATGGGCAACTTCCTGGAGAACGTGATCGACTGGAACCTGTCGAGATCGCGCTACTGGGGCACGCCGCTTCCCATCTGGCGCTGCGACGCGTGCGGGGAGATCGAGTGCATCGGGTCGCGCGCGGAGCTTCAGGCGAAGGCGGGGCGCCTGCCGAAGGAACTGCACAAGCCGTACATCGACGAGCTGGTGTGGCCCTGCCGCTGCGGCCGGGGCACGATGGCGCGCGTGCCAGAGGTCATCGACGTCTGGTTCGACTCAGGCTCGATGCCGTTTGCGCAGCTTCACTATCCGTTTGAAAACCGCGAGCTGTTCGAGCGCCTGTACCCGGCGGACTTCGTCTGCGAGGCCATCGACCAGACGCGCGGCTGGTTCTACAGCCTGCTTGCCATCTCGACGGCCGTCACGGGCAAGGCACCGTACAAGAACGTGCTCGTGCTCGGCCACGTGCTCGACGAGCACGGCAAGAAGATGTCGAAGTCGAAGGGGAACGTGATCGATCCGTTCGAGGCGTTCGACAAGCACGGCGCCGACGCGGTGCGCTTCTACTTCGTGTCGAACACGCAGCCGTGGAACTCGCAGCTCTTCTACCACCGCGCGGTGGCAGAGGCGAAGGCGAAGTACATCGACCTGCTGCAGAACATCCACCAGTTCTACGCGCTGTACGCCGGGATCGACGGGTTCAACCCGTACCAGGTGGAGCAGGTGCCTGTGGCCGAGCGGCCGCTCATGGACCGATGGCTCATGGCGCGCCTCCATCAGACCATCCAGGGCGTGGACGAGGCGTATCATCGCTACGACGCCACGCAGGCGGCGCGGCTCTTGCAGGCGTTCGTGGACGAGCTCTCCACGTGGTACGTGCGGCGCAACCGCGACCGCTTCTGGGCGGACGGCATGGAGAAGGACAAGGTGGCGGCGTATCTCACGCTGTTCGAAGCGCTGAAGACCGTGGCGCTCCTCACGGCGCCCATCACGCCGTTTTTGGCCGAGGACATCTACCAGAACGTCGTGCGCCTGGGCGGCGACGCGGCGGATGTGCCGGAGAGCGTGCACCTGTGTGACTTCCCGACGGCGGATGCGTCCCTCATCGACGACGGGCTCATCCGCGAGATGGCGCTCGTGCTGCGCGTCGTCGAGATGGGGCGGCATCTGCGCAACGAGAGCAAGCTCAAGACGCGCCAACCGCTCGCGGCGCTCTATGTGCCGAAGGCGCAGGAGGACGTGATCGCCAAGTTCGCAGACGTCATCCAGGACGAGCTGAACGTGAAGGAGATCCGCTTCGTCGATCTCGACGAGATCGCGCGGCCGACGCTGTATTTGAATCTGAACGCGGTAGGCAAGGCGTTCGGCCGCAAGACGCCTGTGTTGAACGAGGCGGCGAAGAACGCGGACGAGGCGCAGATCCGCGCGTTCCGGGAGACGGGCGCGGTGGTGCTCGAAGGCGAGACCCTGACGCAGGAGCACGCCGAGATCCGCTACGAGGCCAAGTTCGAGGGCTTGGTCACGGTGGACAACCGGCTGTTTGTCGGCCTCGAGACGCGGCTCACGCCGGAACTCATTGAGGAGGGCTACGTGCGCGAGGTCATCTCGAAGATGCAGATGATGCGCAAGGAGGTCGACTACGGCGTCACGCACCACGTGCGGTTTTACGCGGAGGGAGATCCGGAACTGCTCGACGTCATTGCGAGGAACCGAGCGCGCATCGACGCGACGGTGCTCGTGCGAGAATGGAGCGACGCGCCGCTCGCCGACGCGGATCTGACGAAGGAGTGGGACGTGAACGGCAAGAAGCTCACGCTGTCGGTGGGGCGCTGAGAGAGACGGGCGAGGGCACGTGTGTCCTCGCCCGTTTTGGTTGGATAGGCACGTTCGCGAGGAGGAAGAGGTTCATGCCCTTTGCGTTGAAGCGCGCGCTGCTCCAGCATCTCGAGGCGCGGGAGCCCTGAATGGCCCTAGCCCTCGCGCCCGGCCCCATCCCCACCGCCGTCCAAAAATGCCAGAACATCGCGGAGGACGGCGCTACCCGCCTGCATGGCGAAACCGTGGCCGCAGCCCGCGTACAGCTTCAGCCTGGCGCCCGGGATGCGGTACGCGAGGCGCTCCCCGTTGATGTACGGCAAGACGCGATCCTCGAGCCCGTGCATCACGAGCGCAGGGCACGACAAACTCGGGAGCCTCTCCCAACTCCCCCGCCACCGGTCCACGGCATCGAGCTGCGCCTGATACACCGCCTCCGGCATGTCCGCGCGAAGCAACAGGCGAAAGGCGCTTTGCAGATACGCCTCGTTCTTCGCGCGAAACGCTTCCGGAAAGAAGAGCCGCTTGTACCACTCCGCGCGCTCGGCGACGCTTGCTGGGCGGGATCGCATCTCCTGTTTGACCTCGTCCGGCTGAACCATCTGCGGCCCTCCGCACGAGGTGGCGGCGAGCACGAGGCTTGCGACGGCCGCCGGATGGCGAAGCGCGAGCTCCTGCGCAATCATGCCGCCCATGGAATAGCCCAGCACGTGCGCGCGCCCAACGCCTGCCGCGTCCAGCACCGCGCGGGCGTCGTCCGCCATCTGTTCGAGGGTCCACGGCTTCGCTGGGTCGGCTTCCGACTGGCCCGCGCCGCGGTTGTCGAAGGCGATGACGGTGTGTTTTTCCGCCAGTCGCCGCACAAATCCGGAGCCCCACCAGCGGATGTTCCCGCCGACACCCATGATCAAAAGCAGAGGATATCCTTCGCCGTGGACGTCGTAATAGAGGCGCGCGTCGGATCGTTCGGCAAACGGCATGGCTCAACCTCCCTGCATGGGAACACAAAAAAAGGCACACCCACACCTGGGTGGCCCAATATAGGGGTAAAGGGGTACTTCAACTGTAACACATGTCCAGTCGAAGTGCCACACATTTGGCGAATCGAATGAGCAAAACGCGCTTAGGATCGCGCGTTGCGCGTGCGCACGACGCTCTCCGCTTCGTAGATCACCTTGCTGTACGGCAGAACGGACTGCGTCACCCACGCGTTCGAGCCAATCACGCTGTGATGCCCAATGACCGTCTCGCCGCCGAGCACGGTGCAGTTGGCGTAGAGGATGACGTAGTCCTCCACCGTCGGGTGGCGCTTGACATGCCGCTGATACTCGCCTTCCTCGTCCTTCGGAAAGTACAGCGCGCCGAGCGTGACGCCCTGGTAGATTTTTACGTGGTTGCCCACCACGGCTGTCTCGCCGACGACGATGCCCGTGCCGTGATCGATCATAATGCTCCGCCCGATGGTGGCGCCCGGGTGCAGATCCACGCCGGTCACGCGGTGCGCGTACTCCGTCATCATGCGGGGCAAAAGGGGCACACCGTGGCGGTAGAGCACGTTCGCCGCGCGGTACACGAGAAGTGCAAAGATGCCCGGATACGTGAGGATGACCTCGTCGCACCCCGTCGCGGCCGGATCGCCATTCACGGTCTCGGTGATGTCCTCGTACACGAGGCTCTGAAGTTGAGGGAGATATTCGATGTACACGTCCGCCGTCTCCCAGGCCCGCTTTTGCGTGTCGGCCGTCCCGGAGGACAAACAGGACTGGTACGTCGCCCGGTGCACCTGTTCGGCGAGCTCAGCGCGCAGGCGGTCCAGGGTATGGGAAAGGTGTTTGCCACCTTCAGCATCGAAGTAGTTGGGCAAAATGGCCGCGCGCGTCCACTCGATGATCTCTCGGATGGCCCGCGGCTCCGGATGACAGATGCGCCCTTTGAACATGCAGACGCTCTGCTGCAGCAGATGACTCGCAATTGCTTGGGTGTCCATGCCGATCTCGTCTCCCCTCGCCAGCGGCAGTCGCGCTTCGAAAGACAGTATACACCTGTGGCGGATCGCAAAAAACTCTGTATACCTTAAGGCATAATAGGAATTTTGCCGTCCGCGCGGCCGCCTTCCCCGACTTCACTTTGTTCCCATCGGCCGCAGATTACGCTATGCTCGAATTGGAACGCACGATAGAGAGAGGAGTCGTGACACGTTGGATGCCATTCGCGAGGTCGAGAGCTACCTGGAGCGGGAGCGCGACGCGCTGCTCGAGGAACTGAAGGAACTCTTGTCCATCCCAAGCGTGAGCGCCTTGAGCGAACACCGCGGCGACGTCAGGCGCGCGGCGGAGTGGATTGCCGAGCGGCTGAAGTCCGCCGGCTTCGAACATGTGGAACTCATGGAGACGGGCGGCCACCCGCTCGTGTACGCCGATTGGCTCCACGCGGACGGCAGGCCCACCGTGCTCGTCTACGGCCACTACGACGTGCAGCCCGTCGATCCCGTCGAGCTCTGGGAGTCGCCGCCGTTCACGCCGACCGTTCGCGGCAACAAGCTGTACGCGCGGGGCGCGAGCGACGACAAGGGCCCCACGTTTCTGCACATCGCCGTCCTCTCCGCCATGCTGAAGGTGCAGGGGCGCCTGCCCGTGAACGTGAAGTTCTGCATCGAGGGCGAGGAGGAGGTGGGTTCCGCCCACCTGCACAGCTTCCTCGAGCGGACGCGGGACAAGTTCCGGGCGGATCTCGTCCTCATCTCCGACACCACCCTGGTGGGGCCCAACCAGCCCGCCGTCGTGTACGGCCTGCGCGGCCTTGCCGCGGCGCAGATCGACGTCCGCACCGCCGCGTCGGACCTCCACTCGGGCCTGTACGGCGGCGCCGTGCCGAATGCCGCCCGGTCCGTGGCCGAGATCGTCGCGAGCTTCCACCGGCCGGACGGCACCGTGGCCGTCGAGGGCTTTTACGATCGCGTCCGCCCGCTCACCGAAGCCGAACGGGAGGAGTTCGCCAAGCTGGGGCACGACGAAGGCGAACTCAAGCGCTCCCTGCAGCTCGCGGATCTCTGGGGCGAGCCCGGATACACCGCGCTCGAGCGGATGTGCGCGCGGCCGACGCTCGAAGTGAACGGCATCTGGGGCGGCTTCCAGGGCGAAGGCACGAAGACCGTCATCCCCTGCGAGGCGCACGCGAAGATCACGTGCAGGCTCGTGCCGGATCAAGACCCGCAGGAGATCCTGGACCTCGTTGAACGGCACGTGCAAGCGCACGCGCCGAAGGGTGCGCGCGTCACGTTCGTGCGCCAGGACGGCGGCAAGCCGTACGTCGCGCCCTACGATCACCCGGCGCTTCAGCTCGCGGCTTCCGCCTACGAGCACGCGTACGGCCAAAAGGCCGTGTTCACGCGCATGGGCGGCTCCATCCCCGTGGTGGAGACGTTCTCGACGCTCCTGCACATCCCCATCGTGATGATGGGCTTCAGCCTGAACGACGAGAACTTCCACGCGCCCAACGAGCACTTCTCGCTCGACAACTTCGACAAAGGCCTGCGGACGCTGACGTACTACTACCACCAGCTGCCCGCGGCCATGAGCGGTCACTGAACCGGCGCACGCAAACAGGCGGCCGATCCCGCCGCGGGACTCGGCCGCCTCATCTCATCCGCCTCATCGCTCGAATTGGCGGTTGATCTCCTCTTCCACGTAAGGATTCAGGATGCGGAGGTGCGTGCCCTTCATGCCGAGCGAGCGGCTTTCGATGGTGCCCGCGCTCTCCAGCTTCCGAATGCTGTTGACAATCACCGAGCGCGTCACGCCGTGCTGATCCGCAATCTGGCTGCTCACCACAATGCCCTCTGGCGAGTTGCGAACCGCGTCCAGCAGGTACTTGGCGGCCTGCAGCTCGGAGAAGCTGAGCGATTCCACCGCCAGATGGGCGAGCGCCCGCTGCCGGCTCTCCTCTTCCTTCTGCTGATGCCGGGAGTGCACAATCTCGAGCGCGACGACCGTCGCCGCGTACTCGGCCAGGATCTGGTCGTCCTCGTTGAACGGCCGCTGGGACCTCGCGAACAGAAGCGTGCCCTGGCGCTCGCGCGCCCCGATGATGGGCGTGATCATCAGGTGCTTGGAGCGGAACGACTCGTTCTCCTCAGGGGAGAACACGTAGAGCGGCTTCTTCTGCTCGTCCGTCAGATTTGCAATGGTCTGCTCGATGCGCAGCAGGTGTTTGTTGAAGTCGCCCGGGAACCGCTGTTCCCGCGTCATGATGTTCAGCCACTCCTCGGTCAGCTCGTGCTCCGCGACGCCATAGCCGAGGATCTTGCCCTTGCGCCCCACGATGTACACGTTCGACTGCATGAGGCGGCTCAAAAATTCCGCGACTTCTTGAAATTCCACCTGCTCGTTCGAGCGGTGCAACAGTTGCCCAAGTTCTTGTACCTGTTCCAACAAACTCACAATCTCGTCACCTTGTCCTTCCCCCGGCATCCGCCGGCGTTTTGTACCTTCCCTGACCGCCAGGCCACGAGGGCGGCGGGATCTCCCACGCACTCCGCATTCGCAGAATTGTCTCTGATGTTCAAATTATCACCATAACACAGACAATTTATCCACGCGTAATGAGCTTACTAGACCTTTGTCCACTTGTCAAATGAACAAACTGCGACAAACACGCCGCGCCTACGCGGATGTCTGCCGCAGCTCATCGCCCGCTACGACCAGTTTGCACCAAACACTGGTCATTATGCAAGTGGAGCCAACACACCTTTACGATTTCCCGGATCCGCTCTCGGCGGGCTTCCCGTACAGCCGATCCAAGATGATGCGATATCCGTCCGCTCCATAGTGCAGGCATCTCTTGACGCGGCTGATGGTCGCGGTGCTCGCGCCCGTCGCCTCTTCGATGGCGTGATACGTGGCGCCCTCGCGAAGCATCCGCGCCACGGCAAATCGCTGCGCCAGCGACTCCACTTCCCCCACCGTGCACAGATCCTCGAAAAAGCGGTAGCACTCGTCCTCATTCTGAAGCGCCAGGATGGCGCGGAACAGTTCGCGCACCTCGGATTCGTTCAGCCTCTCGAGCGCCATGTGCTTCATCCTTCACTGCTGTGACGTACCAAAGTCAGTGTAGCAAAATGGCGCTGGGATGACCAGGCGTGGACGCGGCCGGATCGATTTCCTGGGGACGACGGTCCTCTCCAGCGCGGCGCGCTGAACCCTCGACGCTCCGCACGGCCCCGAGCGCAGCTCCTCCGTCGCCGCCGAAGCGCTCAGGATGAACGATTCACGAGGAGCGATGGTTGCTTGGCCTGGCTCGAAACCACGAGCTTGTCCCACATGCCCGCGAGAGCATGCCCGGGAACGGCGCACACGAGCGAATAGTTCCCCGCCCGAGAGGCGGTGAACTCCACGTTTTCCGCCGCGCCCTTCGGGCTTCCCTCCGATGGATTGGATGTTTCGGCACCCGGGAAGGCGAGCAGACTCGAATCGAAGCTGCCGCGGTCGCGATCGCCCTCAGGCACGACCATGGCGCTGTGGGGCGTGAAACTCGCATTCCGGAAATGGACCTCGACCCGCCAGCCCACAGGCACCACGAGCGTCATCTCGCCGTTTGCATACCCGTCGAAATTCATGCCGCCATTTTCACCGCCGTCGCCAGCGACCACCGTCCACTCGACGAGATGGTGGGCAGCGTTCCACGTGGCGAGAGGAGCCAGTGGTTTCGAAGGCTGGGGTGTCGTCGTCCCACATCCCACGGAAACCATTGCCCCTGCGGCCAAGGCCCAAAGACTCCGCGCGCGCATGCTCTTTATCCGCCCCCCCCTACGACAGACCTGTCACGCCCATGGTACCATGCGGCGACCTCGAGCGCACTGCGTTGGACCGCCCGCGGCGCGTACGGAACCGGCGAATATCCAGCTGTTCATGTAGGAGAGGCCGCGTGAAGCTTTACAAATCGGCGAATTCGACGTGATCGGCCGGGCGCGCGCGGCTTAGGCGCGTTGATTCGCGCCAAGCCCAGGCGTATGATGGCGCACGACGGAATGGAACGGCGGCATAACGAGAGGAGGCAGGACATGCGACGCGCGACGAAAATGGGGATGGCCCTCGGGGCCGCGGCGCTTGTGGCGAGTATCGGCGGCGTGTTCGCGGTTCGCGAGGTGCGACAGGCGGGCACGGGTGCCGATGCCCCGCTCGCCCGCGTGCCAGGGCCGCACGGGACCTACACGCCCGTCAGCGCGTTTCAGCCGCGGGTTCCCCAAGGCGCGCGGGTCGACCACTTCACGCTGACCGCCGAGTACCGGACGCTGACGCTTGGGGGCGAGCCCGTCCGCGCCATGACGTTCAACGGCACCGCTCCTGGCCCGCTGCTCGTGGCGCATCAGGGGGACGTGATGGAGGTGACGGTGCAAAACCGCCTGTCCGTCCCACTCACGATTCATTGGCATGGCATCCCCGTCCCGGGCGCCGAAGACGGCGTGCCGGGTGTCACGCAGAACCCCATCCCGCCCGGAGGCTCGTACACCTACGAGTTTGTGGCGACCGAGGCTGGGACGTATTGGTACCATTCACACGAAGCGAGCTTCGAGGAGGTCGGCCTGGGACTCTACGGCGCCATCGTCATCTTGCCCAAGCACGCGCTGTATCCGGCCCAGCGCGACTACACGCTGGTCCTGCACGAATGGCCGAACGCGTCCACCGCCAAGGCCATGATGGCGAACCTCGCCTCCGGCGCCCGGGATGCGGGCTCCAACGGTGGCACGATGAGCGAAGGCATGATGAACGGGGCGGGGACGATGGGCGGCATGGGCATGATGGGATCGGCCGCGCAGAACTCTGAGGGCGCCTGGGGCTCCATGCAACACGTGCTGCCGGGGCCTCCCCTCCGCACGGGCACATTCGCGCCGACAACCGACGACTACGCAGCCCTCGACGAAATGGCGGGCATGTATGGCGCCTTCACGGTGAATCAGAACGCGGACGGCACCACCCTCTTGCCCGCGAAGCCCGGCCAACTCGTCCGCCTCCGCATCGTGAACAGCGGCAACATGACGCGCCTGTTGACCCTCGTCGGCGCGCCGTTTCGCGTCGTCGCGCTCGATGGGCACGACATCGCCAACCCCGGCTGGTTGAAAGGCGTCCTGCTCCCCATCGGCGCGGCCGAGCGCTACGACGTGGAATTTCGCGTTCCACCGTCCGGCGCCGCGTACTTGATCTCTGCCGATCCCGACGCCACCGCCCGGCAGGAGCTTCGCGCGGCCATTGGCGATCCCGGCGCGTGGGCTTCGTTCCCAGGCATTTCGGCAGCCGCCATCGCGCGCGAGCCTTGGTTTGATTTCACCGACTACGGGCGCGGCCGTCTTCCCGGCGAGACCGTCTTCCGCCTCAATCAGGCGTATCAGGTCCGGTACAACATGAAGCTCACGGTCGGCATGTCCATGAACGGCATGGTCTACGCCATCAACGGCCGCGTGTTCCCGAACATCCCGCCCATCGTGGTACACAAGGGCGACGCAGTGCTCGTGCACATCGTGAACGACAGCCCTTACATTCACCCGATGCACCTGCACGGGCACGACTTTCAGGTGCTGACCCGGGATGGACGGCCGGTCCAAGGGAGCCCCATCTTTCTCGACACGCTGAACGTCTTTCCCGGCGAGTCGTATGACATCGCGTTTCGCGCCGACAACCCCGGCCTTTGGATGTTCCACTGTCACGATCTCGAACACGCGGCGTCGGGCATGGACGTCATGGTGCAATACGCGGGCGTGACCGATCCTTATCCTATGAACGAGATGTCGGAATAACGGAAGCTTGCTTGCCGCGCAAGGGGGACCGAACATGGGAAAACGCCGCCACGAGGCGCTGCAGCCGCTGTCTCGCCATCACCACTACGCGCTCGTCGTCGCCATGCACCTCACCCGCCAGGAGCAGCCTCCCGAGGCGCTCATGGCGGAGTTGCGCCAATTCTGGGAGGACGGCGGGCAGTCACATTTCCGCGAGGAGGAGGAAATCCTGCTCCCTGCCTACGCAAAATACGGGAGTCTAGATCGCGACGAGATCGCGCAGATGCTCCTCGATCACGTCAAGATCCGGAGCCTGGTGAGCCGCGCGCTCGAAGACGGCGACCCATCGGTGCTTGTTGAATTGGGGACCATCCTGCGGGCGCACGTCCACCTGGAGGAGCAGGTGGTCTTCCCACTCATCGAAGAGACGCTTCAAGAACCGGACCTGACGCGCCTGGCGCCGTTCTTCGAAGAGCATCGGGCGTCGTCGCCGTACGCTCGGCGAGAAGAACCGCAGGAGCACGGATGAGGTGCGCGGCCACGGCGGGCGGACCCTGCCGAATCCGGACGCGGGAATGGGCCGGGCGGACGGCCCCCGCCTTCGTCCCTACCCATCTCTGAACCGCCTCTTTTGCTCAGCGCTTCAGCGTCCGAATGACCTCGAGGAGATGATTGATCTCGTCCATGCGAGCCCGGCGTTCCTCCGCCCCGCCCGCAAACTCGCCGGGATCGCTCTCCTCCAGTTTGTGCCGCCGGTGCTCGAGCGCCCTCGTCACGTGCCGGATGGCATCCTGGTAGCCGCGTTCGGCTTCGGTCTCCACACCCATCCCCCGTTTCTCCTCGAACGTGGCGCCAAACCGCTTCCCGCGTATGCGGGCTTCGGCGCGCCTCCTGCTCGTAGCATACACCAACGAGGAACGCCTGTGGGCCGCAGCGGATCAGTCGTTTTCTCCGCCGGGATCGCGCGGGATGTCGCCTTTCTCCGGGCGCGCATCGCCCCACAGGTCACTCAGGCTGACGCCGAGCGCCTCCGCGATGAGCCCGAGCTTCGCTGCATTGCTGCCGCGCGCGCCCGACTCGATGGCATAAATGTAGCTCACGCTCACGCCAGCCCGCTCCGCCAACTCGCGTACTGACAAGCCGCGCAATTTGCGATAGTATCGTAAGCGTTGGGCAAGTTCCGCCACGCGAACCACTCCGTTACATTTCTACGATTGAGAAAATCATATCAGAATTTGTGGCTGGGCGGTAGTGGGATTTTACGATGGAAGAAGGGGATTCGGGTGGGCACGGGCGGCCATCAGGCGTACCGCCTGTCCGTGAACGACTGGGCAGACCTTGAACACCTCTACCTACGGTGGGCTGGCGATCCCGGCTGGCCACCGGACGCCCGCGCGCGCAGTGCGTGGAACCGCCTCGTCCAGACGTGGCAGGTGGGAGCCTGGCTCGGGGATGCCGCGGTGGCCGTCGCGGAAGATGGCAGCGAACCGGTGGGGTACGCGGCGCTGACGCTCGCCGTGGACCATCACCCGGCGCTCGGGCGCGCGATGGAGGTGGGCACGTTCGTCGCGCCGACGCACCGCGGCGCAGGGGTCAACCGACAGCTCAAGTTGTGGTCCGCCGAAGAGGCTGCGCGCCTCGGGGCGCAGTGGCTGGCGGCGTGCATCCCGGTGTCCAACGAGCGCGCGGCCCGCGCATTTCTCAAGGTGTTTCCAAACGCCATGGCGCACGAGGCGTCAGGCCCAAGCGCTGGCCCGTGGCGGGCTTACGTCAAGCGGCGCGCCTTTGCCGCCGGTGAGCCCGTGCACCTGTACGTCGTACGATTGAACAGCGATTCACACGCCACGTGATTGATCTGGCGCGCCGTTTTGTCTACATTTGTGTAAAGGTCACACATTTGTGGACACCGCGGAAGGGAGCTTGCCCCATGAGCCTTGGACAGCGCCTCCGCCGCCTGCGCGAGGAACGCGGGTTGACGTTGGCACAGGTCGCGACCGCCGCCGGGCTTTCGGTGAGTCATCTCAGCGCCATCGAAAACGGGACGCGCCGCAATCCGTCCTTTCACATCGTGGCGCGCATCGCACGCGTGTACGGCGTGCCCGTCGATTCGCTGGTGGAGGAGGAGGACAAGCGGCCGGGCGCTCCGCAGGAAGTAAACGTGGAGTACCAGGGGCCCTCGACGCCGTATCTCGAGATGGCGCGGCGGCTGGCGGAGGCCGACGCCCTATCCCACCCCGCGCGATTGCTCGAGGTCATCGCCGCTCTGCTTCGCGAGCGAGAACAGGCCTACGAAGCGGGCGCGTCCGGTCCGAGGAACGGAACCGAGGAAAAAGAAAAGGGCACGGAAGAAAGCGCAGAGGCGAAGCGCGAGCCCGCGCCGATGGACGACCGAAACCACAGCGATTGACCCCTCGGCCAGGGCGACGAACAAGAACGGGGAACCACGGCGGCCGCGTGACGCAAAGGCCACTGTGCGCGACACGCGCGTCTATTCGTCCCCTGGCTCGGCGAGGACAATCCATTTGACACTTCGCTTTGGATTTTTTCTCTGCGGCCGATTCTCAGTTTTCCAGCTGTTTTTCCCAAACAGTTCGTTCATCACGAGCGGCAGCAGTCGATGCGCCTGATCCGCCGCGTCCACCATGAGATCCGGAAGCAGCTGTTCGATGCGGTTCTGCACGTTGATCCACGTGTCTCCGGTCGTTCTCATCTTGTCCATGAACGCTTCGTCGCTTTCGAGTTCGGCGCTCACGTGCTGAACGAGCGTATCCTGCCTGTCGCCGCGCGGTCTCGCGTCGTACCCGGTTTCGCGCGCCTCTTTCACCTGGCGCGCCTCGGCGTCCGCGGATTCACGATGGCCCCGTTTCTCCTGCTTCAGACTGGCGAGTTGTCGCAGCCGGTCGGCGAAGGTGGGGACGGGCTCGCGGTCATAGGTCGGATCGGCGACCTTGTGCAATTGTTCGAAGGACAGGACGCGGATGGGAATCGGGTACGGTTTGCCGCCCGCGCTGCTCCAGAACACCCCCTGGCCCTGAATGGGCTCGTTCAGAAGCGAGCTCAGGATGTCCGCGCTGAAGTGCGCGTTGGCGCGCTGCACGGCGCGGAGATCGCCTTCGGAAAGCAAGTGAAAGATGAACCAGTTGTCCCCCTGGCTGAGGATTTCGTTGGAGATGCTCCCTGGCTGCTGGGTGATGAGAATCGCGCCGAGATCGTACTTTCTCCCTTCCTTCACCCAGGCGATGTACGGCCCTTCGCCTGACGTGTACGACGATGCGCCGAGGACGGATTGGGCTTCTTCGACCACCGCGATGGTGGGGATGGTCTTGGGATCTTTCTCGGTGAAGTGCCGTTGATTGTGCTCGAAGATGCGCTGAAGGATAATTCCGGACAGCACCAGGGCCTGCGAGCCGCGGACCTGCGACACGTCGACGACGCACAGCTTGCCCTGATGCAGGGCATGGAGCAGCATGTCTAAGAACGCGCTGGACGGATCGTGCAGCATTTGCACGACCTGCGCCATGTTCGCGCGGGCCGCGTTGAGCTCGGCCTCCTGGTTCTCCCGCAGCTGCAGGAGGTGCTTCAGCTTCTCGTCGTCCGCGTCGTGGCCCTTGGCGTAGATCTCGTCCACAATCTCTCGCCACGCGGACTGGGTCAACATTTTCAGTTTGCGGACGTTCTGTTGATCCTGACGCTCGGGAGACAGGGCGATGGACAACACCTCGGCGGGCCTCAGCTGGCGAATGTCGAGCTTGATGCCGGAGGCGATGAAGGAAGCGTAAAACGGGCTCGGCGCCTGGCGGTCGGTGAACACGACGATTTTGTCCTGCAATTCCGGCACGTCGCACAGCCCAGGGCGGTTCTTGTCGTCTGGGAAGAAGTACTCGCCGTCTGGATCGAAGATGACGCTTCCCACCGGCACGCGCCTTCCGCCGCGCTTCTCGACCTTGGGGGTCTCGGCGTACAGGTTGCTGAACAAGAGCTTGATCAGATTCGACTTGCCGAAGCCGGCTCTCGCAAAGACGAACGTGCGCCGCGATACCAGGTTGGATACCGGAAACTTTGGGATGACGCACGGGCTCTGGATCACCGTCCACGGTTCCTTCTTGAGCCGCGCATCGCCCTCCGCGTAGACGAACTCGCCGAGGGCCAGATGGCCGATTTCGGCGCCTTCCACGTGGTGCCCCGCCACCTCGCGCAGAACCTCCGGAGACAAAAACGCGACCTTGCTTCCGACGTGCGGCAGACGGCGATGCGATGGCGCAAACACGAGCTTTCCGTCCAAGACGCGCACGACGCCGAGCACGCGGATGTCGACGCGATACCGGAGGTACTTCTCGCGCAGATCCTCTGGCACGGCGCGATCCTCCGTCACGGCCCGCAGGCTATAGTCGTCGCCTTCGTCGGAGACGAGCCGCCCCTGCGCCGCGATGGAGGTGATGCGCCCGAGCACGGCCTCGTCCTCGTGTTCGAGTTGCACCACGAGAAACATGCCGTGCATCGGCGTGCGCTGGAACTCGCTGCGGTAGGGCAGGACGAGATCGGCGTGAAACTCCAATCCGCCTTCGCTGAATCCTCGAAAAATGCCGACCACGTGATTTCGGCCAAACAGCTTCATGAGAACCGCCTCTCCGTCTGGGCATACCTCAGTTGCATTCCGTCGAAGATGCCGACGGAATCTTTCGGCACCAGCGTCCGAATGGATTCCATGAGGAACGTCTGGAGCAGTTCCGCGTCGAGACCTCCGATTCTCGCCTGCTCGTGTGCGCGCTGGAGGCACCGAGGGTAGAGCGGCGTCGGGAAGCCGGCGATGGCATCTTCCAGGAGGTATCCCATGATTTCTTGCGCCTGCGGCCCATGGGACGGGAGGACGTCCACGGCCCAGATGGGATCGTCGCGATGGCTCCCGAATCGCACAAAGTACATTTCGCCCGCGACAAACTTCGGCGCCTCCCCGGGTTCGTTCGCAGCCTCCATGCCTCGCGCGTACTCGTCCCATCGGTACACGGAAACCTCCATCTCCCGCGGAACGCGGACAAAGCGAGGCTCACCCGGCGGAAACAACGATTCCAACAGGATGGCCAACTGATACCGTTGAAGCACCTTCGAGCTTTTCGCGATCCCGACCAAAAACACGCGGCGGCGATCCTCGCGATAAATCCGCTCGATGGCCTGCTCCATCCGGCGGCACATCTGGACGAACAAATCGCGCGCGAAGACCTTGCTTCTCAGGTAGCCGTCGCGCACCACGAGGGTGTCCGCATGGAACCTCCCGTACACCATCATGTGATACAGCGCGGCCCATTCGCAGAGGTCGCGATACACCTGGATCCAGCTCGGCGACACGCGCTCAGGCGCCCATCGGACGTCCTCCGGGCGTGGAATCATGGGGCTCAATTCCCATAGCGAGCGCACGCCGAGATCGCGCATCAGGACGCCGAGGACTGTCTGGGGATCGCCGGACGCGGTGAAGTGGGCGCTGGTCAGTTCCTCCGTGTCGGTGGTCGGGGACAGCACGTCGAGACACAGTCGCTTTCCGTAGGAGTCCACCACGCGGACCACGTGCAGCAAAAACGGATCGAACTGCAATTGGCTGTCGCCGCCGTCGCTCGCGACCAGGGAAATGGTTGTCGCTGAGCGCCGGTAAATGGGGCGGACCTCGCGCTTGAGCTGGCGGATGTCCTCACAAAGCTTCTCCAGCTGGCGCGCATCGCCAAGGGTTCGCGCAAGCACCGCCTTTTTCAGTTGTTCGACTTCGTCGAGATCGAACATGCCCTAGGCCTCCTCGAGAGAAGCATACAGATCGACCTCCAGCGTGGCGCGGCTGCGGACGAACTGAAACTGATCCGCCTGTCTTCGCCCGTTCGATGCGCTGCCGGCATCGCACAGGCGGCGCTCCTTCCACGGCGTGCCGCTCAGACTCGCGCGCAGGACCTCGATGGGGTCGACCTCGTAACTCGGTATGGCGCCGAACCGCACCACGAGGAGCGCGCCGGGTTCGCAGACTTGGCTGACCCGCGTCCAGACCTCGCGCAGGCCCTCGATGAACGCGAGCAGCGAGGGGCGGCCGAGTTGCGGGTCCGACGCGTAGTCGACGTAGGGCGGACCGCCGAGAAACCAGTGGCGAAGCCAGTGGTCCGAGACGTACGTCTTCATGCCGAAATACGGCGGCGAGGTGATGACGTACCGAAAGCGCATCGCAAAATCCTCCGGCGCGAGCGTTCGGCTGTCCGCCAGCCGGACGAAGCCGGGCACCTTGTCCGGCACATGCGACAACACGTGTTCGGCGCGCCTGCGCACGACGTCCAGCACGTCCACATAGACCGGATGGATCCCGCGCGACTTCCAGTAGCGCACCGCAGCGTCGGGCTTCGTGGCATAGGTGCGCGGCATCTGATTGGACAAATAGGACGGCAGTCCTTTGTTGCGCGGGCCGTGTAGCACGCCGAGCACGAGCGCGCGCAGCACGATGTCCTCCTCCGTCTGAACGTCGGAAAGCGCCTGGCGGAGGCGGCAGACATCTTCGAGCGTCTTTTGGTGAAAACACCAGCTCCAGAATTCGCCGTCCGGGACATCGCCCGGCGCTTCGCTTTCCAAGATCTGTTGACACCGCTCCACGACGCCGTGGACCGTGGTCGACGCCAGCTTCGCCTGCGCGATGGCCACCGCGATGGGATTGATATCCACGCCGACCGTAGGAAAGCCGGCGAGCCTCGCCGCAAAATTCGTCGTGCCTCGACCGCAGAACGGATCCAGCACCCATCCGCGCTCCGCGCCCGCCAGAACGCGAAGCGGGAACGCGAGGGGAAACATGGTGTAGTACGGGCTGATGGCGTTGAGCCGCAGCCGCGGATCGGAAGACCTCCGTTTCGACCAAAGCTCCATCTGGGAGGCCGCGGCGCCGCGGTCTGTACGATTTGGGTCGACATGCATGGCGATTCTTCGCTTTCTCAATTCACATGTACACAGTCCATAAGATTTTCGACATCTGTGAACCCATTCCTCTCGATCCGGCCAAGGCACGCGCGCCTTTTCGAGGCCGCCATGGTCGCGAAATCCGGGCCGAGTTGACTGCGCCGCGCTGGCTTCGTAACATGGCACCGAGGACAGTGCGTAGGAGGAACGGTATGGCGAAACAGGACAAGCAGTTCGTGAAGGAGATCACACCTCAATCCGAAGACTTTTCCCGCTGGTACATCGATGTGCTCCAGAAGGCGGAGTGGATGGACTACGCGCCGGTGCGCGGCTGCATCGTCATCCGCCCCGACGCCTACGAGATCTGGGAGCGCTGCCAGCGCGAGCTGGATCGGGAGTTCAAGCGGACGGGCCACCGCAACGCGTATTTCCCGCTCTTCATCCCGGAGAGCTTTTTCGAAAAAGAAAAGGAACACGTCGAGGGCTTCAACCCTGAATTGCCCTGGGTGACGGAGGCGGGCGGCGACATCCTCGAGGAGCGGCTCGCGGTCCGGCCGACGTCCGAGACGATGTTTGGCCACATGTACGCCCAGTGGATTCAGTCGTACCGCGACTTGCCGCTTCTCTTGAACCAATGGGCGAACGTCGTCCGGTGGGAGAAGCGGACGCTGCCGTTCCTCCGGACGAGCGAGTTTTTGTGGCAGGAGGGCCACACGGCGCACGCGACCGAGGAAGAGGCCCGTGAGGAGACCATGCGCATGCTCGGCATCTACGCCGACTTCGTCGAGTCGTTCCTGGCCATCCCGGTCATCCGCGGCCAGAAGACGCCGAGCGAGAAGTTTGCGGGCGCGGTGGAGACCTACACCATCGAGTCGCTCATGAAGGACGGCCGGGCGCTGCAAACGGCCACGAGCCACTACCTCGGCCAAAACTTCGCGAAGAGCTTCGAGATACAGTACCTGGATAAAGACAATCAGCTGAAGTACGTGTACACCACGTCGTGGGGCATGTCCACGCGCATCCTCGGCGCCATTGTCATGGTGCACGGGGACGATCGCGGCCTCGTCCTGCCGCCCAAGCTCTCGCCCACGCAGGTCGTCATCGTGCCCATCGGCCCGGCCAAGGCGCGCGAAGCTGTCGTCGCGAAGGCGCGCGAGTTGTTCGACGCCCTGAAGCGCGCCGACATCCGCGTCCACCTCGACGATCGCGACGACGTGAGCCCCGGCTGGAAGTTCAACGAGTACGAGCTGCGCGGCGTCCCCATCCGGCTCGAGCTCGGCCCGCGGGATCTCGAGGCTTCCCAGGCCGTCCTCGCCCGCCGCGACACCGGAGAAAAAATCACCGTGCCGCTCGACGCCGTGATCGAGCGCGTGCAGGCGCTCCTCTCTGACATCCAGCGCGACCTGTTCGAAGCGGCCAAGCGGCGCCTCGAGGAGAACTCGCACGTGGCCGAGACCTTGGACCAGCTCGTCGAGATCATCCAGACGAAGCGCGGCTTCGTCCTCGCGGGCTGGTGCGGCGACGACGCGTGCGAGCGCGCGGTCAAGGACGCGTGCACGGCCACCAGCCGCTGCATTCCGTTCGATCCGCCGGCCCGCCCGTCGACCTGCGTCACGTGTGGCAAGCCCGCCAAGCACGCGGTCTGGTTCGCGAAGTCGTACTGACGCAAAAAAAGGAGCTGCCGATGGGGCAGCTCCTTTTTTTGCTTATTGCAGGCGATCCCGCGCGTCGTGCGCCTCGTCGCGGATCTCCTCGCGGAACCCGTCGATGGCCCGACGCCTGCGCTCGTTCTTCGCCACCAGATTCCGCACGTCCTTCGGGTTCATCTCGTCGGCGTGCGCGGCGAGAAAGTCCTCCGCCTCGTGCAGGTTTTCCATCGTGTTGTGGATGGCCTCCTGCAGGCGCTCCACGTTGTCCGCGCGGTTGTCCGGATTCGGCATGCGCCATCCCTCCCTGCGAGATTCACAGTCGCTAATCTGCTCGGCGAGGGCTCCGCGCATGAGCGAAAGCTGCTGGAAAACGGCCGAGCACGCCTGCGCGCCATGCGGGCGGCCGATTCCACAGCGCGCCGCGGGCTTATCCGTCGAAGCGCTCGCGCCTGCCGCGCGGTTCACTTCGGATCCTGGTGATCCTTCGAAACGCGCTCTTCAAACGCGGCGTATCCCGCCATCGCGCCCATCAGCATGCAGATGAACCCGATGACGTAGCCGATGAACCAGAGCGCGGAGTGCGTCTTGTAAAACGCCGTGCTCGCAATCACGATGAGCGCGCCGAGCACGCCGATGGCGTACAGGTACCTGCGGACCTTGGCGTCCGGCCGATTGGGCATGACATCGCGCCCCTTTCATTCAACCTCCGCGAGCCAAGGATAATAAATCACGTCGCCGTTCTCAAACTGCACCGCGAGCCGCTCCTCGTGCAGCCAGTGCGGATCGTACCGAGCCCCGTCGCGCCGAGCCTCGGCGAGGACCTGCGCCCGCGTGCGAAAGGCGCAGTCGCCGGACTCCGGATGCCAAATCATCTGCCACCAGTGGCCGCCGTGCTCAAACCAGGCGATTCGCCATCGGTCGTGCCGCCAATAATACGAGGTGAGGAGATCAGCACTCGGGTGCGCGAGCAGGAGCTCGTACGCCTGGGCGCGGGCCTTGGTCGGATCGCGCAGGATGAAATCGAGCCACGCGTGGCGCTCGCCGGGCTCAAGCGAGGGCTTGAAGTGCCGGAAGACCTGCAGCAGGGCGTACCGCACCCCGGCGAGCTGAATGGGCGCCTCTTCCGCCTCGTTAAGCCGGCGCAGCCAGGTGTGGAGATCGTCCATCGACGCCGCCTCGCGCACGGGCAGGTCCATGGCCCGCTCGGAGAGGCAGAGCCGCACGTCCCGATACAGGCTCAGGCATCCCTTGGCCAACAGTTCATGGGCGACATCCACGGGCATGCCATCTCCCCCCTGCCGTCCTCACGGCGATCCGAACACGACGACATCTCGGCCGAAAAACGGGTTCTTTATCGCGTCCGGGGCCTCCTCGAGCGACACCCGCCGCCCCGCCACGACGTCCGGCTGAACGCGCCCCTCCGCCGCCATCCGGAGGAGCTCTTCGACGTCCGCGCGGCGCGAGCCAAAGCTCCCCATGATCGACATGCCTTTGCGCGCGAGCTTCGCGAACGGCACGGGGATCTCGTCCGAGGGCATCGCCACGGTCACCATCTTGCCGCCTGGGCGCAGGACGTCCAGGGCGAAGGCGATCCCGTCCGCAAACCCGGACGTGTCGAGCACGAGGCCCACCCCGCCTTTCGCCATGCGCCGCAGCCTGCGCGCGGCCTGGCGCGGATCGTCCGAGAGCGTCACGAATTCGTCCGCGCCGGAGACAAGAGCGAGCGCGCCCGCGTCCTCTCGCCGGCTCAACACGGCCACCTGAGGCACGCCCAGGGCCTTGGCGATTTGCACCGCCGCGAGCCCCAGCCCGCCCGTGCCGATGACGAGCACCGCCTCCTCCTCGGCCACGCCGACCGACACCATGGCCCGGTACGGCGTCGCGTACGCGTCGACCAGGATGGCCGCCTCGGCCGGATCGAGCCCGTCCGGGCGGCGAATGGCGTTTTGCGCCGGAACCGCTACGTACTCCGCGTCGCCGCCCGGCCGCGTGAAGCCCATCACGCCCTGGTGCGGGCACAGATGCTCCTCGCCCCGCGCGCACGCCGCGCACTGGCCGCACGGCACAAACGGGTGCACGACCACCGCGTCGCCCGGCGCGAAGCCCGAGGCGCCCTCGCCGAGCGCCGCCACGCGGCCCGCGATCTCGTGGCCCAACACCACCGGATACGACGTCCCCAACGGCGCGCCCTCGCCGCGGACCAGTTGCCGGTCGCTGCCGCAGATGCCGCACGCCTCGACGCGGACGAGGATCTCGCCAGGCCCAGGCTGTGGCGTTGGCACCTCCGCGACGCGTAGGCCGCCTTCCGGGTCAAACACGAGCGCGCGCATGTCACTCAGCCCTCTTCTGCGCCCGCTCGCGCCGGCGCGCCTCGGCCAAGAGCGCCTCCGCGATGGTCATCTTCTGCATCTCGAGGGTGCCCTCCTCGAACCAGAGCGATCTCGCGTCGCGGTACAGCCGCTCCACAGGGCTTGTCACCGCGTAGCCGATGCCCCCGTAGAGCGAGAGCGCCCCGTCCGTCACCTCGCCCACCATGCGGATGGCGTTCGCCTTCGCGATGGCGGCTTCGAGCGAGATGTCGCGCCCCTGGTCGTACTTGTACGCCGCGTCGAGGCAGAGAAGCCTGGCGCCCTGAATCGCAATCTGCATCTCCGCCAGCCGCATCTGCACGGCCTGCCGGCTCGCGAGCGCCTTGCCGAACGTGGTGCGTCGCCGGACGTGATCGAGCGCGCGGTCCAGCGCCTCCTGCGCGAGCCCCACCGCGCTCTGCGCGATGCACGCGCGGCTCTGGTCCAAAAATCCGCGCACCGCGACGCCAAATCCTTCGCCAATCTCGCCGAGCACCTCGTCCTCGCCGACTTCGCAGTTCTCGAATTCGATCACGGCGTGCGAGCAGCCCTTGTCGCCCATCATGTGCGGCATGGGCGTGAGCTTCATGCCCTTGCGGCCCTGCGGCACGAGGAACGCCGTGAGCCCCGTGCGGCCCGCGCCGCCCTCCATCTTGGCGATGACGGCGATCACGGCCGCCTCCTCGGCGAACGTGATGAGATGCTTGCGGCCGTTCAGCACGAACTTGCCGTTCTCATACGTCGCGATGGTGCGCAGATCGATGCCCGTGCCGTTGTCGGGTTCGGTGAGCGCAAACGCGACGAGCGCGCCCTCGTTCACGAGCTTCTTCAGCCAGTATTCCTGCTGCTCGCGCGTGCCCTGCCCGACCGTGCGCCAGATGCTGTTGTACGCGTGCACCATCATGCGGATGGTGCCGTGCATGTGCGCGACCTCTTCGAGAATGGGGAAGTAGAGGCCGAGCGGCAGCCCCTCGCCGCCGACCCACTTAGGCTGCGTCAGTTTGTGGAAGCCGAGCTCTCGGATGCGCGCCCAGAGCGCCTCGGGAATGCGCGCGTCGCGCTCAATTTGCGCGCCCCACTCGGCGCCTTCCTCTTCGCGAAACTGAATGACCCGATTTCGGATCTCGTTCGCGCGCGCGACGAGATCGGCGTCATACGAAGGGAACGACGGCGCGATGGCATCCCGCGCCGACGGGTTCAAGATGTCCATGCACGATCCTCCTCAAGCGCAATCCGTGCTCATCGAGTCGAGTGGGGCACCCGCGCCTGTCGGCGGGCGCCCCACCCCTCACGCGTTGGCTCCTTGGCCCTCGGCCTCGAGCCGAAACCGCTCGCGCAGATCCTTCTTTTTGATCTTGCCGGAGTGCGTCTGCGGGAACTCCGTCATGAATTCCAGCCTGTCGGGGAACTGGAACTTCGCGAGCCCCTGCTCGGCGAGGAAATCGCGCAGCTCGCGCAGCGTGAACGGCTTCGCGCCCTCCTTGAGGATGACGCAGGCCACCGTCATCTGGCCGAGCGTCGGATCCGGCGCGCCGACCACCGCGACGTTTTGCACCGCCTCGTGCTTTGAGATGGCGTCCTCGACCGTCTTCGGATCGATCTTCGTGCCGCCCCGGTTGATGATGTCGTCCGCCCGGGCGATGAAGATGTAGCGGCCGTTCTCGTCCTGGCGCAGGATGTCCCCCGAGTGGAACCAGCCTTCCTCGTCCCATTGCCGGCGCGCGGCCTCCGGGTTGTGGTAGTAGCCCGCGCTGAAGTTCGGGCCACGCGCCCACATCTCCCCAGGCTCGCCCGGCTTGACGTCGTTGCCCTCTTCGTCGACCAGCCGGACCTCCGTGCCCGGGATGACAAAGCCGACGGTGGACGAGAGCGCCTCGAGCGGATCGTCCGGCCGCGTGGCGGTGGCGAGGAAGCCCTCCGACCAGCCGAACATGCAGCCCACCTTGATGCCGCTGTCGCGCTGGAGTTGCTCGAGCACGGCCTTCGGCACCGGCGCCCCGGCGTAGATGAACAGCTTCACGCTCGAGGTGTCCGCCTGCTTCAGGTTGGGCGCGTTGGCCACGTGGATGACGTGCGGCGGCGCGCCCACGAGGTACGTCGGCCTGTATTTCTCGATCCACTCGATCACGCGGCTCGCGGAGAACCGATCCAGCAGCATGATCCGCCCGCCGCTCGCGACGGTCATCATGACGCCTGCGAGCATGCCCGTCTGATGGCAGATGGGCGCGAGGCACAAAACGGCCTCCTCCGGCTGGTAGCCGAAGTTCTTCGCGTACGCCCGCGCCGCCCAGAGGTAGTTCGCGTGCAGGTGCACCACGCCCTTCGGCGATCCGGTGGTGCCCGAGGTGAACACCATCAGGAAGGCGTCGAGCGCCTCCGGCTTGTTGGCCTCAAGCTCCGCCTCGCCGAGCTTGTCCCCGGCCTCTCGCAGGCTGGCGAACGTCGTCGCGCCCGCGGGGGCGCGCTCCGGATCGCCCTGGACGACGATGTGCGTGAGATCCGGCAGCTCGGGCTTCAGGCTTACGGCCATGTCGTAGAGCGACTCGCCGCGGAAGTAGTCCGCGATGATCCACACCTTGGCCCGCGACGTGCGCATGCTCGAGATGATGGCCTGGCGGCCGAGATCGATCTGCAGCGACACGCCGATGGCGCCGATGCGCGCGCAGGCGAACACGGCCACGACGTAGTCGAGCACGTTCGGCAGCTGCAGCGCGACGGTGTCCCCCTTGCGCACGCCCATCCGGTAGAGGTGGGCGGCCACGGACTCGATTTCGCTCCACAGTTTCTCGTACGTCGCCTCACGCGTCTCGTCGCGGTGGACGAAGTTCGGGTACTTCTTCACGTCCTCGTAAAAGACGTCGACAAACGACTCGTTGGTCCAATACCCCTTTTCGAAGTACAGCTTGGCACGCTCTTCCGTCAGCGTGCGGCCCGGAAAGTCAAACATCGCCACGCCTCCACTTCAGGGAGTTTGCGCCGCCTCGTCGCTTTGCACGTCGCGCCGTCACGCGGACAGGCGGCGCTCGATATAGTCCACCACGCCCGCCACCGTCGACAGCTGACCGAAGTCGGCCTCGGGGATCTCGATGTCGAACTCGTCCTCAAACGCGACGGCAAGCTCGGTGAGGTCCAGAGAGTCTGCGCCGAGATCGTCCACAAACAGGCTGTCCGGCTTCACCTCGGACTCGCTCACCTGCAGCTGGTTCGCAACCACCTTGCGCACGCGCGCCTCGATGTCTTCCCTGCTCAACGTTGCCATGTCGCATCTCCTTTGCGTAGAGAATTGGGGTCAAAAGCTTTCAAATCCGCCCGTGAGAAGCGTCAGGCCGCCATCCACCCAGATGACCTGGCCGGTGACGAAGCGGCTGAGATCGCTCGCGAGGAAAACGGCGACGTCCGCCACCTCTTCCGGCGACGCGAGCCGCCCGAGCGGCGTGTGCGCCTCCACGTCTCGGCGGTAGGCATCGTAGTGATCCGCCCCGTAGAAGCGGGCCGACTCGGTGTCGACGACGCCCGGGTTAATGGCGTTCACCGTGATGTTCTTCGGCGCGGCCTCTCGGGCGAGGTACCGGGTGAGCGCCTCGAGCGCCGCCTTTGCCGTGCCGAGCGTGGCGTAATTCGGCAGCGTGAAGGTACTTCCCATGCTCGACATGGTGATGATCCGGCCGCCGCCGCGGCGCTCCATCATGGGGATGACGCGCTGCGCCGCGAACACGGTGCTGTGAATCACCACGCGGTACGTCCGGTCAAGGTGGTAGTCCTTCAGCTGCTCGATGGGCTTGAACGCCGACGCGGCGGCGTTCGCGACGAAGATGTCGAGATCGCCGAACTCGCGCTCAATCTGGTCGAACGCCTGGTTCAGCTCATCCTGGCTCTCGAGCTCCGCCTTGACGACCATGGCGCGGCGGCCGAGGTTTCGAATGGCCTCTGCCGTGGCCTCGGCCTCCTCCGGCTGGCGGCGGTAGTGGACCACCACGTCCGCGCCGTGCCTGGCCATCTGAATGGCGATGGCGCGGCCGATGCCGCGGCTCGATCCGGTGATGAATGCTCGCTTTCCTTCCAGTAACAAGCGTGTCGCCTCCCCGGCTCATCCAATGTCGTAGGCGGCCATCCAGGCCTCGCGGATGGCCCGCGCCGCATTGATGTCGCGGCTGTCCCTCGCGCCGCCGACGATGTGCACGCGCACGTGCGGCGGGAGCTTCTCCGTCCAGGCTGTCTCCTGCGGCAGCTGGCCCGTGCAGAGCACGACCTGATCCGCCGGGACCAACTCCTCTCGGCCGTCGCGCTCAATCCGCACGCCATCTTGCGTGATTTCGAGCATCGCCACGTTCGGGACGACGTTCACGCCGAGCCGCTGCATCTCCTGGCGGACCACCCAGCGCGTGCTGCGGCCGATGCCTCGCCCGATTCGATCGCTTCGCGCGAGCATGGTGATGGTGCGCTCGATGGGCTTCGGCACGGGCAGCCCTTGCTCCTCGAAGAACGCCTCCGCGTCCGGCGTCATGCGCCGCCTGGTGCCGAGGAAGACGGCGACGTCACAGCCGATGCCGCCCGCGCCGAGGATGACGATGTTCCGGCCTGGTTGCACGCGGCCCATGAGCAGATCCTGGTACGACACCACGTGCGGCAGATCCTCGCCCGGGATGCCCGGCGCCTTCGGCTTCACGCCCACCGCGACGATCACGTCGTCAAATTCGGCGAGCTGGTCCAGGCTCGGCTCTGTCTGCATTGTAACAGTCACGCCCAGGCGTTCAAGCATGACCTCGTAATACCGAATCGTCTCCAGGAACTCGTCCTTGCCCGGGATGCGCGATGCGAGGCGGAACTGCCCGCCGAGCTCCGTGTCCCGCTCGAACAGCGTGACCTCGTGCCCGCGCTCCGCCGCCGCGCGCGCCGCCTCGAGCCCCGCCGGCCCGCCGCCGACCACCGCCACGCGCCGCTTGACCTGCGCCTTGACGCGCGGCCGGAGCGCCTCGTAGCCCGCGCGCGGGTTGACGAGGCAGCTCACGACGCGGTACGGCTTCACGAGCGTGTGATCCAGGCAGGACTGGTTGCAGGCGATGCACACGTTCAGGCCGTCGCGATCGCCCTCGAGGATCTTCTTCGCGAACTCGGCGTCCGCGAGCCACGGGCGCGCGGGCGCGATGAAGTCGAGGAAGCCGTCTGCCACAAGCTCGTTGGCCACCTCGGGCACGTTCAGGCGATTGGCGGCGAGCACCGGCACCGTGACGTGCTGGCGCACGAACGCGGCCACGCCGGCAAACCCGCCGCGCGGCACCACCTGCTGGACGGTGGGCACGGCCGCCTCGTGCCAGCCAATGCCGACGTTGAGCGCGTCCACGCCCGCTTTCTCGAGCGCCTGCGCGAATTGGATGGTCTCCTCCGGCGTGGTGCTGCCGGGCATGCAGTCGAGCCCCGACATGCGGAAGATGATGGGGAACTCTGGACCCACGGCAGGGCGCACCGCCTCCACCACCTCGAGGGGCAGCCGCATGCGCCGCTCGAAGTCGCCGCCGTATTCGTCGTTGCGGTGGTTGGTCAAGGGCGACAAGAACTGGTTGAGCAGATAGCCTTCGGAGCCCATAATCTCGATGGCGTCAAAGCCTATGTCCTTCGCGGTCCGCGCCGCGTTCGCGTAGCCTTCGATGGTGCGACGGATGTCCTCGAGCGTCATCTCGCGGGGCGTCTCGCGCGTGAGCCGAGACGGAAGCGGGCTTGGCGCCACCGCCTGCTGGCCAATCTCCTCCGAAAACGCATACCTGCCCGCGTGGTAGAGCTGAAGCGCAATGCGGCCGCCCACCTCGTGCACGGCCTTCGGCAGCTCGGAGAGCCGCTCCACGTGGCGCGGGTTCGTGAGCACAAACATGTGGCCGCCGCCCTCCGGCAGCACACACGCGCCGCCCGTGATGATAAGCGCCGCGCCGCCCAGCGCGCGCTCGCGGTAAAACTCGCATAGGCGCGCCATCATCTCGTCGTCGTCGTGTTCAAGGCCCATGTGCATGGAGCCCATGAGAATGCGGTGCGGAAGCTCGAGTGAACCAATCTTCCCCGGCTGGGCCAGCGCCTCGTAGCGCCGTTTCATCCATCTCTCTGCCATCATGTCACCTCGTCCTGGCCGCGCTCGACCTGCGCGCGGCACACATGTTTTCGCACCTGGTCTTATAAGCTGATATTAACACCTGGTATTGAATCCGTCGACCGAGCGGTGATAGAATGCTTATTACCAGGTACGAATTTTGTGCGGAAAGGGGCGGCGCCCGTGAGCGCTCCTTTGTTCTTGGATCAGTTCGAAACCACCCTGCGCGACCATCCGGAGCAAATCGCCGTCATCGACCTCTCCGGCGACGAGCCCGTCATGCTCACCTACGCGGAGCTCGACCGGCTTGCGGCGCGCATCGCGGCGCGCCTGCTTCAGCTCGACGTGAAACCCGGCGAGGCTGTGGCGTATCAGCTTCCGAGCGGCTGGCCGTTTGTGGCGCTGACGCTCGCCATCTGGAAGGTGGGCGCCACGCCGTGCCCGCTTCTGCCCCAGCTTCGCGAACGCGAGGTGGCCTTCATCCTGAACTCGTCCGAGAGCCGCGTGTTCATCGCGCCGGACGTGTTCCGCCGCTTCGACTACCGGCCGTTGGTCGAGAGCATCCTGAAGGAAGCACCGCGCGTCGAACACGCGCTCATCCTGCCGACGTCCCCGTACGACCCGCTTTCGTCCGATCTCGGCGGCCTTCTCGCGCCGGAGGCAGACGCCGAGGCGGCGAAGGAGGCGCTTTCGGCGAGAAAGCCTGGGCCGGACAGCCACTCGCAGCTTCTGTACACGTCCGGCACCACCGGCGAGCCGAAGGGCGTGCTGCACACGCACCGGACGCTTTCCGAGGCGCTTCTCATCCACACGCGCACGCTCGGGCTCACGTCGAAGGACCGGATCTGGGTGCCCTCCCCGACCGCTCACCAGACAGGATTTCTCTACGGAATGCTCGTTTCCTTCTATATTGGGGCCCCGGGAATTTATCACGCCATCTGGGACGTGGACAAGGCGCGCGCGGCCATCGAGGAGCACGGCGCGACGTTCGTCCAGGCCGCGATGCCGTTTCTCTCGGACATCACCCGCGCGGACAGGCCGCCTAAGGGTCTTCGGCTCTTCATCGCCACCGGCGCCGCCATCCCGCGCCAACTGGCGCAGGAAGCGCGCGAACGGCTTCAGTGCGCCGTCGTCGGCGCATGGGGGTCCACCGAATCGTGCCTCGTCACCGTCGGCCGGCCGTCGGATCCGCCGGAGAAACTCTGGGGCACGGACGGGCGCGTGCTCGACGGCATGCAGATCCGCGTGGTGGACGACGAGGGCCGCGAGCTCCCGCCCGGCACCGAGGGCAACTTCCAGGTGAAGACGCCCGCCATGTTCGTCACCTACCTCCACCACCCCGAGTGGTACGAGGCGGCCATGACGCCGGACGGCTTTTTTGACACGGGCGATCTCGCCGTGATCGACGAGGACGGGTATCTGCGCATCACGGGCCGCAAGAAGGACGTGGTGAACCGCGGTGGCGAGAAGATCCCGGTGGTGGAGATTGAGGACCTCCTCTACCAGCACCCGGACATCGCCGACGCGGCCGTGGTGGCCATGCCGGACGAGCGGCTCGGCGAGCGCGCCTGCGCCTACGTGGTGCTGAAACCGGGCGCCAAGCGGCTGGAACTGTGCGACATCACGGATTTCCTCGGCGAGCGCGGCATGGCGAAAATCTACTGGCCGGAGCGACTCGAGATCATCGACGAGATGCCGCGGACCGCGAGCGGCAAGATTCAGAAGTACGTGCTGCGCCAGGACATCCAGCAGAAACTGGAGCGCGAGCGCGCGGAGAAGACGGGCTGACGGAGGACGGTAGCCATGATGCGGACGCTGGACGAGTGGAAGAAGGACGTCGACGCTTACGTCGCGGGCCCGGCCAGGGCGTGGTCTGAGCATATTGAGGCGACGGGGACGGTGCCGGACGCCCTGTGGCGAGAGCTTCGCGACGCCGGCTACCTGCGGCTCGCCGCCCCGCCCCATCTCGGCGGGCACGGGCTCAGCTTCACGGATTACCTGGATCTCTTGCGCCGATTCGCGCACACGCACGGGTCCATCCGCGTGATGGTGCACGTGGCGAACAGCCTATGGCGCTCGCTCGCGCAGAAGGCGACGCCGGAGCAGGTGGAGCGGTTTGTGAAGCCGTTTGTCGCGGGCGACATCCGCGTGACGTTCACACTGACGGAGCCGAATTCGGGCTCCGGCGCGGACATCAAGACGACGGCCCGGCGCGAGGGCGACGAGTACGTCCTGAACGGCGAAAAGTGGATGATCATCTTCAGCGACGTGGCGGACTACTTCCTGCTCTTCTGCCGGTTGGAGGGGACGTCGGGCGGCGAAGGGACGCTCGCGCTCCTCGTCCCGCGCGACGCGCCGGGCCTCACGGTTGAGCTCATGGCGCCGGCCATGGGCATCGCGGGCACGGCGCACGGGCACCTTCGCCTGCGCGACTGCCGCGTACCCGTCGCCAACCGCCTCGGCGAGGAGGGCGACGGCCTGGAGGTGGCGTTCCGCGGCTTTCTGGATCCGTCCCGCACCGCCATTGGCATGACCTGCGTCGGCGCAGCGGAGCGAGCGCTCGAACTCGCGGCCGATCACGCCCTCCGGCGCGTCACCTTCGGCCAGCCGCTCGCCAAGCGCCAAATCATCCAGATGTGGCTCGCGGAGATGGCGACGGACATCGAGGCGGCGCGCCAGCTCGTCCTCCACGCGGCCCGGCGGTTCGACGAAGGCCATCCCATCACCGTGGAGGCGGCGATGGCGAAGATGTTCGCGACGGAGATGCTGCAGCGCGTGACGGACAAGGCCCTGCAGATTCACGGCGGGCCGGGTTACTTCAAGTCGAGCGAGATCGAGCGGATCTACCGGGACGCCAGGATGCAGCGGTTCGAGGAAGGCACGTCGGAGATTCAGAAGATGGTCATTGCGCGCGACGTGATCGACAAGGCCAAGCGGGCCTCAGAAGGGAGCGAGCGGAGATGCTGGTGATTCGCCACGGGAAGGTGGATTTGAAGCAGGAGATGATGAAGGCGGGTCTTGGAGAGTGGGTTCGCTCCCTCTACCCTGCCGGTGCGGGCGTGAGCGTGCTCGCGGCCAAGGAACCCGGGCTCGCCGAGCGCGTGGCGCGAGTCTTTGGCGTGACTGAGGTACGCGAGATCTCCCGGCCGTACGCCCTCGCGAGCCGCGAGTACAAGCCGGAAGACACCGTCGTCGAGGTCCGCGGCCACCGCATCGGCGCGGGCGGCGTGACCATCATGGCCGGGCCGTGCTCGGTGGAGTCGCTCGAGAACATCGTCGATGTCGCGAAGGCCGTGAAGCGCCTCGGCGGGCACGTGCTGCGCGGCGGCGCCTTCAAGCCGCGGTCCAGCCCGTACTCGTTTCAGGGCCACGGCGAAGAGGGCCTGAAGATGATGGCCGCGGCGCGCGAGATGACCGGCCTGCCGATTGTGTCGGAGGTCATGGAGCCAAGTCTCGTCGATCTCGTCGCCGAGTACGTGGACATCCTGCAGATTGGCGCGCGCAACATGCAGAACTACCCGCTCCTGCGGGAAGCCGGGCGATCCGGCAAGCCCGTGCTCCTGAAGCGCGGCCTCTCGGCCACGATTGAAGAGTGGCTGATGGCGGCCGAGTACATCCTGGCGCAGGGGAACCCGAACGTGATTTTGTGCGAGCGCGGCATCCGCACGTACGAGACGGCCACGCGCAACACGCTCGATTTGAACGCCATCCCGGTGGTCAAGTCGCTCTCTCACCTGCCCGTGCTCGTCGATCCGTCCCACGGCGTCGGCAAGCGCGCGTTTGTGCGGCCCATGGCCCGCGCCGGCGTGGCGGCCGGAGCGGACGGCGTCATCGTCGAGATTCACCCGGTGCCGGACCAGGCGATGTCCGACGCGGCGCAGACCATCGACTACGAGGAGTTCGGCCGCATGGTGCAAGAGGTGAACCGCGTGGCGCAGGCGCTGGCGGAATCGGAAGATGGCGCGAGCGCGCGGGAGATGGTGGGGGTGTGAGGGTGTGACCCTTCACGCCCCTGTGACGCCTGAAACCGCCGCCTCCCCTGCCTGCGGCGTGGTCATCGCCCCCATCGCGGCTTCCACCGCCCCGGTTCCCTGGCTTGACACCGGATTAGGCGAACTGTTCACGAGAAACTGAATGGTTCCGAAGTTGTCCACAGAGAAACCGTCCACCGCAGGCGACACCTGGAGCAGGCCGACCGTCTCACCCTGCCCCACGGTGAGCGTGGCGCCCGAAGCCCACACTCTGACGAGAGGAAGGGAAGTTTCGGCGTTCAGGACGCCATCATCAGCTCGGATCTCGGCAGCTTCATAGGCGCTTCCCGCGAGCACGACGGGTGATGTCGCAAAGTCGTCCACCTCGAGCACGGACGATTTCGAACTCGCGACTTGAACACCGCCCATGCCAGGTAACACGTCGAGAACGCCGACGGCTCCGCCGTTGAGATGGAGGGACACGGCTCCCTGACTATCCACGTCGATGCGCGGCGACGCGATGTCCGTAAGTTGAATGGGCGCACCCGGGCTCGCCAGGATGACCAACTTGCCATCGATGCTGACGTGATCGAGCGAAACAGAACCGTTAGGAGACGGAGCGACGATCACGTCTCCGTCCACCTGCAGATTCCGGAGCACGATGTTCGCTCCGCTGGCCAATATGTCCGACCGCACTTCCTCGACACCCTGGGATGGGCCGAGTGCGTCGCTCGTTTGGAGAGGCGGGACCCACGTCCACACCCGCGTGGCGCCGTCCCACGTGTTCTGCACGCCGACATCTGCGAGCAGTTGCGCAACCTGAGACAGCGGCAAAAAGACCGTGTCGACGCCGTTCCACCCGGAAGTCAGATCCACACCGGGAACGACGTTGAGCCTTGTGACCAGGCTCCCATCCACCTCCACCGCCCCAATCCCGGTTCCGGCCGGGAACTCCCACGTGTCCGCGCGCGATGTGGGTGTCTGTATCGCCCAGGTGAATTGGCTTGCGTTCCAAGAAGAGCGAAGGCCAATGGAATTCAACGCGTTTTGCAGAATATTGAGCGGGACATACACTTCGCCAGAGTCCGAAGAACCCGTGACCCAGAGATCCATCGGGATGGAGGCCGTTCCAATACGCAGCGCCGCCACCGCAAGAAAGCCGTCGCCTCCGGAAGGCGGCGAAGCCACTCGATAGATGGTACGCTCGGGCAGCACGAAACTCGCACGCGCAGTCTCGACTGACGGCAAGCGATGTATCACCTGCGCTTCGAGTTTCGGTGCGTCGATCCAAGTGCAAAGGCAGGCCAACGACACAACGGCAGTGACTGGCTGAACACGCCATGTTGCTCGCATCCCCCGTGCTCCCCCTCACCTTTGACGGTTCTGAGAAGGCATTTCTCCTCGCGCCGCGCTCAATCCTTCTGATGCTCGACATTGGGGGAAGCGTATCTTGTGAATCGCAGCGGATCCATTTCATTCCGACCTTTTGCATGCCATCGAAGCCCCGCTACGGCCGTATCGTCACCGGCGTTCCTAGCGGCACCGTGTGGGCGAGCCAGATGACGTCCTTGTTGTACATGCGGATGCACCCGTGCGAGACGAGCTTGCCGATGCTCGACGGATCGTTCGTGCCGTGAATGCCGTAGTGCGGCTTGGACAGGCCCATCCAGTACGCGCCAAAGGGCCCGCCGGGATTCGGCTCTTTGTTCACGATGGTGTACTGCCCGATGGGCGTCCGGGTCACCATCTTGCCGATCCCGACGGGAAATGCGCGGATTACCTTCCCCGCTTCCAGTAGATAGAGTCGCCTATCGGAAAGATCGACGATGATTTCATAGTTCGCCACGGCGGATCGCCTCCGCCCTCAGCCTATGTGCGAGCGGCGGCTCCTGCGCATGGCGAGGGAGCGCTACGTGTTCTGGCGTGGACTTGGCTTTGCCCGCGCGGCGGTTGTCGAGGTCAAGGGAGCTTCTGCGCGCATGAGCTATGGCATCCTCCAAAGGAAGGAGGTTAGACCATGGCGCAGAAGAAGTACCTGGCACCGCCGACGAACTTCCTCGTCGGCCTCGGAGCGACCCGTAAGGTTTCGATTCAGAATCCGGCGAGTGCATCGAGCGCGCCCATCCTGAAGGCGAACCCGTCGACCAGCGCGGACATTCACATACGGCCGAACGCCTACGTGAAAGCGGTGCTCTCCGGCAACTTGCGCGAGCCCGTCATCCTCGTGGGCGCCGCACCGAACGGGTTGTTCTACCAGCAGACCGTCACCTTGAAGCCGGGCCAAACCATCGTGCTGCAAGCCGGATCGTATGCAAAGACATTCCGAAGCTGATGAAGTGAACGGGCGCCCCGGCGCCCGGCCTTGCCCCGCCGGAAGCGGCAAGCCTTTCTTTACGGACTGAAATATATGTGTTAAACTAAGGATAATCGGAATAGGGATCCCATCCCTGTCTTCCCCTTGGTTCCTGCATCATCCCACCCGATTCACACCCTGATTGCAAAACCATCTCCGACGTATTCGTCGCACTTTATTCCGGTGACCGTCTCGCTCATCGCCTATCGCGCATCAACTCCGATTTCACAGAAGGAGGCGAAAATGGAGACTTTCCTGCTGATCTTGTCTTTGATTCTGCTAGCTGGCGTTTGGTCCGCACACCTCGGCAATCGGTTGGGCTTCCCGGTTCTCATCGGCTTCGTGGCCATCGGCATGCTGCTCGGCCCGGGCGGACTTCGCCTCGGCCCGCACGTCCCCCTCTCCGCCGCGCAGTCCATCGGCTATCTCGCGCTCATTCTCATCCTGTTCGAAGGCGGCCTGCACACGCCGTTCGATCGCATCCGCAGCGTGTGGAAACCCGCCCTGTCGCTCGCGACCGCGGGCGTCGTCATCAGCGGCGCCATCCTGACCACCATGGCGCACGCGCTGCTGCATCTCCCTTGGTACGCGGCGGCGCTTTTCGGCGTGGCGGTAAGTTCGACGGACGCCGCTTCGGTCTTCGCCATCCTCGGCCGGCAGCCGCTGCGCCGGCGCCTGGTGGATGTCCTGGAAGTGGAATCGGGCACGAACGATCCCATGGCGTTCTTTCTGACCATCCTGCTCATTCAATGGTCGGAGCACGGCATCGGCAGACCGTGGAGCGCCCTCGGTTACGCGATCTCGACCTTCGCCCTGCAGATGGCGATGGGCCTGATTGCGGGGGCCGTGATCGGATACCTGGGCTCGCTGGCGAATCAGCGCATCAAACTCGACACAGGCGGCCTGTACCCGACGCTCTCCCTCGCGTTTGCGCTGCTCAGCTACAGCGTCGCCGTCCTCCTGCACGGCAGCGGCTTTCTCGCCGTCTACACCGCCGCGGTGGTGATGGGCAATCGGCGGCTGGAGCACCGCCACAGCATCCTGCGGTTTCACGAGGGGCTGTCCTGGACCATGCACATCGTGATGTTCGTCGTGCTGGGCCTACAAATTTCCCCCGCGCGGCTTGGGTCCATCCTCGTGCCGGGCGTGCTGCTCGCGGCAGGCGCCCTCTTTCTGGCGCGGCCCGTCGCTGTCTGGATCTCGACCATCGGCATGCGCTTCTCCGCGGCGGAGAAGGTGTTCATCTCGTGGGCCGGGCTGCGCGGCGCGGTGCCCATCGTACTCGTGCTGACCGCCATGCTCTCGCCCGCCTACACGCCCGCGCCAATGCTGGACGCCGTGTTTTTCGTCGTCATTGCGTCGACGATTGTCCAGGGCCTCACCGTCCGGCCGCTCGCCGCGAAGCTCGATCTGCTGGAGCGCGCCCCGTCCGGCGACCTGCTTGAACTGGTCCGCATCGCGCGCGAAAACGCCGTGATCACGCCGGTCGAGGTGGACGCTTCGTCCGATCTCGTCGGGCGAAAGATGATCGAGATTGAGTTTCCGGAGAACACGCTGTGCTACGCCATCGTGCGGGGCGATCAGGTCATTGTGCCGCGCGGCGCGACCGAGCTTCAGGCGGGCGATCACCTGCTGATTCTGTCGGACAGGCGAAACATCAGGCGGCTGCGGAGGCTGTTTGGCGCGGAGCGAATGGGGCCGGCGGAGATGTTGCCGTAGTCTTGCGGCGGGAGGCAGGTTGCGAGGGCAGGGCTCGGTGGCGCGAGATGACGGGAGACGGAGCCTGGTGGCTGCAGGCGACTTCCGGGATGCAGAGGGTCACAGAGGACGCAGAAGCGCGCGCCCAGGTGCAGACATCATGACAGGTTTTCACCGCATCGGTTCACATTCTCCTCGGCATCATCGACGGACCGGTTGGGTGCGCGTACACTGGAGGCATCCTCAATGCGGATGGCGCAGCGCGTGGGGGGCCTCGCAACACGGAGGAATCCGGCTCGCGTTGTGGTTTCGACCAGGATCTCCTATCATGGGTGGTGTGGTACGCTTCGATGCCCGGACAGGACAGCTTGCTCAAGGCGCTTACGCGCACGCTCTCGGGTGGAGCGCTTGAAGCCCTCGGGGTACGCGGCGTGGAGACACTGGAGCCATTCACGACCGAACTGCCCGCCAGCACGCTGAGGATGGATCGGGCGTGGCGGATGGCAAACGGCGACGTGTTTCACCTGGAATTCCAGGATCGCCGCGAGCGCACGCTTCACCGCTTTTTGGAGTACGATGCCCGCCTTGCCAATCAGGTCAAGACCAGAATCCGCACGGTCGTCTTGTACCACGCGCAGGTCGCCAGCGCGCCGCAGGAGCTGGACATCGGCACCGCCATCTATCGCGTGGAAAACGTGTTCCTCTCCGCGCTCGACGGCGATGGCGCACTGGACGAAGTTGAAGCTCACCTTCGCGTGGGACGATGGGAACCCGCCGATCGCCTTCGGCTGGGTCTCGCGCTCTCGATGCGCGTCGAAGACCGCCATCAAGCCATGGCCCGCGTGCTCAACCTGCTCCCGCGCGTTCCGGACGACGAAGAGCGCGAACTCGTGGCGAGTGCCGTCCTCGCGTTCGGTGACAGGGCGTTGTCAGACGAAGACCGCAGAAAATTGCGGAAGGAGCTGAAGAACGTGTTCCGCATGGCAGAAGAACTGTATGAAGACGGTCGCCACGATGGCAAACAACAGGCTGCCGAGGACATTGCGCACCGCCTGCTGGCCGAAGGCGTGCCCGTCGACGTTGTGGAAAAAGCGACGGGCCTGCCTCGCGAAAGACTCGAGCAGATGAAGCGCGAGGTGCACTGACGCTCACATGGGCGATGGGCCGAGCACCGCACGCGGAAGGTCTTCGGTCAGCTTGCGCCTCCAGCCGCCCTCCATGATCTGGCGAATGACGGCGTGCGACTGGCCCATGGGCGACACGTGCTCGTCCTCACCTCTTGAACGACAGCGCGCCGTCGTCCACGCAGATGGCGTGCCCATTGATGAATCGCGCGTCGTCCGACGCCAAAAAGGCCACCACGCGGGCGATCTCGTCCGGCTCCGCCATGCGCCGGCGCATGTGCGCCCGCTGAATCGTGTTCCACACGCGCTCGTCCTGCCGCCAGTTGTCGACGAGGCCCGTGTTCACCATCCCCGGCGCCACCGCGACAACGCGGATGTTGTAGCGGGCGAGATCGAGCGCCGCCGCCTTCGTCATGGCCACGACCGCCGCTTTGCTCGCGTGGTACGGGAGCTGATTCCGATCCGCGATGAACGCGTAAATGGACGCCGTGTTGATGATGACGCCGCCCGTACCTGCCTGCCGCATGTGGCGCGCCGCCGCACGCATGCCATAAAAGACGCCGTGCTGGTTGATGGATACGACGCGGAAGTACTCCTCCGGCGGATCGTCGAGGAAGTTTCGCGCGCCGTCGCCAAACACGCCGGCGTTGTTGAACATGATGTCGAGACGGGAGAATCGCGCCACCGCCGCGTCGACGAGCGCGTTCACGCTCGCCTCGTCCGTGACGTCGACGAACATCCCTTCCGCCTCGCCGCACGCCGCCTGGATCTCGTCGGCGACGCGCCGCGCCCCCGCCTCGTCGCGATCCGCCACCACGACGCGCACGCCGCGCTCGACCAAACGGCGCGCCGTGGCGCTGCCGATGCCGCCCGCGCCGCCCGTCACGATGGCCACGCGGCCCTCCATGTCCCTCATGCCAGCGCCTCCTCCTGATACGCCATGAGCCGCTCCCGCCAAAACGCGGGGATGGGCTCCGGCCGCCCGTTCCCATCCACGTGCACGTACACCGTCTCCGCGCGGAAGATGGGCTCGCCCTCCCGCGTCATCACAAATTCCAGCGTCACGCTCGTGTTTCCAATGCGCTTCGGCCGCACCCAGATGGACAGCTTGTCCCGCCAGCGCGCCGGTTTGAGAAAGGTCTGCGTGGACGTGGCAATGACGGTCGTGGGCACGTCGTCATAGAGCCCCAATTCGCTCCGGAAAAACTCCTGATACGCGAGATCGAGGTACATCAGGTAGTTAGCGTTGAAGACGATGCGCTGCGCGTCCACCTCGGACCAGCGCACCTCGAGATCGTAATGATAGCGAAACCCTTCCATGTCGATCACCTCGCGTCACGGCAGGACGAGCGTCACGCCGCCGTCCACGCGCACCGTCTGGCCGCGGATCATCTCCGCCTCGGGCGAGCACAGAAAGAGCGCGAGATTCGCCACGTCGTCCGGCGTCACCATGCGGTGATACGGCATCTTCTTCTCGAGCTTCTTCAGCGTCTGATCCATGTCCGGGAAGTGACCCAGCGCGTCCGTGAGAACGGCGCCGGCCGAGATGCAGTTCACGTTGATCCGGCGCGGTCCGAGTTCCACGGCGAAGTAGCGCACCATCGCCTCGAGCGCGGCCTTGCTCGTGCCGACCGACAAATAATACGGAAACACGCGATCCGCCCCGAACGAGGAGATGGCGAGCATGGCGCCGCCCTCAGGCATGAGCTTCGCGGCCTGCTGCGCGCCGATGAGAAACGCCCGGGCGTTCACGTCGACGGTCCAGTCAAAGCCCTTCGTATCCACCTCGAGCGCCGCGCGGTTGCGGCCCGATGCGGCGTTGTGGATGAACACGTCCAGGCGGCCAAACACTTCGCGCACCTCGTCAAACAGGGCGACAATCTTCTCCTCCTGCGCCATGTTGGCGCGCACGGCGATGGCCCGCCTGCCCATCTGCTCGATCTCGGCCACGACTTCGCGGGCGAGATCGCCATTCCGGAAGTAATTCACCACCACGTGGGCGCCCTCTTCGGCGAAGCGAATGGCGAGCCGGCGGCCGATGCCGCGCGAGCTGCCGGTGACGAGCACGACCTTATCTTCAAAGCGCCGAGGCGCCCGCCCTGTTTCAGCCAAGCTGCATCCTCCATTCGACGCGAAGCCAGTTCTCGCTCCATGATACCAAACGCAGGGCGCCTTGTCCCAGCCAAATTCGTCGCCTGGCGCCTGTGGACGTGGTATGATAGAGGCGGAACTAGCACCAAGTCATAAATTTGTGCGGGCGGTTCAGATTCACGTAGAGTCTGACAGCGAGAGGAGAACCTTCATGGCGGACAAGACGCGCATCGTCGTCACCGGAATGGGCGCCGTGACGCCATTCGGGGTCGGGGTTTCGACGTTTTGGGAGAACATCGTCGCCGGCAGATCGGCCGTGCGCAAGACGGAGGACGAACTCTTGCGCACGTGGGCGCCGGTGGTCGCGGCGGCCCGCGACTTCGATCCGGCGGCGTATCTGGATAAGAAGCAGGTGCAAAACAGCGACCGATTCACGCAGATGGGGTTGGTGGCCGCGGCGGAGGCCATTCGGGACGCGGGGTTCGGCGACGGGGGCGCGTTTGGTCCGTATGAGCGGGATCGCATCGGGATTTCCATTGGGTGTGCGTTTGGCGGCGTACAGACGTTGGAAGAGGGGGCAAACCGGCTCGCGTCGGGGCGCTCGACGCGCGTAGGCCCGAGGCTTGTGCCGAAGTCCATTCCCAACGCGGCCGCGGCCGGGATCGCCATGCGCTATGGCATTCGTGGGCCGGTGATGACGTACTCGACCGCGTGCGCCTCCTCCGCCAACGCCATCGGCGAGGCGAGCTACTGGCTGAGGCTCGGCGAGATCGACATGGCGCTGGTAGGCGGCGCGGAGTGCCTGTTCAGCCCGGCCATCCTGGCGGGCCTGCGCGCGGCGGGGGCGCTTGCGACGGAGGGGCCGGAGGACTACAGCGCGTGGTCGCGGCCGTTTGACAAGCGGCGGACCGGCATGGTGATGGGCGAGGGCGCGGCGGTGCTGGTGCTGGAGACGCTGGAGCGGGCCCTTGAGCGCGGCGCCACCATCTACGGCGAACTCGTGGGGTACGGCACGTCGAACGACGCGTACCACGAGACCTCGCCCGATCCATCCGGGCACGGCGCGAAACTCGCCATGGAGCGGGCGCTGAAGAGCGCGGATCTCGCCCCTGAAGACATCGACTACGTGAACGCGCACGCGACGGCGACGCCCGCGGGGGACGTGGCGGAGTCGACGGCGCTTCGCGACATGTTTGGCCCACACATCGACGAGATCCCGGTGAGCTCCATCAAGGGCGCGGTGGGCCACATGCTCGGCACCGCCGGGGCGATTGAGTCCATCGCCTGCGTGAAGGCGCTCGAGACCGGATGGCTGCCGCCCACCTTGAACTGCGACGACAAGGAGGAGATTGCACCGCGCGACGTGGTCGCGAATCAGAGCCGCAGGACGGCCATCCGCACGGCGCTCAGCTCCTCGTTTGGCTTCGGCGGCCAAAACGGCGTGCTCATCTGGAAAAAGGCCGAGCTGTGAGCGCAGAGCGGCCAGTGTAGCAAAAGCCGGACGGGATGATCCGTCCGGCTTTTTTCACGCTTGGAGCCCCTCACCCCGCTGCGACGCCCCCGCGTCCGGCTCCCAGCCATCGGCGCTCGTCTCAGCGCTTCAGCCTCCCCCCGGCGCGTATGCCCACGTCCAGCCGCCATCCCGCGTCACGAGCAGGCCGCCATCCGCGAGGAGCGCGCCGAAGTCGTCGCCCGAAAGCGCCAAACTGACGACCTCGCCGGGAAGCTTCGGCTGAAGTCCGGGCGCGAGATGGCGCGCGGTCCACGTTGCCCCGCCGTCCGAGGTGACAAAAAGCGTGAGCCCCCGGGACGGGTCCATGTTCGCGGACGAGGCGCAGACCACCATCCCGCGCGATCCCGCCCAGGCCATCGCGAGCGCGTCATATCCCTCAGGAAGCGAGACCGTGCGCTCAGCGTTCCCGCCGGCAGGCGACGCCGTGAGCACGGGCTGAAGCACCGGCCCAGTGTCCTTCCCGTTGGCCTTGCCCCCCGGCCGGATCAAGTGGTTATCGAGCCACCAGACCGTTCCCCCGTCGAAGGCGGGCGCCAAGGCGAGATCGTCATTGGGCACCGAGCGGACGGTCGACCAGTGCACCCCGTCCCGCGACGCAAGCTCCAGGTCCTTCGGCATCGCCGCAATGGCGAGGAGGTACCCGTCGGCCGTCACGGACAAAGCCGCGTCCGACGGGCCAAAGGGCATCAGGCTCTGCACCACGCTACCGGGCAGATCCGCTGCGCCGAGTTCCGTCCAATGTTGGCCGCCGTCCCGGCTCACCCACAGGTGCAGCGGGCCGTTGCCACCCGAGGCGTCCACCGCGGCCACGGCGAGGCGCTTGCCGGGGCCCGCCGCGACGGCGATGGGCGTCTGGCGCGGTATCCGGGCGAGGACGCGCCACGAGGCGCCGCCATCCGCACTCTCCTCCACCGTGCCCTGAAACAGGTCGCCGTCGATGCCGAAAAGCATTGGCGATCTAGCCGAACCCAGTGCGGGATCCGCGATGACCTGGACGTCGGGCGGCGCCGCCGGCGCAACCCGGTGCCACGCGCCAAGCCCCTGCGCGCTTTCGTACAGGCCCGTCGGCTCAGACGAGGACGGCGCCGCGTACCAGGTTCCGGACGGGCCGCGGGCGAGCGAGACGCTGTACCAGTACGGGACGGTCGCGAGGGTCGACGCCTGCCCGGTCCGGAGGTCAAACGACGTCACGCCGCCGGGAAAGGGCGCGGCGCCCGGGCAGAGCCCGATGTACGCGACGTCCCCGTCGAGGACCGGCACAGACTGTGCGATCCGCCCCTGGTACACTTGCGGCATGTCCTCGCGCCACGACGCCCACCCGTTCGTGGTCCAAAGCACCCGCGTCTCCCAACTGCCGAGATCCTTGACCACCCACACGCCGACGCCGCTTGCGGTCATGGCGAGATTCGCCTGCCACGGCACGACACTCGGCCCTGTCAACACGGTGTGAAACGTGCGCCCCCCGTCGACACTCTCGGCGATCACGACAGGCGCGGGGTGATTGCCCGCCCGAAACACCTGCGGTGATACCTCGCTCAGCCAAACCCGCGCCGGCGATGGGAAGGCGGCGTCGAGCACCGCGTCCTGGAGCGGCACCCGCGCCCAGGTCGCGCCGCCGTCCACCGAGCGCAGCAGTTGGCCGCTCACCGCCGCATAGCCGGTCGCTCCAAACAGCGCCAGGACTGGCGTCGCCGCGGGCATCTCGTCGGCTGGCGGCGCCGTGAGCTGCCAAACGGCCCGCCACGACGCGCCGGCGTCTCGCGTCTGCCAGATGCGGTACGCGGCCGGCCCCTCCGCCATGTTGGGGCTCGCCTTTCCGCGCAGGACGGTGATGGCGGCTCCGTCCGACGGGCTCGAGAACGAGATGGCGACGACCTGCCCGGGAAGCTCGCTCACCACGTGCCATGGCTTGCCGGCGGCGCTTTCGATGATGGCGCTCGAAGACGGTCCATCGAGCGCCGCAAATCCAACGGCGCCGACGAAGCTCGGCGAGACGACCTGGGTGACGCGAGCTGGTGCCCACCTAGGATCACCAAGTACCGCAAATTCCCCGCGGCTCGCAAGCGTACGCTCCATGCTCGAGCTGCCCGCATCCGCCGTGACCCCCGTCCCCTTGGCAGCCGTCCCGTGCGCGTTCGCCCCTGCGGCCAAAGAGCCTGGCAAAGAGCCTGGCGCGTTCTCGGCCGAAACGCCTTGCGCTCCGCAGCCCGCCGCGAGCATTCCGCACGCGCTGCAGGCGGCGCCAAACCAAATCAAACGGCGCATTCCATCCGCCTCCCTCTGCGCTTCGCGCACAGACCACATGGATTAGACGGAATGCGCCGCGATGGTGTGACACCGACGGAAGGCGTCAGGTCTGTCCCACCCAGTCAGGCTGCGCGACGCGCCGCCACGCCTCGCGGATGGCGTCAAATTCCTCCTTCGGCAGCGGCCCCTCGTCCACGTAGCGCGCGTTCTCCTGCCACCTTCCCGGATTCTGCGTCCCCACGATGGCCGTCGTCACGCCCGGCACAGAGAGCGTGAAGCGGAGCGCCACGCCCACCGCCTCGCTGAGCGGCCGCTCGGTGAAGGGGAAGTTCAGTTCCCTGAGCCTGCGCCAATACTCGACGTAATAATCCACGTCCGGCTTCTCCTGATATCGCCACGCCACGTTCGCCACCGGCCGCTTGGCGATGACCCCCATCCCGCGCGCGGCGGCGAGGGGAATGACCTCGTCGATGGCACTCTGATCCGCCACGTTGACCGACGTCTGCAGGCTGTCGAACACGCCGAGTTCCACGGCGTACTTCGCCGCCTCATTGTCGCCGCTGTAGCCGAGGAAGCGGATCTTGCCCGCCTCCTTCGCCTTCTGCAGCTCCTCGATCACGCTGCCCTCCTTCAGCACCTCGACCGAGCAGCTGTGGAGCTGCATCAGGTCCACGTAGTCCGTGCGCAATCGCTTCAGGCTCCGGTCGATGCTCGCGCGAATGGTCTCCGGCGCCCAGTCCGGGGTCTCGAGTCCCGAACGGTGGCCGCACTTCGTGAACAGGAAGTACTCGCTGCGGCGGTGGCCCACCGCCCGGCCGATGAGTTCCTCGCTGTCCCCGTAACACTCGCCCGTGTCGATCACATTCAGCCCCGCGTCGAGCGCGCTCGCGAGCAGGCGCTCCACCGTCGCGACGTCCGAACCGCGAATCTCCGATCCGCCAAATCCCAGCGCGCTCACGCGCATGCCCGTGCGTCCAAACTCGCGATATTCCATCGTCGTCTCCTCCTCACGCCTCGGCTTCCTCGGCTCGCCTGAGGCAGGTCATGAGCACGTCCCCCAATTCCCCCGGGTGCGTCAGCCGAAGGGTCACGTCCGGCCGCTCGCGGCCGATGTACCGATCGATGTAGATGGTCAGCATCCCCAGGCGGATGGCCGGACGCATCTCGTTCCGGTAGTGATCCCCAATCGACACCGCCCGCTCGGGTGCCACGCCATACTTCTCCAGCCATTTGCGGAAGTGCTCCTCCGTTCGGTACGGTTTCACCGCCCGAAACACGAAGTCCTCGATCACGTCTTCCAGGTTCAGCTTGCGCAGAATCGCGCGGCTGTCCGGCTCCGGGCTGTTGGTGGCGAGCACCACGTGGCCGCCGCGCGCCCGGATCTCCTCCATGGCCTCCCGCAGCCCTCCGAGCGGCTGCATGGGAAACGGGCCCGCCATGAAGTCGCGCGTGCGCAAAAACGCCTCGTCTCGCTCGCGCGGGCCAATCCCGTGCCGAATCGCCACCACCTGCAGGAGTCCCCACGGATCATCCACGTGCAGATACGCCCGATCCGGCCTGTCCTCCTCGGCGACGTCCACCCGCTCGCCCGTCTCGCGCGAAAACGCGTGTCCGTAAAACGCATGACCCTCGTGGAGAAGCGCCCGGCGGGCGTCCTCGAGGAACGCCTCTCGCCTCGCTTCCGGCAGAAACGACGCCAGTTCGCGCGCATACGCCTCAAAGTGCTCCGTCTCGGCGTACACAGTGCCGTCGAGATCGAAGATGAAGAGCTTGGCACGCCCGATGCGGACGTAAGGGTCCTGATGCACTCGTCTCACTCCCGCAGAATCGAATGGTCTCTGGCATCATGGTTCACATTTTCTCTCTCGATCACGCCTCGAGGCGAAAGCTCGCCACCATGCGCTGCAGCGACTCGGCCATCTGCGCGAGCGCGGCCGCGGAGGCCGTCATCTCCTGCATGGAGGCGAGTTGCTCCTCCGTCGCGGCCGCCACGGTCTCCATGCCCGCGCTCGTCTGTGCCGACACCTGCGCAATCTCGTCCACGCCCTCGCGCAGCTGCGCGGACGCCCGGCCCAGGCGGTTGACGAACGTCAGCACGCCCTGCAGTTCCTCGTCCACGCGCTCCACCGCCTGGCGGATGCGCGCGAACGACGCGCCCACCGCTTCGAACGATGCCTTGCCCGCCTCGACCTGCTCGCGCGAGGAGGCCATGCGCGCCGCCGCGTTCTCCATGTCGGCCTGAATCGCGGCCACCAGCGCCGCAATCTGCTTCGACGAGTCGGCCGACTGCTCCGCCAGCTTCCGGATTTCCGACGCCACCACCGAAAACCCGCGCCCCGCCTCGCCCGCGCGCGCCGCTTCGATGGCCGCGTTCAGCGCCAAAAGGTGCGTCTGCTTGGCGATGCGGGTCATGACCTCCACAATCGCGCCCACTTCCTGCGATCTCGACGCGAAGCTCCGCACGGCCTGCGCGAGATGCTCAAACGCGCCTTCGACGGAGGCCATCTGCGCAAGCGCCTGCGCCACGTGCTCTCCACCGTCCCGCGCTGCCTCCCGCGCCTGAGCCGTCGCCTCGCTGGCGCCCCGGAACCGGGCCGACATGTCGTCCATCCCGCGGGAGAGGAGCTGGAACACGTCAGTGGAGCGGGCGATGCGCGCGTCCTGCCGCTGCACGCCGGCCGACACGTCCTGGATGGTGAGCGCAATCTGTTCCGCCGCCTTGCCCGTCTCCTCCGCGCTCGCCGCGAGTTCCTGGCTTGCCGCGGCGAGATCGCCCGACGTGCGCGCGAGCTCGCGGATGACCTCCTGCATGGCGGCGGTGGCGGCGTTCAGCTCGCGGGCGAGAAGCCCCATCTCATCCTGGGTCTCGACGGCGACGCGCGCCGCGAGATTGCCCGCCGCCACGTCCTGCACCGCGCGCACCAGCCGGCCGAGCGGCCGGATGACGAGGATCTGAATCGCCACGAGCAACAGCGCAGCCGAGACAATGACGCTCACCGCGCTATTCACGTAGATCCCGTATTGGCTGTCCGGCACCGCCCGGCGAATCGCGGCGTTGATGGCGTCCGAGATGGGGACGCTCACCGCGAGGCTGACGATCACGACGACGATCATCTTCACGCGCAGGCTGACGCGCACCGCCCTTTCGCTTGCCGAACCGCCCCGAGGCCCTGCATGCAACGTTTCCGATGTCTTCTCCAACGCGCCTTCACTCCCTATCGCGCATCCCTTCTCAAACTACGACGTAAAGCGCGCCATCTCCTGCCTGCGGTTGCCCATGAGCGGGCGCGGCTGTCATAATAGAACAAGTGGTCTGACAGAGACAGATGCGGGAGGTGCGCCATGGGGTTCGACTACTGTTTCGCCTGCGGAAAGGACAACCCGCACGGCCTCCACATGCACTTTGAGCGAGACGGAGACGGCGTGGTCTGCCACTTCCAGACGCAGGAACATCATATCGGCTGGCCGAATGTCCAGCACGGCGGGATCACGTGCACGCTGCTCGACGAAGCGTCCGCCTACGTGCCGTTTTTCATGGGGCTCGTGACGGTCACGGCCGAGCTCAACATCTCGTTCAAGAAGCCCGTCCACGTCGGCGAGCGGCTGCGCGTGTGGGCCAGGCCCACCAAGGTCTCGTCGCGGCTTCTGGTGGTGGAAGCGGCGGTGGAAGGCGAGGACGGCGAGCTGAAGGCGTCGTCGACGGCCAAGATGATGGTGCTCAGCACAGAGAAGCAGAAACAACTTGGCATGGAGGGGTTGGAGACGAGAGGATGACATCCCGGGAGAATCGCGGTCGCCTGCTCATTTCGTGTCCAGATAGAATCGGCATTGTCGGCGCCATCGGCCAGTTTCTCGCCTCGTGCGGGGCGAACATCGCCGAATCTGCGCAGCACTCCACGGCGCCCTGGGGCGGGGACTTCTTCATGCGCGTCGAATTTGAGCTCGAAGACCTGCCCAACCGCGAGGAGGCGCTCTGCCGCGACTTCGCGAAGTTGGCCGAGGAATACCAGATGCGCTGGCGATATCACCCCGCGAGAAAGAAAAAGCGCATGGCCATCTTCGTCTCGCGCGAGCTGCACTGCCTGCAGGAGCTTTTGTGGGAATGGCAGGACGGCCTGCTCGACGCGGATCTCAAGATGGTCATCTCGAATCACGAAGACGCAAGGCCCCTCGTGGAGAGTCTCGGCATTCCCTACTATTACATCCCGGTCACGCCGGAGAACAAGCCGGAGGCCGAGGCCCAAGCGCTCGCGCTCATGGACGGTCAGATCGACGTCATTGTCCTCGCGCGGTACATGCAAATTTTGAGCCCGTCGTTTCTCGAACACTATCCGCAGCGCATCATCAACATCCATCACTCGTTTCTGCCAGCGTTCATCGGGCGAAATCCGTATCAACGGGCGTATCAGCGCGGGGTGAAGCTCATTGGCGCGACGGCCCATTACGTGACCGAGGAACTGGACGAAGGGCCCATCATCGAGCAGGACGTGATGCGGGTGGATCACCGCTTCACCGCCCTCGACCTGCGCATCGCAGGGCGTCAAGTGGAGCGGGCCGTGCTGAGCCGCGCCGTGAAATGGCACCTGGAGGACAAGGTCATCGTCCACGGCAACAAGACCATCGTGTTCGCGTGACGGGATGGCCCGGGGGCGTGACATGGGCGGCTGTCGCTTCGGCGTCCGCCAGCGCGGCATACGCTGAAGCGAAAGGAGGCAGTCTCGCCATGCCACATCCGTTGTATCCCATTGCGAAGCAATACGTCGGGCGACCCGTCATCGTGCACCACGTGAACGGCCGCCGGTATCACGGCATCCTGCACAGCGTCCGCGATCACGGCATCTATCTTCTCAACGTGCGACCGATTGCCCACGCGGCGGGCCAGAATGAGGAACGATTCTCGACGCTCGACGAGGCGGAAAGCGGCGACATCGAGACGGTGTACGCCCCCGTCGGCTACTTCGCGTTCGGCGCCCTGACCGGCCTCACGCTCGGCACGGCGCTCGGCGCAACGGTGGCCCGCCCGTACCCGTATTACGGTTACGGCTATGGGTATGGATATGGGTACGGTTACCCTGGCTACTGGTGGTAAACCGATGGGGCTGTCCCAAAACCCATCCGTTCGAGGAGGGTAAGGGGCTAGCCCCTTTTTCTTGGTTGCTGGCTGTTTCGCATGCGGGTGCGAAGGAGCGACCCTGCGTCGTTCGAGAGGGTCGCGTTCTTGAGCAGATGGTGGGCGAAGTGGACGAGCCTCATCGCGAGGTGCGTGTTGACGAGGCCCCATCACGCCGAGCTGCCGGCTCCGAGCCCGTGCGCCACTCCTTGGCGCGCCCGCTCGGCCACGAGCGCCACCAGCCGCGGATCTCGCCCGAGCGGCGCCGCGACCTGAAGCGAGATGCGCCTCTCTCCCCGCCATCGGTTCACCCGCTCCGAAAGTCCCTCCGTGAGGAGCCCCGGAAACCAAAGATACGGCACGACGGCGATGTGCCGGCAGCCCATGCGCCACAATTCTTCGAGCGCCCCTTCCAGCGAGCGACCCGTGCCGGCCAGGTAGCCGTGGACAAGCGGCGCGCCGATCCGGCTTGCCACGTTCGCCGCCACGCCCGCAAACGCGCGCTGCGCGTCCTCGTCGCGATTGCCCCGTCCGACCAGGACGACACCAGCCCCCTCCGGCATGCGCGCGACAAGCTCCCGGGCGCGATCCACCGCCACGTCGATGAACGCCGGTTCGTCCCCGAACGGCTGGCTCCACGTGAGCTGCAGCCGCCCCACCCGTTCCTCCGCGCGCGCCACAGCTTCCGGAAGATCCACACGCATGTGCCCCGCGGAGAAGAGAAGGAGCGGCACCATGTGCACGCGCCGCACGCCCGTCTCGGCCAGCTGGACGAGCGCCTCCGTCACATCCGGCCGGGCGATCTCGACGAACGCGCCCGCGACATCCCCTTCGCAGAGCCCCGCGCGCTCCGCAACATCGTCCACAAACCGGTGCCACATGTGCATCCCGTCTTGAAGCCTCGTCCCGTGGCCGATGAACAGAACCTTGCCCTCTCCGCGTATCATGCGCCGCACACCGCCTCGGCGGCCGCGAGCCCGAACGCGTCGGCGCGGCGCAGCGGCTCGCCGCCCATCCCCACGTCGACGGCGAGCGGCCGCAACAGGGCGGGATCGCCGAGCGCCCACAGGTCGGCCGGGCCGTCGGCGAGCCACTCGGCGACGATGTCGCGCCACGCCCGCACGAACGGCTGCCAGGGCGCGGACACGGCCGGCACGAACCGCGGGCCCAGGAGATGAAGCGGCCGCACCTCGGCGCCGCTCGCCCTGCAGGCCGCCTCCACGTCCGCGTCGCGGCCCGAGCCGGGCGCCTCGGCGAACCACACCTCCACGGGCATCCGCGCCATCTCGCCGAGCGAGCGGGCGTCGGGCGCAAGGCCGCGATCGCGCAGGGCCTGCGCGACGTAGCCGTCGACGGCGGCGAGCTTGAGATTCGAGAGCCGGCGCAGATCCAATCCGGCGCGCTGCACGGCGCAGAGCCACGTCTCAACGCCGAGCGCCGTGCGGAAGGCGAAGCCCACCGGCTTGCCGTGCGCCGACATGGACACCGCAGCGTCCACGTCAGCCGTTCGCAAACTCCGCGCTCGATCCCACGTGTGGGCGAGCACCTCCGCCCCCTCGGCCTCAAGCTGCGCCGCGTGCGCGAGCGCCTCGCGCATGGACGACGCAAAGAGGAGGTGGCGTTCGCCGAAGCGCGGCATGGATTCGAACCACGAGCCGAGCGACGCATCCGCCGCCACGTCGCCGATGACGATCACGGCGGGCGATCCGATGCCCCGCCGCTCCGCCTCGGCGGCCAGCGTGGCAAGCGTCGCGCGCAGGGACCGCTGCTTGGCGCGCGAGCCCCACGCCACGATGGCGGCCGGCGTGTCGGCGGAGATGCCCCGGGCGATGAGCTCCGCTGCAATGCGCGGCAGTTCGGCGACGCCCATGAGCAGGACCAGCGTCTCGGCCCCCGCGAGGGCGTCGAGGTGCGCCCGGAGACCGTCGCCCGCGTGCCCGGTTGCCACGGCGAACGAGCGGCTCACGCCGCGCAAGGTCACTGGAATGCCCGCAAACGCGGGCACGGCGACGGCCGACGTGACGCCTGGCACCAGCTCGAACGGCACGCCCGCCTCGCGCAGGGCGGACGCTTCCTCCGCGCCGCGGCCAAACACGAGCGGATCGCCCCCCTTGAGGCGGACGACGAGGCCGTGATGGCGCGCCAAATCGACGAGCATCGCCTCAATGTCCCGCTGCGCGAGCGCGTGGCAGCCCGGCGCCTTGCCGGCGTACAAAAGCGCGGCGTCCGGTTTCGCGTGCATGAGCAGGCGCGGCGAGACCAACCTGTCAAAGACCACCACATCCGCCTGTTCGACGAGCGCTCGGGCGCGCTCGGTCAAAAGCCCCGGGTGGCCAGGGCCGGCGCCGACGAGCGCCACGCGGCCATATGCCATGTCGCTCCCTCCTCCTGCGATGCCATCACGAGACCGGGACGGCTTCCTTCAGCCGCTCGATCCCGACGCGGTGGCAGAAATCCCCGAACCGCTCGCCGGGCAGCCGCTCGTCGCGGTACAGCTCGAGCACCGGGCGAAGCGTCGGGACGAGATCGTCAAACGGCACCATCTCGCAAAAACGCGCGTTGAGGCGCGTGCCGGCGACGTTGGCGCCGAGGAAGATGTCGTACTTGCCGATGACGCGGCCGACAAAGCCAATCTCCGCGATGTACGGCCGCGCGCACCCGTTGGCGCAGCCGGTCATGCGGACGGTGATGGGCTCCTCCGCGAGGCCGAGTTCCGCGAGCACCGCCTCGAGGCGCTCCACGACCTTCGGGAACACGCGCTCGGATTCCGCGATGGCGAGCCCGCACGTCGGCATGGCCGGGCAGGCCATGGAACGCAGCTTGACGGGCGAGTACGCGTCCGGCAGGCGGATGCCCTGCGCGGCGAGCTCCGCCTGGAGGGCGTCGGCCGCCTCGGGGGCGAGATCGGCCAGGATCAAGTTTTGCTGCGTCGTGAGGCGCACGGTCGGGCGGTACTTCGCGATGGCGGCCGCGAGCGCCGACTTGAGCGGAAAACCTGGCTTATCGGCGATCCGGCCGTTTTCCACGTACAGCCCGAGGTGCACCTTGTCGCCATCCTCGATGCGGCCCAGGTGATCGTCGCTCGAGTGCCAGACGAGTTCGCGCGGCGGCGCGAGCCTTTTCCCCAAACGGCGCTCGGCTTCCTCGCGGAACCAGTCGATCCCGCGCGACTCGACGAGGTACTTCATGCGGGCGAACTTGCGGTTCTCGCGGTTGCCGTGATCGCGTTGGATGGTGATGATGGCCTTGACGACGTCGACGAGCTCGCCCGGGGTGACGAACGCAAAGGGCTTCGCGAGCGCTGGGTGCGTCTCTTTGTCGCTCGCGGTGCGCCCCATGCCGCCGCCGATGAGGAGCGTGTACCCGGCCACGTTCTCGCCGTCCCGGTGGGCCACGATACCGATGTCGTTCGAGTACACGTCCGAGCAGTTGTCACCTTCGTAGGCGAAGCCAATCTTGAACTTGCGCGGCAGGTACGTTTCGCCGTACAGCGTCTCACGGGCGCGATCGACCTCCGGGTCCACCCGCTCGCCGTCGAGCCAGATCTCGTGGTACGCATTCGTCTTGGCGCTCGTCTCGTCCACGAGCCGGAGCAGATCCCGGCGGACCGCGTCCTCGAACGGGCCCTGGTGCGGATGCGCGCAGCCGACGGTGTTGCGGACCTGATCGCCACAGCCGCCGAGCGTCGTGATGAGCGCCTCGTTGATGCGGCGAATCGTGGACTTCAGGTTTCGCTTCAGCACGCCGTGGAGCTGAAAGGTCTGGCGCGTGGTGATGCGCATGGTGCCGTTGCCGTACTCGTCGGCCAAGCGGTCGAACACGAGGTATTGATCCGCGCTCAAGACACCGCCCGGGATGCGGGCGCGGATCATCATGATGTAATGACGTTCCTTGCCCTGCTTGGTCAGCTCTCGGCGCAGGTCGCGATCGTCCTGCTGGTACGTGCCGTGAAACTTGAGCACCTGCACGGCCTCTTCGGTGAAATGAGAGGCGTCGTTCTGGAGCTCCTCCTGAAGCGACCCGCGCAGGAAGCGGCTGTTCTTCTTGATGATCTCGACCTTGGACAGCTTCTCCTCAGACACGCTCGCACCCCCTCACTGATCGGCGTGAAGGCCGCACTCGGTCTTGTCGAAGCCGGCCCAGCGGCCGCTCCGCGGGTCTTCGCCTGGCTTCACGGGACGCGTGCAGTGCAGGCATCCGATGGACGGATAGTTGCGATCGTGCAAGGGGTTGTAGGGGACGCCGCGTTCCACGATGTAGTTCCACACGTCCTTCTCCGTCCAGCGCACGAGCGGATTGACTTTGACGATGTTGAACTTCGCGTCCCACTCGAACACCTTGGCGTTGCGCCGCGTCGGCGCCTGTTCGCGCCGGATGCCGGTGATCCAGCCGTCGTAGCCCGCGAGAAACGCCGCGAGCGGTTCGACCTTGCGGATCTTGCAGCACAGGTTCGGATCGCGGCTCCAGAGCGCGTCGCCGTATTGGGCCGCCTGCTCCTCGAGCGTGAGCTTCGGAAGCACCTGGTGCAGGTTCGGGATGCCGTACTTGGCGACGGCCCGTTCAATCAATTCGTACGTCTCGGGAAACAACACGTTGGTGTCGAGATAGAACACGTCGGCCTGCTGGTCGATGGACATCAGCATGTCGAGGATCACCATGTCCTCGGCGCCGAACGAGCACGCAAACGTGATGTTCGGCACCCTGCGCAGCGCTTCGCGCAAGATGTCCTCCGGTCGCGCCTCTTCGTACGTCGCGGCCAACTCCTCAATCCACGCCGCCTCTTCCAGGGTCACAGCCATGGATATTCACCCCAAATTCCAATTGGTTTATGCGACATTCTACCGTATCTCCACGTTAATCGCGTTTGACTGTAATGTCAATCGGATTTTAGGGTGATTGGGGCGCGATTGCGAACGCGTCCCCAAGCGCAATGGGATACGCGGCGAGCGGCTCGAACCGTCGGAGGCGTACAACATCATCAGCATTCGAGCTTGGAGAAAACAGGATGAAGCGAGTCAGGCGCCGAATCAGGTTCCATCTGGCGCGAGCGTCTGCGGCGAGCGGACGCCGACCGCGCGGCCATACCGATCATTGTCAGACAACAGCGCGTGACCTATCATGGAGGGAGGAATGTGCGGTGAACGGGGACCTTTTCACTCGGAGTTTCAAGGTCGCCGCGAGCCGTCGCTTCATCGCTTCTTGGAATACGATGCCCGCCTCGCTCACCGCGTCCGACGGCGCATTCGAGCCGTCGTGATAGAGCACGCCCACGTGTCGGAGGCGCCCACACTGCCTGGCGGAAGAGTTGTATGAGGACGGACGACACGAGGGTTTGAAAGAGGGCCTCCAGGAAGGCATCGACCGCGTGGTGCGGAACCTGCTTCGACAGGGTGTCGATCTCGACCTCGTCCGCGAAGCCACAGGTCTCTCCGCGGGGCAACTCGAGGCGCTGCGCAGGGAACTTGATTGAGGGAAGAAAGCCCCGTCCGCACGAGGTGATAGCGTGTCATCGGACCGAGTCCCCATCTGGCTCAAGCCGCGCGGCATGCCGTGCGCCGTGATCGGCGGCGGGCGCGTGGGCGCGAGGCGCGCCGAACGGCTCGCGAGAGCCGGAGCCAAGGTCACCCTGGTGAGCCCGACGCTCGGCCCTGAAGCCACCGAGCTCGTCCAACAGGACCTGGTGACGTGGATCGACCGCGCCTACCAGCCCGGCGATCTCACGAACTTTGCCCTCGCCGTCGCGGCGACGGACGATCCGGCGGTCAACGCCGCCGTGCGCGCGGAGGCGCGTGCGCGCGGGATTTGGTGCAATCGGGCGGACGACGCCTCCGACAGCGATCTCGACTTCGCGAGTGTGGTCCGCGTCGGCGAGATTTCCGTGTCCATTGCGACGGACGGGACCAAGCCCGGCCTCGCGAAAAGTCTGCGTGAAGCGCTGGAACAAGACCTCGCGACGGGCGGCGACACGTTCATTCGGCTGCTTCGGCGGTGCGCCGACGCGCCGGGCGCCGGCAAGTCGCCTCCCGAGCCACCATGACGCCGATCGCCGCGTACGCGGCAAGATTCAGGTAGACCTTCCAGGCGTCCTGCTACGCGTTCACCGCGCCGTCCACGTCGACGATTTCCCACGAAGGCCGGCCACATCGCGTTGGTCTTGGCCCACTCGGCCTTGGGGCCAGTGTCGTCCCCCAAAGGCGCGATGGGCCCGAACCTGCATTGCCTCATCCCTCGGGCCGCGGGCGAAGCGTCCTGCGGAGGACGGCCACCTTGCGGCGAGTGCCCTCCATCACGGCCGGCGGGGTCCCTTCCGCAGGCGCCGGAGCGGACGCTCTCGCCCGCTTCACGTTGCGCAAGAAGAGCGACAACACCAGCGCGACGAGCGCGATGCCCGCTGCCACGAGGAAGCTGTCATCGATGCCCTCGACCGCGGCGAGAAGCTGCGCCTGACCATAGAGCAGGTACGTCACGAGGGCATTCGCCTGTTGTGCGGTCATCGGCGCCATCGCGGCGAGCGCATGCGCGAACTGGGACAGCGTGATGTTCAGGAACGGGTTGTTCGTCTGCACCGAAGTGACCAGTTGCTGGTAGTGCATGTTGGACCGATCCGTCATGATGGTGATGAGAAGCGAGGTGCCGAGCGACGCCGCAATGGTGCGCACTGTGTTGGCCGCCGCCGTGCCGTGGCTGTTGTACTGCCGCGGCAGGTGGTTCAACCCCGCCGTCATGATGGTCATCATGATGAAACTCAGCCCAAACATGCGAAGCGTGTAGATCCACATGATGTCGCCAAGCGGCGTCTGCAGGTTGACGCGACCGAGCTCCCACGTCGTGACAACCGTGATGATAAGTCCCACGATGGCGAGCGGGCGAATCCCAATTTTATCGAGCAGCGCGCCGGAGATGGGCGACATGATGCCCATCAGAATAGCTCCCGGCAACAGGATCAAACCCGAATCGAGCGCCGAATAGCCGCGGACGTCCTGCACGTAGATGGGCGTGAGGAGCGATCCGCCAAACATGGCCATGTTCGCCACACAGCTCACGACCGCGGCGATGGTGAATCCGCCGTATCGAAACACCCGCAGGTTCAAGAGCGGATGAGCCGACGTGAGCTCCCGCACCACAAACAAGATGAGGAACACCACGCCCACCGCGATGCTCGCCACCACCTCCGTAGCGCCCCATTCCTTGTTGCCCGCCTCGCTGAAGCCATACAGAAGCGAACCCAACCCAATGGTGGACGCCACGAAGCTCCAAAACTCGAACTTCGGAAACGTCCGCTCGGTGACGTTTTTGAGGAAGATGGAGGCCACGACGAGATCGATCACGGCGACGGGCAGCACGATGTAAAACAGCACCCGCCACGAGTAGTTCTGCACAATCCAGCCAGACAGCGTCGGGCCGACCGCGGGGGCAAAGAACATCGCGATGCCGATGGTGCCCATGGCGCGGCCGCGCGTCTCCGGCGGATACAGGTTGAGAATCACGGTCATCATGAGCGGCATCATGATCCCCGCGCCGGCCGCCTGCACGATCCGTCCGACGAGCATCACTGGGAAGTCGGGCGCCAGCGCGCACAGGAGCGTCCCGACGCCAAACAGGAACATGGCCCCGAGAAACAGCTGGCGCGTGGTGAACGTGCCGATGAGAAACGCCGTCATCGGAATGACGATGCCGTTCGTCAGCAGGTACCCAGTCGAAAGCCACTGCACGGTGCTCGCCGACACGTTGAAGTCGGCCATCAGCTTGGGCACGGCCACGTTCAGAAGCGTCTGATTGAGGATGGCCGCAAACGCACCCAGGATGAGCGAAAACAGGATGGGCCCCTTGTGCAACACCGGCTCACCCGTGGGCCCGCCGGGCCCTGGCTCAGGCGGGCGGCCGGCGATGGTCTCTCCGCCGTTCATGCGCCCACCCCCTTATTTGTGAATGCGGACCGTCGCGCTCATCCCAGGCACCAGTTGCCCCGTGTAGGTCTGAAGCCGGATGCGCACCGGGATGACCTGGGTCACCTTGGTGAAGTTCGCGTTGTTGTTCGTCTGCGGGAGCAGCGAGAACGTGGCCGCGGTCGCGAGGCCAATCTGCTGTACCACGCCCTGGAACGACGTGCCGGGAAACGCGTCCACATAGACGTCGACGTTCTGGCCGACGTGCACGTCGTTGATGTCCGTCTCCTTGACGTTCGCCGTCACCCAGAGATCGTTCAGGTTGTACGCGTACGCGAGAGGCGTGCCAGCCACGACGAACTGATGGTTCACAGCCTGGTTCTGCACAATGGTGGCGGTCTCCGGCGCGGTCACGCTGACCGTCGCGCCCTTCGCGCCAGGCACGCTGATGGTGCCCATCACGTCTCCGGCCGAAAACTGCGCGCCTTCGGTCCCGTTCCACGAGGTGAGCTCGCCGGAGGCCGGCGCCGTGATGACAATCTGCCGCCCGGTGACCTGGGCGTCGTCCGTCTTCAGGTACAGCGTCGACTGGTGATAGAAGTAGTACCCCACAAATCCGGCCGCGAGGATAACCACGAGGATGATCACCTGGATGAGGAGAAGCCGCCTTGCATTCATCGGGACACCTCCGCCAAAACTTCGTCAAGTGAAGTGTCCCACGGACGCGCGGCTTCATGCTCGCCGCCGCATGCCACCTATATCCAACCCTTTACGGACTTTGTTCCGGGATTTGATACGCGGGCGACGACTTCCAGTTCGCCGGGATCGAGGTATCGGTCCATTCATTCTTTGGCATGAACGGCGCGTGATGCTCGTTGAAGTACGCGTCCAGCATCTGCCGCGCGATCACGGCCGAAAACTGCGCGCCATACCCGCCTCCGGGCGCCATCACGGCCACCGCGACCTGCGGATGATCAGCCGGCGCATAACAGATGAAGACCGAGTTGTCGGTCGGTTTGCCGCCGAGCATAATTTGCGCCGTCCCCGTCTTGCCCGCGACCTGATACGGCGCCCCGGCGAACGCCCCATACGCCGTGCCGTTGGGACTGGACGTCACGCCGATCATGCCGCGCTGGACGAGGTTCCACTGCCAATCCGGCGCGGTCACGCGTCCGGTCCTCTTCGGCTTCACCGTGGACACGGGTTTGGCCCCGTTCGTCGGCGTCCCGTTCGGCCCATAGACCGCCTGCAACACGTGCGGCGTCACCCGGACCCCTCGGTTCGCGAGCGCGAGCGCGTATTCCGCGAGCTGAAGCGGCGTGAACATCTGCGACTGGCCGATGGCGGCATCCGCCAAACTCGCCGGCGATCCGTAGTTCACGTACTCCCCCGTCTTCGCGATGGACCGCTCGCTGGCCTTCAGATCATACGGGACCTGCCGATTGCCCTGGCGCGAGTCGAGGATATAAAACGCGCCGTCGTTCTCGTACGGCAGGTCGATCCCCGTCTTATAGCCGAGGCCAAAGTCCGCTTCGCCCTGAAACAGCGCGTTCATCCCCTTCGCCAGGTCCGTGTTCAGGTAGTGTTGGTACGAGCCATCCTGCGCTGGCCACGACCCGCCCTGCGTCGCGCTCGATCCGAACCATTTGCCGAGCCACAGCCCGACCTCGTAGAAAAACACGTCGCTCGACACCGTCAGCGCCTCGACGGGATCCACGGCGCCGAACGCGAATCCCTCGTCCTCGTTCTTGCGCGACTTGCCGATGTAGATGTACCCGTCGTCTTCGATGGTCGTCTGCGGATTCACGAGCCCCGCCTTCATCGCCGTGATGAGGTTGGCCGGCTTGACCGTCGATCCCGGGTAATTCACCATGGCGATGGCGTTGTTCACCTGGGCGCCCGAGGTCGACACGTAGTGCGCGTGTTGCCCCAGCGTCCCCAGCGTGAACCAGTTCGGGTCCAGGTACGGGTAGCTCACCATGGCGATCACGCCGCCCGTCTTGACGTCGAGCATCACGGCGGCGGCGTTCTCGACCGCGTTTTTGTCGCTCACCTTCTGAATCATGCTCTGCATGATCATCTGCGCGCACGCCTGCTCGTGCCCGTCGAGAGTGAGCTGCAGGTTGTCGCCGTTCTGCGGCGGGATCTCGCCCGCCTCCGCGATGGCGTTGCCGGCGCTGTTGATGGTCACGAGCTCATACCCTGGTTTGCCCTGCAAGAGCGGCTCGTACTGCTCTTCGACCCCCGTCTCTCCGACCTTCTGGCTATACAGATACCCTTGGTACCGGCTCACGTTCTCCGCCGTGATGGCGCCGACATAGCCCAACACCTGTCCGGCGAGATCGCCGTACGGATACTCGCGGATGTAGTCCTGGATCACCTGCACGCCGGGAAGCTCGGATTGGTGCTCCACCACATACGCGACCTGGGCGAGCGAGACGTTTTTGGCGAGCGTCACCTGAATCGTACCGGAGTCCGACTTCATGAGGCGATAGAGCGCCTGCGGCGTCTGGTGAAGGACGGGGGCCAACGCGCTCGCGAGATGCCGATACGTCGCGTCCGACGTGGTGGAATACCGGTTCATCACGATGGACAAAGACGGCTTGTCCCACGCCAGCACTTGGCCGTTGGCATCGTAGATCCAGCCACGCTGCGGCAGGACCGGGATGCGCGCCTTGGGAATGCTGAGTTCGGCCTGCCGATACGCTTTTCCATTGGATATCTGCACGTACGCGGCGCGCAGCAGAAGGCTCGTGAAGGACAAAAAGATCATGGCGTAAATCACGTGCGTGCGAAACTGGCGCTTGCGCCAGCGGCGCTCCTCTTCGGTCAGTTCTTGGCGTTTCCAAAATCGCATACGATAACCTCGTCCTTTGCTATGCAGAGCGGTCCGCGCCGTGCGGGCGCGGCGAGATCGGCGTACAATGAGGTGGGCAGGCAGGATTTGTTGGACTGCGCCCCACGCCTAGATTACCATAAAGTTGTGGACCCCCGCGGGGCGAAAGGGGGAATGATCCGATGTTCTCCAACTTCGTGTGGTCCTGGCTTGCGCACGCGCTTCCGCGGGCGGCGTGGCTGCCCGTCCTGTGCGCGGTGGTGTGGACGGCCATCTTTCTCCGCACCATCCCGGACCTCGTGCGAACGCCGCGCCTTCGGCCCCGTGAGGCGGCGAGAGCGAGCCCACCGTCCTATGGCCGCGTGAGCGTCGTGGTGGCGGCGCGCGATGAGCGGGAGCACATCGAGGTCACGCTCGAATCGCTGCTGCGCCAGACGTATCCGGATCTCGAAATCGTCGCGGTTGACGATCGGTCGACGGACGGGACGGGCGACGTGATCGACCGGATGGCGGCCAGCGATTCGCGCATTGTGCCGGTGCACATCCGAGAGCTGCCGCGTGGATGGCTGGGCAAGAACCACGCCCTGTATGCAGGCGCTATGCGCGCGACGGGCGATTGGCTGCTGTTTGCGGACGCGGACGTGCGGTTTTACCCGGACGCGGTGGAACGGGCCATGGCCTACGTGCACGCGCATCGGCTGCATCACCTGACCGTGGCGCCGAGGCTCATCGCATCCGGCTACGCGCTGAAGCTATTGACGGCCATGTACATCTTCAACTATGTGCTGTTCAAGCGGCCCCAGAGCGCGTACCGCAGGCGCACTCGCGCACACGCCGGCATCGGCGCGTTCAACCTCGTCAGCCGCGAGGCGTACGAGCGCATCGGCACGCATCGAGCCATCAGCTTACGTCCCGACGACGATCTCCACCTCGGCAAGCTCATCAAGCGGCATGGATTTCGGCAGCGATTCGTCGTGGCGCAGGACATGATCGAGATCGAGTGGTATCCGAGCTTCCGCGCGATGGTCGTCGGCATGGAGAAAGCGCCGCTGCCGGCATTTCACTATTCCGCGGTGCTTTTGACGGCGGCCATGATGGTGATGATGGTGCTCTACACGACGCCTTTCGCAGGGGCCATCTTCGGACCGGGTTGGTATCGATTGGTTTATCTGTATTGTCTCGTCCTCATGGGAATCTTATATGAACTTCATGCGGTGTTTTTGAGACTGCCCAAGCACCAGTTCCTCATCCTGCCGCTCGGCATGCTGCTGTACAGCTACGCCTTCATTCGTTCGGCCGTGCTGGCGGTTCGCCGAGGAGGGCTCGTGTGGCGGGACACGTTTTACACGCTGCGCGAACTGCGCCGAGGTCTGTGACCTCCGGCGACGGCGCAACGCTCGGCGATCCCGGCGCACGACTGCAACGCCCGCACGCAGCCAGAAGAAAGGCGTCCGCTTCCCCACGTGGGATCGCGGACGCCTTTCGCGTGGGATGGGCCACGGTTGGCCAGGCCGACGCTTTGGGCTCAACCGCCCGTCGTGATGAACCGGCGCGCGCCCAGGTACTTGGGTCCCCAGTACGAGTTGAACACGCTGTCGATGGAGACGCCCATGTCCTGCGCGTCGATCATCAGGCCGTTGCCAATGTAGATGCCGACGTGGGTCGCGCCGGGGGCATACGTGCTGAAGAAGACGAGATCGCCAGGCTGGAGGTCGTTTTGGCTGACCGGAACGCCGACGGCAAACTGCGCTTCGGACGTCCGCGGGATCTGGATGCCGAAGTGCGAAAACACGTACTGCGTGAAGCCCGAGCAATCGAAGCCGCTCGGCGATTCGCCGCCCCACACGTAGGGCGTTCCCAAGAATTGCTCCGCGTAGCCGATGATGCTGTTGGGATCAGCCGGAACGAGCGCGGCCTGCTGTTGAGCCACATACTGCGCGTTCGATTCCTTCTGCTCGGCTGCCGCCGTCGCCGCTTCGATGGCCTGGATATCCGACTGCGTGAGTTGAATCTGGCTCTCGAGCATGCCCTGCTGCTGCTTGCCCTGCTCGATGTCCTGCAGAACGGCGTTCAATTTGACCTGCTGCGCCTGCTTGAGGGATTCGTCCATGGCTTCGAGCTGGCTCAGCTGTTGGCCCACCTGCTCCGCCTGCTGCTCGGCCGCCTGGACCTGACGCTGCTTCTCCACGATGGACGCTTGCAGCGCTTTGACCGACTGCACGACCTGATCCTGCGTCTTCGAGACAATGGCGAGATCATACAACCGCGAGAGGAAATCCGTAAAGCTGGTGGCGTTGAACAGCACCTCGAGGTACGACACGTTGCCGTCCTCGTACTCGCCGCGCACAATCTGCGCGAGCTCCTCCTCGGCCTGGTTGAGCTGTGCCTCGTTCTGCTTCAACTGGATGCCGAGCTCATGCTCCTGCTGGCGCAGGGCCGCCATGCGGGCCTGATTCGCCTGAATCTGCGCCTGGACGTTGTCGATGGAGACCTGGTACGCGCGAATGGCGTTTTTCAGCGTCTCCTCTTTCACGGCATCCTCGGAAAGTCGGCTTTCGACGGCGCGCTTCTGACTCTGCAACTGCGCCAGCTGCTGCTGCGCCTGCGAAAGCGTTTCCGCGCTGGCGGGTCTGGGACACAAGGCGAACGACAGGGCAACGACGACCGATGCTCCAGTCAACCACTTGGATTGGATCCGCATAATCGCTCCCCACAACCCCAAGTTTCGCGCGTTTGCGACAGGCTGGGCCTCGCAACGCGCTTTCTCGCTACGAAGCACGGATATTCGACAGCAAGCGAAGAATTCCTGCTTGCTCGATCCGCTTTTTTGCGAGAAGGGCGTGGCGCGGATGGCGAGGCGCACTCCGGCCCTTGCGAAGCGGGCGCAGCGACGCCTGGGCTCGTTTTGAACTTTTTTTGATAAACTGGCCTCAGACCGCAGGATTTCAACCGGAATTCAAGCTTGGGCCCGTATGCTCGAGCCAAACCAGCGACACGCGCTTCGCGGAGGGGATGGGCAATGGATTCGCGATGGACAGACGTGCTGAGCCAACCCGAGCGGCTCGAGAAGCCGAGAGAAATCGGCTTGACCGTCGTGATCGACAACGGGGTCCCTGTTGGATGGTTTCGAGACGCCATGGAGTCGAACGGGGCGTGGATCGACTGCGTGAAGTTCGGGTGGGGGACATCCATGGTCACCCCGAAGCTGGAGGAGAAAATCGAGGTCCTGAATCGGCTCGGCATTCGCTACTTCTTTGGCGGCACGCTGTTTGAGAAATTTCTCATCCAGGGCCGGATCGACGACTACGAGGCGATGTGCCTGCACTACGGCTGCCGCGACGTCGAGATCTCCAACGGAACCGTGCCGCTCGCCAACGCGGAGAAGGCCCGGTTCATCGAGCGATTCGCTCGCCACTTCCGGGTGTTGAGCGAAGTGGGGTACAAGGACGTGAAGCAATCGCTGCTCCTTCCGCCGCATCGCTGGATTCAGTTCATCCGGGAGGACTTTGCCGCGGGCGCCTCGTATGTGATCACAGAGGCGCGCGAATCGGGCACGAGCGGCATCTGCCGCGAAAACGGGGAACTCCGCTTCGGGCTCATCGAGGAGATCCTGGAGGCTTCGCTCGACACGAATCGGCTCATCTTCGAAGCGCCCAACAAGACGCTGCAAAAGTACTTCATCGACAAGCTCGGGCCGAACGTGAACCTCGGCAACGTGGCCATCGGCGACGCCATCCCCCTGGAGACCCTGCGCAGAGGGCTGAGGTCCGACACGCTGCTCCAGTTTGAGACCGGCGATCTCCCGCTGGCGGACGCCGAGCCCGCGCTCTGGCATTCGTGAGGAGGCTGACTTTTCATGCGAAACCCGAACGACGTCTTTCACCTGGCCATTCCCGCGCGCGATCTCGACGAGGCGTACGACTTCTACGTCACGAAGCTCGGCTGCAAACTGGCGCGCCGGTATCCGGATCGGATCACGCTCGATTTCTTCGGCGACCAGCTCGTGTGCCATCTGTCGGATCGCTGGGACCGCGAGGTGAGCATGTATCCCCGCCACTTTGGCATCACGTTCCGGGACAAGAAGCACTTCGACAACCTGTACAAGCTCGCCAAACAGCGCGGCATTCCGTTCTACCACGACCTGTCCCGCCGCTTCGAGGGCCTCATCGAGGAGCACGAGACCTTTTTCCTGATCGATCCGTCCAACAACCTGCTGGAATTCAAGTACTACTTCGACGACCGCATGATGTACTGACTACGGCGCGCGCTGGGGCTTCGGCTTGCGCGCGCTCGGCTTTGGGCTCAGTACCGCGACGATGATGGCCCCGAGCGCCGGAATCCCGAGCCACAGCGCCATGACGACGAGCGGCCAGACGTCGTCGACGGCCACCACCTCCGTCGAGGTGTGAAACAACCACAGGCTCACCACGAGCGCGAGCGAGCCGAGCGAAGGCGCCACCTGCGCCGCCTGAAGCTGCGGGACGACTTGCCGCATGCAGGCGATGGTGAAATACAGGTTCAGCGCGATCTTGATCACGATGGTCGGCAGCCAGATGCCGACAATGAGGATGTCAAACCGATCCAGAAAGTCCGTTACGCGCACCTCTCGGACGGCCTCGTATGCGGGATACATCAAGTGACCCGCGAGCGGGCTGCCGAGATTCAACTGGCAGATGACCAGGACAAACTCGAGAAACAGGGAAGAGAAGACGAGCGAGATGCAGGCCTGGCGGAAAGAAAACCGCTCGTGGGAGAACAGGAGCGGCAGAATGGTGATGCTGCCGATGGCGTTGAGTGCATACCACACCCCAACGGCCGGGCGCTCCATGCCGTACTCGAAGAAGGGCTGCAGGTACTGCCAGCTGAGATCCGGGACGAGCAAGGCGCCGCAAAACACGGAGAACAAAAGAAACACGGGCAGATACAGTTCCGTCATCCGCGCGATGACCTCGATCCCGCCGCGCACCATGAACACGCACGTGGCCATGATGAGCGCCCCGACCACGACCGCCGGCGTCACCGGCAAAAAGACCACGCTGACGAAGTCGACCCCAAGCCGCACGTCCTTCGCCATAATCACCAGCGAAAACAGGACGTACAGCAACAGCACCGCCTTGCCCAGCCAGCCGAACTTCTCGACCAAGAGCGTCAGCAGATCTTTGCCTGGGTTTCTCGCCAGCGCGCGATCCGTCAGCCACAGCACCAAGAGGACGACGAGGCTGCACAGCGGAACTCCCACCCACGCGTCCTGCTTGGCGGATCGCAGGATCTGCCCAGGCCAGGTCACGAGCGTCGCGGAAAAGACGTAACAGAAGCCCATCAGCACCACTTGCCGGGACGACACCTGATTCATCCGCGATTCACCTCACGTGAAAGGGCTTGGGCAGCCAGGAGAAGGACGTGTGCGCGTTCGGAAAGACGTTCGACACCACCCACGCCCCCGCGGTCAGCGTCATCATGGCGACCATCGCGATCTTCGTCGGCGGATTGGCCTGTTTCCACTCTTTCCACTGCAGCGCGCACAGGGCGGCGATGAACGCCGCCGCCTCGATGAAATTGACGATCACGCCTTCAAATCCTCCTCCGGAACCGCGACCGGGGACGTCGCATTGCCACTGTTGCGCAGATCGAGCTCCACGTGGACCTCGACCGGGATGTGGGCGTACAGCGAATCGCGCCAGTCTTTCTTTCGCGCATGCCACAGCGCGGGATAGAGCCGGTACACGCGGTTGCAGAGCCCTACCGGATCCGCGCGCATGGCCTTCAGGGCCTTCATCCCCGACGCGATCTCGTCCGCAATCTCGAGCGACGCCTCGTGTTCGAGGCGCGGCAGGTTCTGGGTGATCTCGTACATGTACGGGGACGTGTTTTCGGCGAGCGTCCCCATCGCCTTCACGGTGATGCGGCAGGAGACGCCATCGCCATCCCGGTGCATCGCGACGCGCGTCCGATACCTCGTGACGATGACGGAGACGTGGCCCGTGCCGTGTGGGGCCGGCACCGTCACGATCGGCCGCTTGATCTCGCCGAGGGCCCACAGCACGCCGTCGGCCTCGCGGCCCTTCAGCATCCCGACCATCTGCGGGCCGCGAAAGATGGCGAGGCCCGCGACCTTGATGTACGTCTGCTTGCGCGCCTCGTCTCCGGGCGTCGTCTCGATGACCGACACAAGCGGCATGTAGGGATCCTGGCCCTCGGCCAAAAGCGCCTCCGTGACCCGCTTGACCGTGCGCGGATGCCGCTCGGACTGGCTCGCGAGCTCGCGCAACAACTCGGCCGGCGTCTTTTCCATGCTCGACTCGGTGTTGAGCACGTCCGCGCCAGGTCCCTCGCTCACCACCAGGTACGTCGTCATGCGGTTCTGCGGCACGCGCGCCATGACGTCGATGGCCTGCGCGATGTTGTCCCGCGCGAGCTCCTCGCCAAAGACAAACACGCGCATGTGCGCAAAGTAGAGCTGGCGAGACATCGCCTTTTGCTGATCCGCGTTCGCCTGCCGAAACGTGTCGCCCACTGTCGAGTCGATGAAATACGCCTTCGTGCCGCTCGATCCGCCGCCCCCACCGAGATTGCCCACGGACGAGATCTTCCCCGGCAGCGGCACTTCCACCGTCACGCGGTACTTGCCGTCTTCCGCGCGATCCGCCGCGCAGGCCGTGACAAACGCCATGTCGTTGATCTCGCGGCGATCCCAACAGCCGGAGACGAAGGGCACCAGCGCGATGGCCAGAATCCCAACCGCCCACTTTCCCGTCTTGCCCACCATCGTCTCACCCCATCACTGCGGGTTGCCTTCCGGGCGAGGCATCATCTGCTTGTTCATCCGCTTGCGGTTCTGATGCGCGTAGGAGGAAGGCCTGTACACCATCTCCCACCAGGGCGGCCGGACGAACAGATCTTTGACCTCCTGGCGCTTGTATGGAGCGAAACCGGAGAGATACGGGACGCCAAACGAGCGCAGCTTGCACAGGTGCACCGTGACCCACATGACGCCGATGACAAGGCCGAACATGCCGAGCACAGCGCCGAGGAGCATCATGGGAAAGCGAAGCAGGCGGATCGCGATAGCCGCGTTGTACCGCGGCACAGTGAACGAGGCAATGCCGGTCAAGGCCACGATGATGACCATCGGCGCCGACACGATGCCGGCCTCCACGGCCGCCTCCCCGATGACGAGCGCGCCCAAGATGCTGACGGCGTGCCCCACGGCCCGCGGGAGGCGGATGCCCGCCTCGCGCAGCGCCTCGAACGTGAGCTCCATGATCAGCGCCTCGATGATGGCCGGAAACGGAATGCTCTCCCGGGCCGCCGCGATGCTGATGACGAGGTTGGTGGGCAGCATGTCCTGGTGATACGTGGTCACCGCGATGTACATGGCCGGGAGAAACAGCGCGATGAACAGCGACACATAGCGCAGCACGCGCACCAGGTACACGAGAAAGAAACGCTCATAGTAATCCTCGCTCGCCTGCAGGAACTGCCACCATGTCACCGGAGCCACCAGCGCGAACGGCGTCCCGTTCGTGAGGATGGCGAATCGGCCCTCCAGAAGCTGCGCCGCAACGGTGTCCGGCCGTTCCGAGTACTGAAACTGGGGAAACGGCGACAGCGGCTGATCCTCGATGAGTTCCTCCAGGTAACCGCTCTCGAGCACCCCGTCGATCTCGATGCCTTCGATCCGGCGCTTGGCCTCCGCGATGACCTGTTCGTCGGCCAGCCCCTCGATGTACACGAGCCGGACCTCGGTCTTCGTGTACGTGCCCACGTAGTACGGGACGGACTTCAGCTTCGGCGTGCGCAGCTTCTGGCGAAGAAGCGACATATTCACGGTGATGTCCTCGGTGAATCCCTCGCGCGGCCCGCGGACCACCGACTCGGTTTCCGGCTCCGAGATGGCGCGCCGCGGAGGAGACGTGGTGGTGAGCGAGACGGCGGCGTCGAAGCCGTCGATGAGCAACACAGCCCGCCCCAGGACAATCGCGTCCACCGCGTCGTCGAGCGTCTGCACGACGTCCGCCTGGGCCACCGGCAGCGACCGCCCCGCCAACTGCTTCGGATCGCAGTCCCCGACGGTGTGCGGGTGAAACGCGGTCAAAAGCGGCTCAAGCGCCTCTTCGCTCAGCTCCTCAAGCTCCACCATGCCCGTGAAATAGACGAGAGCCGCGTGACGGCCGGCTTCGAGCTCGATGTGGCGAAACTGCACGTCCGAGCAGCCGTCGAAAAGCTCGTGCAGGACGGCGAGGTTGTCCGCGAGACCGCGGTGAAGTCGCTGTTTGGACGCGTGACCGCCGGGCTCCGACTGAGCCGGCTGAGCGCCCGCGGATGCCCGGCCCCCGCCACTGGTCCGCCCCAGGCGATCCGCCGACGCCCTGGTCCGGCGCTTCGCCGGCAGAGACGCTTCCGGCGCTCCGGCGCCGCGCGCACCGCTCTCCTGTTCGCCGCCCGACTGCGCCTCACTGCCCTGTTCGGCGCCCGGCTCAGCCTGACTCCCTTGCGGCCGGCGCCTCGGGCGAATGCGAACACCACTTTTCACCTCCATCACCTCCATCACCTCCCGAAATATTGTATGGAATTTACCACCATTTCATGCCACAAAAAAAGGTGGCCGGGGCTGCCCGACCACGTCCTCGTATTAGTACCCAAACGGGTTCGTCGAATTGAACGGATTCGGGAAGATGCTTCCTCCCCCGGAGCCGAACGGGTTCTGCGACGACTGATTCGACGAACTGCCGCTCTCGGTCGTGTTCGGCGACTGTTCCTCGCCAATCTTGATCTGAAGGGTCAGCTTCCTGTCTCCCCGGTACACCACGATGGGCACGGTCTGCCCGGGCTTCAGCGTGAACAGCTCCGTCCGAAGATCCGCGATGGACTGCACCGTCTTGCCATTGAGGGCGATGATCACGTCGCCCTGCTCAAGGCCCGCGCGCTTGGCGTTGGCCGAATCCACCGACTCGATGTACACGCCGTAGTCCACAGGGATGTTGTTCGGCAGGTAGCCGCTCGGGATGCTGGACAAGTCGATGCCTTCAATGCCGAGCGCCGGGTGCACCGCGTGCCCCGTTTTCATGATCTGGAACGCGATGTTCAGCACTTCGTTCGACGGAATCGCAAAGCCCATGCCCTCGAAGTTGGGCGCCACAATCTTGCTACAGTTGATGCCCACCACCTGACCAGCTGCGTTCAACAAGGGCCCACCGCTGTTGCCGGGATTGATGGCCGCGTCCGTCTGGATGACGGGCTGGTAATCGAGCACCGCGTCCGACGTCGGGTCCTCGACCGGCATCATCCGCTGATCGCCGCTGATGATCCCGGCCGTCACCGTGTCAGCAAAGTCCAGTCCCATCGGCGTGCCGATGGCAATCGCGGGCTCTCCCACCTGGATGTCGTCCGAATTCGCAAATTGGGCCGGCTGGATGCCCGGGAACGTGGAGGCGGGCACGCGCAGGACCGCGAGGTCCGTGTACGGATCTGTCCCCACCACCGTCGCGTTGACGCGCTTGTTCGTCATGAGGACGATTTGCACTTTCGATCCGCCCTGGACCACGTGGTTGTTGGTGACGATATACGCGTTGTCGCCGTTTTTGTAGAAGTAGACGCCTGAGCCGATGTCCGACTCCTGGGTCTGCGACTGCTGCGTGAAGAAGTTGCTGGTGGTGGTGTAGTTCACCACCGCCACGACGTCAGGCTCGACCTTCTTGACGACTTGCGTGATGTCGTCGTTGATGTTCACGTTCACCGACATCGGTTTGGTGGCCGAGGCCGGCGGCGCGGAGTTGTTGATGGTGCTCGGCGACAGGCTCTCGTTTCGCGTCGCGGCGACGACGCCGAGCGTCGCACCGGCCCCGACGAGCGCCGACACCACCACGGTCACAATCCAGCGCAACGTCCCACCGGGTTCGTAAAAGAAGCCGCTGTCCGAGCGCGGACGATAGAAGCGCATGCACGATCACCCTTTATCCAGGTCTTGACCTTTTCTGCGCTTAGTATGCTTCTCCAACCTTGAAACCGCATCGAAAGGTCGAACGCTGCCGGTGGCCGCGCCCCACCTCCTTCTCGCGCACGCGCCCCTGCGCCCTCACGCAAATCCGTCCTCGCGCGCCGCCGCAGCCGCTAGCTCCCCGCTTCGCACGGCCCCCTCCAGGCAGGCGGGCCATCCCGTGTCCACCCAGTCGCCGGCGAGGTACAGGCCCCGCAGGCGGGATCGAACGCCCGGGCGCTTGAGCCCTAACCCCGGCTCCGCGAGAAACGTCGCCTTCGGCTGCCAGACCACCTTGCGCCAGGATGCGCCCTCCTCCCTCGCGGTGGGAAACATCTCCCCCACCGCCGCCTCGACTTCCCGGGCGATCTCGTCCGCGTCCCACGACCGATACGCGTCGGCGGCCGAGATGGAGATGGACAAAAGGCGCCCGTCGAGTTGGGCATCTCCCAAGAGCCGGCCGCGGTTGAAGACGAACATGCCGCCCATCGCGAACGAAGCCGCGACGTCCGCGTCCATCACCGTGCGCGGATATTCGAGGTACACGTTCAAAATCGGGCTATAGCGGGCACGCCCGAGCCACGCCGCCCGGTCGATGGCGCCGTCGGGAAGGACCGACCGCACCTGATCGTGCGGGACGGCGAGGATGACGCAACGCGCTGCGAGCGACGAACCGTCCGCCAGCCGCACGCTCGTCACGCCGGCTTCGTCCGCGACCACCCTGACCGCGCGGCCGCGCCGCACCTCGACCCCGCGCGCTTGGAGGGACGCCACGGCTTCCGCGGCGAGATCGCCGAGCGGGCGCGTGAAGAGGCCGAGCCGGCTCGGCTCGGGGCCGCGCAGGAAGCCTATCTGGAACGATTCGACCGCGAGCCCGGCGGAGATGTCGTCCGCGTGGCCGTTCAGGATGGCGGTGCCGACGAGATCCCAGACGAAGCGGATGACTTCGTCCGTCTGGCCGTGGCGCTCGAGAAAGGCGCGGAACGAGTGCGCGTCGAGATCGCCGGGGCGGGCGGCGAGCATGGCGAACGCGGCCTGGGCGATGCGCAGGCGCCCGTCGAGCGAGACGTGCGCGTACCGGAGGAGCGAGGGCACGAGGTGAAGCGGTCCGGGCAGCCTGCGGCTCTCGATGGAACAAAAGCGCCCGTGGGCGTACACCGGGATGGACAGGAGCGGTTGAAAGCGGACACCCGGATGGCGGGTCAATTGGTGCAAGAGGCGCGTGAAGGACGTGCAGCAGCCGAGGAGCACGTGCTGGCCGTTGTCCAACACGTGACCCGACTCCCGGTCGACAAAGGAAAAGGCGCGGCCGCCCACGTGCGGCGCGCGCTCCAAGAGCAGGACGCGTTCCCCCGGCACACCGGCGCAAAGCAGGTGGTGGACCGCGCTCACGCCCGCAAAGCCCGCGCCTACGACGATGATCCGATCGCGCGCTTGTTCCATAGGACCCCCCACACCAGCCTCAATTTCTGCGATCCGCTGAGCGAGATGCGCTCATCAAAGACCCGAAAACCGCGGGCCTCAATCTTGTCCAAGAGGCGCCGGTACATGACGTACAGCATGCTCAGGCAGCGGAGACTGTCGGGTTCCACAAGCGAAAACAGCTCCGCGGCGCGCGCGTAGTACGCCTTCGCGCGCTCGGCCTGCGCCCGCATAAGGGCGAAAAAGGCGGGCGTCATGCGCCGTTCGGCGAGATCGGCCAAGGAGTAGCCGAACCGCTCCATTTCCTCTTCCGGCAGATAGACCCGGTCGCGCGCGAGGTCTTCGGCGAGATCGCGCAGGATGTTGGTGATCTGAAGCGCGCGGCCCATGTCCCGCGCGAGGTCGAGCGCGCGCGGATCGCGAAAGCCGAAGATGTGCACGCACATGAGTCCGACGGTGCCGGCCACATCGTCGCAGTAGGCATCGAGATCGGCCTGCGACTTGAGGCGCACGGGCGCCATGTCGACCCGCATGCCGCGGATGAGATGGGCGAATGGCTCCTGCGGGATGCCGTAGCGCCGCACGGCGTCTCCGAGCGCCAGGACGACGGGATGGGACGACGCAAGGTAGTCGTCGGCGTAGGCGGCCTGGTAGATGCGCTCGGCGGTCGCGAGGTGCGAGGCGGCGTCGGCGCCGGTGTGATCGTCCACGGCGTCGTCGCAGAGCCGGCTCCACGCGTAGATGGCGTACATGGCGCGGCGCTTGGCGGGCGGCAGCATGCGCATGCCGTAGTAAAACGAGCTGCCGGCTTCGCGCGTGCGCCGTGCGCAGTATTCGTAGGCCAAAGCCAAATTCATGCCGACCCTCCTTCGCCTTTCGCGCCGCCGGCGAGCACCGAGAGCGCGATGCGGAGCTTTTGCTTGCCCGAGACCACGGGTCTGCCGGCAAACGGGTTGTAGCCCTGGCGGCGAATGGCCGCGAGAATCGCTTCGCCGCCGAGGCGGTAGAGCTTCAGCTGCCGAGCCAGGCGCGGCGGCACGAGGGATTCGAGCCTGCGGCCCTCGTCAAACAGCGCCTGGGCGCGATCCACCTCGAGCGCGATGCACCGGCGCACGCCGTCCGTCGCTCGCCGGGCGCGAATGTCGTCCAGCGTCGCGCCGAACTGCTCGAGATCCGCGCGCGGGACGTAGATGCGGCCGAGGGCGAGATCGCGGTCGATGTCCTGCATGTGATTGGCCACCTGCAGCGCCGTGCACGTGGCGTCGGACAGGCGCGCGCGCTCGTCGTCCAGGCAGCCGAAGATGCCGAGCACGAGCCGACCGACGGGATCGGCCGAATAGCGGCAGTAGTCGCGAAGGTCCTCCCAGGTGTCGTACGTGTGCTTGCGCTGATCGCGCCGATTGGCCTCGATGAGCCGGAGAAACGGCTCCATGGGCAGGTTACAGGTGGCGATGGTGAACTGAAGGGCGCGGAAGGCGGGCGTGGTGGCCTCGCCCGCGAACGCGCGCCGCAGTTCCTCCTCGTAGGCGTCGAGGGCGGCCATGCGGTCTCCCGCGAATTCGTCGCCGAGATCGTCCACGCCGCGACAAAAAGCATAAACCGAATAAAAGTGCGGACGAAGATGGCGCGGCACGAACAGCGACACCACCGAGAAGTTCTCGTAGTGGCTCCGCGTGAGTCGGCGGCAGACCTCGAAATCGCCCCGGAGTTCGACTGGCACAGATCCCATCGCAACCCTCACCTGCGCTCGATGGCTTGCTTGTAGCGGCCGAGCGCGAGCGTCGGAAACACGTGGCGGTACATGGTGTAGCCGAGGTAGAAATCCCCTGGGAAGCCCGTGCCGGTGTAGTACGGCTCATCCCAGCCGCCGTCCGGGCGCTGCGTCTCCACGAGGTATTGCACGCCGCGGCGCGCGGCCTCGGACTCCGCCCTGCCGCCCGCGATGAGCGCCATCAGCGCCCAGGCCGTCTGCGACGGGGTGCTCGCGCCCTTACCCGCGTACGCCGGATCCTCGTACGAGCGGCAGTCCTCGCCCCAGCCGCCGTCCGGGTTCTGATGCTGCTCGACCCAGTCGAGCGCCTTTTGAATGTACGGCTCGCGCGTGTCGATCCCGACCGCCTTCAGCGCCGACACCACCGCGCCCGTGCCGTAGAGGTAATTGACGCCCCAACGACCGAACCAGCTGCCGTCCGGCTTCTGCTCCCGCTTGAGATATTCCACCGCGCGCCGGATGACCTTCCAGGCGTCATCGTACCCGAAGCTGCCGAAACACTCGAGCACGTGGGCGGTGACGTCCTCTGACGGCGGATCGGTCACTTCGCCGAAGTCGCAGAACGGGATGTGGTTCGGGAGATCGCTCGTGTTGTCGACGTCGTAGGCGCCCCAACCGCCGTTCGAGCTCTGCATGCCGACAATCCAGCGGAATCCCTTCGTCATGGCGTCCCGCCTGCGGCGCTCGTCCGGCAAGCGCAGGGTGTTGAGCGCCCACACCACGACGGCCGTGTCGTCCACGTCCGGGTAGTACACGTTGTCGAACTGGAACGCGAACCCGCCCGGCTTGAGGTTCGGGCGCTTCACCGCCCAGTCGCCCGGAACCGTGATCTGCCGGTCCAACAGCCACTCGCCCGCCTTGACCAAGCGGTCGTGATCGGCCGGAAGCCCCGCAGCGCGCAGCGCGAGCACGGCGAGGCCCGTGTCCCACACCGGCGAGATGGAAGCCTGAAACATCCATCCTCCGTAATCCAGCTCCACGCCGTACAGCTCTAGACCTTCCCAGCCCTTGATGAACGCCGGATGCTGCGTCATGTCGAGAATCTTGAGCGCGATGAGCGCGTAAAACCAAGGCGGCTGAATCCCGCCCCAGCTGCCGTCTCCGGCCTGGCGCTCGAGCAACCAGTCCAAGGCGCGGATCTCGGCCGCGCGGCGGAACGGGTGCACCGACAGCTTCTGATACCCGTGCAGCGCCCGGTCGAGCGCGTCGAAGATCCACCCACCCCCTCCCTTGGCGCCGCGCCGGCGCGGAGGCACGTCGGTCTCGTACAGCTCGGGCACGCGCGCCCGCTCGGGCAGCGGGAACACCGGCTGGCGGCTCATCACAATCGAGAGCGCCACGACGGTCGCCCGAGCCCACGAGCCAAACTCGTAGATGTTGAGCGGCATGCGCTTGCCGAGGAACATGATCTCCGGCGGGACCATGGGCACCTTCTCCCACGGATATTCTCCCACCAGCGCCAGCCACATCCGCGTGAACACGCGCGACGACTCGATCCCGCCCTGGCTCTGAATGAACCGGAGCGCCTTCTGCATCGGCTCCTCGTCGCGCGACATGCCGATATACTTGAGCGCGACGTACGCCTCGATGGTCGTGTCGAGGTCCGGCGGCCCACCCGGGTACAGGGCCCACGTGCCGTCCTCGCGCTGCTCGTGCAACAGGTACCGCCGGATCTTCTCCATGCGATCCCGATCGACGCGATCGAGAATGTGGCACAAGAGGACGTACTCCGCTTCCATCGTGACGTTGCTCAGAAGCGGCCCCCACCAGTAGCCTTCGTCCTTTTGGCAGGAGAGGAGATACTCCACCGCGCGATCCAGCGTCCGCGCGTAGGCCGGCGCTTCCACCAACTGCTCAGCCATCCGACCTCCCCCTTTCATCTTGATGATGTGTCGATCCCGTCACGCCATCTTGGCGCTCCGAAACCATTCGATGGCGCGAAGCAGCGCATCCTCCACCGGCGACTGCGGAAGCCCGAGCTCCCGCACCGCCTTGGACGCGTCGAAGTACATCGGCTCCCTCGCAAGCCGCACGCCGGCCACCGGCGCCCGCGCCGGCCGCTTCATGAGCGGCGCCAGAACCCGCTCGTCGATCACGGCGTACGCCATGGCCGCGAAAAAGGGGATCCTGAGCCGCGGAGGTTTCTGTCCGGCGAGCTCCGCGATGAGCCGGACCAACTCCCCGAAGTGCATGTTCCGGTTGCCGAGAATGTACCGCTCGCCCGCGCGCCCCCGCTCGTACGCGAGCAGGTGGCCGATGGCCACGTCCTCCACCGCCACGAGGTTCAGCCCCGTCTCCACGTACCCGGGCATCCTGCCCAACATCGTGTCGAGCACAATGCGGCCCGTCGGCGTCGGCTTCACGTCGTACGGGCCGACCGGCGTGGACGGATTGACGATGACCACGTCCATGCCCTCGGCGGCCGCCTGCATCACCAGGCGCTCGGCGAGCACCTTGGTCCGCTTGTACGTGCTCACGACGCGGTCGGGATCGTTGAAGCCGTCCGCCTCGGTCGCAGGCTGGCCGTCATGTCTCAGCTTGACCGCCGCGGTGGAACTCGTGTAGACGAGCCGCGGGCCGCCGGCCTCGCGGACCGCCTGAAGCACGCGGCGCGTCCCCTCCACGTTGGCCGCGTACATCAGCGCGTCGTCGTGCGGATCGAGCGAGTAGTGCGCCGCCACGTGAAACACGGCGTCGCAGCCGTCGATCCCGGCGCGCAAACCGTCTCCGGTGGCGAGATCGCCTTGAATCATCTCCACGCCGAGCGCCTTGAGATGTGGGGCGCGGCCGGGATGGCGCACCAACGCGCGCACGCGGTGGCCGTGCTCGACCAGCACCCGGGCGACGTGATAGCCCACAAAGCCGGATCCTCCGGTCACGAACGCCAGCATGGCCATTCCCTCCCGAAAGCGCGAAGCGTGCGGCGCGCCCGAAGTGCGCGCGCAGGCAAACGCAGGGCGCTTCGCCACGTGGACGGCCGCCAGGAGGCGAGGGGTTCGCCGGCCTCGTCCAGCACCACGCGGACGGCGACAAACGGAATGCCCGCCTCGCGGGCCACACGCGCCCACGCGAACGTCTCTTGATCGACCGCCAACGCCTCGAACCGGCGGGCCAGTTCGCGCTTGTCCGTCGGCGTCGAGGCGATGCGCTCGACCGACACGATGCGACCGCCGATTTGCGCCGATCCGCCGTGAGCCTCGGCGAAGCGGCGGGCGAGTTGGCACAGCCGCTCGTCGAGCGCGAGCGACTCGCGCGCGCCCTCCGGCGCCACCGCCTCCGCCGGCAGGACGAGATCGCCAAGGCGAAGCGCAGGTTCAAGCGCGCCGCACACCCCGGCGCCGACGACGAGCGCGGGCCGGTCCGCCCGAATGAGCCGCGCGAGCCCATCCGCCGCGCGCGCAGGCCCCACGCCCGTCGAAGCGACGCGCCACCCGGGGCGGTGCGCCAGATGATGGAACGCCGCGCGCTCAAACCCGAGCGCGGTGACGACGAGCGTCGTCACGAGGCGAAGAACCACCGAACCAGGCGCCAGGTGTCGCGCGGCGTCAGAGCCTTGAGGGCCGCCATCTCGTAGCCGGAGTGCATCATGCAGCTCGCGCACCGGGGATTCTCGCCGTAGCCAAATTCGTCCCAGTTGGTCTTCTCCATCATCTCCTGGAACGTCTCGTAGTGTTCGTCCGTCAGCAGGTAGCAGGGGCCTTTCCAGCCCTTCGGATTGCGGTTCGGCATGGCCCACGGCGTGCAGCGCAGTTCCCGCTTGCCCTGCAGGAAGTCGAAGTAGATGGGCGTGTCGTAGAAGCAGATGCGATCGCCACAGCGCGCCATGATGTCCCGCACGAGCTGGTGCACTTCCTTGCGGTGCAGGAAGATGTCGCTGTGGGACGGATCCACCTCTTCATACGTGAAAGCCGGCGACACGATGCAATTGTCCACGCCCATGTCCATGAGCTCCAGCAACAGTTCGGCCGTATCCTCCGCGCTCGCGCCCTTGTACAGCGTCGTATTGGTGGCGACGCGGAATCCGCGCTCCTTCGCTGCCTTGATGCCCTTCATCACGATGTCGAAGACGCCCTTGCGCTCCACCATCTTGTCGTGGTGCTCGCGCTTGCCGTCGAGGTGGAACACAAAGGTGAAGTTCGGGTGAGGCTTCAGCTTGTCGAGGACCCGGTGCAGCAGGATGCCGTTGGTGCACAGCATCACGAGCTTCCGCCGCTCCAGCATGCCATTGACAATCTCGACAATCTCGGGGTGCACAAGCGGCTCTCCGCCCGCGATGGACACGGCGGGCGCACCGCACTCGTCAATGGCCTTAAAGCAGTCCTCTGCAGTCATGCGCATCTTGAGGACGTCCGGGCTCTGCCTGATCTTCCCGCAACCCGTGCAGGTCAGGTTGCACAGCTCCGTCGGCTCGAGCATGAGGACCATCGGATACCGCTTGATTCCCTTGATGCGGTTTTTCGCCAGGTACTTCACCATGTCGACCGTTGCGGAGAACGACTGTCGCGCCATGCCAATCCCTCCTCCTCAATCCGATTCGACACATGAATACGTAGAAAAAAGGCCATCTAAAGGAAAGGATATCCCTGGTTTGGCGCGATCGCAAATGGCGTCACCGGGGCCTCACGCGCCGAGCGGAGCCCGCCCCCGCGCGTCCATCCACGCCTTCAGCCCCCGCGCCTCGAGCCATTCCCGGAGCCATCCCAGGATGACGACGGGCTTGCCGCGCAAATCGGAGAAATTGCGGCACCCGGTGAGCACCAGCAGGGCTCGGAGCCCGAAGTGAAGGTCCTCAATAAAACGATTTAGCTGCTCTTCCCCGTTCGGCTGCGTCACCAGTTGGACGAGCGGCCCCGCGATGCCGACCGCGCTCGCGCCGAGCGCCATGGCCTTCGCGACGTCGAGCGCCGTGCGGATGCCTCCGGACGCAATGACGTCGGCGCGTCCCCCGACCGCCGCCGCGACTTCGCACAGCGATGCGGCCGTCGGCAGGCCCCACCGATGCCAAAAATCGTCGATCTCGGCGCCTCGCCGCCAGGCTTCGACCGTGATGAAATTCGTCCCGCCGAGGCCGCCCACGTCGATGGCGCGCACGCCGGCGTCCGCAAACCGGATGGCATCTTCGGCCGAAATCCCTTGCCCGACCTCCTTGGCCACCACCGGGACGCCCACGCCGCGCGCGACTTCCGCAAGCGCCTCGAGCGCGCCGCGAAAGTCGCGATCCCCTTCCGCCATGAACAGCTCCTGCGCGGCGTTGAAGTGGACCTGAAGCAGATCCGCCCGCACCAACTCGACGGCCTGCCGCGCGCGCTCCAGGCGCGTGCCCATGCCCACGTTGGCAATGACCACGCCGTCCTGATGGATCTCCCGCACCACGCGGTACGTGTACGCCACCTCGGGAGAGGCGAGGCCGGCCGAAGCGGAACCGAGCGCCATGGCCAGGCCGAAGCGGCGCGCGACCTGCGCGAGCTTGCGATTGATGTCGTACACTTCGTCGGCACCGCCCGTCATCGCGTTGATGATGATCGGCGATTCCAGGCGGATGCCGCAGAGCTGGGTGGCCAGGGACACGTCGTCCCAAGCCACCTCCGGCGCGGAGCAAGGCACGAGCGAGACGCACTCGAACCCGTTCGAGACGCCCGTCGGATCGCCGAGCGCTTGAACGGCATGCACGTGCTCGACCTTGCGCCGCTGCCGGACGTCTCGCGTCAACGTCATACGGCCTCCCTCTTTCCGTCCGCCAGGCCGCGTGTCGTCACGTGCCAACCCGATTCAGGGCGTGCGGCACCTGACCGGCTTGGCGCATGAGTTCCAGCGCGTCCTCCACGATGCCGTCCGCGTCGAGGCCCAGCCGATGCAGGACCTCGTCGCGGCCGCCGTGTTCCACAAAGTGATCCGGCACGCCCTTTCGGCGCATCGGCACCATGACGCCGCGATCCACGAGAAGCTCCGCGACGGCCGATCCCATGCCGCCCGCGAGCGACGCCTCCTCCACGGTGAGGATGGGTCGGCCCGTCTTCGCCAAGCTGAGAAGCAGCTCTTCGTCGAGCGGCTTCACGAAGCGCAGGTTCACGACCGTCGCCTCAACCTGATGCTTGGCGGCGAGGCGCTCTGCGGCCTTCATGGCCTCGGGCACCATGGGCCCAAGCGCCACGATGGTGAGATGCCGCCCTTCGCGCAGCACCTCGGCCTTCCCCCAGGGCAGCGCGTGCAGCGGTTCGTCCATGGGCACGCCGACGCCGTCCGCGCGCGGGTACCGCACGGCCACTGGTCCGTCGTGCTGCATGGCGGTGAACAGCATGTGCCGAAGTTCGTTCTCGTCCTTCGGCATCATGATGGACATGTTCGGCACCGTGCGCAGGTACGCGATGTCGAAGACGCCTTGGTGCGTCTCCCCGTCCGGGCCGACGATCCCGGCGCGATCGACCGCGAGCACCACCGGGAGGTTCTGGATGCAGATGTCGTGGATGGTCTGATCGTATGCGCGCTGCAGGAACGTGGAATAGACGGCGAAGATCGGCCGCTTCCCTGCTGCGGCAAGCCCGGCGCAGAACGTCGCGGCGTGCTGCTCGGCGATGCCCACGTCAAACGTGCGCGTCGGAAACTCCTTCTGAAATTTCACCAGCCCGCTGCCCGACAGCATGGCGGGCGTGACCACGACGATTCGCTCGTCCTTTCTCGCCATCTCCGCGACGGTTTGCGCGAACACGCTCGTGTACGAAGGCGCTTGGTTGGGCTTGGCCGCGCTCGGCCACGCGTGCCACTTGTCCTCCGAATTCTCCGCCTGCGGATACCCCTTGCCCTTTTGCGTCAGGACGTGGAGCAGGATGGGCCCCTTAAGTTCCTTCACGCGCTCCAAGACCGGGATGAGCTGGCGGAGGTCGTGGCCGTCGATGGGACCGATGTACTTGAAGCCGAAGCCCTCAAACGGCGTGATGGGCAGGATCATGTGGCGCGCCGCTTCCATGGCGCGATCCAACACCTTCGTCACCTTCTGGCCCACGTTGCTCAGGTGGCGCAGGAGGTGATCGATGTCCTGCTTGGCGCGTGCGTAATTCGGATCGGACCGAAGCCGCGTGAGGTACTTGGAGACCGCGCCGACGTTGTTCGAGATGGACATCTCGTTGTCGTTCAAAATGACGATGAGATCGGTGCCGAGATCGCCCGCGTGGTTCATGGCCTCCATCGCCATGCCCCCCGTGAGCGCCCCGTCACCGATCACGGCGATCACGTGGTAATCCTCATTGCGCAGATCGCGCGCGACGGCCATGCCAAGAGCGGCCGAGATGCTCGTGGACGAGTGGCCCGCCCCAAACGGATCGTGCTCGCTCTCGGACCGCTTCAAAAATCCGGCCAGCCCGCCCAGCTTGCGGAGCGTCGGAAACATGTCCTTGCGCCCCGTGAGGATCTTGTGCACATACCCCTGGTGGCCGACGTCCCAGATGATCTTGTCTCGAGGGCTGTCAAACACGCGGTGCAGCGCGATAGTCAGTTCCACGACGCCCATGTTGGCGCCGAAATGCCCGCCGGTCCTCGAAATGGACGTGACGAGAAAGTCGCGAATTTCCTGAGCCAACGTCACCAACTGCGACTCGCTGAGCTTCTTCAGGTCTTTTGGGTCGTGAATGGAATCGAGTAACGTAGTCAACACCTCGATTACACCAGAGTGTGAAACTGACGCCTCCGCCTCAGGACGTTTTGCACAGGCAAATCCGCGCGCTCACACCCCCCTGCTCGACAGGTGTTCCGCATCATGAATCGATAAAGCCTGGTCTTATCTGAAAGCGTACCAAAGTCAGGTGTCGCACTGCAATTGCGCTGCGGAACTTTTCGTGGTACCAAACAAACAATTCGGAACGCTTCGTCCTATCCGGTCTGCCTGCGTGAGGCGGCGCGCACACCCGGTGCGGAAGCCCTCGCTGTTGTATATGCGAACGAGGACGAGCGTATGCGCCGCCGCGCGTTTTCAAGGGTGAAACAGCCGCAACATCGCAGATCCTCCGTACGCGATGACGAACGCGGAACCCACCATGCCCACGACGACCGCGGCAAGCACCCGAAGCGGGTTCCACCGCAGGACGCTCCCAATGGCCAGACAGGCATAGGCCCCAAGGAGCGGGCACAGGGGCACAAGCACCCAGACGCCGTACTTCCCGTATTTGCGCGACAGCGCCTCCGCCTTCTCCATCCGCGTCCGCACGAAGCGAAATCGATCCATGGCCTGCCGGAATCCCACCATCAAGACGGGCACCGCGATCATGTTGGCAAGGATCGAGATACCGGCTCCTGTGGGCGGATCGAACCCGAGCGGAATGCTCGCCGCGGCGGCAGGCTGGGCCTCGAGCACGATGGACGTGCCGATGAGCGACAAAGTCGGCCAGACGCGGCCCTGGCTAAACCCGAGTGCGAGACTCCCCGCAAAGAAGAGGAGCGATGCCGCCGCGCCGTACAGCATCAGTCGCCAGAACGGAAGCCGAGCCACCATGGAGGTCCACGAACGCGTCAATTTGACAACACCTCCCGGCGTGATGGGGCGAGGGACAACCGATTGGGGCTTGCGATTTGGGAGATCAACGCGACATGAGATGAGCGTCACGCGGAGACACGGAGGAACCTTTTCATGCATTGTACCTCAACGCACTCGGATCGATCCGGGCTTGTTCCATTGCAAGTGTACGGTGCACGCCCCGAATCCATGCGAGCGAATGCGGCGGTCGCATGTGGATAGGAGCCGCGCGGCATTCTCAAAATTTGATGAAATTTTGAGCCCCGGACTCGTATGTTGAAGTCGCAAGTCGCAGGATGTCTCAATCCCTGAGCCTCGGCTCCCGCACCCCACAAGACGCCAGGTGATGACCACGTGTGGATGGTGAAGAAAGCGCTTCGCTCGCCAGGCGCAAAGATCCCCGGGAAACGCGCCCCTGTGCGCGGCGCTCTGGGGACGGCTACATGCACCGCGATGGCGCTTGGTGCGACAGGACTGGTCTTGACTGTCGCTTCGCATTCGGCCCCCTCGACCCGCGGGCCCGTCCTCCATGTCAAAGCTGCCCCGGTCGATCCCGTCCTGGAAGACGCGTCGCCGCGAGGAATGGATGGAGCGCTGTCCGTCTCCGACCTCGGGTGGGCCACCCTCAACTGGTCGGGCTACGCGCTCACGGGAGGCCACTATTGGGACATCTCGGGCAACTGGGTCGTCCCCGCCGTCAGCCCGTCGCGCGGCAACTCGTATTCCTCGACCTGGATTGGCATCGACGGATTTAGCAACGACGACTTGATTCAGATTGGGACAGAACAGAACTACGTCGATGGGCGACCTCAGTACTTCGCCTGGTGGGAAATCCGGCCCGTCCACCCGACGGAGATCGTCATTCCCTCCATGGCGGTGGCGCCAGGAGACGCGATGGAGGCCCACATCCACCGCGACGGACATGGCAGGTGGACGCTTACGCTCGACGACCTCACGGAGAACGAACAGTTCACCATCACGCAGTCGTACACCGGTCCCGGGGCGTCCGCCGAGTGGATCCAGGAGGCGCCCGAAATTCGCGGTCACGTGTGCACGCTCGCCGATTACGGGACCCTCACCTTTGTGCCTGGAACGGTGAACGGGCACCCTCCGCGCCTCACTCCGTCCGACGGCGGATATATGATGGACGACAACCTCATCTTGTCCGTCCCATCGGGCCCCAACCCGGAGACCGGGGGGTTCGACGTGTTTTACATCGCGCCCACGTCCCACCGGGAGCAAACCCTGCTTGACGCGCCCGGCGTGTGGCCTCCACCCGCCCCTCGTCTCGAGCCATGAAGCCCCGCCAGCGCGCGCGGGCCCTTCGAGCGACGCGCCCAGATGCGCCCCCGGCGCGCCTTCTTCCATCTTTCTTTCGAAACAAGTTCGAGATACGTCGGATAAAATGTTTTGAGTTTCGAGAGATACAAGGGGGCAAGGTGCTCGTGGGGAAACGATACCTGGACGAGATCGACTTGATGCGGGCATTTGTCATTCTCGGCGTGCTCACCGTGCACACGCTGTCCTTCTTCAACGTGCTCAACAGCGACGGCACGCCAGGCTTTTACGCGCTCGGCGCGCTCATCACGGCGACGCACTTCACGCGCGAGACGTTCATGTTTGTCACGGGCCTCGTGCTCTTCACGACCTATCTGCATCAGGCCCCGTTTCGCCCGCTTCCGTTCTGGCGCAAACGATTTCAACTCATCGTGATCCCATACGTGGTCTGGACGCTGGCCTATATCGCGTTCGTCGCCCTGTTGACGCCAGGGTTCTCATGGACGTGGTCCAACCTGGTCCCCGCCATCATCCACAGTCTTCTCACCGGCAACATGTTCTTCCTTTACTTTCTCGTGGTCTCCATGCAGCTGTATCTGATTTTTCCTCTCCTGCTGTATGGCATCCGCAAGGCCGCGAAGTACCACGTGCACATCCTCGTGGCGAGCTTTGCGCTCGAAATCTGCCTCATGTGGCTCAACCAAAACGTCCTCGACAGCCTCACGCCCACCGGCTGGCCCAAATGGCTGTATGATCTTTACACGTATCGAGACCGAAATCTCCTGATGTACCAGTTCTGGTTTCTCGCAGGCGGCGTCTTGGCATGCCACTACGATCAGGTGGCCGCATGGATGGAACGCCATCGGAAGGCGCTCTTTGCCGCGCTCGTCGCCTCGCTGGCTGTGCTCTTCGGGCACTATTTTCTCGAGCGACTGGTCATGCACGACAACGAGGACGACGCGGAACTCGTCCTGCAGCCCATCATGGTGCCATACAGCCTCGTGGTGACCTGCGCCTTTTGGTACGCGGGTTTGGCGTGGGCGAAGCGGAAGGAGCTGCCTGGATGGAGGCCGTTTTCGCGCTTTGTCCGCGTGGCTTCGCAGACCTCGTTCGGCATCTACCTCATCCAGCCGTTTCCGCTGTACGCCATGGAGGTCGTGATCGACAATCTCGACGGGCGCGGAATTCCCGTGTGGCTGCACTACGCGCTGTTGCCCGCGGCGGTCTTGTTCAGCTACTTCTCCTCGATGCTCGCCGCGTATGTCCTGATGAAGATCCCGGTGGTGTCCTATGTGGTGGGCCGAAGGGCCAAACTCCGCCACACCAGGGGCGAGCCCGTTCGCCGGGCCGCGTGACCGGAAGCGGGGCGCGTCACGCGCGCCCCTTCTCCACCATGGCCTTCAGTGTCACGTAGTCGGTCTTTCCGCTGCCGAGGAGCGGAAATTCGTCGATCACGCGGATTTCCGCCGGCACGTGCATGCGCGAGTAGCCCATCCGGTCGACGAGATCGCGCATGGGAGCGAGCGTCAGGCCTCTGTGGGTCGTGACAAGCACAATGCGCTCGCCGCGCGCCGGATCCGGAATCGAGACCGCCGCAAAGGCCGGATCGCCATACGCGCGCGCCGCCAGTTGCTCCACCAGGTTGAGCGAGATCATCTCGCCCGCAATCTTCGCAAACCGCTTGAGCCGGCCCACAATCGTTACAAATCCATCCTCGTCCACGTCGACGACGTCGCCCGTGTTGTACCAGCCCGTCTGCTCCACGAAGCCCTCGCCGTGGACCAGATAGCCCTTCATCACGTTGGGCCCCTGCACGTGCAGCAGCCCCCCTTGCTCGATCCCGTCGACGGGCTCCAGCCGATAGCGAAGGCCCGGCAAGAACCGCCCCACCGAGCCCTGCTTGTGGTTGATGGGCGTGTCCAGGGACATGATGGGCGACGTCTCGGTGGCCCCATATCCTTGCATGATCTGAAGCCCAAACTTCTGGAGCCACGCCTGCTCCACCTCCGGCTTGAGCCGCTCGGCGCCGGCCACGGCATAGCGGAGATGCGCAAACTGCTCTGGCGTCGCGTTCTGCCCGTACTTCTCGAGGAACGACGACGTGCCAAACAGGATGGTGGACCGTTCCTGGCCGCAGATCTCGGGGATGCGCTTATAGTGAAGCGGCGACGGATACAGATAGACCTGGATGCCCGCGATGAGCGGAAGCAGCGCCCCCGCCGTGAGCCCGAACGAGTGAAACATCGGCATGGCGTTCAACATGCGGTCCTCGGTGCCGAAGTCGATCACGGACCGCGTCTGCTGGACGTTGGCGTAAATGTTCCCGTGCGAGAGCACCACCCCGCGCGGGCGATACTCACTTCCCGACGTGAAGAGGATGATCTCGTTCGAGCCGGGATGTGCCGGACGCCTGCGCCTGAACGCCCACAAACCAGCGAGCTTCGCGCCGAGCCCAATCTCCTTGCGCACATCTTCCATGTAGTGAAGCTTGTACCGCGCCGTCAGCGCCTGCTCCAGCTCCTGCAGTTGCCCCTTCTCGATGAACTCGCGCGACGTCAGGATGACGTCGACGCCTGCCGTCTCGCACGCGTCGACGACCGTCTGCACCCCGCTCGAGTAGTTGAGCATCACAGGCGTCAGGCCCGCGTAAAACATCGCGAACAAGACCACCACGTGGCCCACCGAGTTCGGCAACATCACCCCGACTCGATGGCGCCGAATCATCCGGCGAAGCGCGGTGCCGAGCACATAGCTCTGGAGCAACACATCCCGGTACCGCGCGCTGCCCATCATGTCCTTGACGATCACGCGATCTTCTCCGTAATAGCGCGCGGACTGCACGAGTTCGTCGAACAGGTTGACCGACGCCACCGTGCGCGGTCCCATGTAACTCTGGAACAGGAAATGTTGCAGGGTGTCGAGCGCCGAGCGCGGATCGTCGAAGGGAAGCGGATGTTCCTCGTCGATGACGAGCGAGTGCCCGTACACCGGGATGACCGGGATCCGGCGCTCCGTGGCGTAGCGGGCGACGGCCTGAAAGCCGCGCTGATCCGTGTCGAGCGCGACGAGCGCCGCGCCACTGGACAGCGCCTCCATGAGCGGTTTGAGCGTGATGGGTCTCTCCGCGTCGATCACGCCCACCTGCCGCGATCCCAAGGCTGCCCCGTACCGCTCCTGCACCTTCGCGTTCACGAACACCGGCACGTGCGCCGGAAAGAGCGCCAGCGTCTCGTGGAATCGCGTATATAAGGTGACATTCAACAGATAGATAGCGGGTGTATTCCATCGATGGTGAGAAGACAGCGCTTTCATAGTCATCTCCTATCACATCGCGAATCGGGCACTTGTGGCACCAGTGTAGCACGGCTCGCGCCATTCGGATACGCCCATTTATGGTATGCTTGAACGGACGAACATTTCTGACGAGTGGGAGAGGACCGCCATGAAGTTCTCCGAGATGAAGTATCAGCGACCGGATCTGGCGGCGCTGAAACACGACGTTCTGCGGCTCATCGACGAATTCGAGGCGTCTACCACGCCCGAGGCCGCGCTCGACGCCCTCCAGGAAGTGAACCGGCTGCGCATGGACTTTCAGACCATGTTTGAACTCGCTTACATCCGCAACTCCGTGGACACGCGGGACGAGTTTTACAAGGCGGAGAAGGCGTTTTTCGACGAGGCGTCGCCGGAAGTCGAGGCGCTGGAGACCCGCTTGCGCCAGGCGCTCATCGCCTCGCCGCACCGCCGGGCGTTGGAGGAGCGCCTCGGACGCCAGTGGTTCCGACTCGCGGAGGTGCAGACGAGATCGTTCGGCGACGAGATTGTGGAGGACATGCAGAAGGTCAATGCGCGCGTCACCGACTACAATCAGCTCGTGGCGAGCGCCCGCATTCCGTTCGCCGGGGAGACGTACAACCTCAGCCAGATGGCCAAATTCACGGAATCGCCGGATCGAGAGACCCGGCAAAACGCCGTTCGCGCCATGTTCGGTTTTTTCGCGGAGCACGGCGACGCATTCGACCAAATCTACGACGATCTCGTCCGCATGCGCACGGCCATGGCCCAGAAACTCGGGTACGAGAACTTCGTTCAGATGGGCTACGATCGCATGAGCCGCACGGACTACGGCCCGAGGGAGACGGCTGCGTTTCGCGAGGCCATCCGGAAGCACATCGTGCCGCTCGCCGCCGAGATTCGCGACAAACAGCGGGAGCGCCTTGGCCTGTCTTCCCTGCGCATCCAAGACATCAACCTTTGGTATCGAGATGGCAACGCCAACCCGAAAGGCGATCCGGCCTTCATCCTGGAGAACGGCAGGCGCATGTACAAGGAGCTATCCCCGGAGACGGACGCGTTCTTTCAGTACATGCTGGACCACGAACTGATGGATCTATTGAGCCGCGAGGGCAAACGAGTCGGCGGCTATTGCACCTTCATCCCGAATTTCAAAGCGCCGTTCATTTTCGCCAATTTCAACGGCACGCTGGGCGACGTCACCGTCCTCACGCACGAGGCCGGGCACGCGTTTCAGGTATACCAGTCGCGCGACATGAAGCTGCCCGAGTATTTCTTCCCCACGGCGGAGGCAGCCGAGATCGACTCGATGAGCATGGAATTCTTCACGTGGAAGTGGATGCCGCTCTTCTTCCAGGAGGACGCGGACAAGTTCTTCTACACCCATCTGGCGGAGTCCCTGGTGTCCATCGCCTACATGGCCGCGGTCGACGAGTTCCAGCACGCCGTGTACGAGCGCCCGGAGATGACGCCCGCCGAGCGCAAGGCCAAGTGGCGGGAACTGGAGCGCATCTACATGAACCGGGGCGACGAATTTTACGAGGGAATGCCGTACCTCGAGGAAGGCGGTCTGTGGCAGCGTCAGCTCCATATCTACAACTACCCGTTTTACTACATCGACTACGCGCTCGCGCAGGTGTGCGCGCTGCAGTATTTCCTCTGGATGCAGGAGAATCCGTCCGAGGCGTGGGAATCGTATCTCCGGCTGTGCAGCCTGGGCGGCAGCCGCTCGTTCCTGGAATTGGTCAGCGAAGCGGGCCTGCGCTCACCCTTCGACGAATCGACGCTGGCGAACGTGGTACCGCGCGTTCGGGACGCTCTGCACCACCTGGAAACCCGCCTGCCGTCCTGAGCGAATTTCGCGACCACGTCGCCGGAATCTGCCCCCCGCAGCGGACTTTCACCGCCTAGCTACCGCCCATGCCGGGCGCACGGCGAAACGCCCCAGTCCCCGCCGGCTGGGGCGTCCTCACCGCCTGCGGGCCATCCACCACACCAGCGCGACGATGGCGATGATGAGAATGAGCGTGAACGGGATGTGGCGCGCAATGCCGTAGCCGATGCCGAAGCCGAGCCCGTGCACCAACCCGTTCACAAACATGTGACCCAAGCCATAGCCTCCGTATCCGTAGCCATAGCTATGAGAAAAGAATCCGCTCGAAAACGCATGCGACGCTCCAAATCCTCGGAGCCACCACATGTTCCGTCCCCCTCAATTTTTACGTGGCTTTCACAAAAACGGGGCCCTTTCTTCATATGCAGGCTTCATCATACCCTCAGAGAACTGCGAGGGGAGGCCCATCCCTTGAGAAACAAACCCCTGCGTCGAGCCGCTTGGGCGGCCATGTGGAGCTTTGGGGCCGTCTCTCTGGCGGGCATCGGCGAGGCCGCGCTGCACCACGCCGACGCGCAGATTGCAAACGGCGCCGCTTCCATGGCCATGCAGAACTCCACCGGCGACGACGGACCGCCGCCCACGCCCCCGCCCGTTCTGACGAATGCCCAAATCCTACAAGAAGACCGGGACGCTGTCAACCTGATGAACGAGGTCGCGCTCACCCCGCGCATCCTGCCCGGCGGCGTCAAGCAATTCACGCTCACCGTATCCAAGTTCGGCTGGAACTTTTACCGAAACGTGAACCTGTGGGCGTGGGGCTACAACGGGCAAGTCCCCGGGCCGCTCATCCGCGTGCGCGTGGGCGATCGCGTCGAGATCGTCGTGCACAACGATCTCCCCGAACCGACCACCATCCATTGGCACGGACTGGCGGTGCCAAACGACATGGACGGGGTACCCGGCTTTCCCGAGCCCGCCATCCAGCCGGGCGGCACGTTCGTCTACCGGTTCACCGCGACAAGCCAGATGGTCGGCACGCATTGGTATCACAGCCACTACGACGACGACTATCAGGTCGACGCAGGACTGAACGGCGTGATCATCGTCGATCCCAGAACGCCCCCGCCGTCCATGCGCCACGTGCGCGACGTCCTGTTTGTGCTCGGCGCGGGTAAGCAGGACGGATCGGACAACGAGAACACGTTCCTCATCAACGGCAAGGCGTATCCGGACACGCCGCAGCTGACGGTGAAACGCGGTACGACGGTGTACATGCGCATCGTCAACGCGTGCGCGGAGACGTTCCACGCCATGACCATCGATGGATATGATGTGAAGATTGTGGCGCAGGACGGTCAGCCACAGCCGGATCCGCAGACGGTCAGCGTCGTGTCCATCGCACCGAGCGAAACGGTGGATGTGGAGTTCACGGCGGACGAAACCGGCACCTTCCCGTTTTACGACACCGTGGCGAGTTCGCTCATCAACCCGAATGACTCCGTGGACCCCGTGGGTGGCATGATGACGCTCATCCACGTGACCCCGTGAGGAGGTGGACCATGCGCCGAACCGTCCCAGCTCTGGTTGCAGCACTCGGCGCCTGCGCGTCGCTCGCCCTCGCATGGATCCACGCGTCGCCTATCCTGCGCGCGGGCGCCAAGGCGGCGTCCGCGACCATGTCCATGGCGCCGACGAGCACCGTGGGATCGCTCCCCGTGCCGGAAGGCGTTCCCGACGCGGGCCCGCTGTCCATCACCCCTGCTCTCATTCGCGAACAAAACGCAGACGCCGACCGGGTCATGGACGAGCAGGGCATGACCCCGCAAATGCTGCCCGGAGGCATCAAGCGGTTCACGCTCGTCGCGAGCGAGGTGAACTGGTACCTGTATCCGGGCAAGGTCGTGGTCGCGTGCGGATACAACGGCCAGGTGCCGGGCCCTGTCATCCGCGTGCGCGTCGGCGATCGCGTCCAGATCCTGTTGAAGAACGAGCTGAATGAACCCACCACTCTGAACTTCCCGGGGCTCCCGCTGCCCGCGTCCCAACTCGGCATCGGCGGCGTGACCGAGCGGCCCATCCCCCCGGGCGGCGAGCGGTTGTACAGCTTCACGGTCACGCCGGACATGGTCGGCACGCATCTGTACGAGAGCGGCACCGACATGGCGAGCGAGATCGACCAGGGCCTGCACGGCGTGCTTCTGATCGATCCGGCGCGCGGATCCCTCTACCCTTTCGCCAAGGTGGACGCCTTGTACGAGATCGACGCGTGGATGGTGGACGGATCGACCACCGAGAACGCGTTCGGCCTGGACGGGAAACCGTATCCCAACGCGCCCGAACTGACCGCGCCGTACGGGAGCCGCGTCGTGCTGCGCATCGTGAACGCGAGCGGCATGTGTGATCACGCCATGCACGTGCACGAGACGACCTTTTGGCTCCTGGCGGAAGACGGACACCCGCTGCCCGTTCCGCGCCCGATGAACGTGCTCGCCATCGCGCCGGGCGAGACGGCCGATATCGAATTTGCCGCCGACGTGCGCGGAGACTGGATGTTTCACTGTCATATCCTCGACCACATGATGAATCCGGACGACGAGGTCGACAGGATGGGAGGACTTGTCACGTTCATTCATGTGAAATGAGGCAGCGGGATGTCTGCGCGCGCTCGCGACCGGCTGTCGTCAGCATGGAAAAAGGCCGAGCGCGGCGGCTGCCCCTCGGCCTTCTGCCTGGTCTTCTGTCTGTCAGTGCGGAATCTCGCCGAGCATGGTCACGCCCGACTGGATCTGCACCTGATTCTCCACAAGGTTCGAGGTGTTCTGAATCTGCGGCGGCTTATTGGCCGTGATGTTGACGTCGTCCAGCATGATGTTCGAGATAGGGGCGTTCGGCAGGCCGTTCATGTAGATGGACTGGCCCGCGTACTCGCAACTCACGTTCGAGATGGTCATGTTCTCAAACTGCGGCACGTACGAGTTTGGCCCGGGCGCTTGAAGCGATGATGTGTCCGCTCCGTTGTCCACGTACCCGTCGTCGAAGGTGATGGCGGCTCCACTGATGTCCCGCATGACGATGTGGTCCATGTCGATGTCCTCCACCAGTCCGCCCTTGCCCACGCCGCTCTTGAAGCGCAGGCCCGACTCCGTGCCGTCGTACACGTCACCCGTCACCCACACGTCCCGGATGCCGCCGTCTGTGTAACTGCCGACGGCGAAACCGCTGTGGCCGTTGTGCACGATGCAGTCCGCCACGACGACGTCCTGCTCGTTGAACACCCCCGCCGCGTCGTTCCCGCTCGACTCCAATGCGATGCCGTCGTCGCCCGTGTCGATCACGTCGCGATACAAGACGACATTCTCATCGGCCGACACGTCGATTCCGTCCGTGTTCTGCCCGTACCACGGGTTGCGGATGTTGACGTCGTCGATGACGACGTCCTTGGAGGTGTTCACCTTCACGGTCGCAAACGGCGAATTTTCAAACGTCACGCCCTGGAGCCACACGCGTTGACATCCCTGGAAGTACACCATGTACGGCCGCAGGTAGTCCTTCACCTGCAAGTCGTCCTGATACGTCATGTTCGGATGCGCCTTGATATACGCCTGGGCGTTCGCACCCTGCGCCGTCGGCCACCAGGTGCTGCCGTCCGGCGACACCACGCCACCCGACGCCACGAGCGCATTCCACTGATCCGCCGAAAGCTTCGACTTCTCCACGGGCCGCCACGTATTGCCGGCGCCGTCGATGACGCCGTGACCCGTGATGGCGACATCCACCGCGTTTGTCGCGCTGATGGGCGATTGAACGATGTAGGAATTCCCGCTCGGAACGAGCGGATACAGGTCGTGATCGCCCGAAAACTGGAGTTGGGCGCCGGACTCCACGTTCAGATCGACGTGGCTCTTGAGCACGATGGGACCGGTGACCCAATACCCCGGCGGAATGTCGACGATGCCACCGCCGTGTTGGCTTGCCGCGTCGATGGCCGCCTGAATGGCCTGTGTGTTCACCTGGCCGATGCCCGGCTTCGCGCCGTACTCGGTGATGTCGTAGACGCGGGGCACGATGTCCGGCAACGACGGGATGGGCATGGCAAACGGCGCGCCGTGCAGGACCTGGGCGAGAGAAGCGTCGAGATCGCCCGTCTGCGCGACGAGATCGACCACGTTGTCGGCGTGCGCGAAGCGCGCGTGAACGGTCCAACCGGTGGCGGCTGCCGCGACCAGCGCGAGGCTTGCGCCTGCCGACAGACCACGTTTCCACCTGTGCACGCATGTCACCTCCTTTCGTGGTCAGCCGCGCAGGCCCGTGGTGGCGATGCCGCGGACGACGTACTTCTGAAGGAAGAAGAAGATGAGGAAGAGCGGAATGAGCGACACGGTGGACATGGCGAAGAGCGGCCCCCACTCCTCCTGCGCGACGGCGTTCGCGAGCGACTCCAGCCCGAGCGGCACGGTGAACTTCTGCGCGGAATTAAGGTAAATCAACTGAGAGAAGAAGTCATCCCAGCACCAGATGAAGCTGAAGATGGCCGTGGTGATGAGCGCCGGCACGATGAGCGGCAGGATGACGCGCACAAACAGCGTGAAGGCGTTGCAGCCGTCGATCTTCGCGGCCTCGTCCAATTCTTTGGGCAACCCCCGGATGAATTGAACGATGAGAAAGATGAAAAACGGGCTGCCAAAGAACGCGGGCACAATGAGCGGATAGTAGGTATTGATCCAGCCCAGATCGTGAAACATCGCGTACTGGGGAATGAGCGTGACCTGCGTCGGCAGCATCATCGTGATCATCATGATGCCAAACAGAATGGATTTGCCTCGGAACGTGAAACGCGCGAACCCGAACGCGACAATCGCGGACGAGATGACCGTGCCGACAGACACCAGACATGACACCGACAGCGAATGCAGGATGAACGTCCCAAACGGAAGGCCAGGAATCGCATTCCAACCTTGCGGATAATTCGCGAACGTCCAGTGCTTGGGCCAAAACGAGGCGCTGGAGAAGATCTCGTTGGTCGGCTTGAATGAGCCAAACACCATCCAGAGAACGGGATAGATGAGAAAGAATCCGATGATCACGAGCACGGCGTGCGCGAGGACGATTCCGCGCCGCGTGCGGATGGTTCCGGTCACAGCCCTCTCCTCCTTTCCCTCAGGACTCGTAATACACGTAGCGACTTCCGAACCTGAACACCAAGAACGTCAGCACGCCCACCAGGACCAAGAGGAACCAGGCCAGCGCCGACGCGTAGCCCATGTTCTGGAAGTTAAACGCCTCCTCGTACAGGTAGAGCGCGAAAAACAGCGTCGCGTTCAGCGGCCCACCGTCCGTGACGATGTATCCCTGCGTGAACTGGGTGAACCCGTTGATGATGGACATGATCAGGTTGAAGAAAATGACTGGCGACAACATGGGGATGGTGATGCGAAAGAACCGGTACAGCCGGCCCGCGCCGTCCACGATGGCGGCCTCATACAGCGACTCGGGAATCTGCTTCAGTCCTGCCACGAAGATCATCATCGCAGAACCGAACTGCCAAGCCTGCAGCATAGCCAGGGTGAACAGGGCCGTGCGCGGTTCGGCGAGCCAATTGGGCCCGTGAATGCCGACGAGCGCCAGACCCTTGTTGATGAGACCGTCGGGCCCAAACATTTGTTGCCACAGGTACGCGACGGCGACGCTCGTGCCGATGAGCGACGGAACGTAGTAGACGGTCCGATACACGCCAATCCCCTTGACCTCGAGACTGAGGAGCAGGGCGATGGCGAGGGCGACCACCATCTTGATGGGCACCGAGATCAAGATGTACTCCAGCGTGTCCACCAGCGAAGTGGCGAACAGCTGGCTCTGCGTGAACATGTGCACGTAATTCTCGAGGCCAATCCATTTCGGCGGCTGCAATAAGTTGTAATTGGTGAAGGACAGATAGAGCGAGACCAGGATGGGCCCGAGCGAAAACACCACCAGGCCGAACATCCATGGGCTCAGAAACAGATAGGCGACCTTCTCGTTGCGCGGCCGCACGGCCTTCACGGCCTCACCTTTTGCCTTCACGTTGGCCTTGGTCGTGGTTGCCACAGCCACGCGATCACCCCGCTTTCCGGAATGGCCCGGCGGTGCGCCGGGCCCCGTCCTCAGAGACGTCACTCGCCGCCGTTCTGCAGGAGATCGTTCGCCTCCTGCATAAACTGTTCGGCGCCCTGCTGGGGCGTTTCCTTGCCGTATTGCACAGCCTGGACCATGTTCGCGAAGTCCTGGTCGATCTCCTTGTCGTGCTGCGGCGGCGGAGGATCGATGGGCGTGGCCACCTTGAGCGCCTCGTTCACCAGCTGGAACTCGGCCTTTTCAGGCGCCGAGGTGCCGGATGCCATCAACTGAGTGCGGACGGAGGACGACACCGGGATGCCGCGCACGAGCCCGAGCGCCTTGCCCGCTTGGACGTTGTTCAGCAAGAAGTTGACAAAGAGCTCGGCTTGCTGCGGATACTTCGTCTTGGAATAGATGCTCCAGAACTGGCTCGGCTTGATATACAGGCCCTCCTCTCCACCCGGCTGTGTCGGCGGAAGGGCCAGCGCCAAGCTTCGCGTCATCTCGCTCTGCAGGCTGACGACGTAGTTGACCCAGGTGAGTTCCGCATCCGATTTCCCTTGCACCATCGGATCCGTCGGATCGGCCGTCTGCTTGATGAGGGATGTCACGGTCCCGGGCGGCACAACGCCCTCTTTGCGAAGATTCGCCCAGTAGTTCAGATAGGAGACGAGCGTGCTCTCGGTAAATCCGAGCTTCGTCCCGGAGGCGTTGTATAGGTGCTGACCGTGCTGGCGCGCCCAGTATCCAAAGGTCTGCCAGCTCTCGTCGTCGTTCTCGGCCCACTTGCCTGTCGCCTTATGGACCTTTTCGAGGATATCCGCCCACTGTTGCCATGAAACGCGTTGGCCGTGATAGCCCGCCTTGGCAAACGCGGCCTCGTCGTAGATGACCGCATAGTTATTCAGCGCATTCGGAATGCCATACAACCCGCCGTCGATGTAGCCGCTCTTCAGGACGCTCGGGCTGATGGTGGAGATGTTGATTCCCTTCGCGCCCTTCAGGTTGAGCAACTGGCCTTCCTTGGCGTAGGCGTCAATGTATTCGTAATCCATCTGCATGATGTCTGGTGCGTTGCCGCCCGCGACCTCGGTGGACAGCTTCGTGAAGTACTGATTGAATGGCCCTCCGAATTCGGTCTGGATGTGAATGTTCGGATACGCCTTCTCAAACGCTTTCACCGCGGCCAGCGTGACCGCCTCTTCCTTCGCATCGCCCCAGAAGCCGAAGGTGAGCGTGACCACCGGCTTCGAGTCCGCGCTTCCCGCGGCCTGCCCGGCTTGCGACCCACTCGAACCGCCCTGCGCCGCCGCGGTGCCGCAGCCCGCCAACACCAGCGCAGCCGCGGCGCTCGCCGTCCATGTCCATCTCTTTTTTCGCATGCGGATTCCTCCTCGTTTCACGTTGTCGCACGCTTGAGACCGACACCCATCAACTGCCACAAAACCTCCGGATACGGCTCATGACCCCCAGGTTGTGCAAGAAACATCGCACGCTTTGTCATACCCACGGCCTCGTACGCCGCTTCGACCGCTGCAAACGCTGCACGCGCACCCTCGAACGGAAACACGCCGTCGCGTTCGCCATGCACAATGGTCAGGCGCCGCGGCGCCACGAGCGCCGCCACATCCCCCCAATCGCCGAAGTTCAGAAGACCCGGTACGTAGTTGCACAGGCAGTGCCGCGTAGCAAGGAGCGAATGCCGGGCGGTGCACAACGCCGACAGCAGGATCAGGTGGCGGACCCGCGAATCGCAGGCCGCGTGAAACAGCGCGGCCGTGCCGCCGCCTGAAAATCCCGCCGTGACAAGGCTCTCTATGTCGAAGCGGCCGTCCATCTCCATCGCATCCAGGAGTTCCATCAGATCGCGGACGCGATCGCCGAGGAGCGTCCGGCCGACGAGCAGTCGCTGCCGCGCGAACCGCTCACAGCTGTGCTCCAGGCCCAGGGCGCGATCGACCGGGTCCATCGTGGCGCCAAACCCGCGCAAAGACGGGAGCACCACCGCAAAGCCCGCGTCGCGCAAAAGCTCCGCCACGGGTGCGCCCTTGACGTACACCTCGTTCGCGCTGCGAAAGTAATCGTAGCCGAGCGGCGAATGGCCGTGGATCAACACGGCGGTGGGATAGCCGCCCGCGGGCGCCGTGCCCTCCGGAAGGAGCACGTGGACTTCGCGATCCGCCACGAGTTCGCTCAAGGATCTCGGCTTCTCCGAGGGCTCCAGGCCGAGCAGCCGAACGAGGGCCTCCACTCGTTCGTTCGACGCCCCTCGCGGCACCGGGCTTCCCTCCTTCATCACCGGACGCCGACCGGCGCGCTTTCGCCCAACAGATCCGCGATGCGCACGAATTGCCCGGTGGCCATCGATAGATTCGCCGCCACGCCGATGAGGATGGACATGGCTCCCGCGCGCGATCCGGCCACGTGGCCGTAGGGATCGCTCTCGACGCCGCGGAACAGGTGGTCCTTCAGGCGCCTGTCGCCGCCGCCGTGGCCCTCGCGCACGTGGGGCACGCGGAACACCTGAACGCCGCCAAACAGGGGGTAGAACCGGATTTCCAGCTCGCGCACCTCTTCAGCGGACGACGGATCGCCAAACCGCCAGTCCACCGTGCGGCGCACGTCCTTCGAACTCCTCCGCGCGAAGTCCGTCGCATCTTCCTCGGTGATGAAGTACTCGGGCTCGAACGCCTCCAGCCGGCCCTTGCTGCCGTTGAACGCCACCTGCCAGCCCTCAAACGGCGTCGCCGCAGTGAGCATGTACGTCGCCTGCACGCCATTCGGATAGCGGATGAGCGCCCCCATCGTGTCCTCAATGTCGATGCGCTCGGAGAACACGCACTGATCGCGGTGGTACCCGTCATAGGCCTCCGCCTGCTTGTAGAGCGCGTTCAAGGTGTCGTCGCGGCCGAGATCGAGGTAGAACGGACAGCGCTCCGTCACCTGGCACGTGGCGCAGCGCTCGCCGTGGCCCGGCATGCGATCCGGCACGTAGTAATGGCGCGATCCCATCGCCACAACCTCCTTTGGCTCGAGGCCCAGCCACCAGTTGATGAGGTCGAAGTGGTGCGTCGCTTTGTGAACAAACAGGCCGCCGGAGTTCTTCTTCTCCGCGTGCCAGCGCCGGAAGTAGTCCGCCCCGTGCACCGTGTCGAGGTACCAGCGAAACTCCACCGAATGAACTTCGCCGACGATGCCCTCCTGCAACAGCCGCTTGATCTCGGTCTTATACGGCGCGTACCGGTAGTTGAACGTGACGCGAACCGTCTTGCCGCTCCGCCGCTCGGCCTCGAGGATTCGGCGGCACCGCTCCGCATCGATGGTCATGGGTTTTTCGGTGATCACGTCCTTGCCTCGCTCAAGCGCTTTCACGATAAAGTGGTCGTGCGTCGCATCCATCGTCGTGACGATGACGCAGTCGCATTCGACGGTGTCCAGCATCTCATCGAAGTCCGTGAACCCCGGAATGTCCTTGCCCAGGACCTCCTGCGCATACCGGACGCGCCCCTCGTTGCGGTCGCAAAGCCCGGTGATGCGCGCGACGTCCCGGTAATGCGTGACGAGATCGCGCCCGAACATCGAGATGCCGCGCGATCCGAGCCCGACAATGCAATAGTTGGTCATGGCCGTCCGTCACCCCTCGATAGTAACCACGTTGTTAGTTAGCCTCATCTCGTTGTTGCTAAAAGGTAGCACAGTTCGTTCGGGATATCAATAACCACGTTTTCATTTCTTCTTGACTTTTTCGGACAGGATCGCGGCGAAAACGCTCGAAATCGCGCAACGTGCGTCTCCAAGCGCCGAATCGTTTCACGCTCTCTTTAATAACGTTGTTATTTGTGTTAAAATGTCGAGGAAATCACAGACCTGCATGGCTTGGCGGCACTCGCAAGACGCCGCGAGGCCCATGGACTTTGGACAGAGGGAGACCCGCCATGGTGAGCATTAAGGATATCGCGGAACGCGCGGGCGTCAGCTACAGCACGGTTTCGAAGGCGCTCAACGACAGCCCCCTGGTCAAGGAGGAGACCAAGCGGCGCATCCTGGAAATCGCGCGCAGCATGGGCTATCAGCGAAACCTGCTCGCGCGCCACCTCGTGTCGGGTCGCACGCGGCTCATCGGCTTCGGGCTCGTGAACCTGGGAAACCCCATCTTCGCAAATCTCACCATTGTGCTGCACCGAGCCCTGGCCGCGCTCGACTATCGGATGGTGATTGCGATTTCGCCGGACGAGATCGACCTTTTGAACCAAATGCGCGCCGACGGCCTCGTGATTTGGGCCGATCTCGTCTCGCGCCACCCGCACCTGATGGAGGAGCTGGCGCGTTGGCAGGCGAAGACGCTGGTGATTGGCACGGACGAGCCCGTGCCGCTGCCGCACGTGCGGTTCGACCGCCGCGCCGGGATTGCGGAAGCCGTCCGATACCTGCGCTCGTTTGGGCACCGGCGGATTGGGTTCATCGGCAGTTCCCAGGAGATCAAGGTGCGGGCCTTTTTGGAGGCGGTGGAGCAGGCGGGGCTTCAGCCGTCGCCGGACTGGCTGTATCCGGCGGAGCCGACCTTTGAGGGAGGTTACCGGGCGATTCGATACGCGAGGCCGGACGTCCCCATGCCGACGGCGTTCATCGGGCTGAACAACCTGATCACGAAGGGGGCGCTCCGCGCGCTTCTCGAGCTCGGCTACCGGGTGCCGCAGGACGTGAGCCTCATTGGATATGATAACTTGCCCGACATGCAGTTTGCGGAGGTGCCCATCACGACGGTCGGCCCGTCGCTCGAAGAGGTGGCGGACTTCGCGGCGCACCGCGTCGTCGACATGATCAACGGGAAACCCGGGCCGGACGCGCACGTGATCCAGCCCATCCTCATTCCGCGCGCGTCCGTCGAACGGGCGCCCCACAGGGACGCGGATTGAGCGCGGGCGCCCACGCGCGCCCGCGGCACTTAGCCCCCGTAGAAAAGCCCCGTCTCGGCGAGCGTGAGCGGCTTGCCGTCGCGGTGCACGCCGGCGTCCACGACCTCGCCCACGATGAGCGTGTGATCTCCCCGGTCGACGACATCCGTCACGCGGCACTCGAACCAAGAAAGCGCGTCGCGCAGGATGGGACTTCCGGTCGTCGACGTGTAGAACTCGACGTCCTCGAACTTGTTCCCCACGCGCTTCAGGGGCTTGAAGAACTTGAACGCGAGGTCCTTCTGCCCACTCTCCAGCACGTTCACGGAGAACACGCGGCTCTCCAGGATGCCGTCGCACGACGTGGTGCCCTTCTTGACGCCAATCGCCACGAGCGGCGGCTGGAAAGACGCCTGCGTCACCCAGTTGCCGGTGAAGGCGTTCACATCGTCCTCCCCGATCTTGGTGCCAATCACGTAGAGCCCATACGTGATGTGGCGGAGCGCCGTCTTCTTCGCTTGCTCGTCCATCGTCGCACCTCCTGATGCGTAAAGGCATTTCCCTTTCGAGTATACCTCTTGCCTGCCGTTCCATCACCCGGTGGCGCGCGCGCTCACCCAGTCGATCACGTCCTTCACCGTCTGCAACCCAAGCCGCCCGCACAGTTCCATCTCCTTGCGCCAGACGGCCGCGGTCATGCGCACGTCCGCGTCCGCCCGGTGGCGGCCGACGACAGGGATCCCGAGCCATTCGCAGGCCTCGTCGAGCGTCAGAGGCCTCGCGGCCCGCGCAAGCACCTGGGCCACGACCGCCGTGTCCATGGCGAGCGGCCGCAGACGAAGCCGCCACAGCGCGTCAGTCGCGCGCTGCAGAAAGCCGAGATCGTGCCGGACGTGGTGGGCGACCCAGACCCGGCCTGCGCCGAGCTCCAGCGCGCGGCGAAGCGCGACCTCAAGCGGCTCGCCGTCCCGCATCGCCTCTGGCGTGAGGCCAGTCAGCTCCCAGATGTGCGAAGGCACGTCCGCGACGTCGTCGTGGCGCACGATGGCGTAAAAGCTCTCGTCAGGTTCGCTGCTCCATCCGGAAAACGTGGCGCAGGCGACCGAGAGGATCTTGTCGCGCGCGGGGGAAAAGCCGGACGTCTCGAGATCGAGCACGAAGTAAGGTGCCTCGCCGAGGGGCCGCTCCCAGACGGGCACGGGTTCAGGGCCCAAAGGCGCCTCTCTCCGGAGGGAGAAAAACCACCTCATCTCGATCCCCTCGGTTTCGGAAATCGGCGGCACACCAGGCGCTCGAGGGCTTGCGCCGTGCGCAGGTGCTCCTGAAGCGCTTCCTGCCAGGCGCGGGACAGGCTCGACCGAGGGACGAGATCGACGCCGTCCCGCTGGCCCCTGAGCCAGCATTCCGCGTGATGGCGTGCCCGGAGCCTCCATCCAAACCAGAGCGCGCGGACAATCGCGTCCGCCTGCAAGCCTTCGAGCGCGCCGAGGCGGCCGAGCGATGCGGCGCGATCGACCGAGCCGAGCGCGTCGACGCCGTAATGAAGGCTGAGCAAGCGAAGCGCGTGAATCATGGGGGCGAGGAACCTGTCCTTGACGTGGAAGATCGCACCTGAGCCGCTCGCCTCCCAGCGCACGCCGCGCAGGGCGCCAAATCCGACCGTCCCGCGAATGCCGAGGTGCGCCATCTGCCACTTCATGAACGCAGATCCGGCGATCACGTCGCGCACCCGCGCCGCAACGGACGCCCACTGCGGCGCGTCGTCGAGCGGCCGTGCGTCGACGGTCATGTACAGATAGCGGACATTGGCCCAGTCCGGAAACTCGGCATACGCCTGAATGCGCGCCTTCCAGGCGTCTTCAGGGCCGAACCAGCGAGGATTGCCGCCCATCACGTTGCCCATGCAGGGCGAAAAGCCCATGGGGCCCATCCAGCGCACGAACCGCTCGAGGTCCGGGGCCGCGTCGGCGAGACGGAGGTCGGCGGCCGTGACGAGCGCAAAGTCGAGATCGCTCTGCGGCAGATCCTCTCCCCGCGCGAGAGATCCCAGCGCAACGAGACGCGCGCGACGCCGGATGTCCGGCGAAACAGCTTCCGCCCAGCCCGCGAGCACGAACGCCCGACGTTGATCCTGATACCCTTCGAACCAGCGCCGAAACGCCGCGGTGTCGTCCGGCGGACCGTCGTCCTGCAGGACGGACTCGCACCACGCGCGCTGCAACTCCTCTCCGCGCTCGCGAATGTCCCTCGCGTCCGTCACGCACACTGGCACGTTCACGGCCATCCCTCCGCCCTGAGGTCGCTCGTTCATGCGATGATTGCTAGATTTTCGAGATTTCGTGCTTTATGATCAACCCAGAAGATCATCCGGGTGGTGGACCATCATGTCAAGTGTTGCATCGCTCCTCCGCCGGCTCGAGGCCGAGCGCATCGGCGTCGCCCATCTGCAGTTCACCGATTTGATGGGCTCGGTGAAAACGGTCGCCATCCCTGCGAGCCGACTGCCTGACGTCCTCGACCGCGGCGTGGGCTTTGACGGATCGTCCGTCGAGGGGTTTGCGCGGGGGGAGGAGTCGGATATGCGCCTCGTGCCCGACCTCGCGACGGCCTGCATGTGGCGCCCCGAATTCGGCGGACGCGCACTTCGCATCATCTGCGACGTCGTGCTCCCGGACGGCGTGCCGTTTGCCGGCGATCCCCGCCGGATCTTGGCCCGCGCGTTAGAAAGGGCCAGGGCATCCGGCGTGCCGGACATGGTGGTGTCGGCCGAACTGGAATTCTTTCTGCTCCCGCAGGGCGAGGGCGCGGAAAACGCGCATCTCGGCGATCCCGCCCGCTATTTCGACGCGCCTTCCTCCGACATCGCCGCGCGCTGTCTGCGATCGATGGCCAAGGGGCTGGCCGAGGCGGGCGTTCCCGTGACCCAAATCCACCACGAAGCAGCGCCGCACCAATACGAGATCGATCTCACCGCGCTGTCGCCGCTCCGCGCCGCGGATGCACTGGTCACAGCGAAACTCGTCATCCGCCGCGAAGCCGCCCGGTTCGGGTTCACGGCGTCCTTCATGCCGAAGCCGTTCACGGACCATCCCGGCTCCGGCCTGCACCTCACCTTCGCCCCTGCCGGCGAGACGGCCGATGTTCCGCGATGGGCCGCTTTCGCCGCGGGCATTCTGGCGCACGCGTGCGGGCTCTCCGCCGTCGCCAATCCGACGGTCAACAGTTACAAGCGCCTCGGCGGAAGCGAAGCGCCCGGATTCGTCGCCTGGTCCGACCGCCACCCGGCCCCCTACTTGCGCGCGGTGGGCAACGCATGGGAATGGCGGGCGCCCGACGCGTCCGCGAATCCGTACCTCGCCATCGCCTGCGCGCTCGCCGCAGGAGCGGACGGGATCGAACAAGCGCTGCCCCTGCCGAACCGGCTGGACGAACGGCCGGAGATGTGGTCGGAAGAGCAGCGATTTCTGCGGCACGTCGCCGCGCTGCCCCAAACGCTGCGGGACGCGCTCGATGCGCTCGAACAAGACGACTGCCTCCAGGCGGCGCTCGGCGATCACGCCCTGCGCCACTTCCTGGAGGCCAAGCGGCTCGAATGGTCGGCCTACGCGAGGACCGTCCATGTCTGGGAACGGGAGCAGTACCTCACGCTTTAGTTCTGGGTTCCGCGCTCAAGCGGAGACTCCTTGAGAAGCGGCGTCACGTTGGCGCCGAAGTACTTCGGCAGCTCCGACGCCGTGAGCGTCTCCGGATACGCGGATTCGGCGTGCAGGGCGAGATCGAGCCCCATGATCTCCTCTTCCTTCGTCACGCGCAGCCCCATGACCTTGTCGACGATCCAGAGCAAGACGAGGCTGCCGACACCCGAGAACGCCCACGTGCTCGCCACACCGATGAGTTGCAGCAGGACCTGGTGCGGATTGCCGTGCACGAGACCGTTCGCACCGGACGGGTTCACGGCGGTCGAAGCAAACAGGCCGGTCGCGATCGCGCCCCACGTTCCGCCGATGCCGTGCCCGCCGAACGCGTCGAGCGCATCGTCGTACCCGAGCTTCGCCTTCATGAAGGTGGACGCGAAGTAGCAGAACGCGCCGCCGAGGAGCCCGAGAATGATGGAGTAGCCGGGAGAGACGAAGCCGGCCGCCGGGGTGATGGCCACCAAGCCCGCGACAGCGCCCGCGCAAGCGCCGACCAGCGTGACGTGGCCGGTCCTCAGCTTCTCGACCATCATCCACCCCACCGCAGCGGCTGCCGTGGCCGTGTTGGTCGCGAGGAACGCCTCGGCAGACAGGAAATTGGCCGCAACCGCGCTGCCTGCGTTGAATCCGAACCAACCGAACCAGAGCAGTGCAGTGCCAAGGAGCACGAACGGCACGTTGTGCGCCTTGATCTCGCCTGTGCCATGTTCCGCGCGGCGCCCGAGATACAGCGCCGCCATGAGGCCGGCCACACCGGACGAGATGTGCACGACGGTGCCTCCCGCGAAGTCCAGGACGCCGAGGTTGTGCAGCCAACCGCCCGCGCCCCAAACCCAGTGCGCCAGCGGGTCATAGATGAACGTCGCCCACAGGACAATGAACACGACAAACGAAGCGAAACGAACGCGCTCCGCCAACCCTCCCACAATCAGGGCAGGCGTGATGATGGCGAACATCATTTGGAAGATGGCATAGAGCATGTTCGGAATGGTCGGCGCGTAGTCGGAATCCGGCGCCGCACCCACGCCGCGCATCATGAACCAACTCAGGTTGCCGATGAGGTGGTGGAAGTCGGGCCCAAAGGCCAGGCTGTACCCGACAATGACCCATTGCAGGGAGACCACCAGGATGACGGCCACCACCTGCAGCATGGTCGTGATCACATTCTTCGTCCGCACCAGGCCCCCGTAAAAAAACGCGAGCCCTGGCGTCATGAGAAGTACAAGGGCCGAGGAAGCGAGAATCCAGGCCTCATCTCCGGAATTGACCGGCGGTGTCGTCGTCGCCGCAAAACACGTCGCAGGAACGAGGGCGGCGCCGAGCCCCGCCATCGCGGACAGGAGCCACTTCCACCGTGTTCTGAGCATCTTCTCTGCCCACTCCTTTGCGTGAATTTTTTTATAACGATACACGCGGGCGGTGGAGGCGTCAACGAAAAATGTTAGATAATCTAACGTATTAAAAGATAACATCTTCACACTGAGTTTGGAGCGAGCGCTTTCAGTCGCATACGTTATGTTTATTTACATTCACAGTCGACGACGCGGCTTGTGTGTGGGTGTACGCCTTTGCACCCCTGCCTCGCAGACCACCCACGTGCTATACTCCAGGGGACGACAGCCAACAGGAGGTCCGTATGAAAGCCGTCATTTTCGACTTTGACGGAACGATGGTCGACACCGAGCGGGCGTGGTACGAAGCGTATGTGGGGCTGTATCGCCAACACGGGCGGGAGTTCCCGTTTCACCTGTACGCCAAAACCGTCGGAACGAGCGCCGATGCGTTCGATCCCGTCCGGCACCTGTGCGACTCGGACGCGTCCATCCGACCGGAGGACGCGGAGCGCGCGGTGGAGCGGGAACACCGGAGGCTGCTCGATGAAGAGCCTCTTCGCCCCGGTGTGCGGGCGTCTCTGCAGGAACTCCGGCGGCTTGGCGTGTCCATCGGCCTGGCCACGAGTTCGCGGCGCGCCTACGTCGAACCTTTCCTGGCGAAGTACGGCATTCAATCCTTCTTTGACGCCATCGCCACCGCCGACGATGTCAGCCACGTGAAGCCCCACCCCGAGTTGTATCAGCTGGCGTGTCGACGCCTCGGCGTGGCGCCGGCGGAAGCACTCGCCATCGAAGACTCGCCGAACGGCGCGCGAGCCGCAATCGCCGCAGGTCTTCAGGTGCTGTGCGTGCCGAACGCCATCACGGAGCACATGCCGTTTCCGGAAGGATGTCGATTTCGAAGCAGTTTGGAAGGGATCGATTGGCGCTCGTTTCTCGCGACGATAGCGGAGCGTCCAGAAGAGAAGCGAGAATGAGGCAGGGAGAGCGGGCCTTGCGGGCGCTCTCCCCTGGCGTGAATCGTCAGGTGGCCAGATGGCATGCCACGGCGTGGTTTGGCCCGATGTTCCGGCGTTCCGGCTTGGTCGTCCGGCACCGCTCGACGGCCATCGGGCACCTGGGGTGGAAGGGACAGCCCTTCGGCGGATCGAACGGCGACGGGATCTCGCCCTGAATCGGCGTGAGCGCTTGGCGCTCCTCCAAGCTCCGCGGCATTTTCAGGATGGACTGGATCAGCACCTGGGTGTACGGATGCGTCGGGCGCGAGAACAGCTCCTCCGCGGGCGCCTGTTCCACCACCTCGCCGAGGTACAACACCGCCACGACGTCGCTCAAGTACTCGACCACAGCCAGGTTGTGCGAGATGAAGATGTACGTCAGGTCGTAATCCTGCTGAAGTTCGCGCAGGAGTTGAATCACCTGCACCTGAATCGAGACGTCAAGCGCCGAGATGGGCTCGTCGCAGATGACGAGTTTCGGATTGAGCGACAACGCGCGCGCGATCCCGACGCGCTGAAGTTGACCGCCCGACAGCTCGTGCGGGTACGCCCACTTCACTTCCCGAGGAAGCCCCACGCGCTCGAGGAGTTCATCGACCCGCTTTTGCCGCTCTTCCTTCGTCCCCATTCTGTGAATGATCATCGCATCCTCGATGGCCATGCCGATGGTCATGCGCGGGCTCATGCTCGCCATGGGGTCCTGGAAGATGATCTGCATCTCCCGCCGGAGCGGTCGCATCTGTTTCTGCGTCAAGCGGGTGATGTCCTTCCCCTGATAGACGATCCGGCCCTCGGTCGCCTCGAGCAATTTCAGCACCAGTCGCCCCAGCGTGGACTTTCCGGACCCGCTCTCGCCGACGAGCCCGAACGTCTGCCCGCGCTGAAGTTGAAACGACACCTTCTCCACCGCGTGGAGATCGCGGCCTTGCACGCGAAACCGCTTCGACACCTCGTGCACCTCGAGCAGCGCCTCAGATGACATCCGCCAGCACCTCCTCCGCCCGATGACACGCCACCCAATGCCCCGGCCCTATCTCTCGAAGCTGCGGCAACTCGTTCCGGCACCGATCCGTGGCGAGCGGACAGCGCGGCGCAAACGAACAGCTCCGCGGCATCTCCGTGACCGTGGGCGCCATGCCAGGGATGGGCTTCAGGGGTTTCGAGCGATGGCCAATCTCGATGATGGAATGCTTCAATCCGACGGTGTACGGATGCGCCGACTCGCGGATGAACGTGCCTGTATCCGCGACCTCCATGATCTGACCCGCGTACAACACGATGATCCGATCGCAGAAGTTCGTCGCGACGCCAAAATCGTGTGTGATGATGGCAACTGCCATGTTCCGCTTGCGCCTCTGCTCCTGAAGCAACGCGAGGATCTGCATCTGCACGGTCACGTCGAGCGCCGTCGTCGGCTCGTCCGCGATAAGCAGTTGCGGCTCGCAGGCCAGGGCGATGGCGATCATGATGCGCTGGCGCATGCCGCCCGAAAACTCGTGCGGATAATTTCGAAAACGCGCCTTCGGCTCGGGAATTCCCATCTCATGCAAAAGCTGCAGCGTGCGCTCAAACGCCTCCCGGTGACTGCAGAAATGGTGCGCGAGCATCGCCTCCATGATCTGATCCCCAATCCGCATGACCGGATTGAGGCTCGTCATCGGATCCTGGAACACCACGCCGATCTCGCGGCCGCGGACATCCTCGAGCTGTCGCTCCGATAGCTTCAAGAGGTCCGTTCCCTGAAACACCGCCCGGCCCGAGCGGATGCGCCCGTTCTCGCGAATCAGGCCGATGGCCGACATCAGCGTGACCGACTTGCCGGAGCCACTTTCGCCGACAATGCCGAGCGTTTCTCCTTCCGCAATGGAGAAGCTCACGCCGTTGACGGCGTAGACCGTGTCCTCGCCGCGATCGAACTCGACGTGCAGATCTTCGATGGACAAGAGCGGCTGTGACACCATCACACGCCTCCTTTCGGATTGAACGCTTCCTGCAGGCCGTCGGCCACGAATAGAAACGACAACAAGGTGATGGCGAACACGCCGGCCGGAAAATAGAGAAGCCAAGGGAAGCCCAGGATGTTCGCCCCCGCCTGCGCGAGCATGTTGCCGAACGACGGCATCGGCGGATTGAGGCCCATGCCCACGATGCTGAGCCCCGCTTGCGCGGTGAGATCGTACGGAATGCCGAAGGCGAGCGAGACCACCATGCTGCCCACGACGTTCGGGAACATGTACTTTCGCGCGATGTGCCACTGCGACGCCCCCAGCGCCCGGGCGGCCTCCACCATCTCGCCGTTTCGCATCGCCAGCACGAGCGAGCGGATGAGGCGCGCGTATCCTGCCCACCCCGGGACGCCGATGGCCAAGATCATCGGGAAGATGCCCTTGCCGAGAAGCACCATCAGGATCAGGGCGAAGAAGAACGACGGGAGCGCGAACATAAAGTCGACGGCGCGCATGACGATGATGTCGATGATGCCGCCGGCAAGCCCGGCCCAGAGTCCCAGAATGACGCCGATCAAAAAGCTGACGCACGTGGCGCCGAGCGCAATCTCCAGCGCGTACCGGATGCTATAGAGGATCTGGCTGAAGACGTCGTATCCGACCGTATCCGTGCCGAACCAATGCTGCCAAGAAGGACCCGAGTGCATATGGAGAAAGTCCGCGTACGTGTAGCTGTAGGGCGCGATCCACGGGCCGATGATACCGATGATGAAAAAGAGGATGACCCAAATGAGTCCCGCCACGGCAAACCAATTCTTTCGATATCGCTGCCAGGCGCGATACATGGGTGAGTTGCGCCTCGCACGCCGCGCCGGCGCCTGAGGCTGGGTTACCGCGATGGCCACGATCATCCCTCCTGTCCGTCTACCTGCACGCGATGGCTCACTGGAGCTTCACCCGCAAATCCATCCACGAATAGATGAGATCGACCACCAGGTTGGTCAGCATGATGGTCGCGCCAAGAATGAACACCGCCGTGATGGCCATGGGGAAGTCGAAGTTGGTGAAAGCCGTCGAGATGACCTTGCCCAACCCGGGAATGGCGAAGATGTTCTCGACCCAAACGGTGCCGACGACCGTGAACGCAAATTGGGGCCCAATCACGGTGATGAGCGCGGTGAGCGAGTTTCGGACGCCATGCCGAAACACCAGAGCCCAGTACTTGACGCCTTTTGCTTTGGCGGTCCGGATGAAGTCCTGTCTCATGGTCTCAATCAGGCTGCCTCGCATGTAGCGGGCGACCACGCCGATATTCCCTGCGGCCAGCGACAGGATGGGCAAAACCGCATCGGCGGGCGTCCCCCACCCCGTGACGGGCAGGACGTTCTGCCACACGACGCCGAAGATGAGAACAAAAAGGACCGCAAGCACGAAGGACGGGATGGCCTGGCCAAACATCGACAGAGTCGTCACGAGATAATCGACCCAAGAGTTCCGCTTGAGTGCCGCGATGATCCCCATCGGAATGCCGATGACGACCGACACCACGACGGAGCCAAACGCAAGAAACACGCTGATGGGCAGCGCGCCCTTGAGCTGCGACATGATGCTCAACGTCGGGTTCTGCATCGAATTGCCGAAGTTGAAGGTGAAGGTGTGCCATTCATAAAGCAGCACCTGTTTCCACAGAGGCAGGTTCAGACCGTATCGGCTCTGAAATTGCTCCATAAGCTTCTGGTACGCGGCGGGATCCTGAGCGGCCAGCGGTGCGAGCGCCGACGCGAGCTGCGTCGTGTTCATGAAGCCCCCTGGCGAGTAGTACATCATGATGTACGAGATGGCGATGACAGCCGCCAGCGTGATGACGATGGCCACGAAGCGCTTGGCGAGAAACTTGACGTAATACATCGCAGGCCTCCCTTCAACGCGCCCGCGGGCTCCCGCCCGCGGGCATGCTGCGCTGCCGTCACTTGGTGGACAGATACTGGAACTGATAGAAGTTGCCCCACGCCCACGGGTTGGGCTGCGCGCCGGTCACCCACGGCTTCTCCAGGTAGAACGTCTCGTTGTAGTAAAGCGGGATGACCCAGGCCTGCTGCTCAAGCGACGTGACGAGCTTGCCGGCCCACACCGCCGCCTGAGACGACGTCATGCTGTTCTGCTCGTAGGCCTGCCACATCCGCCACTCGCGCTCCTGCTCGGACTCGTTCGTATCCCACCATGCCTGCACGTCGAGCGCACCCGTGTTCGTGCCGCCAAGCGTCGTGGTCGCGGACTCCGGCGCCACGAACTCCCACGCGAGGACAAACGCCGCGTGCTTGGCGCTCGCCGTCTTGGCGCTCTTCCACTGCTGCACAATCTGGTTCCACTGTTGCTGGAGCGACGGGGTCCCCGGCGGGCTCAGGATGGCCTGCCACTGCGCGGGTTGCTCCTTCGTCCACTTGGTGATGATGGCGATGTCCTTCTGCACTTCCTTCTGCAGCGGGATCCAGTCGTTCCAGCTCACGCCAGTGTTCGGATCCTGCGGGTTGCCGTACTTGGCGACAGACGCCGGATCGTACGGCGTGTTGTACCACGGCAGCACGTGCTGCACCTGTTGCGGCGTCCAACCGTAGTCGCCTGGGAAGTAGATGCCCTGACTCGCCTGGATGTCCATGTTGGCCGGCTCGAACCAGTTCACGGCGCCCGCCGCGACGACGAATCCGGGTTGGATGCCCTTGAGCGGACCCTCCCAGACCAGCGCGCTGTAGTCCGTCTGATTCTCCTGGACTATCTTGGTCTGGATGCCGAGGTTCTGTTGCAGCTCCTGGGAGATGGCCTCGGCGACCGGCACGCCCTGTTGGTTCACGTCCGGCACCGGCGCGTACAGGTACAGGACGGGCAGCCCCTTGCCGTTCGGGTAACCGGCTTCCGCCAGGAGCTTCTTCGCTTCGGCTATGTTCTCAGGCAACCCCTTTTCGTACTTGGCGGCCGGCCAGCCCGGCGTCGAGAACGTGTTGGTCACGCCGCCCATCCCGTCCAACACGTCCTGGACGATGGGCTGGCGCTCGATGGCCATGGCGATGGCCTGTCGCACCTTGGTGTTGTAATACGGCGACGGAACGGCGGAATGGTCCCACTCGAGGTATTCGATACTGTAATCCGGTGCGACGTGGAGCTGGCTGTTCAAATTGTGCGTCTTGATATACTGCAGATCCGACGGCGATCCGACGAGCGCCACGTCCAGCTTGCCCGCCATGTAATCCTCCACGGCGACCGTGGTGCCCGGCACCAGGTTGATGACCTTCGCGTTCCCGTGGTTGACCTCGCCGGGATGGCCCACGTATTTCGGGTTGGGCACCAGCGTGATGGTCCCGTTCGGCGTAAACGATTTCACAATGTACGGCCCGTCGCCCACGAAGTACTGCGGCAGATACCAGTTCGTCGGGTGCGCATTGACCACCTTGGGATCCAGCGGCATCGACGCGGACACCGCCAGCTCGCCCAGGATGTAGTGCGGCGTCGTGGTCGTGATCTGCAACTCATAATTATTGATGACCTTGATACCCACTTGGCTCGCCGGCACTGCGCCCGAGTGGTACTGATAAGCGTTCTTCACGTTGTTGAGCACGCTCGCCCACAGCTGAGCCTGCGAGTTGGCCGGGTTCAACTGGCGCATCCACGCGTAATAGAAGTCTTGCGCCGTAACCGGATCCCCGTTGGACCAGCGCGCGTCGTGGCGCAGGTAGATGGTCCAGGTGAGTCCGTCCTTAGAAAGAGAATAGCCCGACGCAATCTTCGGCACAATCTGATTTTGTTGATTGTATCCGTAGAGTCCTTCCAGAATCGTGCCCTGGTCCACCAGGATCTGCGCCGCCCACTGGGACGGATCGAGCGATGAGATGCCCGGCGGAGAAGGATACGTGATGGTCACCGTTCCATTGCCGGATCCAGCCGCTCGCACGGGAACCGCCGAAGCCGCACCGCTGTTAGAGGCTGTGCTGTGATTCTGAGTCGACGTGGCGCATCCCACCAAGCCTCCGCTCGCCACGAGCACCGCGACCGGCACATGCCACTTTCTGAGTTTCCGCTTGGCCACGTTGGTCACTCCTTCTTCCTGTGTCTTGGCGTTTTCGAGTCTCGAGAACGCTTTCAAAGACCCCCATACTGCCTCAAGCCATCCATGCACCGCCCAGGCCTGGACGCGTACACCACCCCCTGATCCCATGCCACCCCAGTGGAATCAAGGCGCACAAATCGATTTGCCCTTAGACAAAACGATTTGGCTGATGTCTCAAAAATAAAATTGAGACATGCCAAAATCAATAGTCTTATTGGGCGATCCTTGTCTTTTTAAGCTTGTGCCTGGAAAGCCATCCGTCACCTCCCGCGCGCCTCGAGCAAAGCCGCGATGACAAACACGGCAGGCGAATTCCAGTAGACGGCGACCTCGTTGGTCGAGTAGCTGTCCTGGTGATCGATGTACGCCTCCATCGCAGGTCTCCCCGCAAGCTGTGCGCGGGCGATCTCGTCCTGCAGGTGGCGGTTTGGGCCGCCGACGACCATGCCAGGGACGGGATGGTCCACATCATCCGCGACGGACGGGCGATGATGCGGATGGCGCACGGGGCGTTGGCCAAAGCCCGTGACGTAGCACTGCCCGAGCGGATTTGCGCCAAACAGGTAGTCCGCCGCGCGCTGGGCCACCGTATGTGCAGCGGGATGAAGGACACCGACGCCTTCGGCCAGCAGGAACGCCATGGCGCGGTTCAAGAGCACCATGTTGCTGCCCCAGATGAAATCGTCATCCCGCATGGGAATGCCGAACGGATGCGACTCAGCCATCGCGGCGAGGGCGTCGAGTTCTCGGAGAAGGCGGCTTTTCACCTTGTTTCGCACGTCGTCCGATACGGCGGCGCGCGGAGTGCGCAGGTAATCCATGACGCCGTAGAGTGCGACGTCCGCCCATCCCAACTCCCACGGGAGGTCGAGATCGAGAAGCGGCTCGCACACGCGTGCCCACGCGGAATCGCCGGTCATGCGAAGCAGGGCGCAGGACGCCCACAACAGCTCGTCGCGGAGTTCCGCGTCGCCGTATTCGCCCGTGAGGATCCCATCGGGATTGTGAAACGGCTGCATCTCGTGCGCGCCGAGCCACGCGTACGCGCGACGGGCGGCGTCCGCACAGCACGAGGATAGGGCCGGATCGAAAGGGCGGTACACCAGGGCGGCATGCGCCATGGCGGCGCAAAACGTGGCCGTGGCGGCGTAGGAGATGGGACTGAGGACGAGGGGCGCATCGTCGTCTTCGGGGCGCGTGTCGAGCGGCGGAAAGGAAGGCGTGGTGACTTTGTGGTACACGCCGCCTGTCGCGGGATCCTGCATGGTGAGAAGCCAGGCAATCTCCTCGCGCGCCACCTCGAGCGCCGGCGGCAGATGAGGCGCCCGATGCACCGAGCGCATGGGGCGGACGTGCGCCAGTGCCGCCGGGAAGTACTCGTGGGCGAGCAGGAGATCGGCCACGGCCTTGGCGGCGGGGACCGTGTATTTGCCGTAATCGCCAGCGTCGTGCCAACCGCCTGGGCAGGCCAAGGCGCGCTCGGTGCCAAACACCTTGGCGTCGCTCGTGTGACAGGCGCCGTGCGCCCACGGCCCGGCTTCATCCTCGGGCAGCACGACGCCGCAGAGCTGATAGTCGAAGAAGCGCAGCATGGCCTCGAGCACGTCACGATACGCGCGGCGATGGATAACGACCCGCGCCTCGAGAGTCCCTACCGTCAACGTGTAGGTCCCCGGCACGCGAAGCGCGGTAAAATCGCCGACGTACCAATTCCCGCCGACGGGCTTCGTCATTCCCGCGAACACGGCCTGCCCTTCCGGCGTGCGCAGCGCGAAAGGCTGAGGCTCGTGAGCCTGAATCCAAAAGCGCTTGTCGCCGCTGATCAGATACCCAACTTGATTATAAAAAATCGATTTGGGCACGCGAGACGGCATGTCGAATCCCCTCCCACCGGCTTGCAGGAGAGAGGATTCGACGCCTCGCGTGCCGATACCTGCCTCCGCCTCTCGACGTCAGCCGATGGCCACCATCCGCTCGATGGCGACCCGCGCGCGCGCCGCGACGTCGGCCGGCACCGAGATGACCGTCTCGAGACGAGCGAGCGCGTCCCGCACCTTCTCGAGCGTGATCATCTTCATGAACGGGCAGACCGCCGCGCGATTGGCCGGGATGAACGTCTTGTCTGGATTCTGACGCTCCATCTGGTACAGGATGCCGACCTCCGTCGCCACGATGAACGCGCGCTTGTCCGATTCCCGCGCCCGTTGCAGCATGCCGCTTGTCGAGAGCACGTGCGTGCGATCCGCCGGCAGTTGCCCTTCGGCAAGCAGGTACATGTTCGAGGTGGAGCAACCGCACTCGGGGTGGATGAGGAGCTCCGCATCGGGATGCGCCGAGAGCGTCTCCTCGATGTCGTGCGGCCGGATGCCCGCGTGGACGTGGCACTCGCCCATCCAGATGTGCAGGTTCTCTCGCCCGGTCACCCGCTTCACGTACGAGCCGAGAAACATGTCGGGCAAAAACAGGATCTCCCGGTCTTCAGGGATGCTCCGGACGACCTGCACGGCGTTCGAGGACGTGCAGCAGTAGTCGCTCTCCGCCTTCACTTCCGCCGACGTATTGACGTAGGAGACCACCACCGCGCCCGGGTGCTCCGCTTTCCACGCCCGCAGTGCATCCGCCGTGATGGAATCCGCCAGCGAGCAGCCCGCGTTCGGGTCCGGCAACAGCACCGTCTTGTCCGGGTTGAGGATGGCTGCCGTCTCGGCCATGAAATGGACGCCGCAGAGCACGATCACGTCGGCATCGGCGCGCATCGCGGCGCGCGCGAGCGCGAGCGAGTCCCCGAGCACGTCCGCGATATCCTGAATTTCCGGCAGCTCATAGTTGTGCGCCAGGATCAGGGCGTTGCGCTTCTTCTTCCATTCCAGAATTTCGTCGACCAACGCTTGGCGTTCCGCCTTCGTCTCCAGCACATGAATTCCCCCTCAGTTCATCGTGACGACAGACGTCAGGACCCGATCGGCCATCGAGATCTGGCTCGGGCGAGCGTAGGCCGGAACGGGCGCCGGCGCGTCCATTCGCACGTGACTGCCTCGGCTCTCCCTTCTCCAAAGCGCCGAGCGCGCGATGAGCGACGCGGCCAGCACCGCCCCGGAGCCGGGATATCGGCGCGCGATGCCTTCAAGCTCGACAAGCGCCGCCCGAAGCCCCGTCTCGTCGCGCACGAGCCCGACGGATCGCCACATCATGGGAGCCAGCTCGACGAGCGCCGCCTCATCTTCCTCTGGCCGAAGAAGCCACACAGGATCTTCTGGGGCGGTCGTGCGGGCGCATGGCTCCTCCCACACGGCTCGCCCAAACCGTCGCCCCATGACGACGCACTCCAGCAGCGAGTTGCTCGCCAGCCGATTGGCTCCGTGCACGCCCGTGCACGCCGTTTCGCCAAGCGCAAACAGCCCTGGGACCGAGGTCCGGCCGGCGAGATCGGCCTCGACGCCGCCCATGAGAAAATGCGCGCCGGGCGTCACGGGAATGGGCTGCGAAGCGAGATCCAGGCCGGCGCCGCGAAGCCGAACCGCGATGGACGGGAAGCGCGCCGCGACGTCGGGCACCTGGGTCGCATCGAGATACACCCGGTGGCCTTCCGCCTCCGCGCTCGCGATGGCGAGGGCGACCACGTCCCGCGTGCGAAGGTTGTCCTGCGGGTTGGCGAAAAGCGGCGCACCGCCCTCCTTGACCAGCACCGCGCCCGCGCCGCGCAGCGCCTCGGAGAGGAGCATCGCTTCGCCATCCCGCCCAAGCCACAGCGTCGGATGAAACTGCACAAACTCGAGATTCGCGAGCGTGGCGCCCGCGTGATAGGCGAGCGTGACGCCTGCGCCCACCGCGCTCGGCGGATTCGACGTGCGGCCGAAGATGGCGCCCACCCCGCCCGTGGCGAGCCCCACAGCTCGCCGAGCCGCGACAAATCGTTGACGTGCCCCGTCCCAGGTCCACACGCCGACGGCCCGCCCGGTCGCGTCCTGCGCAATGCCCACGCAGTGCTCCCGCCGGATTTCGATCCGCGGATGGCGCACGACCGCCTGCCAGAGCGCTGCTGTGATGAAGTGCCCGGTGGCGTCTCCGCCCGCGTGAACGATGCGCCCTCTCGTGTGGCCGCCTTCCCGGCCCAGCGCGAGCCGCCCGGACGAGTCGCGATCGAACGGAACCCCCATTTGCGTGAGCCACGCGACGACACCCGGCGCCTCCATCGCCAGTTCTCGCACCCGCTGTGCGTCGCACAACCCCGCGCCCGCACGCAGCGTGTCTTCGGCGTGAAGTTCCGGGTCGTCTCCCTCGCCCACCGCGGCCGCGAGCCCCCCCTGCGCCCGCGCTGAACTCGACGCGCGCGGCCCGTCCCCCGCGATGACGCACACGTCCTCCGCCTCCGCCGCGGCGAGCGCGGCGGCGAGTCCGGCGATCCCGGCACCGACAATCACGACGCCTGCCGCTTCCATCGCGGCACCTCCTTACGCGAGATCCATGTCGATGTCGAGCCCCACGTCCACGGCCTGGGCGCGCATGGTGATGTGGCTCATGGAGATGAAATCGACGCCCGTATCCGCCACAGCCCTCAGCCGCCCCGGGCGCATGTTGCCCGACGCCTCCAGCGGCACGCGGCCCCCGGTGCGCCGCACCGCCTCGCGCATGATCTCGAGGTCCATGTTGTCGAGGAGCACGACGTCGGCCCCCGCCGCAATGGCCTCCTCCAGTTGTTCCAGGGATTCGACCTCAACCTCGATCTTGTGGGCAAACCCAGCCCGCGCCTTCGCGCGTGAGACGGCCTCGCGGACGCCGCCCGCGATGGCGATGTGGTTGTCCTTGATGAGCACCATGTCGTCGAGGGCAAACCGGTGATTCCAGCCGCCTCCGACGCGGACCGCGTACTTTTCGAGCGCCCGCCATCCGGGCGTGGTCTTCCGCGTGTCCAGGATGCGCGCCCTCGTCCCCGCGATCTCGCGGACGGCGTCGCGCGCAGCGGTGGCGATGCCCGTCAAGCGGGACAGAAAATTGAGCGCCGTGCGCTCCGCCCCGAGGATGGACCGCGCCGCGCCCTCCACCCGCATCACCACGCGAGGCCCGTCGAGATCGATCCCGTCCGCGCACGCCACCGTGACCTGAAGGCCCGGATCCACCTCATGAAACACCCATGCGGCGACCTCTGTGCCGCAAACCCTGGACGGTTCTTTGATCCACACGCTCGCGCGCGCTGTCGCATCGGCAGGGATGACCGCTTCCGTCGTGAGATCGCCTCGGCCCAAATCTTCCGCGAGCGCGAGGCGGACGAGATCGCGCGTCACCATATCGAGCCACATCGCCCTCACGCCTCCTCCTGCACGCCTCGCCACCTAGCCAGGCGCACGGCATCTGTCTAATCAACTGTATATACAGTAGCACACACAGGGTGGCGTTTCACCTGGAAATTGCGTGGGGCTTGCGAAACGAGGGGAGCGGAAGTATACTGGAATCAGAACATATGTTCGGTTTTGTGCAGGTCGTGCCGAGGGGGAATGCCAGGGTGGAGGCACCGAAGTTCCTTCATCTGGACGTGAAACGGGCGCTGAACCGAGTGCGAGCCGCGAGCATGCCCTTTTCATGGTCGCTCAATCCGTATCGAGGCTGCGGACACGGTTGCGCCTTCTGCTATGCGCGAGGCACACACGAGTATCTCGGATACAGCGCGGACGACACGTTTCGCTCGCGCATCCACGTGAAGCTGGATATGCCGGCCGTTCTCGAGGCGGAACTCGAAGCGCGGCTCGAGCGAGCGGGCGGAGACCTCGAGCGGATGGCCGCTTCGCTCGGCACCGTGGCCATCGGCACGGCGACGGACCCGTATCAGTCAGCCGAAGCGCGCTTCCGCATCACGCGCCAGTGCCTCGAGGTCCTCATCCGATACGGCGTCCGGTTCAGCATCACGACGAGATCGCCGCTCGTGCTGCGAGATCTCGACCTTCTGCGAAGCGCCAGGCTCGAGGGCGTGCACGTGAGCTTGCACGCGCTGGATGCCGAGATCTGGCGCGCGTTCGAGCCCGCCACGCCGCCGCCCGCCGTCCGGCTGCGCGCGATGGAACAGCTCGCGCAGGCCGGGATCCCCGTGAGTGTCTTCGTCGCACCCGTGCTCCCCTACCTGACGGACGACGCTGACTCCATCGCCGCGGTGATGCAGGCAGCCCGGGCGGCAGGCGCCACGGATGCCATGGTGTCGCCCCTGCGGCTGGCACCCGAGGTCAAGCCGTGGTTCTTCTCCGTCCTGAAGCATGCGTACCCGGCGATGGTTCCCCGATACGAACGGCTGTACGCGGGCCGCGCCTATCCATCGCGCGCGTACGCCGAGCGGTTGTACGCGGTTGAAGCCCTCGCCAGGCGGATGGCGGGTCTTGCGCCGCGGCAGACGCCCGCGGACTCGCAGGACGCCGAGCCAGCCGCGCAGACGGCAAGACTTGCGCGCACGGAACCAGGGGGTGCCGCGCCCGGTTCCCGCTACATTCAGTTGACGCTGCCGCTCTAGGCATCACATGCCGATGTATTGCGCGTAAAGCGAACGGGCGCGGGCGGGATCGTCCGTGCCGTGCACGAGCGCCCGGCCGTTTGGGAACACGGTGAGGGCCACGCCCTCCGTCTCAAATCGGAGCAGGGCGTCGCTCGCGCGGACGGTGCCAAGCGGTCGCAGGCGCTCGGCGAGCGCTGGAAGCGAGAGCGCCACGTCCTCCTGCGGCCGCACCTGAATCGTCTGGCGGCCGCAGAACGTGACGGAAAGCGCTCGACGGCCAGCGCTGAGGGCCACAAATTCGCGTCGCCCGCAACAAGGACAGTCGGGCTTCGGCCCGCCCATGCGGATGAGGCGCACGTCGGTATGCCAGACGTCCGCCTGGAGGATGGCGTTCGACAGGGCGTCCTCGCGGCCCGCGAGGTACTTGAGCACCTCCGCCACCTGGTACGACGCCATCCACTGCACAATGGGCGAGATCACACCGACGGTGTCGCAGGTGTCGTGTCCGACGCGGGCACCGTAGCCCAACAGACACACGAGGCAAGGCGTTCGGCCGGGGCGCAGAAACGCGCTCGTGCCGTGCGCCTCCACCGCGCCCGCGTACGCCCACGGAATGTTGTGCTTGACCGCGACCTCGTTGATCAAATATCGGACCTCGAAGTTGTCGCTTCCGTCGATCACGACATCCACGTCGGCGAGCAGTTGCTCCGCGTTCGAGGCGTCGAGATCGTCCACCACGGCTTCGATGGTGATGCCGCTGTTGGCGGCCGCAAGCGCATCGCGCGCCGCGATGGCCTTCGGCGTGGCGTTCCGAGCGTCCTTCTCGGTGTACAGCAACTGGCGCTGCAGATTCGACGGCTCGACGACGTCCCGGTCGATGAGGCGCAGGTAGCCCACGCCGGCGCGCGCGAGCTGCGCGGCACTCGCCGTCCCGAGTGCGCCGAGTCCCACCACGGCCACACGAGATTTCGAGATCCGCGCCTGTCCCGTCTCGCCGATGTGCCGAAATCGAATCTGGCGCGAGTATCGGTCCTTGAAGTCGAAATCCGTCATGACGCGGCCTTCCTTTCAACTCCGGCCAACGACGCCCGCCTCCGGGCTCGACGGCGATGGGACGCTCGATTTCGGGATCCGACCGGCGCGCCGCGCGAGATAGCCAGCCTCGACCGCCAGCCGCATCGCCCGCGCCATCGCGACCGGATCGCCCGCCCGTGCGATGGCGGTGTTGACGAGCACGGCGTCCGCACCGGTCTCCATCGCGAGCGCGGCGTCGGACGGCGCACCGATGCCCGCATCCACCACCACGGGCACACGCCCGCGGATTTCGTCGACGATGCGCGCAATCCGCTCCACCGCTTCGAGACCGCGCCCCGTGCCGATGGCGGATCCATACGGCATCACGGCCGCGCAGCCGACCTCCAAAAGCCTCCGGGCGACGACGTGATCGTCCGTGGTGTAGGGAAGCACGACGAATCCCTCTTTGACGAGGGTCTCCGCGGCTTCCACGGTCGCGATGGGATCCGGAAGCAGGGTGCCGTCGTCCGGGATGACCTCGAGCTTCACCCAGTTCGACAGCCCCGCGGCGCGCGCCAAGCGCGCCGTGCGGACGGCCTCTTCCGCCGTGTGGCAGCCTGCCGTGTTGGGCAACAGTGTGTAGCGCTCGAGATCGATGTAGGACAGGATGGACGTCTCGCGCGCGTCGAGATTCACCCGGCGCACGGCGACCGTGACGATCTCGGCGCCCGAAGCGTCGAGCGCTTCGCGCATGACCTCGAGAGATTCGTACTTGCCCGTGCCCACCATGAGCCGGGAATGGAACGAGCGGCCTGCAATCACCAAAGGTTCCACGAGAAACATGCTCCTCCCAACGTATGGTTGTCTTCAACAGGGTGACCCGCCCGCGCGGCGACCGAAATCCCATCAACCGCCGCCGACAAATCGCACCATCTCGATCACGTCGCCGTCCTGAATCACTTCGGCTTCGAACGCCTGTCGGTCCACAATCTGACCGTTCCGCTCAATGGCAACCGGCTCGCCGTCGAGCTCGTACTGGCGGACGAGATCGCGCAACGTCATGCCATCCGGAAGGGAGACGTCCTTACCGTTCAAGCGTATCCGCACGCACATCACCTCCCCGAGCCGCGAAGCGCGTTTGCGGCCAAAATGGCAGCCACAGATCCTCGGGCGCGCGGCCGAGCGCGGCGCTCGCCACGATGCGGCCCGTGATGGGCGCGAGCAACACGCCGTTGCGAAAGTGGCCGACGGCGAGAATGAGCCCCTCCGCGCCGGGCCACGGCCCGATGACCGGATTGCTCGAATCCCCCGTGAGGCGCGGGCGAAGCCCGCTCCAGGCGCGCAGCCACTCGCCGCCGCGAAGGCCGGGCACCGCGTCGAGCGCTTTTGCCAGGAGCGCGGCCAGGCCGTCCACCGTGTTGCGCTTGTCATAACCAGCGTCCGGCTCTTCCGTCGCGCCGATCACGACCGTTCCGTCCCGCTTTGGCACCAGGTACGTGCCGGCGTCGTACACCGTGCGGCAAAGCCCCGCGCCGCGCGGAGGGCGCACGGCGAGCATCTGCCCCTTCACCGGGCGCACCTCGAGCGGAATCCCGAGCGCGCGGAGGAGGGGAGATGCCCACGCGCCCGCCGCGACGACCACGCGCTCCGCGGCGTACACTTCCCGCGCGCCTCGGACGCGCCAGCCCGCGCCAACCGGCTCGACGGCCACCACCTCCTCGCCCTCGTAGACGTCGCACGCGCTTGCCACACACGCCCGCAGCGCGGCGCTGAGCCTTGGCGCATGCACGTTCCCGTCGCGAGGCAGATACAGCGCGCCGAGCACATCGCCCACAACCCCGCGCTCGAGCTCGCGCACTTCCTCGGGCTCCAGCCAAACGGCCTCATCGCCAGCCGCGCGCTGCCAGCGCATCCGCTCCCTGAGCGCCAACGCCGCGCCCTCGGATCGCGCGAGCTGCAAAATCCCGTTCTCCACCCACTCGACGTCGATCCCTGTCTCCTCGAAGAGCGCGTCCGCAAAGCTCGGATACATCGCCCGGCTCTCGCGACACAGCGCGTAAAACGCGTCCGGCGCGTGCGCTTCGAGCTGCGCACCGAGCATCCCCGCGGCGGCGCTCGAAGCCTCCCCGCCAAGCCGACCGCGGTCGATCACGGCCACGGACAGCCCCGCGCGCGCCATCTCCCGCGCCGACGCCATGCCGATGGCGCCGCCGCCCACCACCACGACGTCATAGGCGCGCACGCCGCATCCCCCCTTCCGGCGTTGGAAACGGAACCTTCGGCGCCACGGGCGATCTCGCCATCGCCTCCTTGAGCCGAGCCGCGGCCGCGCGCGGATCCGCGGCCTCCACCACCGCGCCGATCACGGCCACGCCGCTCGCGCCGGTCGCCAACACCTCGGTTACGTTTCCCGCGTCGATCCCGCCAATGGCCACCACGGGGATGGACACCGCCTCGACGACCCGGGCGAGCTCCCGCACGCCCTTCGGCGGCAGACCCGGGTGAGACGCGGTCGGGAAGATATGGCCGAACGTGACGTAGTCCGCGCCCGCGGCCTCAGCAGCCTGCGCTTCCTCCAGCGAATGCACGGAGCAGCCGAGGACAAGCCCGCCGCCCGCGCGCTGCACCACCTCGCGCGCCGCCGCCACCGGCAGCGACTTGGCCGCCAGATGCACGCCGTCCGCGCGCGCCGCCATCGCCACGTCCAGGCGGTCGTTCACCAACACGCGCGCGCTCGATCCCGCCTCGCGGATCCGCGCCAAAAGCGCACACGCGAATTCGAACACGGCGAGAGCCGGCGCCTTCTTCTCCCGGACCTGAATCACGTCGGCCCCGCCCAAGGCCGCAAGCCACAGCGCGTCTTTGAGCGGAACCTTCGCGCCGCGGGCGCGATCACTCAGCACATGGAGCACATGGGTCATGTTGTCATCTCCAAAAGAAAAGCCGCACCCCATCGGGCACGGCAGGTTTTCAGTCTGAACCTCGCAAACGCGCCGCCACATCGGCAGCCATTTGATGTTGTAGCGGACTTACTTCGAGAGGACCTCCGTCAGCACCGGCACAATCTGCTTCTTGCGCGACACGACGCCCTTCAACAAGGCCTGATGATCCTCGAGCTTCACGCCGTACGCCTCTTCGACCGCGTGCGCCGCGCGCCCCAGCGCCAGGCCGACCGAGCCGTTGTTCAAGATGTCGGTCACGACGAAGAAGAACAGGTCCAGGCCCTTTTCGGCAATCTTCTTTTCAATGGCCTGCAGGATCTCGGCCTTCTTCGCGAGCACGTCGTTCACGTCGACCGCGTTGACCTGCGCGATCTCGACCTTGTGGTTCCCCATCTGGAACTCCTTCGCGTCGAGCGTCAGGAGCTCGCCGACGGTCTTCTGGCTGAGATCCGCGCCCGCCTTGAGCATCTGAAGCCCATATTCCTCGAGCTTCACGCCCGCCAGCTCAGCCAACTCGCGCGCCGCCTTCACGTCCTCCTCCGTGCACGTGGGCGATTTGAGAAGCAGCGTGTCCGAGATGATGGCCGAGAGCATGATGCCAGCCACGTGGCGCGGGATGGACACGTTCTTCTCCTTGTACAGCTTGTTGAGAATGGTGGCCGTGCAGCCGACCGGCTCCGCCCGATAATAAAGCGGGTCCGCCGTCTCGAAGTTCGCGATGCGGTGGTGATCGATGACCTCCACCACTTTCACCTGGTCGGCGTCCGGCGCGCTCTGTTGGCGCTCGTTGTGATCGACCAAGATGACCTCGTCCACTTCGCCCGCCACGCGCTCGATCACGCGCGGCGCGGACACGCCGAAGTGGCTCAGGACGAACTGCGTCTCAGGATTGGGCTCGCCGAGCGCGACGGGCTCCACGTCCTCCCCCAGTTCGCGCTTCAGGTGAGCGTATGCGATCGCGGACGTGATCGCGTCGGTATCCGGATTTCGATGGCCGAAAATCAAGCGCTTCGCCATGCAGCCGACTCCTCCAAGCGATTTTGTAAACATTCGAATCCAGTATATCAGGTCGGAGGGCCTGTTTGCACGAATCGCGGGGCATCATGCGTTCTGCGCCACGTCCGACGCGGGACCACCTGGGGCGCCTTTCGGCGCGACGCGCCACCAGCCGACGATAAGCGCGGCACACGAGGCGGAACAGAGCCACATCCAGGCGACAACCGGCACCGCGCGCAGGGACACGCCGGCAAGCGCAGAAGCGAGCGGCATCGCGATGCCCGCGAACGAGTAGATGAGGCCGAACGCGCGTCCCCGCACCTCCTCGGGAATCGCGCGCTGCATCAGGGCAAAGCCGATGGCGTTGATGATGCCGAGCGACGCGCCAAGCACAAAATTCATCCCGAGCGAGAGCCACACGGAGCGGGAGAAGCTGAAGGAGAGGATCGCCAAGGACGCCAGAGCGCCGAAGGTGAGAAGTCCGGTGCGCGCGCTCATCCTCGCGGCGAGTCCCGCACAGAGGCTCCCGAGCAGCTGTCCGAGCGACAGCGCCGCGTTGATGGCGCCGAATTGGAGGGCGCCGCCGTGCAGCACGCGGTGCGTCCACACGGACAAGAGCACGTCGACCCCCGCAAAAAAGAAGTTCAGGAGCACGATGAGGGGCAGGACGGCCACGTACCAGCGAATGCGCGCGACGGCGCGCCAACCCTCCATCATCTGCGAGACCACGGAAGCTTTTGGCCTCGGCGCTGCCGCTTGGTCCCGCCATCTCCGGCCCTCGCGCCGCCACAGGCGAATGACGTTCGCCACGGCGGCCGCGCTGGCGAGAAAACTGAGGCCGTCGATGGCCGCGATCCAAGGGATGCCGATGGCCGCGAGCGAAGCGCCCCCGACGGCCGCGCCGACGGAGACAGCCAGTTGGGACGTCGTCATGACGAGCCCATTGGCGGCCGTCAAATCCTCGTCGGGCACCAGGCGTGGCAGGATCACGCTCTCCGCCGGCCCAAAGAGGCTCCCCCCGAGTCCGTGCGTGGCCAGGATGACAAGCGTGACGGCCACAAACGCGTGGGGCCAAAGGGCGTACACGAGGGCGCCGAACAGCGAGACCGAAGCGCGGACGAGATCCGTCCAAAGCATCACGTAGCGGGCGTCCCGGCGATCGACGAGGCTGCCACCCACTGCGGACAGGAGGTTCGGCAGCGTCAGGGCCAGGCCCGCGGCGGACAACAGATACGGCGAGCGGAGCTGAAGTTCCCAATACGCCATGATGAAAAGCAGCTGCGTGCCCAGCTGTGACAGGACCTGCCCCAGCCAGACCGAGGTGAACGCCGGCCATCGGAATACCCGAAACATCGCGCTCTCTCCTCAAGCTGGATTTGCCTCATTCGACCGGGTCGTCACCCGGGGCCGGGGACCAGGCCGGCGCCCGAAAGCGAGATGCACCAAACATCCACACCGCCACCACGGTCAACACACATGGAATGAGGTCCCAAAGGAACGCGGAGTGAATGGACTGATTCAGCGCGTCTGTGAGCTTCTGCAGCACAAAGCCGGGCATGTGCTCGCGCGTCTGCGGCGACAGGATGGCGCGAGGATCCATGTGGCTGAACGCGCGCGCCTGAGGAACGCCTTGAAACGCCTCGGCCACCTGATGGGCGAACGCGTGCTTCTGAATCGCGCCGTAGATCACGATCCCGACCGTCATGCCGAGTTCGCGGACGAAGCTGTTCGTGGAACTGCCCGCGCCGCGGTTTTGAGCGTCGAGATCGCCCATCGCGGCCATGCCGGTGACGGAGAAGAACGGCCCGATGCCAATCCCCACCACGGCCATGTCGAGGATCACGCGCCACGTCGGCGTATCTGCCCTAAGCCCGAGAAGCAGCGCGATGCCGGCGCCGAAGACGAGGGCAAACGGCAAAAGCACCGTGCGGTAAGGCGCGCGGCTCGCGAAACGCCCCGCCATCGCCGCGGTCACGGACGATCCGACCATCATCGGCAGGAGAAACAGCCCCGCGTCGATGGGCGATCCCCCGCGCACGCCCTGCACGTAGATGGGCACCCACACGACCGCGACGATGTACGCGCTGCCACTCAAGATGCCCGCCACGTTCGAGACGGCGAACGATCGCTTTCGAAACAGGTGAAGCGAGACGACGGGCTCCCGAGCCCGCAACTCCACGGCGAAAAAGAGCGCGAGGAGCGCCGCGGCAACGGCGAAACCTGCCAGGATGGGCGCGGAGTTCCACGGATACGTCTGTCCGCCGAATTCCAGCGCGAACGTGAGCGCCGTCACGCCGGGAACCAGCGTGAAGATGCCGAACCAGTCGATAGCCTGCCGCCCGTGCCGCGCCGACTCGCGGTACGCGAACAGGATGAGCAGGAACGCGACAACGCCAATCGGCACGTTGATGTAGAAGACGATCCGCCACGACCAGTGCTGGGTGATGTACGCGCCGAGAAGCGGGCCGAAGATGCTCGCCATGCCGAAGACCGCGCCGAAGAGTCCCGAGAACTTGCCCTGTTCCTTCGGCGGCACCACGTCGAAGATGATGGTGAACGCAATCGGCATCAGCGCACCGCCGCCAATTCCCTGAATCGCGCGGTAGATGGCGAGTTCGGTCATGTTCTGAGCTGTCCCACACAGGATGGAGCCGATGAGAAACGCCGCGATGCCAAACATAAAAAACCGCTTGCGCCCGTACATGTCGGACAGCTTGCCGAAGATGGGCATCCCCGCCATCTCCGTCAGCATGTACGCCGCCGTGATCCACACAATCTGCTCGAGGCCGCCCAGGTGCGCCACGATGTTGCCCGTCGCGGTGGCCACAATCGTGTTATCCATGGCCGCGACAAAGATGCCCAACAAAAGGGCCAGCACCACGAGCCCTTGGTTCGAGGTCCGCTCCGCTTGCACACAAACCCTCCTCGTTTTATCCGGACGCACCCGCGTCCATGACGCGCCCCACCTGTGCACCCGGGTGCGCCTCGTACGACTGACCGTATTCAACACATTCAATCTCGCATCCGGGGCCAAGCCGCACCACCTGCGCGCGCACCACGCGGGCGTGCGTGTGGACGAGATCGACCCAATCTGCCTCGATCACGTCGGCCTCGAGCGTCCCGTGCCTGCGGATCCGCGGCTTCCACAGGTACCTCGGCAACTCCACGATGAGCCGTTCCATGCCCATCTCGCGAACCCGGCACGGGCCATGCAGCCGAATCCGGGCCTCGTCCGCGGAGAACAGCCCGTCAACAGTCAGCGCACCGCGAATGAGGGCGCGATCGGCGCCGCAGTTTCCCTTGACCACGACCTCGCCGGCCGTCTTGAGCTCCCTCGCGGACAGGTGTCCGCTGCACGAGAGCGATCCCATCACGGTCAGCTTGGCCGCGATCACGTCGCCGTGGCAGCTGACCTGACCCATGATCGTAGCCGTCTCCGCCGACACGTCCGCCCTCGCCTCCAGCTCGCCCATCACGCGGAGGCACTCACATGCCAGTGGCCCCTTGACGACCGCCTGCCCCATGATCCGCACCCGCCCGAAGTCGCCACCCGCAGCGGTGGATTGGCCCATGACCGTCAGCTTGGGCTTCGCCCCGTTCGCCATCCCCATCGCCCCTCCCTCAGATCTGCACCGCTTCGCCCACCACGGCCGACCCTCGTCGCTCGAACGACGTGCGGTATTCGACGCGATCGACCCGGCAATCGTCGCCAATGACCACCACGTCGCCCCGGATCCGGCGCGCCAACACCGCCTCCACCTCGATGCGATCCCCTTCAATCGTCTCCACCTCGAGCCTCGGCTTCGAGAACCATCCCCCGCTTCCCACCGCCGCCGTGAGCGTCGTGCAGCCAATCTCCCGCACTTTGGACTTGCCCATCAACTCAAATTCGATCACGTCCGCGTTCATCAGTGCCGCGCAGCGCACGTTGCCAGTCACATGGACGCGCTCCGCCTCGATGGGTCCATCCACCTGCGCGCGCCCGCCGATGTTCACGGCGCCTGCGCGCAGAGCGCCCTCGATGCGCGCCATGCCCGACACCTCTGCGCGCTCCGCCACCTCGCAATTCCCATCCACGTCGCACAAGCCGTTGACCTCCAGCACGCCCGCCGAAACAGGCCCATCCACGGACATGCGGCCGTTCACCTCGAGTCGCCCCTCGACGCGCAGGCTGCCATCCACCTGCGCGCTGCCGTTCACCTCGCAGGTCTCGCAGGCGATGTCCCCCTGCATCTTGGCCATGCCGTTGACCTCGACCCGCCCATACGTCCCGCCGCCCATCGACGTGCGGCCGGAAACCTCCAAATCCTCAGGCATATGCGATTCCCTCCCCGATTTGACCTCCATCACCGTCACATCAGCTTCAGCTTCAGCTGTTCCACGGCGCTCGCCACGTCGACGGAGAACGCGACGTTCGCCTGAGGATCGAGCGCGATCTCGGCATTCGGCGCGCGCGCCAGCCAGATGCCGACACCGAACTTGCGGACGAGATCGATCCGCATCTGCATGTCACAAAACACTGTTACGATTCGGTCGTACGCCTGGACCAATTGTCTGGCCTCGTCCAGGCTCACCTGGCCGCTCTCTAGCGCCTCGTGCACGAGATATACGCAGACGATGTCCGGAAATGCCAACATGCGGGCATTCGGAACCGCGTCCGCATAGAGGCGCCAGGCGAGATCGCTCACCACCCCAAGGCGCACGAGGTCTTCTCCGGTGCGCTCTATCTCGACGCCCGCCGGCGAGAGGCGCTTCGCCAGCTCATCGAGCGGAACGTCTTCCTTCCACTGCTTGATCTGCTCGATGCGGCTCAGGATCTTGTCGCGGGGAAAGAACGTCTCCTGCCCGGTGAACGTAGCCTTGCGGATGAACCACTCCTCCGGGATGAGCTTCTTTCGCTTCCAACGATACAGTTGGCCGTAGGAAATCCCGGCGAGATCGAGCAACTCCTTTTTCGAGATCAGTTCCTCGTCCATTCAACATCATCTCCGGCGACGCCATCGTAACATAACAATGTTGCGTTCTGCAACCTCCGTGTTGGCATGCGCCTCCTGCAACGCGCGCACAAGAATAAAAAGCGCCCGCCGAATCGGCAGGCGCCTTGGGTTCTGCACTCACTTCGTCACGTACCAGTACTGCATCTCGGGCAGGCCGTCCGCCGCGTTCAGGTGCTGCAGCACGCCCTGGACGTGCGGAGCCACCACCACGAGCGAGGCCGGGTTGACCGTCCACAGGAACGGCAGAACCTTCGCCGTGTACATCTCGTACTCGTCGAACACCTTCATCGTCTGAGCCTCGGTCGGATACGGCTGGTGCGTCGCGTTGATCAATTGATCTTCCTTCGGATCGCTGAAGCCCGTGCCGCTCGACGCGCCGGTGTTGAACAGGCCCTCGCCGGTCGGGTAGTAACCAGGTCCGTTGTACACCCAGCCGGAGCCGAGCGCGAGATCCCAAGAGTGGTTGCTCGAGTCCGACGTAATGGAGATGAACTGCGAGAACGGCTCGCCCTTGAGCTGCACCTTCACGCCGATCTGTGCCAGGTCCTGCTGGACGAGCTCCGCCTCCTGCTGCGTCGACTCGCTGCCGGTGACGTACATCATCGTGAACTCCATCTTCTTGCCCTGCGCGTTCGTCATGACGCCGTTCTTCAGGTGCCAGCCGGCGTTCTCCAGCGTCTGCTTCGCCTTCGCGAGGTTAAAGCTGTAGAGGCCATTCACGGCAGGGTCGTAGAACTTCGTCGCAGGCTGCGGCGGAATCGGCCCGTAGAGGGGCACCGCGAAGCCCTTGTAGATGTCCTTCACAATGGTCTGGCGGTCAATCGCCATCTGCAGCGCCTGCCGGACCGGCAGCTGATCGAAGATGCTGGCGTTCGGCGCGCCCTTGTACATGTTCATCTCAATCCAGAAGATGCCGAATGCGTATTCCGGCGTCACCGTGTCGCCCATCGAGGTGAGCGCCGACTCGGAGCCGAGCTGCGACTGATCCAGGTAACCCACGTTGATCTGGCCGCTGCGCAGCGCGGCGAACTCAGACTCGTTCGAGCCCTCGTACTGGAAGACAATCTTGCTCACCTGAGGCTTGTGGCCCGCGTAGCTCGGGTTCGGGACGATCACCCATTCCTGCTTATCCTTGGCCAAGAGCGGCTTGAATGGTCCGTCGACGACCTTGTCAAACATCATGTTGGTCGCATTGGCGCCCAGGTACTTGATCTCGTCGGTGATGTTCGACTTGACGTCCATGTAGGAAGCAGGGAGCGGTGTGAGCTGGATGATGCCGTTGTAGATGAACCACTGCTGGTTCGCCGGCTGCTTCAACGTGATGGTAACCTCATACGGTCCGTTCGCCACCACGCTCTTCACGCCGTTCGGAATGTCGCCGGTGCCCACGCCCACAAACGGCCAAGGGCTCGGCGCGTTCGATGCGGACGCCGCCTTAATCACGTTCCACGTGAAAATCACGTCCTTGGAAGTCACCGGCTGGCCGTTGGACCACTTCCACTTTGGATTCAGGAAGATGTGATAGACCGTGCCTTCCTTGTTGTACGTGATGTTTTTCGCGATGGAATCCTGCCAGTTGATGCTGTAGTCGTTGTTCAGCACCAGCATCGGGATGTACATCTGGTCCACAATCTGAGAGTTATACAGCGAATCGTTCGCCGCATTAAAGATGGGAAGGAACCAGTTGAGGTCCGTCTGCGGCGGCAGCGCGTAGTCGATCACGCCGGCGGGGTTGACGCTGGCCGCGCCCGCGGAAGCGCTTGCCGCACTCGCACCGTTTGAAGAGGGTGTGCTGGACGAAGCGTTGTTGGCGGCCGTGCCGCACCCGGTCACCCCCAGCACAATGGCAGCTGCAGCTGCGCCAGAAACAAGCGCTCGTTTTCTCATTTTTCGCACCATTTGTACCTCCCTATGGAACCTTAGAGAATGCCCGCATCGAACGGTGTCGCTCGATGCGGGCCAGTAGCAGGTGTAGAACCAAGGACACCCCTAGTATAGCAAGTCCAATTGCGCATTGCACGCATTTTTTAAAGAGATCTTCAATGCAACTTCACACTTGCGTGCGAAGCCTCACTGACCCGACACTGTCCAGTACTGCATCTCCGGAATCCCCACCGCGCCGTTGTAGTACGGCAGCACGTTGTGGACGTTCGGCGCGATCACGGCGACGGTCGCGTTGTTCACATTCCAGAGCATTGGCAGCTGCTCGGCCGTGTAGTACTCGTATTGATAGAAGTGCTTCATGGTCTCGGCCGTGGAGCTGTACGGCTGATGCGTCGCGTTGATGAGCGCGTCCTCGGTCGGATTGCTGTAGCCCGTGCCGCTCGGCGCGCCGGTGTTAAACAGGCCGTCGCCGGACGGATAGTAGCCGGGGCCGCTGTAGATCCACCCGGAGCCGAGCGCGAGATCCCAGTTCGTCTCCTTCGGATTGCTCGTCAACGAAATCAGCTGATCAAACGGCATCCCCTTGAGCGACACCTTGACACCAATCTGGGCAAGTTCCTGCTGAATCAGCTCTGCCTCTTGCACCGTCGTCTCGACGCCCGTCGCATAGATCATGGTGAAATTCATCTTCTCGTTGCCCTTGGTCATCACACCGTTTTTCAGCTGCCATCCGTGGGCCTCGAGCAGCTTCTTCGCGGCGGAAGGATTGTATGGATACAGCTTGGCCACGGCCGGATCGTAGAACTGCGTCTTGGGTTCGGGCGGAATGGGCCCGTGAAGCGGCACCGCGTACCCCTTATAAATGTCCTGCGCAATTTCGTCGTTGTTGATGGCCTGCATCAGGGCCTGGCGGACGTAGAGCTGATTGAAAATCTTCGAGTTGGGCGAAGCCGGGTACATGTTCATCTCGGTCCAGAAGACCGCAAACATGTATTCGGGCGCGACCGTGAAGCCAGACGCCTTCAGCTGAGGCAGCGCCGCAATTTCAGACGGATCAATGTATCCGACATTCACCTGGCCGCTGCGAAGCGCCGCGAGCTCCGACTCGTTGGAGCCCTCGTACAGGAAGATGAGCTTCGACACCGTGCTCTTGTGGCCCGCGTACATCGGGTTCGGCTTCAGCACCCACTCCTGGCGATCCTTCGCGTACACCGGTTCGAACGGCCCGTCGACGACCTTGTCAAACATCATATTTGGCCCATTGGAACCCAGATACTTCAGCTCATCCGTCATGTTCTTCTTGACGTCCATGTATTTCGCCGGCATCGGCGTCATCTGCATCAGGCCGTTGTAAATGAACCACTGCTGGTTCGTGGGCTGGTTGAGCGTGACCGTCACCTCGTACGGCCCGTTCGCCACGACGCTCTTGATGCCGTTCGGAATGTCCCCGGTTCCCACGCCGACGTACGGCCAGGGCGAAGGCGCGTTCGAAGCGCAGGCCGCCTTCATGACGTTCCACGTGAAGACGAGATCCGCGGACGTCACCGGTTGACCGTTGGACCATTTCCACTTCGGGTTCAGATAGATGTGGTAGACCGTTCCGGAGGAATTGTAGGTGACCTTCTCGGCGATGGAGTTCTTCCAGTCAATTTGGTAGCTGTTGTTCAGTTGGAGCAGTGGAACGAACATCTGGTACACGAGCTGCGCATTGGCCAACGTGTCCGTGGGCCCGGTGAACAACGGCAGGAACCAGTTGAGGTCCGTGGCCGGCTGGACGGCGTACTCGATCACGCCCCCGTTTGCGCTGGCGGACGCAGCACCCACTTTTCCGCCGGTGGCGTGCGAAGCGGGCTGCGTCTGGGAAAACACACCACACCCCGTCGCTCCCAGCACGATGGCCGCCGCCATTCCCGCAGCGGCAATTCCTTTTCCACGATGTTTCACAGTCTCTCGAACCCCCTCAATGTTCTGGAAATCTCTCATTTGAACCGAGATTTCAGAGAATCACGCCCATTGTACGACGCGTCGACGGCCGTGTAAAGGGGAAGATGTGTAACAACTGGCCATCCTGCGTCCGAAAATGTTTTCCGCAAGTCAAGAAAATGGACACACCGGCCGTTCGCCGATGTGCCCCCGTCGTCTTTCGCTCAAATGCCGAGCAGCTTCTTCACAAGCGGAATCTGCCCGCGATGGTGCGACGTGTGCGCGATGGCGTAGGCAACGAGCTGGCGCTTATTCACCTCGCCGACACCGAGCTTGGCGCCCGGCTCGTTCAACGCCTCAGCCGTGAGGCGCTCAAACGCGTCCTTGGCCAGCCTCTCGTTTTCCGCCCACATCGCCTTGATCTTCGCGACATCCCAACTCCTCGCCAAAAACGGCGCCCGCGTGTCGATGTCCGCCGTTTCGCCCTTCAACTGCGCGAAGAAGCGGCGTTCCACGAGCAGCGTGTGTTCCAGAATGGACGCGATGTTGTTGAAGTTGTCCGCCGGCTTCTTGACCCACTGCTCATCTGTCAAGCCATCGACCATCTGATGAATCGTCGCGTGGACCTTCACGTACAGGTCGTGGAGATCCTGCATCTCCTTCAGCACGAATTCATCCCTCCTTGTGATTCGCCGAGAAACGCGCGAGTTGCACCGGCCACCCTCCCCCATTGTAGCGCGATCACGTCCGCAAGAAAGATTTGCTACAATGCGAATAGGACCATGCGTGTACAGGGGGATATCCACGTGCGCATCTATCTCCTTGGCGGATCCGGGTTCATCGGCCGCCACCTCGCGCAAGAGCTCGAGCGCCAGGGCCACGTCCCGGACGTCGTGCGGCGGCCGTACACCCCGGACGCCCTTCGCGACCACTTCGCCAAGAGCATCGAGGGCGGCGAACCGTACGCCATCTGCAACCTTGCCGGCGCCTCGCTCAACCGAAAGCGATGGAGCGCGGCCTATCGGCGCGAGATCGTCCGGTCGCGCGTCGACACGGTCCGCGCCGTGAGCGCAGCGCTTCAAAGTTTGCCCACCGCACCCACCGCTTACGTGCAGGCGTCCGCCGTCGGCTACTACGGCCCGTCCCTCACGGAGACGTTCACCGAAGCATCTCCGCCCGGAAACGACTTTCTGGCCCGCGTATGCGTGGAGTGGGAGGAAGCCGCGGAGCCCCTCCGCGCCCTCACGCGCGTAGCCATCCTGCGGTTCGGCATGGTGCTCGGACGCGACGGAGGCGCGCTGCCTCTGATGTGGCCCGTGTTCCAACTGGGACTCGGAGGAACGCTCGGACACGGCAATCAGTGGATTTCCTGGATCCACGTCGACGACGCCGCCCGACTCGCCGCCTGGGTCCTCGCGGACAACCGCCTCCACGGCGTGTTCAACGCCACCACACCTCATCCCGTCCGGATGCGCGACTTCACGCGCACGCTCGCCGAGGTGCTCCACCGCCCACACCTCACCCATGTTCCGGCTCCTGCGCTGCGACTGGCGCTTGGCCGCCGCGCCACCCTCGTCCTCGACGGTCAGCGCGTCCTGCCTCAGCGCGGGCTCGATCTTGGCTTTTCCTTCGCCTTCCCCACGCTCGAGGAAGCCCTCCGGGACTTCCTGTAAGCGAGACTTGTGCCTCCCCCCGTCCTGCCCTTAGAATGAAATCGATTTCCCCATCAATCTTTTGCAGGGAAAGACAAGAAAGGAGGCTGTCGAGCCATGGCCACGCGCTTTCGCTGGGTCATCATTGGTCTTTTGTTTTTCATCACGGTGGTCAACTACATCGACCGATCCGCCATCTCGTACGCCATCGGCGACATCGCGCAGGTTCTGCACCTGAACGACAGCCAGGTGGGCATGATCCTCGGCGCCTTTGGCATCGGTTACATGATCACCACGTTTTTCGGCGGCATCTGGGTCGATCACGTCGGCGCCCGATGGGCCCTGTTCTTTGCGTCGCTCTTGTGGAGCCTGTCCATCGGACTGACGGGCGTCGCAGCGTCGTTCACCGTCATCTACCTCATGCGCATCCTTCTCGGTGTGGCGGAAGGGCCGAACTTCCCAGCCGTCAACCGGGCGGTCGGCGACTGGCTGTCGCCTCGCGAGCGAGCCATCGCGCTGTCCAACTCGCTCGTGGCCGTCCCACTCGCGCTCGCCATCGGCGCCCCGATTGTGACGTCCTTGATTCTCGGTGTCGGCTGGCGAGGCATGTTTATCATCCTCGGCATTGTGGGCCTTCTCTGGGTACCCGTCTGGTTCTTCTTGTTCCGCGATTTTCCGGAGCATAGCCGCCACGTGAACGACGAGGAACTGCGCCACATCCGCGCATCCGAACATGTGGATCGCACGCGGCCGGCCAAGGAGATGCGCTTTCGCCAGGCGCATCACGTGTCGTCCGGCACGCTGTGGAAGTACCTCTTGGTCAACCGCACCTTAATGGCGAACAACTGGTCGTTCTTCGTCTTCGGCTATTATCTCTTCTTCTTCATGACGTGGTTGCCATCCTATCTGAAGAGCGAATATCACCTGAACCTGAAGTCGGTCGGCGCCTTCTCCATCTTGCCGTGGGCGCTTGCCACCGTGCTGTTGTGGCTCGTGGGTTATCTCTCGGACTGGATCCTGCGCCGAACAGGCAGCCTGCGCCTGGCGAGATCGTACCCCATCTGGATCTCGCAACTGCTGTCGGCGCTGTGCGTCGTGCCGCTCACCTTTACGCACGACCTCACGACGGCCATCGTGTTCATCACGCTCGCGGTGGGCTTTGGCATGAGCGCCAACTCGACCTTCTACGCCATGAACGTGGACCTCATGCGAGAGCGGACGGGCACCGCGCTCGGCTTGATGGACACGTTCTTCGCAGCCGCCGGTTTCCTTGCGCCGGTCATCACGGGATGGATTGTGAACGCGACGGGAAGCTTCAAGAGCGCCTTCTGGCTCATGGCCGTGCTCTCGGCGACGTCCGTCCTCGCCGTCCTCATCTTCCATCAGCCGGACAAACAGCGCCGAATCGAAAGCGCAGTGGCCCCCTCTTCAAACCTCACGCACTGACACCTTCAAGCCCCACGGGTCGCCCCGTGGGGCTTTTCTGTGCAAAGCACCTTCTCGCACCGAAACCTGCACCTGGAGAGGCCAGAGCCGCATCGGGACAACCGCCTCAGGCATACGCTGTACACATGGGCGCGGACTCCTCGCCCACGGAAGGAGACGTTTCATGCCTTCTCTCATCGTGATTGGCACGGCCGCGGCGGATGCCGCCGTTCAAAATGCGGGCATCTTTCTCGGCGAGGGCAATGTCGGCGGGTGGGACGCCAACCGGAAGATGTCCAACGCGTACAGCGGCACGTACGGCGCCTTCAACGTCCTGGCCGGCATGGTGAACGTCAACGTGGACAACTTCGAAGTGGTGGATGGGGCCATTAACGACACGGACTTCAAGCTCACCGTGGGTGCCAATGGATAACGGCATTCGAGTCGGACAGAACGAAGGCGGAGGGTTGACATGCCAAGCGTCATCTTGCTCGGTTCGCTCCTCATGAATACGCCCCAGCAAAACGCGGGTGCCTTCGTCGGTGAATACAACTTCGCAGGATGGGACGCCAACCGGAAAATGAGCCAGGCGCACGGCGGCGAATTCGGCTTTTTCAACTGGAGCCCCGGCTTCTACAACCTCAATCTCGACAGCTTCGAGGTGGTGGACGGAGCCATGAACGACGCGGACGCAAAGCCCGTCTTCGGGAGCAATCTGTGACGACAGCCTATCGCGCCAAGCGCCAGACGCTTGAGTGAGGAGGGGATGGCCATTCCTGCGCTCGTCTTCATCGGGGCGAACAACTCCATGACGCCGCAGCAGAACGCGGGCACGTTCATCGGCCAAATCAACAACGGCGGTTGGGATGCCAACATGAAGTTTCAGGCTGGAAAGAGCGGCAACTACGACATCATGAGCTACAATCTGCAGATCTGGAGCCTGCTGTTCGACAGCTTCGAGTTCATCGACGGGCAGGTGAACACCCTCGGCCTGAAGCCGGACGTCGAGGGCAACGTCTGAGACGCGCCCTTGAGGCGAAGGAGGCGGTTCCCATTCCTGTACTGATTGTGAGCGGCGTGCTCAACACCATGGCGCCGCAGCAGAACGCGGGCGTATTTCTCGGTCAGGTCAACATCGGTGGATGGGACGCGAATCAAAAATACGGCGCCGGCAAGGCGCTCGACGCAGGCATGTTCAACGTCCTCATCAGCGCCAACGCGCTGTTCGACAGCTTCGAAATGATGGACGGGGTCATCCACGATCAAGATCTGAAATTCAGCTACGAGTGGAACTTCTGACGGCAGCCCTGCCGTCCGAGCCAGGAGTGGAGGTCGTCGTGTGTCTACCGTCATCGCGTTTCAAGCCATTTTGAGCAACACGCCGCAGCAGAACTCGGGGATTTTCATCGGCGAGATCAACATCGGCGGCTGGGACGCGCACGTCAAATCGAACGCCGCGCAGGCCGCTGTGCTAGGCTCTCGCAACGTCCACCTGCTCACGCGCAACCTGAATGTGGATAGCTACGAGCTTTTGGATGGCCTCATCTTGGACCAGGATTTCAAACCGACGTGGGGCATCCAGTGTTGAAGGAACATAGCGCCAGAAGGCCGCCCAGCCGGGCGGCCTTGTTTCATCGGGCGTTCAGCAGTTTCAGAAATTCGCGCATGAAGCCCGGGAGATCCGGCCACGCGTGTCCGGAGACGAGGTTTCCCTCCACATACAGCGTCTCCGAGGCGTACTTCGCGCCCATGCCCTCGACGCTCGGCTTGCAGGCGATGTACGCCGTCATGGTGCGCCCCTTCAGCTTGTCGCGTACCACCTCGAGCACCTGCGCCGCATGGCAAATCGCTCCAACCGGCTTGTTGGCGTCGAAGAAATGGCCCACGATGCGCGGCACGTGCTCATTCAGCCGGATGTACTCCGGCGCTCGGCCGCCGGGCAGGATGAGGCCGTCGAATTCCTCCGGCCGAATGTCGGCGAAGGCCGCGTGCGCTTGAATGAGGTATCCCGGTTTCTCCGTATAGGTCTCCCAGCCCGTGAAATCGTGGACGACGGTGTTCAGTGTCTTCTTGCTCGGCGCTGCGATGACGGCGTCGACACCTTCTTCGAGGAGTCGATAATAAGGATAGTAGATTTCCAGCGCTTCGACTGCGTCTCCCGCCAAGATCAGCACCTTCTTGGCCATCTGAACATCCCTCTCCTCGTTCCGATTGAACGCCTCGCGCGGCGTCCATCTCCATTGTATGGGATTTCAGACATCTCGTCCACGCTGGCATTTCGACACGCTTCGACCGCCTTCGGTTACCCGCCGGCGCCCGCGCGAGCCATCTGCTCTGCGAACGCGACGAGATCGACCGCCACCTGGCTGACCTCCTGCATCGCCGACGCCAAGGCTTCCATGGCCGAGCGCTGCGCTTCCGCCTCCCGGTCCACCCGCTCGATGGCCTCATTCAGCGCCTCGAGCATCTCCACCATGCGGCGCGTGTTCTGCGCAATCACGTCTGTCTGTTCCCTGGCCCCTTCCGCCAACCGCCGAATCTCGCGGGCGATCACGGCAAATCCCCGCCCGCTCTCCCCTGCGCGCGACGCCTCAATCGAGGCGTTCAGCCCGAGGATGCGGCTCGTGTCAGCGATCTCCCGGACCTCATCCGAGATGGACCGCACGTCGCGCACCGCCGTCAGCACGGAACGGGACTCGCGCGCGATGTCGCCGAGGCTCGTGGCCAAGACCTGCATGGACGCGGCCATCTCTTGCAGCGTCGCGCTTGTCTGCTGCACGGACGACGAGAGCGTCGTGGCCAGGCCGACGAGCCGCTCCTCCGCGTCCACGCGGACGCACGCGCAGAAGGCGCCCACCGGTTCACCGCCCTCCGCGGCGATGGGCACCGCCTTCATCACTACCGGCAGGCCGAGCGCGGACGCATCCAGGCGAACTTGGCGCACACGCCCTTCGCGCACGGCCTCATACAGCCCGTCGCCCGGCCGAAGCTCGTACCCCTCCGCAGCTGCAAGCGCAAACGTCCGCGCAGGGACCACCCCTCGCACCCGCGTCCGATCCGCCACGAGGATGGCCACATCGTCCAAAAACGCTCGTTGGGCCAACCTTGCGAAGCGAAGCGCATCCTCCAGCGCCGGATGCATGGCCTGATGTTGCTGCGACGGGACAGCCGATCCGACTTCCACACACATCCTCCTCCACGCCCAGCCATCCTTCCGTTCGATACTCGGTTCCACACGCGCCAGGCATCCTCCTGCTCAGGGAATGAGCTCAAATCGAAGGGGCGCCAGCGAACTGGCGCCCCTATGAAACCTATGCTCACTCTGCGTCCACAAGCTGCGGGTTTTCGCCCTCGGGGAAGTTGGGCTTCGGGAATCCACTGCGCACGCCCCAAATGTAGAAGACAAGCGCGGAGACGGCAACCACCACCATGTCCCACCCGTAGGGCAGGACGCCGATGCCGCCGAACTTGCCGCTGCCGAGGAACGAGACGAGCGCCATCCACAGCAGATACACAATCAGCCAAAGCCCGCGGCGGAAGTGTTCCGAAAATCCGCGCCAGCCGGCCTTCGCCGTGTAGTAGAAGTAAACCGGCAACCCGATGATGATCACGATGATGACCTCGCCCGTCAGCGGCCACTGCGCCCAGTACAGGATGAGCGACGCGAAGATGAACGCGATGGGCGCGATGACGGACATCCCCGGGATTCGCACGGGCCGCTTGACGTGATCGCCCATATTGCGGAACGCCATGACGGCGATGGGCCCCGTCACGTAGGAGATGAGCGTCGCGACCGAAATGACGCCGGCGAGCTCGCCCCAGCCCCGGAACATCAGCATGAAGATGTAGGCGATGACGAGGTTCAGCCACATCGCCGCGCGAGGCACGCCGTAGCGCGGGTGAATCCGGCCGAACACCTTCGGGAAATAGCCATTCGCCTCCATGCCGTGCACCATGCGAGCGGTGGTCGCCGTGTACGTGATGCCGGTGCCGGACGGCGACACGAACGCGTCCAGGAACAGCACGATGGCGAGCCAGTTCACGTTCAGGGCGAGGGCGAGATCGGCAAACGGCGACTTCAAGTTGATGCTCGCCCAACCGTGGCTCAGCAGGTTCCCCGGCATCGAACCAATGAACGCGGCCTGCAGGAACAGGTAGATCACACCGGCGAGCAGAACGGAGCCGATCACGGCAAGCGGAACGTTGCGACTCGGATTGCGCGCCTCGCCCGCCAGGTTGATGGGGCTCTGGAAGCCGTTGAACGCGAAGATGACGCCGGACGTCGCGATGGCCGTCAGCACGCTCGCCCAGCCGTTTGGCGCAAACCCGCCGTACTGCGTGAAGTTGTGCGTATCAAAGTGAGCCGCGATGAGGCCAATCACGGTCAGCGCGGGAATGATGAACTTGAACACGGTGATGGCCGTGTTGGCACGCGCGAACAGCTTGACCGTCCAGTAGTTCAGCAAAAAGTAAATGAAGACGAGGATGGCTGCCAACAGCAGTCCGGGCGGCGTGAGCGTCTTGTTGACGTACAGGTGATGCGTCCACTGAGCCCAGTGCCACGGCCACGAGCTCATGTACTGGATCGACGCCTCCGCCTCAATCGGGATGACGGACGCGATGGCGATCCAGTTCGCCCAGCCGGACAAAAACCCGACGAACGACCCGTGCGAATAGTGGGCGTAACGCACCATACCGCCGGATCGCGGGAACATGGGGCCGAGTTCCGCGTAGGTCAGGCCGATGAGCAGAATGACGGCCATGCCAAGGATCCACGCGACCATCGCGGCCGGACCCGCGACCTTGGCGGCCTTCCACGCGCCGAACAGCCAGCCCGAGCCGATGATGGACCCGAGCCCGGTCATGGTCAGCGCGACGAGATGGATTTCCCGGCGCATGCCCTTGTCCATGAAATTCCTCCCTTGTTCAGGTTCCATGATGCGCCCCTGCGAAACTGGAAACGCCGCGGTCTCCGGGCGTGATCGCTTTCATTCCCCCGCATCAGGGCGCAAGCTGTCCACCATACGCCCCATGATGCCGCAAGGAGATCGCCTCTGTCAACCGAGATACTTCTTGGAATTGATGGACGATTTCGATCTATGCGAGATCATCGTCCAGTTCACAATCTTTCCATTTGCACCCTCGATCCATCCATGCCACGGCACACGCCATCTCCGGACATGAACGGACGTCCACGTTCATATCATCGGATTGGGTCAAGAAGTTGAAAGGCCCGAAAGCCCAATATCAAGGGTTGAATTTTCGCAAGTCTCTTAATATGATGGAGTTGAAAGCGGTTTCCAACCGTTTTCTGACCACGTAAGGAGGGGACATGGGTGGCAGTTCAAGAAGTGAATGCGAGCGCTCTGCATCCGGATGTCGTCGAGTTTCTCAAGGGTCCCAAGGGCCTGTTCATTGACGGCGAATTCGTTCCCTCACTCTCCGGCAAAACGTTCAAGTCTATCAACCCTGCGACAGAAGAAGTCCTGGTGGAAGTCGCGGAGGCGGAAGCTCCCGACATTGACCGCGCGGTCAAAGCCGCTCGCCGCGCCTTTGAGTCCGGCCCGTGGTCGCGCATGAGCGCCGCGGAGCGGTCCCGGCTTCTCTATAGGCTGGCGGATCTCATGGAAGAACATAAGCTGCAGCTCGCTCAGCTCGAAACCCTCGACAACGGCAAACCCATTCGCGAATCCCTGAACGCAGACCTGCCGCTTGCCATCGAACACATTCGCTACTACGCCGGCTGGCCCACCAAGGTCGTGGGGCAAACCATTCCGGTAGCGGGAAAATACTTCAACTACACGCGACACGAGCCCGTCGGCGTCGTGGGCCAGATCATCCCGTGGAACTTCCCGCTCCTCATGGCGTGCTGGAAGATTGGCGCCGCGCTGGCCATGGGCTGCACGGTGGTGCTCAAGCCGGCGGAGCAGACGCCGCTCTCCGCGCTCTACCTGGCCAAACTGATCCAAGAGGCTGGCTTCCCGCCGGGCGTCGTCAATGTCGTGCCGGGCTTCGGCGAGACCGCCGGACAGGCACTGGTGGAGCACCCGGACGTCAACAAGATTGCGTTCACCGGATCGACGGAGGTCGGCAAGCTCATCATGCGCAACGCCGCGGCGACCTTGAAGCGCGTCACGCTCGAGCTCGGCGGCAAGTCCCCGAACATCATTCTCCCCGATGCCGACATGAGCCGAGCCATCCCCGGCGCGTTCATGGGCATCATGTTCAACCAGGGCCAGGTGTGCTGCGCCGGATCGCGCCTGTTCGTGCAGAAGAAAGCGTACGACAACGTGGTGGCCGATCTCGTCTCCCTCGCGAAGAAGATCCGCCAAGGCCCGGGCTTGGATCAAGGCACGGAGATGGGGCCGCTCGTGTCCGATGAACAGGAGAAGCGCGTGCTGGGCTACATCGAGAAGGGCGTGGAAGAGGGCGCCGAGGTCCTCGTCGGCGGCGGCAAGGCCACGGATCGCGGATACTTCGTGCAGCCGACCATCTTCGCCAATGTCCGGGACGACATGACCATCGCGCGCGAGGAGATCTTCGGACCGGTGGTCGCGGCGATGCCGTTTGAAGATTTGGACGAAGTCATTGCGCGCGCGAACGACACGGAGTACGGCCTGGCGGCCGGTGTGTGGACGGAGAACATCCGGAATGCCCACTATATCGCCAGCAAGCTGAAGGCCGGCACTGTTTGGGTCAACTGCTACAACGTGTTTGACGCGGCGGCTCCCTTCGGTGGATACAAGCAGTCCGGTATCGGGCGCGAAATGGGCTCGTACGCGTTGAACAACTACACCGAGGTCAAGGATGTGTGGATCAGCCTGAGCTGAATCCGCGTGCGAGTGGGGCCCGGCGCTTCGCCGGGCCTATTTTCGTCGCCCAAATTGGCATATATGGACGTTTGTAGACACCGGCGCTCCCATGCTCGCCTATTGTGTGCAGAAAGAGATTCTACTCGCGAGGAGGACGCCCGGTGTCACAACCCAATATCCCCAATATCAATCCGTCCATCTCTATCACCCGGGACGACGCTGTCAACCTGTTGCTCTCGTCCATCGCGCTCGAGGAACTGGGACTTGGCCACCTCACGAACGCTGAGGCGGAAAAGATCCAGTACGTCCTCGGCACGCTGACGGGTGCCACCGGAACCCAGCCGTCGCTGGATGACCTTCTCACGCTCAATCAGTCGGTGAACGCCACGTTGGACAACATCATCCGCAAGGAGCTGATCTTGGACAGCAAGCTCAGCAACGTGATGTCGCTGGCGAACGTCGGACCGACCGGGCCCACAGGACCGACCGGACCCACAGGACCGACCGGACCCACAGGACCGACCGGACCCACAGGACCGACCGGACCCACAGGACCGACCGGACCCACAGGACCGACCGGACCCACAGGACCGACGGGGCCCACAGGACCGACAGGACCGACGGGGCCAACAGGCCCGGCTGGTTCAAGCGCGATCATTCCGTTCGCGTCTGGCCTGCCCGTGGCTCTCACCACCGTCGCAGGTGGCCTCGTCGGGACGACGAGCCTAGTCGGCTTTGGCAGCTCGGTCACAGGAGTGACCGTGCTGGGCAGTGGCCAGATCGACCTCACCGGAGCTGGCGGCACGCTCCTGAACTTCGCCTTCTCGATGCCGCGCGATGGCGTCATCACGTCGATCGCAGCGTACTTTAGTGCGACGGCCGCGCTCAGCCTGCTCGGCACGACCGTGAACATCACGGCGCAGCTGTACGAGTCGACAACGCCGAACAACACATTTTCACCGATCCCAGGCGCTTCCGTCGCTCTGCCGCCGCTCACCGGTACAATCTCCATTGGACAAATCGTGAGCGGTATTACAACCGGCCTGTCGATCCCCGTGACAGCAGGCACGCGCCTCCTGCTCGTCTTCTCGGCGACGGCGTCGGGTCTCTCGCTGATTAACACCGTTGTCGGTTACGCTTCTGCGGGCGTTGCGATCAGTTAATTATGACGGGGGCTAGCCGTTTGGCTGCCCCCCTCCTGTGTCCCCAGTTGCGAATCAATTTCCCTTTTCTACGAATGTGTTCATCGAGATAACCGTAGTGATAGATGACAACCGGGATGTCCACCACAGAGAACCAAAGCGAAGGGCGGCGAGAACGTTAAGCGTCTCGTGGAAGTCATTCACAAAGCGAATACCGCACCGATTGCGGAATAAGCGCGCATGCCCCATGCGAAACGCAGATTCAGGCCGCGAAGAAGGCCCATAATTGGGCTGCACTTTTCAGTGCGCGCTCGATCACGTCCCCTTCGTCTCGTGCAATCATGCATAAGGTGAGCCGTTGAAGCCGCACGTTGTCACAGCCTTTCTTCGTTCCGTAATGACTCCCATGGCCCTCGAATGTTAAGCCACAGCCGATGCTCCGGATCACAGGCCACAAATAGGTGTCGTTGATGTCTCCACAGCAGCTCAAGCCATGCGAGATTGCTGCGTGCGGTGAGTCTGTACGTGGATGTACTGAGCGGGAAATCGCCCATTTTAATCCGAAGAACCGAGATTTCACGCTCAACAGCGTCTTCGGTTCCCGCTCCAAGCTGCTCATGCCGAATACCGATCCCCAGCAACGCAGCGTACATATGCCCGCGTTTAAGGGCTGTGAGCCGTGCGCGGACCGCGCAATCGGACAGTTGCACCAAGATCGGTTCAATTGCGGGTTCATCCTTACTGCGCCCTCCCATGCGGGATCGCACGAGGGTCGCGAGCGTGCGCACGAGCTCACGTGCGCACGCGTGTTGATCAGAAAGAACCGCCTTGGCATTTTGAACGAGGTTATGGTCCGTGATATCCAGTTCCGCATCGCCCATCTCAGTTCTTCGATTTGCACGCTCTCGATTGCCCCAACCTTCTCGGTACATATAAACAATTGTGTGCAGATGGCGCTCGATCAGCGTTTGCTGATCGAGCGCCAGGCTAATTTGAGCGACGACGCGAGGTTCATGTGCAGCCATTCTTACCAGGGCGTACAGGAGCTTGCTACTCGCGCGGTCGAGAAGGATTGCGTGGGATACGATGTCGTGGAACGCATGTAAAAACGCAGCGGAGTCCATCCTCTCGGACACGCCTCGTACCATGCTTATGGACATTATTCCTCGCACTCCTCACATTCGCCGCACTCCTCGCACCCCTTGCACTCTTCGCGTTCCTCACACTCGTCTTCACAGACATGGCAAGGAACGAGTTTGGACACGAGCTCCAGTTTGATTTGTAGCAGGAGTTCTTTGTGAATGAGCGTGCGCAGAAGGTGATCGACGCTTTCGTTCACTTTCAGGAGCGTACAAGTTGGTAGACAGGGCTTCGCGAGGACATACTGCAACTTTTCGCCCTCCGCATTGATGATATGGGCGAGGCCAAGCTCCTCCATGGCAATCGAGGCAAGCAACAGGTGAACAACTTGTTCGCGCGTTAACTCGATGTCAGGCTTGACATCAGGCACGTTCGGCATCGACACATTACATCCCCTCCTTTCTCGCTAGTCATATGCCCGCCTGCACAAAACCGTCCAGGTTCAGGGCACTCGTCTATCGCATGCGATGGCTCCCAGCATACGATCCCGAACGTAAGCTGGGTCAGACCGGAGAGGGGAGAGCGTAGTGTCCGCTAAAACGGAAAATACTTGGAGCTTATGTATGATCGTGAAAGATGAGGAGGCTGTACTGGATCGCTGTCTCCAATCGATTGCCGACATTGTCGATGAAATCGTGATAGTTGATACAGGTTCGCAAGACAGGACCCAAGAGATCGCTCGCAAATACACAGATCTGGTGTTCGATTTTGAGTGGGTGGATGATTTCAGCGAGGCGCGCAACGAATCGTTCCGGCACGCCAGTATGGATTACGTCCTCTGGCTAGACGCCGACGACGTTGTGTCAGATGTAGATCGAATCAAACTGGCAGAATTCAAGAAAAACCTTTCTTCCGACGTGGACGCAGTGACAATGTGGTATCACCTCGCATTTCAAGGTGATCAGCCGACCGTCAGTTCTCGTCTCGTTCGCCTCGTGAAACGATCGCGCGGTTTTGTTTGGCGGGGCCGCGTCCATGAATATCTTGAAATTAACGGCAACATCCTCAACAGCGACATCGCAATCATCCATCGCCCTGTCGAGCATGATGCCGCTCGCAATCTTCGCATCTACGAGAAGAAGCTCGCGCTTGGCGAAGATTTCAGCCCACGCGACATGCTCTACTACGCCAATGAGCTGCTGGATCATGCACAATACGAGAAGGCTGTACAATGGTACAAGCGGTTTTTAGCAACAGGACAATGTTGGAAAGAGGACGCCATCACAGCTTGCTTCAAGCTCGCCGAATGCTTTCGTGCGATGAATCAACCGGAGCAAAGTAAGCAAGCTGTGTTACACTCGTTCCTGTACGATACGCCGCGAGCCGAAGCGTGTTGTCGTATCGGGTATGGTTACTTGGAAGAGGGAAAGATCGATCAGGCCATCTTTTGGTATGATCTAGCAACCAAATGCAGGCGTCCAGCCAATTTTGTGGGATTTGTCAACCATGCATGTGAAACCTGGTTACCCCATATTCAACTTTGTGTGTGTTATAGCCGGCTCGGCCAATACAGGAAAGCTTATGATCATAACGAACGAGCCGCGGAGTACCTAGGTGAAGATCCGATGATCGTCCACAATCGTTCTGTATTGCGAGCCTGGATGGATGGCGAACTCGAGAAACCGTAACGAAGGCGAGACCACGTCTGGTCTCGCCTTAAATCGCATTTCTTAATGCACGGGCTGCAGGTGCTGCATCACGATGGCGGCCGACTGCGTGTTGGCCGGCCCCGGCGTGATCCACAGGTTCTCTTTTGTGGGCCAGCCTGTGTAGTTGCTGTCGTTGTACTCGTACCAGTACGCGCCCACGAGAAGCGGAATGACCGGCATCTTCTCGGCGGCGATGCGTTCAATCTGGTACATGATCTTTTTCTGCTCCGCGAGATCGGTCGTCTGCGCGAACGCGTTCAACAGCTTGTCGACCTGGGGATCGTGGAACCCTTCCACGTTGAACGATCCGTTCGAGTCGAGCAGGTCGTAGTACTGGAGATAGGGCGTCGGGCCTTCGTTCGTCCAGGAGATGGCGAGATCGTACTTGCCGGGGATGACGCCGTGCGCGCTTGCGGTCGGCGCGATGTTGCTGTAGTAGGTGCCGAACGTGACCTGCTCGATGTTCACCTTGATGCCGATCTTCGCGAGGTCCTGCTGGATCAGGAGGCAGTCTTCGTCCCAGTCGCTCCAACCCGAGACGACCTCGAGGTTAAACGACAACTCCTTCCCGTCCTTGGCGTAGATTCCGTTCTTGTCCTTTTTGAACCCGGCCGCCTGAAGCAACTGCTCGGCCTTCGCGTCGTTCACGGGCGGGAAGTGCAGGTACGAGGACGGCAGCGTCGGATCCAACCAGGACTTGTAGTTCGGCAACGGCAGGCTGATGGGGTTGGCCACGCCCTCGTAGCCCGTCTCGCCGATCACGGAGAGCTTCTGGCGGTCAATGGCCAGGCTAATGGCTTCCCGCACGTTCGGGATGGCGAGCAGCGGATTCGAGAGGTTGGGATACAGCTCGACGATGTTGTCAGGCGGGAAGTAGTAGTGGTTGTGCGGGTTCACGTCGACGTAGGTCTTCTGCACGTTGGGAATGTCCAGGTTGCCGTATTGCACTTGGCCTTCCGCGAGGGCGAGATCGGCGCTCTGGTTGCTCGTAAAGGCCGGATAGTCGAGTTCGGGCACCTTCGGTGCGCCCAGATAGTAGTTCGGATTCGCCTTGAACTTATAGTCCTGCGGCGAGAAGTACGAGACGATAAAGGGCCCCGTGCCGATGGCTTTGTCCCACGTGATGTGCGCCTTGGCCGGATCGCCCAACGCGGCCCACTGGTGCTCGGGGACAATGGGCGTGGAGCCAAGGACATATTGCTCCGCGAAGGGGACGTTGGGCGTCTTAAAGGTGAAGACCACCTCGTAGTTTCCGTTGGCCTGCACCGACTGCAACTGCTGCCACACGCCGTTCGCGTCCGCGTCGGGATACTTCTTCAGCTGCTGGAAGGTGAACACCACGTCTTTGGCTGTAAAGGGCATGCCGTCCGTCCACTTGACGTTGTGGCGCAAATTCACCACCAGCGTGCGGTTGCCGTTGGTGAAGTGGAAGCTCGTGCCCAAAAGATCGAAGGTGTGTCCGCTGACCGCGTCAAAGTAGAACAGCGACTCATACACGTTGCCGAACGTGCCAGCCAAATTGCCGGACGCAAAGGGATTGAAGTTGTCCGCGTACGTTCCCTGCGGGCTCGTGCACACGACGAGCGGCGGGAGCGTTTTCGCTTGTGTGGTCAGATTGGGCGCGACGAGCGCCATGCTCGCGGCGACGGATCCCAGTGCGGCGGCCACTTTCCAACGATTTTTCATAGGCAACCCCCTCATCATTCGCGAAAATTGTCGCCTCGAATCGAAATCGATTTCGACTTAAGGGCTCACCTCCGTCTCACACCCCTGGGCGGCTCACCCCCCAGTCCAAAGAAATCGCTTTCAAAGCAAACATACAACGCGGCTGCCGACTGCGCAAGCCCTATTCTCGCAACTTTCACACGAGGTCCGATCCGCGGAACGCCCCGGTTGACAGGGCGCCTGAGCTCAGGTGTCATGGAACCAAATGCGTCGTGAACACTCGGCGGATCGGGAGGATGCGCATGGAACTTGTCCAGCTCGAGTACTTTTTGGCCGTGGCGGAGTACCAGAGCTTTCGCCGCGCCGCGGACGCCATCCGCGTGTCTCAACCCGCGCTGTCTCGGGCCATCCAAAAACTCGAGGGCGATCTCGGCGCGCCGCTCTTCGTGCGCACCGCGCAGGGCGTGCGCCTCACGCCGTGCGGCGAGGCGTTTCTGCCTCACGCCCGCCAGGCGCTCGCCGAGGTGGCCGCGGGCGCTCGCAAGGTCGCCGAGCTCGCGGGCCAGGCCCGGGGCGTGCTCCACGTCGGCCTCATCTACTCGCTCGGCACGCGCTTCCTGCCCGACGTCATTCGCACGTTCACCCGCACGCACCCCGGTGTGACCGTCCGCCTGTCCGAAGCGCCGACCCAGAAGCTCTTGCAACAGCTCGATGCCGGCGAGATCGACATCGCGTTCTGCACGCCGCAACACGCGCCGCACCTGACGCTCGTCGAAATCCTGCAGGAGGAACTCGTGGCCATCGTCCCCCTCGATCACCCGCTCGCGGCGAAGGACCAGTGTCACCTGTCCGATCTCGCCGGCGAGCCGTTCGTGGCCTACGCCCGCGAGAGCGGTATCCGCCACGTGATTGAGCGCTACTGCGCGGAGGCGGGATTCACGCCGCGCGTGGCCATGGAAGGCGTCGAAGACCTGACCGTGGCGGGGCTCGTGGCCGCCGGCGTCGGCGTCGCCGTGGTGCCGCTGCACGCCCAGCTCGACCAGTTGCCCGTCCACGTCCTCCGGCTGTGCGAGCCGTGCAAACGGTCCGTCTACATGGCCTGGCACACCCACACGACCCTGTCGCCCGTCGCCCGCGCGTTCATCGCCTTCGTCAAGCGCATGTGCGCACCGTGATGGCCCGAGAGGCATCCGTTTCAACCCGCGAAGGACCTCCGGCGCGGGCACGTTTCCCGCATTTCTACCCGAGCCCGGCGACCTGCTACACTTGGGGGTGGACGTTTCAACGACGGGAAGGGGACTTCACGTGGACATTCGCCGCTTCGTCATCTCGCCCATCCAGTCCAACTGCTACGTGATTGCCGAGTCGTGGGAGCGCGGCGCGAACGCTGTCGTCATTGATCCGGGCGATCTCGCGCTGGATCCCGTGTTTTCGTTCATCGACGAGATGGGCCTCAAGCTCGTCGCCAACTGGAACACGCACGGCCACTTTGATCACGTCATCGGCGCCGACCGCCTGCGCCAGCGGTACGGCGTGCCGTCGTACCTCCACCGGGACGATCTCGTCACGTGGAACCGCGCGCCGCACTGGTACCGGGCGTACCTCGCGGACGATGCGCCGGACCTTCGCCAGCCGGACGCGTGGCTGCAGGACGGCGACGAGCTCACGCTCGGCGACGAGACGTTCACCGTCTGGCACACGCCGGGGCATTCGCCGGGGAGCGTGTGCCTCGTCGGCAAGCGCGTGGTGTTCTCCGGGGACACGTTGTTTGCAGGCACTATCGGGCGCGTGGATCTGGAGGGTTCGGATCCGGAGGCCATGCAGGCGTCGCTCAAACGCATCCTCGAATGGCCGGATGAGCTCGAGATCTACCCGGGCCACGGGCCCGCGACGCGCATGGGACACGAGCGAAGGCACAACCGATTCCTGCTGGAGGCCATGCAGGGTTGAGAACTGCTCATTGAATTATGGACAATGATGTACACTTGGTGTATTTTATTTCTATGAAACTCAGTGATTGGGCAAGAAAGAATGGAATCTCGTACAAGACCGCCTGGCGTTGGGTAAAAGAAGGCCGGATGCCCGTGCCTTTTGAGCAAACTCCTTCGGGCACCATCCTCGTCCACGAACCCGAGCCTTCCACAACGAATGCCGTGGCCTTGTATGCGCGCGTGTCAAGCGCCGACCAAAAAGCCGATTTGGATCGCCAAATCGCACGGCTCATGGAATTTGCAATGGCACAGAAGCTTGTCGTGGTCAAGGCGGTTACGGAAATCGGCTCGGGACTCAACGGGCATCGACCGAAGCTCATGAAAATGCTGTCCGATCCAAATGCCCATACGATTGTGGTGGAACATCGGGATCGGCTCATGCGGTTCGGGTTTGAATACGTCGAGGCGGCTTTGGCGGCTCAAGGCCGACGAATTCTCGTCGTGGAGCCAGGCGAGGTCAAGGACGACTTGGTGCAAGACATGGTCGAAGTCCTTACGTCGTTTTGCGCGCGGTTGTACGGGCGGCGTTCCGCTCGTCACCGCGCCAAGCGCGCTTTGGAGGTTCTCGAGCGTGAAGATTCATCGGGCGTATCGGTATGAGTTGGCGCCGAATCGGATGCAACGGGTCATGCTTGCGAAGCACGCAGGTGTGGCCCGATTTGCGTACAATTGGGGGCTTGCCCGACGCATCGCGCTCCATGAAGAGGCGGGGCAAAGCACGAACGCCATCGAACAGCACCGGGAACTCAACCGCCTGAAGAAAACCGACTTCCCGTGGATGTACGAGGTCTCCAAGTGCGCTCCGCAGGAAGCGCTGCGGGACTTGGATCGCGCGTTTCAACACTTTTTTCGCGGGTTGAATGAGGGGCGCAAGGTCGGATTCCCTCGGTTCAAGAAAAAAGGGCGCGACGATTCGTTTCGCCTGACGGGTTCGATTCGCGTTTTGGACAACGCCGTACAACTGCCTCGGCTCGGGCGGATTCGGCTGAAAGAGAAACCGTATGTCGAAGGCCGAATCTTGTCGGCGACGGTGAAGCGGGAGGCGGACCGATGGTATGTGAGTTTGGCGACAGAAACGGAGATCCCCGACCCTGTGCCGCCTTCGGGCGAGCCTGTGGGTGTAGATTTAGGGGTTTCGTGGTTTCTCACGTTGTCCGACGGGACGAAAATCAAGGCGCCAAAGCCGTTGCGCCGATACCTTCGCCGCTTAGAGCGGTTGTCGAAGCGGCATAGCCGAAAGAAACCCGGCTCTCGAAATCGGCGGAAGTCGGCGTTGGCGCTTGCTCGTCTGCACCGGAAGATCCGCAACATACGGCAGGACTTTTTGCACAAGGTGACGACGGAGCTCGCGAAAACCAAGCGAGCGATCGTCATGGAAGACCTGCATGTGCGAGGCATGGTGCAGAATCGAGCGTTGGCGCGAGCCATTTCGGACATGGGTTTTGGCGAGTTTCGGCGAATGCTGACGTACAAGTGCGCGTGGTATGGTTCGGAACTCATCATCGCGCCTCGGTTTTACGCGAGCAGCAAGACGTGCTCGGCGTGCGGGTACGTGATAAGCGAGTTGCCATTGTCGGTGCGGGAGTGGACGTGCCCGGCGTGCAGCACGCGGCATGACCGCGACATCAACGCAGCGAAAAATCTTTTGAGAATCGGTACCGCGAGTTCCGCGGGAAGTGACGCCTGTGGAGATCCCTCTGGCGGGGCGGCCTTGGGCTGCTAGTCATGGGTCGCTGAAGCAGGAAGCGAGAAGTGGACATTTGTCCATGAATCGCAGAACGGTTGAGAGGCATCGAGGCGGAGCGCACGCCCCGCCTCGCCCCTGTCATTGGATAGGCACTTTGGCCGCCGAAGACGCGCCCGCCTGGGCTTTGGCGGACGGGATGCGGTCGAGGTCGGTCAACAAGAACGCGTAGCTCAGCACGCCAATCAGGAGAATCACGGCCGCGCACAGGAACGCATCCATGAACGATCCCGTCGCCTGCACAATGAAACCGGTTACAATTGGAGCAAGAATGCCCATGGCGTTGTTGCCGAACGTGAGGAACCCTGTGAGGACGCCCACCGTGCCCTTGGGCGCGATGAACGTCGGAATGCTCATCGAGATGGACGACCAACTGAAGGCCGAAAGCACGATGCCCATCTGGCCGGCTGTCAGGTGAAACGTGCCCTCAATCGGCTTCGTGGCCATCGAAGTGGCCGACCGGTCCAAGTAGTTGACGATCACGCCCACGGCGATCAACACGCCGATCCACCAACGCCGGTGTTTCACGCCATCTCCTCCTCTGTCTCACGGATTACGCCGACCGCCATCTCGCCTCTTCGAGCGATCGCAAAAGCGCCGGAAAGCCTCGACGCCCGAAGTACTCGAGCGACACGAATCCCTGATATCCGCGCGCGGCAAGTTCCCGCAGCACGCGGTCGTTGTCCACGTCTCCCGACGGATCGAACGCCGAGACTGGGACGCTCTGGTACCACGCCTCATGATTCCAATGGTAGTTTTTGCAGTGCACGTGCCGAACGGCTGGATACACCTCCCGAAGCACTTCGAGCGGGTCGAGGTGGTCCGGGTTAAAGTTGGCAGCATCGAAGATCAGGCCGAGATCGCCGCCCGGAACCGAGTGGAGCAGACTGCGCAGGCTGTCGAGGGAATCCGCAAACGTCTGGTAATGGGTCTCCACCAGGAGGTCCGATCCCATGCCTCGCGCGATGATCCGCGCTTCGACCAGTGCGGCCAGGGACTCATCCCACAGCTCGGGGCTCGCCGCGCGCGAAGGCAGGTGGCCGAAGAACGTCCGAATGGCAGGGCCGCCAAGCGCGGAGGCCATCTCGGCATAGCGGCGCACGTCCCGGAGGTCGGAGTCGCGGTCGCGCGGGCTGCGGGAGAAATAGGTGTAGCCGCTGATGACCGGCACGCTGAGTCCCTCGTCGGCGAGCCTCGACGCGAGTTCCTCGAGCGCCATCCGCCCAGCCGCGGCATAGGGCTCGACATGGCCGACCCACAGCTCCAGGCCGTCCACGCGGACGCCGGACGCCCGCCAGGCGCGGACGAGCTTCAGGATGTCCTCGAGGGACCGCTCCTTCATCCCGGTGGTGCACACGCTCCACTTCATCGCGATGCGCCTCCTTCGAAGGCGATGAGCGCCTTGCCCGGCTTGCCGGAAAGCGCGTGATGGTACGCCTCGGCGTATGCCTCGAGCGGCCACACGCCCGCACACAGCTTGTCGAAGGCTTGGCGCAGGGCGGGATCGCCCTTCAGCCGGGCGAGCGCGTCCACGAAATCCTGCCGGACGTAGATGATGGACCCGAGAAGCGACGCCTCCTTGCGGACAAAGACCTGCATCGGCAACCGAGCCTCCTCCGCAAGGCCCAGCGCGACGATGCAGCCCCCCGGCTGCACGCACGCCACTGCCGCGGCGATGGCGTCCGGCGCACCTGCGGCCTCGATGACCACCGCGTACCTATCGGGCGCGAGCTCCGAGACGAGCGCCGTGCGCACGCCCGGCACAATCCTCCGAACGAACGCCAAACGGTCCTCGCGCACGTCCGCCGCCGTCACCCGGGCGCCGAGCGACTGCGCCAGCATGGCGCAGAGCGCGCCCTCCGTGCCGCTGCCCAGGATGAGCACCTCATCGCCCGCGCTGACCCGTGCCCGGTGGACAGCGTGCCAAGCCACGGCGAACGGTTCGACCATCGCGGCCTCCACGTCGCTCACCTCGTCGGGCACCGGCACCGCGTACTTGGCCTCGATCACCCAATCCTCGGCGAATCCCCCCGGCGCGTTGATGCCAATCGACGCCTTCCGGACGCACACGTTCGTCTGCCCGCGGCGACAAGGCACACATTCGCCACAGTAGGTGTTGGGAATGATCACGACGCGATCGCCCGGCGCAAGATCCACGCCTGCCCCCACTTCGACGACGCGGGCCACGAGTTCATGCCCAGGGCGGACGGGATAGCTCGCGTGGCGCAGGTGGCCGTGATACACCTTCGTATCCGAGCCGCAGATGCCGCCCATGATGGTGTGAAGCCGCACCTGACCGTCCCCCGGCGATCCCGCCGCCTCCGCTTCGCACAGGCGCAAGCGCGAAGGCGCTTCCATCACCAGTTGTCGCATGCGCGTTCACCTCGAATCTCGCTCGCACTTCCCCGGCCGGGTTGATTTGAATGTACCATCCGCGGGCGCGATGGCGCCAATGCCATTCTTGCGCCGGGGCGATGCACGGCAGTTATCAGCCCCGCCGCAGGGAACAAAAAGACCCCTGCGGCGGGGCATGCGGAGCCGCAGGGGTGAGTGGGAACTGGATGGGACGGTTGCGAGCGTCAATGACGGATCAGGTAATCGAACGCGCCGAGCGCGGCCGTCGCGCCAGAGCCCATGGAGATGATGATCTGCTTGTACGGCACGTTGGTGCAGTCGCCCGCCGCAAACACGCCCTCGACGCTCGTCTGGCCGCGGCTGTCGACGACAATTTCGCCGAACCGCGTCTTCTCGACGAAATCGCCGAGCCACTCCGTGTTCGGCACGAGGCCGATTTGCACGAACACGCCTTCGAGCTCCAGCTGGTGCTCCTCGCCCGTGGCGCGATCGGCATAGCGAATTCCCGTCACGCGCTCCGTGCCGAGAATCTCCTTCGTCTCGACGTTCGTGAGCACCGTGACGTTGGGCAGACTGAACAGCCGCTTCTGCAAGATCTCATCCGCCTTGAGCTGAGGCAAAAACTCGAGCACGGTGACGTGCGACGCGAGGCCGGCGAGATCGATGGCCGCCTCAATGCCAGAGTTGCCGCCGCCGATCACGGCCACGCGCTTGCCCTGGAAGAGCGGGCCGTCGCAGTGCGGGCAGTAGGCTACACCCTTGGTCTGCAACTCCTTCTCGCCAGGGACGCCGAGGTTGCGCCAGCGGGCACCTGTCGCGATGATGACCGTCTTCGACTTGAGTGTCGCGCCGCTTTCGAGATCGACCTCGATGAGATCGCCTTTTCGCAATTGTTTCGCGCGTTGAGATTTGATAATGTCGATATTGTAATGACGGACATGTTCCTCAAGCTGGGCGGCGAATTTCGGCCCTTCGGTGTACTTCACGCTGATGAAGTTCTCGATGCCGAGCGTGTCGTTCACCTGGCCGCCGAACCGATCCACCACGATGCCAGTTCGGATGCCCTTGCGGGCCGCGTAAATGGCCGCACTCGCGCCCGCGGGGCCGCCGCCAATCACCAGGACATCGTACGGATCGCGCGCATTCAGTTCGGAGACATCCGCTTGGCTGCCGAGCTTCGCGAGGATTTCCTCCACGGACATGCGCCCGCTCTCGAAGAACTCCCCGTTGAGATACACCGTCGGCACCGCCATCACGTTCTTCTCTTCCACTTCCGACTTGAACACGGCGCCGTCGATCATAGTGTGCCGGATGTTCGGATTCAGCACGCTCATCAGGTTGAGGGCCTGCACCACGTCTGGGCAGTTGTGGCAGCTTAAGCTGACGTACGTCTCGAATTCGTACGTGCCCTCGAGGCTCTGAATCTTGCGGATGACCGACTCATCAACCTTGGGCGGCCGACCGCTCACCTGCAAAAGCGCCAGAACGAGCGATGTGAACTCGTGTCCAAGTGGTGCGCCGGCAAACACGATGCCCGTGTCCTCGCCCGGGCGGTTCACGCTGAAGCTCGGACGCCGCGGAAGATCAGCCTCTTCCACGTGAATCTTGGGCGACATCGATTTCAATTCGTTCACGAGCTCCATCATATCGCGGGAGGCGTCGTCGGACCCGGGCGCAACCCGGATCACGACGTCGCCTTCCATGAGCTCGAGATACTGTTTCAGTTGCTCTCGAATTTCATCGTCGAGCACCATGGTCAGGCCAACACCTCCTCAGATCTTGCCGACGAGATCGAGGCTCGGCTTGAGCGTCTTCTCGCCTTCCTTCCACTTCGCCGGGCAGACCTCACCGGGGTGATTGCGCACATACTGTGCGGCCTTCACCTTCGGAATCAGCGTCGACGCGTCGCGGCCGATCCCGTCCGCCGTGATCTCGATGGCCTGGATGACGCCGTCCGGATCGATGAGGAACGTGGCGCGCTCCGCGACCCCCTGGTCCTCGATGAGCACGTCAAAGTTGCGGGAAATCTCGTGCGTCGCGTCGCTGATCATCGTGTAGGTGATCTTCTGAATGGACGGCGACACGTCGTGCCAAGCCTTGTGCACGAAGTGCGTGTCCGTCGAAACGGAGTACACTTCCACGCCGAGCTTCTTCAGCTCGTCATAGTGCTCCTGCAGGTCCTCCAACTCCGTCGGGCACACGAACGAAAAGTCCGCCGGATAGAAGCACAGGATGCTCCACTTGCCCAACAGATCTTGATCCGTCACCTCAATGAACTCGCCGTTACGGTACGCCATGGCCTTGAACGGCTGAATCTTCTTGCCCACGAGAGACATCGACGATCATCCTCCTTCGTAAGGTGAATGTGAGCGGATGTATGTCCTCCGCCGAAGCGGGATGGACCGAATCGGGCTCGTCTCGCGCCGCGAGAGAGCTTTGCAGAATGAGAACATTGAATTATAATCAACTCGTAATGAGTCGTACTTTAGAATCGTTCTCATCTAGGTCGCATTATAAAAAAAGCGAGGACGGTTGTCAAAGGGGATAGAATCGAGTAAAACCACGGATGAAAGGAGGGGGTGACATGCAGGCGCAGAAGGACGCTGTGCAGTTGTTGAAAAATGCCGGCCTGCGCGTGACCCCGCAGCGAGAAGCCATTCTCCAGTTCTTGTTGGACTACGACGGTCATGCGACCGTGGACGATATTTACACGTCACTGCAGGACCGCTTTCCTAGCATGAGCGTATCCACCGTCTACAATACGGTAAAGCAACTGTCGCAGGTGGGACTCGTGAAGGAGATTGGCGTTGGCGAGGGCGCGAGCCGGTTCGACATCAACGTGGAACCCCACCATCACCTGGTCTGCACGCGCTGCGGTGCGCTGTTCGATTTTTACCTGGAGGAGCCGATTCAGTTGTCTGTGCCACCGGAAGCCCGGGGATTTGAGGTTGAGGATTATCACGTCGAGGTCCGCGGAATCTGCCCGAAGTGTAAACAGCAGCAGGTCTCGTGAAATACAACCCTTAAGATTTTTTGGCCCCACTCTGAAAGCCGAGTGGGGCTCACAAACGGCTTCAAGAGAGGCCGCGCATGCGTCATATTTGGTGCAGGACCCTCTCATCACCGGATGCGCTATCGTTTGCAGGCTGTCGTTGTGCAAGATGGCCACTCATCCACCCGCCTACACCGTCGTTTTGTCGTACTTGCGAAGGAACGCACGCAGTGCTCTGTGAAAAGCATCGCGATCCTCCCAAAATGGCAGATGAGAGCTATTCTCGAAAATGTGAAACTCCACTGGACCTGATAGGTTCGCGCAGAACTTTGACATGTATTTAGGTCTCGCCTCGTCCCAGACGCCACAGGCAATAAACGACGGAACACTGATTTCGGCTAGCCTACCTTCTATGGACCAGTCCCTCAGCACACCGGTCACCGGGCCAAACTCGCTGGGGCCCCACATGTGTAGATAGATGTCGAGATTCAGATTGTCCATTGAACGCTTGACAGGTTCAGGCCAAGGCTCTAGCCTACAGAAATGGCGTCTGTAGAACTCGTTCGTCGCCGCAACATACGAGGGATCTCGAAAGTCCTCCTGGTGCTCGCATTCCAAAATCGCGTCTTGCATCCACCCCGGCAGTTGGCATTTCAACTCGTCACACCCCAAAACAAATTCCTCGGAACTGGCGGGAGAACCGCAAATGGAGAGAGAGCGAATCCGCGGCTTGTAATCCACTACGTACTGAAGAGCGAGCCAGCCTCCCCAAGAATGTCCTAACAGATGGAATTTTTGAAGACCTAGCTCGCGCCTTACAACCTCTAATTCTTGGACGAAATGAGATACCGTTAGCTTGCTCACATCCTCAATTGGATCAGACGCGCCGCACCCAAGCTGATCGTAAAATACAATCGGTCGATCTTGGCATAGCTGTGTCAGAGGTTCGAGGTAATCATGAGGCATGCCAGGCCCGCCGTGAACACAAAGAAGCGGAACACCGGGAGTGTCTTCTCCATAAAGCCAATATGCGACTCTGCCCCCCGGCACCTGTATGAACCCTTGCATCACTGTTGATCAGCAACCTTCCAGTAAGAAGATTTGAATATTAAATCAAATGTCATAATGGTACTCTTCCTGAATCCACAGCTTGACTTTGTGAGAGCAGTCCCGAATGACGAACATCAATCCAATGCCTATGAAAAGCCAAGCAATCACAATGTAAGGAAAGAAATTCAAGGGGTACGGTGGGACCGGATATACGTTGGCATAAAGAATGTAGATCAGCGCTATAGCCGCTAAAGCAGGAATTGAAGACGACGCAGACAAACTAGAGCGTTTGTATGAAAACACAAGATACCCAATGTTCGTAGAAAGATACGCAAGAAGTAGCGACAGTACTCCCAGGGAACCCAGATAACCAAAAACCGTAGTTCCAGGAAGATTCTTAAGAATGTATAGTTGCCCCAACGCAATGGCGCCAACGACGATGAGAGAAACATAGGGCGAACCAAAATGCGGATGAACACGGCTTAGCTTCTGAGTCAGAAGACCGCTCTTACCCATTGAATACAACAGCCGTGATCCAGTGGTCGCTGTGCCAAGTGCCGAAGAAAACGCTGACAGCGTGGCTCCGAGCATGAGTATCGCTGCAAATCCGTGCGAAATGTACCGCTCTGCAAGAATGCCGAGTGGTGCTGACGACTGAGCGAATTCACGAACATCGTTCGCCGAAAGCCCAAAACCGACGGTCTGCGCATAGCTTGAAAGCAGGTAGAAGCCTCCTGTGAGAAACACAGCAGAGCCAATTGCCAAAGGTAGCGCTTTTTTGGGATCCCTCGTTTCCTCACCCAGGCTTGACGCTCCTTCGAATCCAGCAAACGAAAGGAATGCAAATACCGATGCCAGTGCCACTGACGACAGTGTTGTGTTGCGCATTGTAAACGGTACAAGGCTGAGATGATGGTCGGCTCCACCGTGTAACAGTACGGCTGCACTAAGGATAACTATCAGGCATATTGATATGCCTTCAAAGATCAGCATAACACGTGCACCAACTCGCACATCGAACAATGATAGAATGACGATACATGCTAATGAGAGTATAGAAGGCAGAAACCAACCAATGTGCAAACCGACTAATTGTAGAGATGATTGAAGAAAGGCACCGACTTCGGCGCATGATGCCGCCGTGAAAACTAGGTATGTGAACAACAGTGCCCATCCCGAGAGAAAGCCTACGCGGGGCCCTAACGTTAATGCTGTGAATGCATACACCGACCCACTGCTCGGCACGATTCGATTAAACTGTATGAATGCATATGACACTAAACCAATTGTGATGGTTGCCAACAGAAACGTTAGAGGAACGGCAGTGCCTGCAGTACCCGCGACCAACGCACCGTTCAGCGCCATAGCAGCAGTCGGTGCCATAATGGCAACCGATATCGCCATGGCCTCGATCGTCGAAATTTCGTTCTTCTTCAGCGCTGTACCCATATAAACGCCTCCTCGCTGCACACGTGCCATACTATTCATATTCAGAACCAATATAATCACATAAGACCGAACTTTCGATATAGTAATATCGTCCCATGCGATGCACACCGCAGCGCACGGGACGCACAGACAATTACTGTATCAGGTTGATATCATATGACGCGCCTAGAGTTCTCTGTATACCACCGTTTCACCGCGTACACCACCAGCAGCACCGCCACGCTCACCAGGCCCAGCACCAACTGCGAAAGGTCGCCCGGCTGGAACGCCATGGCCACAATCACGGCGGTCATGGCCGCGATGCAGAGATACGTCAGGAACGGGAACAGCCACATGCGCACCTTGAGTTCCTCGCCCTCCCGCTCCATGCGCCGGCGCATCACGAGTTCGGAGCAGGCGATGAGCAGATAGATGAAAAGTCCCACGGCGCCGGACGAGTTCAGCAGGAACAGGAACACGTGCTGCGGCGACACGTAATCCATGATAATGGACAGATAACCGACGATGGTGCAGAACAGGATGGCTCGAGCCGGTACGCCGCGCCGGTTCGTGCGGAGCAACGCCTTCGGCGCGTTCCCCTGATACGCCAGCGCAAACAGCATGCGCGAAGCCGTGTACAGCCCGGAGTTCAAGCAGGACAGGACTGCCGTGATCACCACCACATTCATCGCGGCCGCCACGCCCGGGATGTGCAACAGGCTGAGCGCGCTGACGTACGGGCTCGCGAGCGCTTTGCTGTCGTTCCAAGGGATCATGGTGACAATCAGGAAGATGGACAGCACGTAGAACACGAGCACGCGCCAGATGACGGAGTTGGTCGCCCGCGCCACCGCCTTGGCGGGCTCCTTTGACTCGGCCGCCGCGATGGTCACAATCTCCGAACCGAAGAAGGAGAAGATGAGCGTCGTGACGTCGGCGAACAGCGCTCCCACGCCCTTCGGCGCGAAGCCGCCGTGCGCCGTCAGATTCGAGAAGTTGAGGTGCGATCCCGGCCACAACCCCAGCACAAACAGCCCCGCCAACACGATGAAGACGACGATGGCGGCAACCTTAATAAAGGCGAACCAGTACTCGAATTCTCCGTAGGACCGAACGGACAATAGATTCGATAGCGTCAGAAGCAGGAGCAGGATGAGAGACAAGACCCACAGCGGCACGCCGGGAAACAGCCAGTTGTGGAGCGTCAGCGCACCCGCCGTGGCCTCCACCGCCACGACAATGACCCAGAAATACCAGTACAGCCAGCCCATCAGAAAGCCGGCCCACTCGCCCAGCGCCATCCGGCCGTACTCCGCGAATGACCCGACCGCCGGCCGCGCCGTCGCCATCTCGCCCAACATGCGCATGATGAGGATGACGAGAAACCCCGCCAGCGCGTACGACACCACCGCCGCCGGTCCGGTGGTTTGAATGACCGCGCCGCTGCCGACAAACAGCCCCGCGCCAATCACACCGCCGAGCGAGATCATCGTCATATGACGCATGCGAAGCGCCTGGCGAAGAGAGGCGCGCTCAAGGCCCGCCTTGACTTCTCCCTTCGTTCCCATCCCCAATTCCCCCTTACGCCTTGACGAGCGATTTCAGGACAAAGCCGACGTTCGCCGGGCGCTCCGCGAGACGGCGCATGAAGTAGCCGTACCAATCCTCGCCGAACGGCACATAGATGCGGACCTTGTACCCCTCGCGGGCGAGCGACTCCTGAAGCTGCGGGCGAATCCCGTACAGCATCTGAAACTCCCACTGGTCATCGGGAATCCGAAGTTCGTGCACTCGGTCCTTCGCCCATGCGATGATGGCCTCGTCATGGGTTGCGATGGCCGTCTTGCCGCCCGATTGCAGTTGAAGCTCGATGATTCGCTTGTAATTTTCATCCACGTCCCGCTTCTCCGGATACGCCACGGAGGACGGCTCCTTGTACGCACCCTTGACAAGGCGGAGATTGGGCTTGAGCGGCGCGAGTGCCCGGATGTCATCGGCGCTCTTGTACAAATACGCCTGGATCACGGTCCCGATGTGCTCCGTCCCGAACTCCGCGTGCAGCTTGCGATAGATGGCGAGCGTCACTTCGTTGTGTGCATAGTCCTCCATGTCGATCCGGACAAAGCGCCCCGTTTCACGCGCCCGTGCCACAATCTTGCGCATGTTCTCCATGCACAGATCCTCATCGATGTCGAGCCCCAACTGCGTCAGTTTAACCGAGAGATACACGTCGTACGGAAGATCGGCGAATCGCTCGAGCGTGCGCACGCAGAAATCGGCGGCCTGACGAGCCTCCTCCGCGCGGTCGACGAACTCTCCGAGGTGATCCAGCGTGGCGGCGAGCCCGCGCCGATGCAGCTGCTCGACGGCGCGCACGGCGTCCTCCAGGGACTCTCCCGGGACAAAGCGTCCCGCGCCGAGCCGGAAGCCGAAGCGGCGCGCCCATCGTTCCGCGCGGCGGTTTCGGGACAACCAAAGCAATGTGTCGCGCATCAGTTGCTCCATGTGCATCCCCCTCCTCCATGTTGCGAACGCTCGCTGTCTGGACACATGCACAATGTGTCTAAAAACTTGACAATAAGTTCGTGATGTGTCTCTATTGTAGACACATGCGTAATGAAAGCGCAATATGTTCCAATTATCACCTCTGGAGGAGATGTGAATGCCGGGCGAGATCGCGCGGACATCCGACCTTCAATCCGACATCGTCCTGCGCGCGCTGCTCGACGTCGTGGATGACGCGGTGACCGTGGTCGATCGCGCCGGGACCGTCGTCGCATGGAACCGAGCGGCCGAGGCGCTGTACGGGATCCCCGCGGAGGACATCGTCGGGCGCCCCATCACCGACTTCTTCGCCCTCGAATCCCTCGCCGTGCACAGCGTCCTCACCACCGGCGCGCACATCGACCATGCGTACCACCGCCCGCGCCCCGACGTGCACGTCCTCATCTCCGCGGCGCCGGTGCAAGACGAACATGGAGAGATTGCCGGCGCCATCGCCGTCGAGCGGGACATGACTGTGCTCGTCCGCATGGGAGAGGAGAACGCGCGCCATCTGGTCCAGGCGCAAGGCGACATGCTGCGGACGCAGACGGTCGATCGCGTCCTCAACACCCTGACCGCCCCAGGCAGGCCGAGGCACGCGCTCGTGGTCGGCGCCCGCGGCACGGGCAAGCGCACCGTCGCGGAAGCATCCCATCGCCTGCTTCGGCTCCAGGGTCCGTTTCTCGCCGTGCGCGCCGAGCCTCGCGCCGCGGCCCTGATGGACGTCGCGCTCTTTGGTGCGGACGGATCGCTCGTCTTGTCTCCTGAAGCTCGTCGCGAAGGATGGATCGAGCGAGCCGCCGGCGGCACGCTCCTGCTTCAGGACGCGCACCTCATGCCAAGCGCGGTGCAGGCGAAACTCGCCGCGGCCATCGAGGAGCATTGGTTTCGGCCGCTCGGCGGCCATCGGGACCTTCCCCTCCGGTGCCGCATCCTCGCCACCGCGCCCACGGCGGACGCGGTCGATCCGGCCCTTGCCCGCGCGCTCCCGATGGTCGAACTCCCGCCCATCGCCGAGCGGCGAGACGAAAGCCTGCTTCTGTTCCACTTCTGGCTCACGCGTTGGGCCAAGGAGCGAGGGGCCATCCCACCGCGCGTGTCGGAGGAGGCGGCTGGATTGATCCAAGCCTATGCATGGCCTGGAAATATCGAGGAGATTGTGCAGGCGGCGCGGAGGACGCTGTCGATGGCGGAGGGCGAAGTGCGGCCTGAGCATCTGCCCGAGGCGGTGCGGGCCCTGCACCTGAAGCCGGCGCGGCGCCGCGTGCCGCTGGCCGATCAATCGAAGGAGTTGGAGCGCGCGCGCATCCGCGAGGCGCTCGAGGAATCCGGCGGAAACAAATCGCGCGCCGCCCAGTTGCTCGGCATCTCGAGGGCGGCGCTCTACTACAAGCTGAAGCAGCACGGCATGGATGACGTCACGCGATCCCGTCGACCAGCTTCCCGGGGTTGAGCATGTCGGCCGGATCGAACAGCCGCTTCACCGCCTGCATCAGGGCGAGCGCCTCGCCGTGCTCCTGCTTCTGATACTTCATCTTGCCGAGCCCGACGCCGTGCTCGCCCGTGCACGTGCCGCCGACGGACAGCGCGTACTCGACCAGGTGGTGCGAGAGCTCGTAGGCGCGGCCGAGATCGTCCGGGTCGCTCGGGTTGACCATCAGGCTGACGTGGAAGTTGCCGTCGCCGACGTGCCCCACGATGCCCCCGCGGATCCCGAGCCGCTCGATCCACGTCTCCGCCACGTCGACTGCCTCGGGCAGCTTCGACATGGGCACGCACACGTCCGTCGAGAGGTGCGACAGCCCTGGGTAGGTCCGCATGAGCGCATACGCCGCGTTGTGCCGCGCGTGCCAAAGCTTCTGGCGTTCGCGCTCATCCATGACGACGGAGACGCGGGCTGCGCCGGCGTCGCGCAGGATCTCGTCGACCGTCCCCATGTCGGCCTGCACCGCGGCCTGAGAGCCCGACAGCTCGAGGAACAGGGTCGGCGCGGGCGTGTAGGACGTGTCAAACTGGCGGTTGATGATCTCGATGTACGGCTTTGTCACAAGTTCGCAACGCGTGAGCTGGAGCCCGCTGCCGATGAGCATGCACACGGCGTCCACCGCCTCGCGGACCGTCGCAAACTCCGCGGAGGCGGCGAGCGTCGCCTCGGGCACACCGTAGACGCGGAGCCAGAGCTTCGTGAACAAGCCTAGCGTGCCTTCCGAGCCCACGAAGAGTTCGACGAGATTATAGCCGGAGCTGGATTTGGCGGCGAGCGTTCCCACCTCGATCACGCGCCCATCCGCGAGCACCACCTCGAGCTTCCGCACGTTCGCCTTCATCGGGCCATACCGCACCGCCGTCGTGCCGCTCGCGTTCGTCGCCGCCATGCCGCCCAAGGACGCGTTGGCGCCGGGATCGACCGGAAACATGAGGCCGTACGGGCGCAGGGCGTCGTTCAACTGCTGGCGCGTGACGCCGGGCTCGACGCAGACGAGGAAGTCGTCCGGCCGGATCTCGAGCACGCGGTTCATCCGCGAAAAGTCGACCGAGATGCCGCCGCGCACGGGGATGACCTGGCCCTCGAGGCCCGATCCGGCGCCGTAAGCGACGAGCGGCACCCCGTGCGCATGCGAAAACCGCGCAAGTGCCACGACATCCGCCGTCTCCTCCGGATAGGCCACGGCGTCCGGCAGGTGCTCCGGGTGATACGATTCGTCCTTCGCGTGCGATCGGCGAACGCTCTCGCCGAAGCTGAGCTTGTCGCCGAGCTCCTCTTTCAACGTCTCCCAAGGGATGGTCATCATCCGGGCCTCCATTTCTGTCGCACGCCTGCGCGCATGGCGCCTGTCCCAGGGGCTTACGCGCCGCGTAAAGGTCATATAGGATGAAAAGGGATACATGTCAGCCTGTTCTGATTCTAAAGCGAGGTGACCCGTATGTCAACCGCGTACGCGCCTTCGCCCGACGCGGCGAAGCCGAAGGCCCCGCTCCGGGCGCTCATCTCCATCGCCCTCGCCTGGGCCTTTGACGCCATGGACTTTTCCCTTCTCACGTTCGTCATCCTCGACATCATGAAGGACTACCACGTCGCACTCACGCTCGCGGCCTCCGTCTCGTCAGCGACCACGTTCGCCCGGCTCGGCGGCGGATTTCTCGGGGGTCTCCTGAGCGACGCGAAGGGGCGCAAGTTCAGCCTGGTCTTCTCTATCTTCTGGTTCAGCGTGTTCGAATGCCTGACGGGCTTCTCGCTCGGCTTCACGCTGCTCATGATCGTGCGGATCCTTTACGGCCTCGGCATGGGCTCCATGTACGCGAGCGGCACGCCGATGCTCATGGAGATGATCCCGCCCCGCTGGCGCGGCTTTGCGTCCGGTCTTTTGCAGTCCGGTTTTTCGTTCGGCTACATTTTCGCCGCCATCATCTACCGGCTCTGGTACAGCCACCTCGGCTGGCACGCGCTCTTTTTCATCGCGTGCATCCCCGCCGTCATCGTCGGTATCTTCATCGCGATGGCCCTGCCAGAGTCGGATCGCTGGCGCGAAGCGCGCACGAACGAACAGCGGGGCATCCCGGTGGGCGAGCTGTTTGTCCGCGGCCGCGCGTGGAACACCGTGCACGCGGCCATTGTGGCCATCATCGCGTTCAGCGTGACGTATCCCATCAACACGTTTTACGCGACGTTGCTCAAGCAGACCGGCCATTTTTCCCCCGCCGTCGTGGCGAATACCATCATCATCCTGAATGTCGCAGGCATTCTGGGCAACATCCTCGGGGGCTTGGTGTCGGATTGGATTGGGCGCAAGTGGACGCTGATCCTGTCCGCCATCGGCACGGCGATCACGTCCGTCGTCTTTCTGCACATCCAGAGCGCGGGTTACCGGGACGTCTTCACGTTCCTCATCGGCTTTTTCTCTATCGGCGGGGTGTGGTCGGTCATCCCGACGTACCTTGCGGAGCACTTCCCGACCGCCGTGCGATCCACGGGGCAAGGCACCACGTACCACATCGGCGCAGCGCTTGGCGGCGCGGTGGTGCCGCTCATTGTGTCGTCCATCGCGCCTTCCGTGGGCGGCCTCGCTCATGCCATGACGTACTCGGTCGCCATAGCGTCCATCCTCGTGATTGGGGTGGCGCTCCTATGGAGGGAGTCCAAAGGAGAGGCGCTGGAGTAAACGCGAGGGCCGCGGTGGCGGCCCTCACCGTTTCCATGCCCGCAAAAGGCGTTCCAGCCAGTGCCACACGTCCTGATACACCTCGGCGCGATTCGTCTCGTTGAGCACCTCATGCCGCGCCCCTGGGTACAGCTTGACGGTCACGTCGCGAACCCCCGCCGCCGCGAGCGCCTTCGCGAGCCGCTCGACGCCCTTGCCCATCTTCCCCACCGGATCGCGCGAGCCGGCGATGATGAGCACAGGCAGGTCGCTCGGAATGCGGCGCAGGTTCTCGGCACGCTGCAACTCTCGCACGCCGCCGAAATAATCGATAAAGAAGCCGCAGGTGTGCATCTGCCCGCAGCGCGGATCCGCGATGTATGCGTCCACCACCGCCTCATCCCGCGACAGCCAGTCAAGCGGCGTGCGGTTGGGCTGAAATGGCTTGTTGAAGTTGCCAAACGTCATCTTGTACAGCCGCTCGCTCGGCGATCTCGCCCCGAGCCGCGCCGCCTCTCGCCGCGCGAGATACAGCCCCGCCGCCAGTTCCACGCGGCCCACGAAACCAGCGCCCGACAAAACCGCGCCAGCAAGCCTCGCGCCGTGCTGCTCCATGTAGGCGAGCGAAAGCCAGGATCCCATGCTGTGACCCAACAGGACGATGGGCACGCCCGGGTGCTCCGCCTCGATGCGCGACGTGACCCGCGCCATGTCGTCGATCACGCGCTGAAACCCGTCGCGATCGCCAAAGTGGCCCAGCATCCCCATGGCCTCGCCCGTCTGCCCGTGGCCACGGTGATCGTGCCCGTAGACGGCGCAGCCGCGCAAGGCAAGAAATTGCGCGAAATCGCTGTATCGCTCGATGTGCTCGGCCATGCCATGCGCGATTTGCACGCAGACTCGCGGTTCGCCTCGATGTTCAGGCGCCCACGTGCGCCCGTAAATCCGCACGCCATCCGGCGCATCCAGCGTCCATGTCTCCGTCACGCCCTCATCCCCCCTTCGTTGCCATCTTTCTTCGACGCACATCCCGTTCCTCCTGCGATCCCGTCCACACGACGGCGGCGCCAGCCGGAAGCTGACGCCGCCCCCACTCGCGCCGCGTCACGGTTTCGGCACCATGCCGCTCCACGCGTGCGCCTGCAACACCACGAGGACGCCCAGGATGACCGTGAGCACGATGCTGTGCCAGAACGTGCGGCGGATGACAAGCCCCTCCTTGCCGCGCAACTCGCCGGTCGATACGCCTGTCGTGACGTTTTGCGGCGAGATCATCTTGCTCATCACGGCGCCCGAGGAGTTGGTCGCCGCCATCAGGATGGGATTCAGGTGCAAGCGATTGGCCGCCACCACCTGCAGATTGCCGAAGAGCGCGTTGGACGACGTGTCTGAACCGGACAAAAAGCACGCGATCCAGCCGAGGAACCCGGAGAAGAACGGGAACCAGCTCCCGAGCGCCGCCACGGCCACGCCGAGTGTGTACGCCATACCCGAGTAGTTGTACAGATAGGCGAGCCCGAGGATGAACATGACTGTCAGGATAGGGAACGTGAGTTGCTTCCACGTGTCGGCCGCGGCGAGCCAGAACGTCTTCCAGCCTGCGCGCAAGAAGATGGCCGTGAGAATCACCGCGACGAGGATGGCCGTGCCCGTGGCAAGTGGCTGGAACGTCCACACCGCCTCGTACGGCTTGTTGTAGAGCGTGAGGAATACCTGCTTGTCGAGCCCCGGCCAATGCACCTTTCGCTGGCCAATCTCCGCGATTTTCAAAAACGTCCAGACGATCACGACGCCCGTCACCGTGAGCCACGGCACCCAGCCGCGCCACAGTCCTGCAGCCGGCGCTTCGGACGCAGCGGCCATCTCGCGGTACGCCCCCGTGTGGGCGAACGAACGAAATTGGTCCGTGTCCTTCGGGCGCCACATCCGCGTGAACAGCACGATGCAAACCAGCGAGACGAGCGCGGCCAGGACATCCGGCAGCGCCGGGCCGATGAAGTTCGCCACGGCGAATTGCGTCAGGGCGTACGACAGTCCGCCGACGAGCGCGACGGGCCAAGCGCCCCGGAGCGCCTTCCACCCGCCCATCACCACAATCACGTAAAACGGTAGGATGAACGCGAAGATGGGCAACTGACGCCCGACCATCGACGATAAAGCGCTTACATTGAGGTTCGTGACGGACCCGAGCGTCACGATGGGTACGCCCAGCGCGCCAAACGCGACGGGCGCGGTGTCGAAGATGAGCGCGTACGTGACCGCCTCGAGCACCGGAAAGCCCAGCCCAACCAAGAGCGCCGACGCGATGGCGACCGGCGTGCCGAAGCCCGAGATGCCTTCCATCAGCGCGCCGAAGCTGAACGCGATGATGAGCATCTGGATGCGGCGGTCCTCCGTCGCGTAGCGGTACATCCAATCGCGGAACTGCGCGAACGCGCCCGTCCGCTGGCTCAAGTTATAGAGCCACATGGCGTTCCACACAATCCACATGATGGGCCAAAGTGCGAACACCATGCCCTCGGCGACCGAGTCGAGCGCCAGATGAAAGGGCATCTGCCATCCAGCGACGGCTTCAATCAGACCAGCCACGAGCCCCGACAGGGCCGCTATCCAGGCGGGTGCGCGCACGAGGCCGAGCAACACGAGCACGATGACAATGGGAATGATGCCAACCAAAAACGAGAGGCCCGTCGAATGCCCGATGGGCGTCAACAGTTGATGAAACACAGGCTTCCCTCCATCCACGGCCTTCAGGGTTCAAGCGATTCGTCCTAGGTCTAACGCTGCTTCACTGGTGGTGGGCGTCCCTCCCTTGTCCCAGGGGTGCCAACTCCCCGCCTTTGAGGTCATTGTAGTCCGGGGCTTGCGCGCCTGAGAACGGGGTATGCGCGTCCTTTCAAAAGATTCTGCATCCCGGAATCCGCCCACCAACGGCTGGATGAGCCATCGATGGATGCGCCGCGCAGAGCGCCTCACCCCTGCGCTGTTCTGTAATTCAGAACAGTGTTTCTTCTTGCACAACGACGTGCTATCATGAAAGCGTACCCAGGGTTGCGAGGGAGGAGAGATTCGGATGGCGGGATCGTACGCTTGCCCACAGGGCGTGCAAATCACGGGCGAATACAGGCCTGAGTTCGCCGAAATCCTCACGACGGACGCGCTTCAATTCATCGCGGAGCTTGAGCGCCGCTTCGGTCCGAGGCGGGACGAACTGCTTCGCCTGCGCAAGGAGCGGGACGAGCGGTTGCTCGCGGGCGAATGGCCGGACTTCTTGCCGGAGACCAAGGAGATTCGCGAGAGCGAGTGGACGGTCGGGCCCATCCCCGCGGATCTGCAGGATCGGCGCGTGGAAATCACGGGCCCGAGTTCGGACCGGAAGATGGTCATCAACGCCTTGAACTCGGGCGCCAAGTGCTTCATGGCGGACTTTGAGGACGCCTGCGCACCGTCCTGGGAGAACGTCGTGCAGGGTCAGATCAACATGCGGGACGCAGTTCGCCGCACCATCGAATACACGAGCCCCGAGGGGAAGCACTACAAGCTGAATGACGAAGTTGCGGTGCTCATCGTGCGCCCGCGCGGCTGGCACCTGCCCGAGAAGCACATCCGGGTGGACGGCCGGGTGGCCACGGGCGCGCTCGTCGACTTCGGGCTTTACTTCTACCACAATGCCAAGGAGCTTTTGGCGCGCGGCACCGGGCCCTACTTCTACCTGCCGAAGATGGAGAGCCACCTCGAGGCGAGGCTGTGGAACGACGTGTTCAACTACGCCCAGGACGCGCTCGGCATCCCGCGCGGCACCATCAAGGCCACTGTGCTCATCGAGACCATCCTCGCGACGTTCGAGATGGACGAGATCCTGTATGAGCTGCGCGATCACGCCGCGGGGCTCAACTGCGGCCGCTGGGACTACATCTTCAGCTACATCAAGAAGTTCCGCAATCACCCGGAGGTCATCCTGCCTGACCGGGCGCAGGTGACGATGACGGTGCCGTTCATGCGCGCGTACACCCTGCTCACCATCCGCACGTGCCATCGGCGCAAGGCGTTCGCGATGGGCGGCATGGCGGCGCAGATCCCCATCAAGAACGACCCGAAGGCGAACGAGGAGGCGCTCGCCAAGGTGCGCGCGGACAAGGAGCGCGAGGCGCAGGACGGCCACGACGGCACCTGGGTGGCGCACCCGGGTCTCGTGCCCGTGGCGATGGAGGTGTTCAATCGCCTCATGCCCACGCCCAACCAGTTGCACCGCCTGCGCGAGGACGTCCAGGTCACCGCGGCCGATCTCGTCGCGGTCCCGCAGGGCACCATCACCGAAGGCGGCCTGCGCACCAACGTCGCCGTGGCGCTTCGCTACATCGAGGCTTGGCTGCGCGGTTCCGGCGCGGTGCCCATCTTCAACCTGATGGAAGACGCGGCGACGGCGGAGATCTCCCGCGCGCAGATCTGGCAGTGGATCCATCACCCGAAAGGCGTCCTCGACGACGGCCGCAAGGTGACGGTGGAGCTGTTCCGGCAGATTCTCGAAGAGGAGTTGCGCAAGTTGAAGGACGAGATCGGCGAGGAGGCGTACGCACAGAGCAAGTTCCCGCTCGCGGCCGAACTTCTCGACGACATCTCGACGAAGGACGACTTCGTCGACTTCCTGACGCTGCCGGGTTACGAGCACCTGGCGTGACGCAGATCTCGCCTTCGGGCGCGCGGCGCCTGAACCATCCCCACGTGAAAACCCCGCCGAGCTGGCGGGGTTCTTTTTCTTGACTCGGACGATCCGCGACTACGGGGCGACGCGCTCCCGTCGATATCCGAGGCGCTCCGAGATGCGCTCCCCCGCCCGCTTCACAAGCGGCACCAGCTCCACCATCCGCTCGCGCGTCATGCGCAGGGCCGGCCCCGACACGCTCACCGCCGCCATCACGCGCCCGTCGTGCGCAAAGATGGGCGCGGCCACGCAGCACACCCCTTCCTGATGCTCCTCCATGTCAAACGCGAATCCGGTCGATCTCGTCTCCTCGAGCGACGCCCAAAACGCGTCCGCGTCCGTGATGGTGTGTGGCGTGAGCCGCGGCAACCCGTATCGCCTGACGATGTCCTGCACCTCGCGCTTCGGCAAAAACGCGAGGATGGCCTTGCCGAGCCCCGTCGCATGGACCGGCACGCGCGTGCCGACGCGCGAGTGCATGCGAATGGTGTTGGGGCTTTCCACCTTCTCGATGTAGACCACGGAGCCCCTGTCCAGAAGTGCCAGGTGCACCACCTCGCCCGAGGCGAGCGCGAGCTCCTGCAGCGCGGGCATCGCCTCCCGGCGCAGATCGATGGAAGAGAGGAGCTTCATGCCGAGATCGAGCACCGTGTAGCCCAGCTTGTACCGCCCGCTCACCGGATCCTGCTCGATGTAGCCGCGCCGCATCATGGTGCCGAGCAGGCGGTGCACCGTGCTCTTGTACATGCCCACGGACTGCGCCAATTCCGTGATGGCAATGCCGTCGGGGTGCTCGCTCACCACCTCGAGCAACAGCAGCGCCTTGTCGACCGACTTGACCGTGTAGTCCTCCAAACGGTTCACCTCATCCTTGCGCGCTCGTCGATGCTTCTCTGCCGGGCTCCTGCACAAAGGCGCCCCGCGCCTGCACGGCCGCCTGATCCGGGAACGAGTTGAGAATCTGCCAATTCTCCTCGATGATCTCGCGCGCCCGCTTCACCTCGACGCACCGGCCGGGCAGCGGAATGAGCTTCCCAGCGTTCACGATGCCCTTCGGATCGAAGCAGGACTTGACCGCGCGTTGCGCATGGATCTCGTCCTCGGAAAACATATAGGCCATTTCGCCGATCTTCTCAATGCCGACGCCGTGCTCGCCGGTGATGCTCCCGCCCGCGTCGACGCACGCCCGCAGCACCTCCGATCCGGCCCTGACCGCGCGCTCGGCCTCGCCCGGCACGCGGCTGTCGTACAGGATGAGCGGATGCAGGTTGCCGTCGCCCGCGTGAAACACGTTCGCGATCTTCAGCCCGTATCGCCGGCTCACCTCGTCGATCTTCTGCAGCACCTCGGTGAGGCGCGTGCGCGGAATCACGCCGTCCTGCACGATGTAGTCGGGCGAGATGCGCCCCATGGCGCCAAACGCCATTTTGCGGCTGGACCACCAGAGCGCGCGCTCGGCGTCCGACTGCGCCACCCGCACCTCGCGCACGCGGTGGCGGCGGCAAATTTCCACCACGCGCGCCATCACCTCGTCGACGCCCGCGGCGAGGCCGTCCACCTCGATGAGCAAAACCGCCTCGATGTCCGTCGGATAGCCAACATGATAGTTGCTCTTGTCGACGGCCTGCATCGCGAGCTGATCCATCATCTCGATGGCGGCCGGGATGATGCCCGCCCCGATGATGTCCGTCACCGTGTCGGACGCGTCGGCGACGCGATCGAAGTAGGCGAGCGCGGTGCGGAGCGCCTGCGGCTTTTTGAGGATGCGGACCGTGATCTCCGTCGCGATGCCGAGCGTCCCCTCCGAGCCGACCAGAAGCCCCAGCAGATCGTACCCCGGCGCGTCGCCGAACGGCGCGCCGACGTCGATCACGTCGCCATCCGGCAGCACCACCTTGGCCGCGACCACGTGGTTCGTGGTCACGCCGTACTTCAGGCAGTGGCTACCGCCCGCGTTCTCCGCGAAGTTCCCGCCGATGGTGCAGACCGACTGGCTGGACGGATCGGGCGCGTAGTAGCAGTCCGCGTGCGAGACCCGGCGCGTGAGCGTGAGGTTCACGAGCCCAGGCTGCACGACGGCGCGCAGGTTGTCGAAGTCGACGGCGAGGAGCTTGTTCATGCGCGCGAGGCTGATGACGACCTCGCCCCCCGTCGGCGTGGCGCCGCCCGACAGGCCCGTGCCCGCGCCGCGCGGAAGATACGGAATGTCGTTCTCGTAGAGATAGCGGCAGATGCGCGCCACCTCGTCCGTCGACTCCGGGAAGACCACCGCGCGCGGCAGCCCCTCTTCGGCCGTGTAGCCGTCGCAGGCGTACGCCTTCACCTGGTGCGGTCGCCACAGGCAGCGCCGCTCGCCGACGATCTCGACGAGCCTGTCGATGTGGACGTCCCTCATCGCGATCCCTCCCTCCGGTAGGCGAGATCGAGCACTTCGACCGTGTGCATGACGCGCAATGGCTGGTTCCTGCGCTTGACGCCGAGCCGGATCTGCATCATGCAACCGGGGTTCCCCATGACGATGGCGTCCACGCCCTCGGGCACGTCGTCCATCTTGCGCTCGAGAAGCTCGTTAGCCATCGCCGGGTGCGTGAGGTTGTAGATGCCCGCGCTGCCACAGCATCGGTCGGAATCCGGCATCTCGCAAAGCGTCAGGCCCGGCACCGACTTGAGCAGCGATCGCGGCTCGTACCGGATCTTCTGCGCGTGGAACAGGTGGCACGCGTCGTGGTACGTGACGGCCATGGGCAGCTCGGCCTTCGGCGGATCGAAGCCGACCTCGACGAGGAGCTGAGAGATGTCGCGCACGCGGGACGAGAACTGCACGGCGCGATCCCGCCAGGCCGGGTCGTCGCGGAAGAGCTCCGGGTATTCCTTCAGCGCGGCGCCGCAGCCGGCCGCGTTGATGGCGACGTAATCGGCGCCCGCGCGCTCAAACACCTCGATGTTTCGCTTCGCCATCTCGCGGGCCATGTCGCGATCGCCCGCGTGCACCTGGAGCGCGCCGCAGCAGATCTGATCCTTGGGCACGCGCACCTCGACGCCGTTTCGCACGAGGACGCGCGCGGTGGCCTCGTTCACGTCGGAGAAGAACACGTCCATCACGCAGCCCGTGAAAAGCGCCGCCGTGGCCTTGCGCTCCCCTTGCGGGGCTATCGTTTCCGGCAGGACGTCGATGGCGGGCCCCCGTCCGATTTCCGGGATGACGTCCTCCATCTCGCGCACCTGCGGCGGCAGCACGCGCAGGACGCCGGTCGATCGCGCCAGTTTCTGGAGCCCCGACTTCTGATAGAACCGCATGAGACGTCGGATGATCCGAAGGCGCGCCGGGCGCGGAAACACGCCGCGCAGGAAGAAGCGCATGACGGGGTCCCGCTTCCCTTCCGCGTCGCGCGCGTAAAACACCTGGCCGCGCGCCTCCTCGACGAGCGCCCCCACCTGCACGCCAGACGGGCACACGGTCTCGCAGGCCCGGCAGTCGAGGCAGGTGAAGACGGGATCGATCACGCTCTCGTCGAGCGGAAGCTCGCCTTCTGCGCACGCTTTGATCAGGTACACGCGCCCGCGGGGCGAATGATTCTCGTCGCCCCACGCCTGATACGTCGGACACACCTCCAGGCAGAAGCCGCAATGCACGCAGACCGAGTACTTCTCTTCCTCGGGCGCGTCCGGAAAGCGAAAATCGGACCCTTTCGCAGCGACGGCCGTGGGCTCGTTCACCATCTCACATCCCTCCCCAAAAGCGGCCTGGCGATAAGAGATTGTCGGGATCGAACGTCGACTTGAGCCGCTGCATCAGGGCGAGCGCCGCGGGCGCCAGGGTCGGCTGATGCTTGGCGCGAACCTCGGCGGGCGCGCGCTCCACCACCATGTCGAGCGACGCGCTGGCGGCCAGATCCGCGATGGCGCCGAGCGGCGCGGGGCGGTCGAGCATAGCGCGGGCGGGATCGAACGCGATGCGCGCGACGCCCGTCAGGCCTCCGGCGCTCGCGGTCACGCCCTCGGTTTGCTCGGCGAGCGCGGACGCCGCTTCCACCGCGCGCGGCATGGCGGCGAGAAGCGATGTGGGCGGCCCCTGTAAGCGGATACAGACGCGGCGTTCCGCGAGGCGCCGGGAGAGATCCGACCACCAAGCGTCCGCGTCCTCACCCTCGACGACGTCCATGGCGAGGCCGAGATCGCGCGACATGGCGCGGATGGCGTCGGTCTGCGCTTTCGCGGAGGGCTTCGGCTCATCGCAGTCGACGGCAAGGACGAAGTCCGTGCCCAGGTCCGCATGCCACACCATCTCGAGGCGGCTTGGCACGAGCGTCGACTGCGCGATGCACGAGCGCAGTTCGGCGAGCGCCACGGCAGATCCGCGCACGAGGACGGTCTCGCGGTGCATGGGCAGCGGCCGAAGCTTCAGCGTGATCTCGGTCACGACGCCGAGCGTGCCGCGCGCACCGATGAACAGCTTGGTCATGTCGTAGCCGGCCACGTTTTTCACGACCTTCGCCCCGGTGCGGATGACGCGTCCGTCCGCGAGGGCGACGCGGAGCGAAATGGCGAGATCGCGCAGGCTGCCGTAAAGCGCGCGGCGCGGTCCGCTGAGACCTGCCGAAAGCAGGCCGCCCAAGGTGGCGGCCGCGGGCACAGGCGGATCGTACGGCAGCATGAGTCCCTTCTCCGAGAGCACCGCCGCGAGCTCGGCGAGCGTGATGCCGGGCTCGGCGGAGACGACGAGATCGCCCGGGGAGAAGCTCGTCACGCGGTTCATGGGCCGTAGCATGAGCGCAATGTCCGGCACCTCGGCCGGCGGGCCGTAGGCGAGGTGGCGGCCCGAGCCAAAAGGCAGCACGGTCAGGCTTCGCTCGTGCGCATACGCGAGCACGGCGATCACGTCCGCCTCGCTCTTTGCCTCCACGACGCAGGTGTCCTTGGACGACTCGGCCGGATGGAGGGTGCACATGGGCACGGCGCGCGCGCGAAGGCCCGTTGCCTGATGGAGCGCATCCGCCGTCTCGGCCGGCAATGGCTTGGATTGAAGCGGCAAGGTGATATCGCCTCCAACGGTCGCGACAAGCGCGACCCTGGGTTCTGCAATGCAGAATACGGTTCTGAATTCTTATATGTATTCTACGACAACGAAATGACGAAAACAATTGGTAAATTCGCACGCCGTTCTCACAAGTTCCTCTTGGCCCGGACAGCCAGCCGCTGTACGATGAAATTGGGCCCCAATTTGAGATTGATCCCCGTTCCACCATCGCGTCTTGAACTTCGCTAATGAAAAATTTAGGCTGTCGCTTGGGCATGTGCCGTCGGAAATGCATTGCGCACAACATATTCGTATCGAAGCTCGCGGAGCGGTCCGCGAGTTCGCGCGATCCGGCGCAGGGACTCGGCCGGATCGCCGCGGTGGAAGCTCGAGTCCAGTGAGGAGCAAACGGCGCATGGTGCATTCTTTTCTGTTCCTGTATCCCTTTGTCATGAGCATCGTCTGGATGGTGGGCGGCTGTGTCTATGCCTGGCGGCGCGAACGCCACCCCTTCGCCGAATCCCCGGACCTCCCCGAGACGCCGTTTGTTTCCATCCTCATCCCCTGCCACAACGAAGGGGATGTGCTCGAAGACACCATCGGCCGGATGCTTCAGTTGGATTATCCGGCGTACGAAATTGTCGCACTGAACGACGGCAGCACGGACGACACGCGCGCGGTGCTCGAACGCATGGCGGCCTGCGATGCGCGAGTTCGCGTGGTCAACCTGCCCGTTCAGCGCGGAAAGGCGCGCGCGCTGAACGCTGGGCTTGTCGCGTCCCGAGGCGAGATCCTCGTGACCGTGGACGCGGACGCCGTGTTGGCGAAGGACGCGCTTCGCTTCCTCGTCTGGCACTTCGTGGCCCCGGGCAGCGAGCGCGTCGGTGCCGTGACGGGCAACCCGCGCATTCGAAATCGCGGTACGCTGCTCGGAAAGATTCAGGTGCTGGAGTACGCGAGCATCATCGGGCTCATCAAGCGCGCGCAGCGCGTGCTCGGCAAGATCATGACGGTCTCGGGCGTGATTGCGGCCTTTCGCAAGAGGGCCCTCGTGGACTGCGGCATGTGGGACGAGGACATGGTGACGGATGACATCGCGGTGTCCTGGAAGCTCGAGCGGCGAGCCTGGGACATCCGATACGAGCCGCGAGCGCTCTGCTTCATGTGGGCGCCCGAGCGCCTGCGGAGCCTCATCCGCCAGCGCGCTCGCTGGGCGCAGGGCGGCGTGGAGGTCCTCATCCGCAACGCCTCGGTCCTCTGGACCTGGAAGAATCGGCGCATGATCCCGCTCTATGTGGAAGAGCTCCTGGGCATCGCCTGGGCGTACCTTTGGGTTGTGAGCCTCGTGTGGACCCTCGCATTTGACGTGGCGCACGGCATTCCCTGGACGTACGTGGCGGAGACGGGGACGTGGCTCGGCCTGACATCGTTAGTGCAGACCTCGGTCGCCCTTTGGATTGAGCAGCGATACGAGCGCGACTCGCTCTGGCGCTACTATTTCTATGCCATCTGGTATCCGGCCGCGTATTGGATGATCGGCGCGTTCGTCGTGGTCTGGGCGGTGCCGAAGGCGTGCTGGGCCATGTGGGCGGCTCGGCGCGGGCGGTACGCCACGTGGAAAAGCCCGGATCGGGGGGTGTCGGCATGAGCCTGCCTGAGAAGTCGCGAGTGGAGTGGGATGAGCTCGTCGTGCGGCGCGGGTCGCGATCGACTCGGCCGAGGCAATGGTTTGAAACCGCGGTGACGCTGACGGGGTGGCTGTGGGTGAGCGCTGTGGCGGTGCAGGTCCTCGCGTCCGCGCTGCTCTGGCTCCTTGGATGGCACAAGTTTCACCTGTACGTGCTCGATCTGCTGCCGAGCGCCACGCCGCTTGGCGTCCTTCGCATGGGTGTGACGGTCGCCGCGATGTCGGCCGCCGTGTTCATCGGCTGGGCCTCGTACAACCGCCTGCGGTTCGGCCGCCTCCGCAGGCGCAGGCCACCCGCGCCCGTGTCCGACGCGGAACTCGCGGAAATGCTCGGCGTGCCTGTGGACGAGATCGAGCGTTGGCAGCGCGAAAAGATGGTCGATTGGCCAGGAGACCGGTAAGTGGAAAGGGCGCGGTGGGTTGACCGCGCCCCTTTGGATTGTATCGTTGTTTTGTGCGGAACTCGTATCGGTTCGGCCGCGCTTATCACGCCTGTGTCGCGAGGACCTGCTCCAGCAGGACGTCCTCCGGCACGGCGCCCTCCAGGGCGTACGCCTCCGAATCGTTGATGACCGTCTTCGGTACGCCGTAGACGTTGAACCGCGTGGCCCACTCGGGGAACTCGGTCGCCTCAATCATGCTCGCCGTCACGAGCGGCGACTCAAACGCGAACCTGTGCGCGAGCCTGACCGCCGCCGGGCAGTACGGACACGTCGGCGTGACGAACACCTTGAGATCTACGGGCTCTTTCAGCTCCGCGAGGCGGCTCCTCGTGCCCGCGGAAAGCCCCGAGTCCCCGCTTGCCATCATGCGAATGTCGTCCAAGAGCGTCGCAAATTCGTATCCCGACGGCGTCCCATAGAAGCGCACGCCGTAGTCTTTGCGCGATCCGTCCGTTAACACGATGGTCGGCGCCCGGTCGACGCCGTACTTCTTGGCCTCCTCCTCATCGATGTAGAGATTGTGCACCTCGAGCGTCAGCTGATCAGACAATTCCGTGACCTGTCTCAAGAGGCTGCGAATCTCCGGGCACGTCGGACAACCGAGGGACGCTTCGAAGAACTTGATGACGACGGGCTGTTTGAGATCCGCGAGCCTTTCGCGAATCGCGGCCTGATCCCGAGAGGACAGCATCCTGACTCCCCCTTGCGCTCATCCACATGCGTTGACATCGTTCTGATTCCTATATACCCATACGGGTATGTGGTGTCAAGATCAGACGAAGGAACTCGCACTCCACATCGTTCCACGCTTGACTCGACACCAAAAGGTGTCTTGTTCTACACACGACACCGATGGGTGGCACGATGGACGGAGGGATGGCCTTGGCGGACGTGTTTCGAGCCATCGCGGATGCGCATCGCCGGGACTTGATCCAGAAAATGGGCGCCGCCGGATCCGAGTTGCCACTCCACGTCCTGATGCAAGGAATGGACATCGGAAGAACGGCGGTGTCCAAGCACCTGGCGGTCTTGAAACAGGCTGGAATCGTCTCGGAGCGCCGACGCGGCCGCGAGACGTTGTACCGCCTGAACGCCGCGCCCCTCAAGCAGGTGTATGACTGGGTGTCGTTTTATGAATCGTTCTGGCGTGCGCAGGTCCTGAGCCTGCAAGGTTTTCTCAGAAAGGAAGGGTATGCGATGAAGACGCTGCAGTTGGAGTTTCATCTCGATGCCCCGGTGGAGGCCGTGTGGCGAGCCCTCACGGAATCCGAGCTTTTGACCCAGTGGATGTTTTTCAAAGAGAACACGTTCCGCCCGATTGTGGGGCATCGGTTCTACTTCAAGATGCAGGGGACCGACGGATGGAACGGAGTCGTCGAAGGAGAGGTTCTCGCAGTGGAAGCGCCACACCGGCTCGTGTACACGTGGGAGAGCCTCGGAGAGAAAAACGAGATCGAGTGGAAGCTGGAAGAAACGGCCGAAGGTACGACGCGGCTCCTGCTCGAACAGCGCAACATTCAGGCCGAACAGGCGTACCAAGGCGCTCGCATGGGCTGGGAAGCGATGGTCCGCGGCCTGGAGGGCGTGGCCAAGGCGCTCGCGTGATTGGGTGACGTGTGTAGAGTCGGCCCAGTCCCGTTTTGGGCCGGCCACATGTGTGGCGCAAGCTCGTCTCGATGATGGAGAGCGACATCGCACCCCCATCGTTTCGAGCGCCGCGGTCCTAAACCGAAAGGGAGCAGCCACTGTCCTCTGAGCGATGCATCGCGAGATCTCCCTTGGGGCACGTCAGGAAATCATCGCAACGTCATCGCTCCTCTAGGGATGATGCCCGCGCTTCACCGGCAACCCACGAGAAGCACCATACCCAGAGAGGCCCGTACGCAAGGAGAAGGGTGTCACGCAAAAAGTCGGCCACCGCCGCCTTCGAAAGTGCGCTGACGGCGAGTGAAGCCAGTTCCTCAAACGCGATCAGAGCGGCAGACGTCAAGAACAGTGGCCAGGGGCGGGATCGCAGCCATTGCACAGCGGACGCGAAGCAGTGCCAAGTGTTCGTACCCAGCCCGGTGATCGCCAGGACCATCGCAACGTCGGTTACGGTGAGGGCACCGAAGCAACAGACGCACAAGACGACCAAAATCAAAATCTTCGCAATCGAGAGCGCAGCTTGATTTCCTGGGGGCATGGTGAGGTGTGCGATCGCGGCGGCGCCGACAAACACCAGAATGCCCCCAATGACCATAGGACCGAGGGAACGCCACTGACTGGTGTGCCAACGAGGGACGCCGCGAAAAGTAAAACATAGCTTTGCAGCCCACCAGTTCGCCGTCGCAACAGTGGTCAAGAAGATGATGAGCGCCGCGGCGACGCCCACGATGAGCGGTATGACGTGCCTGGTTTCCAGGAGATTGATCAACCAGTCAACCGTCGAGGCAGCAGCGCTTAAGACAAGCGTGATCAGGAGCAGCAAAGTGAGTCTCAAGGGAGGAAATCGCCCCCCGTATACGAAATGACCACCGGCCAGATTGGATCTGGCGCGGTGGTTATGCCATGGAGCGGGTGAGGGGAGTCGAACCCCCGCCGCCAGCTTGGAAGGCTGGTTTCCCGTTCGGTTTCCATCCCCCAATGCCTCTCTGTGCTTGCTCCGAGGCACCGAATACATAGATTGCCAGATTCGCCGCCTGTGTGATTTACTTTTTCTAGGATACCAGTCCACCACACGAACACCGCCTCTTGGCACGCCGAGAGCACTCCCTGGACTGGTCTCCTGAGTTCGCTTCCCTTGGAGGTGTTGCCCCATGCCGCGGGGTCAATTCAAAGCCCGCGTCCGCGCCGACGCCACGCGGCAACCTGTGCCCATTGACTCGCCCACCAGCCGCAAGGAGCAGATTCGCATGTCCTGGCTCGCCGCTGTGGACTGGTTCCTTGCCAATGCCCGCCGCGCAGGACACAAGCCAGGCAGCATCGAGACACGCAGACAGAGGATCCAGGCCTTTGCCGACTGGTGCGCGGTCCGCAACCTCCCGCCCGGGTATGTGACCCCGGATGACATCCAGAATTTCGTCGACCATTGCCTGAATATCAACCTGTCTGTGTTCACCATCAATGGGCGCCTCCGGGTCCTGAAGACTTTCTATTCGGAAGGCGTCGCCGAGGGGATCTTCCTCTCCAATCCGGCGGATGGCGTCCGGCGATTGCGCGAGCCCACCAATGCGGTGCTCCCAGTCTCCGAGGACCACGTGCAGAAGCTGCTCGCGGTCTTCGACAAGCGCCAGTGGGTCGAATTCCGGGACCTCGCGATCACGGTCCTTGTGCTCGACACAGGCCTCCGCATCCGGGAAGCGCTCCTTGCGAAAGTGGAAGATCTCGACCTGCGAGAGGGCGCGCTTTGGGTCCCGCCAGTGCACGCCAAGGGCGGCAAGGGGAGGACTGTGTACTTTGGACAAGCCACGCGGGAGCTGTTGTCCGAGTGGCTCCGCAAGCGCGGCGTCGGATCGGATCTCCTGTTCCCCTCGGTATATCTTGACGTCTCGGGCGCATACCATCCGCTCTCCCGGCACGCGTACTGGAAGCGGCTCGCCCAATACGCCGAGCGGGCGGGTGTGCCACACATCCACCCGCACCAGCTCCGGCACACCTTCGCCATCCAGTTCCTTGTGCGCTCGGGCGGAGACCTGGTGACATTGGCAAGGCAGATGGGCCACTCCAGCACTCGCACGACCGAACGGTATTTGGCTGTGGCGGAGACGAAGGCGCAGAAGATCCTGACCCAGCAGCACAGCCCAATCGACCATCTCGGTGGCGCGCCCGGCAAGCGGCGCCCGTCGGTGCGGAGGCGGATCGAGGAATGATCTTGCTCCGGCAGTTCTTCGAGGAATTTGCAGACTACCAGCTCCAATACAACACGCGCCCATACGCCCGGGCGGTGTGTCGGCAGATCGCGGAGTTTATTTCGGGATGCGAAGCGAATGGCGCGATGTGCATCGAGCACGTGCGCCCCGAACACATTGCACAGTTCCTTGCCCGGATCGACAAGGACGCGCACCCGGCAGCCTGGCGGCACCGATACTATGCGGTGCAGGTCTTCTTCAGTTTCGCCGTGTTCACGGGGCGCATTCCCTCGGAGCAGAACCCGTTCGGCCGCACACCCGATCCGGTCGCGCTGACCAACAAGCGCCTCTTGTCCCAGAGCGAATTTCTGCGCCTCCTTGCCGCCATGCCGAACACACATCTTGGCGTGCAGGACCAGCTCTGTGCCTGGCTCCTGTGGTTCGGTCGGCGCCTGCGAGAGTTGTCCGACCTTCGCACCCAAGACGTCCCGCAGTTCCCGGAACCCGCGCGGCAGCTCGCGCTCGGCATGCTCGCCCACAGGCGGCATGTGCACACCGCCGTCCTGTTCCTCGATACTCTCGGACGGCCGCGCCACATCCACGGACAGAAATTCAATCGACGCTTGCAGAAATACGCACAAGTCGCCGAGATTCCCGAACCCGAGCGAGTGACGGCGAAACTCTTGCGCCAGTCTGGCGCGTACCACCAATTCTGCGCCCCGAGGAGGGACACACAATGAACTGGCATATTCGGCTCTCCGAACCCGGCTCCCCGATGCGGGAGCCCGTCTTCTCGCTGCTTCTGCGCGCGGGTTTCCCGGAGCCCGCCCTGGCTTCGCTCCTGTGCACACTGCCGGTCGACTCCTGCCTGCGGATCGACATTGAGGACTCGCCCGGGGCCGCTCAGACCGTCGAGGTGGTGAAGTTGGAGCACTGGCAGATCGACACACACACCCTGATGGTCGCCGCTTGCCACGGCCCGGGGGATGTGCCGATCTATATCCTCTGGTTCCACTGCGAGGAGCTCGTCGGGCTCTTCCGGTGGGAGCCGGACCAGGACCGCATCCTGGAAGCCGTGCGGTGGTCCGAGCCCTGGCGCCCCTTCGCCATGCGGGACGGCACAGAGTGGGTTCCGGACGAGAACGACGGCCCTCTGGCGGATTGGGCAGCGCGGATCCTCGGGTATTGCGTCGATGCGTATTCTCTGCGAATGCAGCTGGTCGAATGAACCATTTGGGGAGGTGGTGTGTTCCGGAGAGTTGTCGAGAGGAGAACCAGACTGCACAGGCCGGGGTGCGTGTGTCCGCCCCGGTCTCTCTGTGGATGCGAAGGGTGCGAATCAGGCAGCGAACTCGATTGGCGGCGAATATCCAGTCGTCGGATCGTATTGACTCAAATTCCCGCGCGCAAATTGATCAAGCTCCCACAGATTGAGTTTGTACGTCCCCGGCGCCCAGCCCGTAGTGTTGAGCGTCATGTTCTCGCTGATGTAATTCACCGCCGAGCCGTACCCACCGGGACGCCCGCCCTTAATCCATACCATGTCGTCGGGATTCTGTTCGCTGTTTGGTCCACCATCGTGCGGTCCGGAAGAGAAGGCCTGAGCGAAGGCCTGGGAGTACCCTGCGGAGTACGGATCCCAGATGTACGACCCGCCGCCGGGATACGTGCCATAATCGTTCTGGAAATCGGATTTGGTGAACCAAGTCGTGCCGTTCGGGCCGATGAGCTCGGCGGCCTCGAGATGGGCCTGGGTCTCGTATGTGTATTGAGCCCCGACCACATGTATAATTTCATTCTGCCCAGCAACGACCGTGGGATATTTAGCAGAAAGAGATAAAATATTCGATTGAAGGGTGGGAGCGAATAGGACCTCCTCGATAAACTGATTGAGCGATGTATCGCAAAATGCAGCCCAGAGAGATGGGTTTGGTGAGGCCATCCATTTTGTTCCTGCATACGAACTCTCGACGGTTACTGCGCCGGAAAGCCAGTGAACGAGGTTCCAGTCAAGAACTTCATAACCGGAAAAAGAATTAGAGGAACCAAATCCGCCTGAATTGGATCCACCCGATACATTCTGATATGCATATTGGAAGAAATGCGTTTGCTCCCAGGACACATTGCCCTCCATTTGCTCGGCGAGCGTATTAGCCAACGAGGATTCTGCCATAATGTATCCATTAGGAGCACCCGGATTCCTTTGCAACAATGTCTGGTCATCGTAGGCCATGATGAAGCCGTCCCAATAATATTTCCCGTTCGCGACGGCGAATAGGTAATCCTGGGCCTGGAGATACTGGTGCTGTCCCTGCGGCATGTTTGAATAATAGGAGTCCCATGCACCTCCGCCTACGGGCCAGGACAGGGTAACTTCCGCCCCGCCAACGAGCGTTTGCCCGTTTGTCTGACAGGAATATGTGGATACCAGTCCGGGATCGGTAATGAGGCTGTAATCATAAAATATCTGCTCGACGCTCATATTAACATTTCCGGTCCCGCCCGGATATAGCGGCAAATTCCCTGATGGACTTGCCGGAGAAGGTGGTTGCCAGTCATAGTTGGGGGTCGTGATATATCCTGCATGTACCACACGTGAATGTACACCGAGCACGATGAGCGCGGCAATGATCGCTGCTCCGGATGAGACCGACGCTCGAATAAGCCTAGACTTTCGCATAATCACACCTCGCCGGAAAGTCTTTCTAGGATCGATTTTACCATATAGAATATAGATATACAATGATCGGGAGCGTGGGATATGATGTGGAAATTTCCGTTGCTGGGCGAGGAAGAGAATGATAAAATGGAACCAAACAGGACAACAGCGAGGAAGAACGGAAAGAACCTTGAAAAACGAATAAAGCAGGGAGCGAGAGCACTCCCTGCAGCATTGGGGGCTTGCAAAATGTCCGTTGGGGTCAAACCCGATTTCAATATTTCAATTACAACCGAAACGCACCATGCGTCTCGGGAACGAATGGCCAATAAAGGCAATAAAAGTAGACCCTCCCCGGGTCAGTGGACATTTATGCAATAACAGATTTTGATGGGTTCACACGTTCAGTTGCCAATTAATGAAGAATTTTCCATTCGAGGACCAAAAAACAGCTTGTGCGAATGGTCCATCATAGTGGCCATCTATATTGTTGCCGCCGAAGTTGATGGCTCCTTGATCGGTTGTCGATGGATAGCGAATTTCCACATAGGGTTCTGTGTTGCTTGGGCTAGCACCGTGCGCAGGATTCAGCGTATAGTAGGAACCCGACACATTATTCCAAGTTGCGCCATTATTCAGAGAATATTGTGCGTCGATATTCTGGTTGGTGAAATCACCGATTGCTACAAACCAGTAATTCTTATTCGGGAACCCCTCCGGGAAGTTCACAGTCTTGATATACGTCCAGCCGTCTTTGTACCAAACTTGCGTATTGTCGATAATATATGCAGACTCCGATTTAATGTTCTGAATTTCGCTCGCAGTCAGCTCGTTGCTCAAATCTACAATGTCCTGTGCCCCTTGTTCTGTCAGGTGCAGGGTGTACACCCCGTTATTTTCGGTCGCCGTAACGTCCGGGCTGTCCGACACAATATTCGCTGAGTTTGAATTCGTCGTCCCGTACAGGATATACCAACTGTTTACTTCCCAGAAGTTATTCATTCCCTCGATGTGATTCATGATGTTCTGCAGATACCAGATTGGGAACCAGGTCGTCTGCTGCTTGCTGAGCGGTCCCGCCGCCGGATCAACGTATTCGAGCGCATATGGCGTCTCTACACATTGACCATTGACGTACACATTTCTCCGCTTTGGATCGTTTGTCGGTTGTACGGCTGGCATCGAGAACTTCATATTCGACGGCAGGGTCAGGTACCAGTTGTGCCCGTCCCACTTTGACTGAATGCCGAATTCCTCTTGCAGATAGTGCATAAGATACCAGATCGGCACATAGGTCGTGCTCTTTCCAGATGCAGGATCGACCGCTGTACCATCCTTAATGGCAGCAACTCCGTTCGCCTTCTTGTTATTGATGTACATGTTGAACCAGTTGCCCGGGCCAATCACGAGCGGGCCTGCCGGAAATCCTGGGGGCACCTCCGGAATGTTCACCGCCGGAAGTTGAATATTTGCTTCCGCCTTCGTATTCACTACTTCCGCATTCACATTTCCGCCATTCATCACTGCGCTCGTCGCACCAATTGCCGTCGCAAGCACCGCCGCTGCGCGAAACATGGCCGACCTGCCCATCTTCCTCGAATGCCTCTTTCCCATACGAGTCCTCCCTCTAATGTATTGGGTTGCTTCCCGAGACAAGAATAGCACACCTCCCTCCAGATTGTCTAGTGAAATTCCTGAATCGGAGAATAGATTCGCGCCTGCCCGTCAGCTCTCTCGCAGGGATTCGAGTAGCTTCGGGATCTGGGTCCGCACCACTCGGCTCTTCGTGATCGGGTTCCGCGCAATCGACACACCGACGAAATCCTCCAGATCCACCGCCTCGCACGGGCGCCCCGTCCAGGTTGCGCTCTCGCCTGTCGCAAGATCTGTCGCTCGCCTGGGTACTGAGCACAGCCGCCAGGCCTCCTCCGGGATATACGACACAAGCACGCGCGGAAACTGCCGGGCGGGGATGTCGTTCCGCAGGGCGAGGAGCCGCTCGTGCATCGCGTCAACGACCCGAGAGAATCGCGAAGACGGGCAGACAAACATCCAGAGCAGATTGTGCTCCGCGCCATCGCGCCGGAGGGCAAGCGCCCGCACACCCGCCTCGAATTTGCGGAGAACCCTCGCGGTCGTCTCCGTGCCGAGGTCCACCTCCAGCACGACCGGGTAGTTCCCCCGGCGCCCCTGGTCGTCCTCCGCATAGAATTCGAGATATGCGTCCGGGGTGTATTGCAATTGCCGAGATCGGTCCGTCTCCTCGAATCCATACATCTGGCACAGCTCCTCCCGGGCCTCGCGGGGACCGAGCCAGCGAACGAACCCAAACTTGGGCGGGAAGGACGCGACAATCGAATTGCACACGAGGGTATTCACCACGAGGTCGTGTGCCGCGAGACCGAAAGCCTCCTTCTTGCTCCGGGCGACACTTGAGTATTGGGACAGTGCGAGCCCTTCAGGTGTCGGGTAGTACAGAAATTCGCCGCGCAATCTGTGGTATTCCACCTGCCCAGCGCGGGCCATTTCGTGCAAGGCGGTCCGGATGGTCAATGGCGAGTGTCCAGTGATCGCAGCGAGCATGTCGCGGGAGAGCACACCGTACCGGGCGAAGGCGTCGAGATACGCCTGGTGGTGGTCCCGCCAGCTCGACACAGCCGCATGCTTCCGCCGCGAACGGGAAGCAGGCGTCGGCGGCTCCTTGCCGGGCGACGATGGGGGCGGCAAGGGCACACCCTCCAGGGACGGGATGGAATCGGGATCCTGCGGATCGGGAAGCAGTTCGTGTTCTGCCATGCTGAGTCTCCTCCTCTCGGAAATGGGCAATTGTGCACAGCCCGCGCCCTGTGTCCCCGCGCGGTGTTCTGGGTGTGCAGGTGTATATTTGCGCAACCAAAACAGTCGCGGAGACGGCATGTGCACCGAGCCGCGCCGGAGAGCCTCGGCAAGGGGCACAGCTCCAATGGGTGCGATGTGCGCAGGGGAATCCAAGGAAGGCGCGCAGGGAGACCATGCGCAAGAGCGGATTGCCGAGCGGTCCGGCGAGGTCTCCGTGTGCCCGCCCCGGACTCCTCCTGATATTTCCATTGTATCACTCAAGAATTGCACTTGTCAATGTATGGGAAATGTGCAGAAACACAGCGGGAGAATATTCGGCACACCGCCACATGAGCTCCTGGCACACCGCCGCGCCCAGTGGGTGTGTGCCCTGCCAGGGGGTCGGGGTAGATATCCGAAGGGACACAATATCTACCAAGGTAGATATTCCAACACCAAATATCTACCTCAACGAAGCCCGTCGCGACGCGGTTCCCGGGCTCCAGGTAGAAGGGTAGATATTTCCCGCCTACCCGAACCCCATGCCAGAAAGAAGAGAAGGGGGAGGGGGATTCCCCTCCCTGCTCATTGCGAGTTGGTGTCCTCCACCCAACCCGAAATGTCGATTTCCCACTGCGAACTCCCGCGACGCCCGCCAGCTTGTCGAAGGGTAATCCCGATTTGCGAAAGTATGTCTCGGAGGTCGCGAAACTTTCTCCCAAGTTCCTGGGCGGTTTTGCAGATTGCGCTAAATTCATCGCCAAATGCATTTTCCAGCGCCCTGTACCAATCGCTGGTCGTTTTCTTGAATCGTGGCCCGTTCTGTTTATGCCGTTCAAGATACTTCATGAGCAGGTCCACAAGGCCGGTTTCGTCGAGTATAAATTTCGACTGCCGAGAGAGGATAGCCTTCCACATGGCCGTATACCACTCAAGCATGCGCGCCTGGTCTTTGCCTTCGGCGTTCGCTATAGCCCAGGTCGACATGAGATCGACAAAGTCCCCCATGCGGTGTTCAATGGGCACATGCACGGGATCCCAGGAGCGCTCCGCCAGGAACTGTAGTAGTTTTTGGATGCTGTCGGCAATCTCACTCAAAATTTCGTTTCGATGCTGCAGCGTCCAGGCCAGAAGAGAGGATGCACGCTCCCGCTCCCCATTTTTTGCGTCATGCCATCTCCGAAGTGGTAAGTTCAAGCATCGCGACGCAATGTCCGCGCGCCCCCACGGCGGATTGATGGCCGTCAGAGCCACAAACGCGTCGGAGTTGACCGTGACTTCTTCGTCATTTCGGTACAACCTGCGCTGTTTGAACGTCCCTCGTTGATACACACGCGCGAGAATGTCCAAAATGCCCTTCGACGGGATGTATTCCGCGTTGTCGAAAGCCAGGACTCCCGAGTTTGCAAGCGTGGCAAAAAAGCTCCGGTCGTCGTTTGGCATATTTTGCGTCGGATCTTCCGCACATCCCCGGATGCAGGCCAGAAGAAGGTGTGCCAAGGTCGTTTTCCCGCTTCCGGGCGGTCCTTCGATCGACAGAATCGGATAGACCGGCACAAGCCCGCGCAGGAAGTTTGCAACAAGCCACATCTTCGCGGCTTGTTTGGTGTACTCCTCCGGTTGCCCGTCGGAGGTGTCCACAGCCATGGACCGAACCAGGCGGTCCAGAAGTCCCTGTGGGCGGTTGGAGGTATACTTCCAGGGCCGCAAATACGACCGGAGCAGAATGCTGCCCGCGCCGTTTTCGACTTCCTGAGGAGGCGCGTCCGCTGCGACGCGCAGCAGTTTGTTTCTTCCGCAGTCGATGTAGATGGCGCCCTCTTGTTTGTTGAACCCGCTCACGAACCCGACATACACACGATCGAAAACGTGCCGGTGTGTGCTGATCTCGTCCACGACGCTTCCGCGGAGCGACTGATCGGGGATCCGGAGTGTCGTAGACAGAAACGTGTCGAAATCCCCAGACTCGACTGGGATTACGTCCCCGGACGCCATCCGGTAGTACACACCCGATGTGTTGTACAGTTTTGCGTCCGCGTCGGGAAGGTTGGCACACACAAACTTGCCTTGTTCGGAAATCGTCTGGAAGGCCGCCTGAACGACGAAGTTGCGCCACCTGTAACTCCCACGATCAATGTGGCGTCCCAGGTCATCGTGGATGGCAAGAAGCTCTTGCGTGAACCTGCCCACGGACTCGAAACGTGCGTGCTGGTAGTAATTAAGCGCCTCTTTTCGCCGCACAGCTCGCTTCCACCACGCGTGGCTGTTCATCTCCTTGTGCAACCGGGACCCGGGGGCGAAGATTGCGGGATCTCTGGTCACCAGGTCGGAAAAAGGCAACAAGAAGAGCACTTGTTCTGTGAGATCATCGAGTGTTTGTTGCATGCGCCCCAGTTGTCGGACTCGAAACTTGTCCGCCTCACTAGTACCCAAGGATTCGCGCTCGTCCACAATGACTCGGGCGCAGTCTTGGAGTTCCCGGATGGTACTGTCGGCGAATTCGCGCAACCAGCGGGACTTCAAAGCAGCCGGCACAGCGTGTTTCGAGTCGCCCTCGAAGAAAGACAAGACTGCCCGGATTTTCCCCACGCGCGGGAACCGCTGGACAAGTTCTGCCTCTTCTTCGCACATGCGCTCTTTCGCCCGGCGAATATCCGCCAGGACCGACTGAACCCCCGAGCCCTTCCGCCACTTTTCGCGTTCGAGCGTACGGGCGGAAAGAGCAAAATCAGGATTTGTAAAAATTGCGATGATCAAGTCGGGGTCGAACCCACAAGCAACCATGGCGCGGATAGCAGTAAACTGATCCGCCGAACGGCTCGGATCCTGCCGTGCTTCCGGGCTCGGGTCTTCGCCTGTCCGAAGGAGAACCCGGATCCGCCTTGGCAGGCGCGCCACGGCGCGCTCGACCTCCGCGTCCGACACATCCCGGCCGGAAAGTTGCACATCCTGCTTGGAGGACGACGGTATGTGCCCCTCCGGAGATAGCGCGAGAAACGCCTCCGCCGGGCGCGGTGTGTCGTCCACCTCTTCCAAGGTTGCCAAAACAGGCGGTTCGGACTTCCGGTTCCATGTCCCCGGAATACGGAGGACGCGTGCGCGATCGAAGGTGTGGTCCGCACCGATTCGCTCTGCAAGCTCCCGCATGATGGACTCTGCTTGTTCAATGAACACAGGCTTGTCCAAATGAAAATACAAATGCAACCCGTGGCCGGAATGCGTGACCCAGTTTGGCGAAGCGGGCAACTTCTCCGCAAAGTCTTGCCACGAACCTGAGAAGTCGTCGATGTCGAGCCAGAGCACACGCGTGCGGGTGTGCACTTGGTCCTTGGTCACGTGTTTGGGGGAATATTTGCGCCGCGGGACAATGCCGATGTACGCCGCCTTGTTGGAGGGGATCATCCGGGCAAGCGTGTCTGCGACACCCTCGGGGCTATCTCCGCCCGCAACGCGGGCCATGCTCGCTTTCAGGACCGCGTTTTTCTGTGTCTCGTCCCGGAATGCAAGTTCGAAATAAAGAGCTCCATCGCCAGCCAGGGGCAATTGTGCAGCCACAAGTTTGCGCAGAAACGTTCTGGCCACTTCAAGGTTGGGAAGAAACTCCCCGCCTTGTTGCCGCGAGATCGTCTGTTCTTCATCAAGAGAAACCGCAAGAACATCCATGTTCATGGTTGAAATGTGCACCTCCGTGGAATTTCAATGGATTGAATTGATGAGTGGAATGAAATAGAAATCCATTGACGGAGGCACCGCTGTGCAATAAACTGAAAACAAACACGCTGCAGCGGCGCCGCCGTTGCGAAGAGGAAGCTGTTGAAAGGCGTGCGGGTGCCAGCCGTGCGCCTTTCGTCGTGTTTTCGTCCCCCTCTCCGCGATACTACACCACCTCCTTCCAAAACTCTGTGGCGAGATTGTAGAATGGACTGCCGACCCCTTGTCAAGCCCCCGAATCGACAAGACGAGGAGAAATTTTTCGAATCTCGGGGAACCGACGGGAAAAACGTAGAATGGGTGTGGAGGGGAGTACAAGACGGAACGTTTGTTCGCATCCCCTTGAATAACCCCCCTCCCCCCCCTCTGGTAATCGAGAACCGGACTAAGACTAGCCCGCAGATATCTACATATCTACCCCGAGCCCGGAAACCGCGTCGTGGCGCGGTTCGTTGAGGTAGATATTCATGCGCGGAATATCTACCTGGGTAGATATTGCCCCGGCTGATATCTACCCGGAAAGACCGACGGGCGGCACACTCCCCGGGGCGACGAGCGAAGGGAGTGGCGTGTCGGTTGGTGTCGGTCCCCCAGAGGCGGTGTGCCGGATTCGATGGACGACGAAGGACCGGATCCCCCCTCTGCACATTTCGGAGGAACGAGAGAAATTTCGCTTCGAGGGTGCACAGGTTGCACTGGAGCCCGAGAACCCGCGTCGTGCCGGGCTTCTTGAGTTGTGCACCTTCTCCGGGGAGGTTGCACTCGAAGGCTCGGAGGTTGCACAGCTCCCGGGAGGCGATGTGTCGATTGGTGGCGATTCGGGGGCGGTGTGCATTCGGATCCGTCCCGGGGCACATATCTCTCTCGCTTTCCGTGGCCCCGAGAAGACACATCTCCCCCTGGGGTACGTATCTCTGGCCGGGGGACATCTCGAATGCGCCTTCTCGATGCCTTCCGTGGTCTCGGAAATATGTGCTCCGCCGGAGATTCTGATCCCCCAGGGACGGTGTGTTGGATTTGATGGACGACGAAGGGCCAGATCCCCCCTCCCCCTCTGCATGTGTTGGAATGGAGAGGAGAAATTTCGCTTCGAGGGTGCACAGGTTGCACTGGAGCCCGAGAACCCGCGTCGTGCCGGGCTTCTTGAGTTGTGCACCTTCTCCGGGGAGGTTGCACTCGAAGGCTCGGAGGTTGCACAGCTCCCCGGGGGCGGCAATGTGTCGATTGGTGGCGATTCGGGGCGGTGTGCCTCTCCGGTCCGCTCTGCGGCACATATCTCGGAGGCTTCCGTGGCCCCGAGAAGACACATCTCCCCTGGGGGCACGTATCTCTGGCCGGGGGACATCTCGAATGCGCCTTCTCGATGCCTTCCGTGGTCTCGGAAATATGTGCTCCGCCGGAGATTCTGATCCCCCAGGGACGGTGTGTTGGATTCGATGGACGAGGAAGGACCGGATCCCCCCTCTGCATGTGTTGGAATGGAGAGGAGAAATTTCGCTTCGAGGGTGCACAGGTTGCACTGGAGCCCGAGAACCCGCGTCGTGTCGGGCTTCTTGGGCAGTGTACCTTTTCCGCCAGAGGGTACACAAGGGTACACTCGGGGGGCAAGAAGGGTACACAACTCCCGGGCGGTGTGCCGGATTCGATGGACGAGGAAGGACCGGATCCCCCCTCCCCCCCCTCTGCACATTTCGGAGGAACGAGAGAAATTTCGCTTCGAGGGTGCACAGGGTGCACTGGAGCCCGAGAATCCGCGTCGCGACGGGCTTCTTGAGTTGTGCACCTTCTCCGGGGAGGTTGCACTCGAAGGCTCGGAGGTTGCACAGCTCCCCCGGGCAATGTGTCGATGGGTGTCGGTCCCTGGCGATTCGGGGGCGGTGTGCATTCGGATCCGTCCCGGGGCACATATCTCTCTCGCTTTCCGTGGCCCCGAGAAGACACATCTCCCCCTGGGGCACGTATCTCTGGCCGGGGGACATCTCGAATGCGCCTTCTCGATGCCTTCCGTGGTCTCGGAAATATGTGCTCCGGCGCAGATTCCGATCCCCCCAGGGGCGGTGTGCCGGATTCGATGGACGAGGAAGGGGAGGATCCCCCCTCCCCCCTCTGCACATTTCGGAGGAACGAGAGAAATTTCGCTTCGAGGGTGCACAGGTTGCACTGGAGCCCGAGAATCCGCGTCGCGACGGGCTTCTTGAGTTGTGTACCTTCTCCGGGGAGGTTGCACTCGAAGGCTCGGAGGTTGCACAGCTCCCGGGAGGCGATGTGTCGATTGGTGGCGATTCGGGGGCGGTGTGCATTCGGATCCGTCCCGGAGCACATATCTCTCTCGCTTTCCGTGGCCCCGAGAAGATGGGGATTCGATCTGCCCACGTATCTCTGGCCGGGGGACATCTCGAATGCGCCTTCTCGATGCCTTCCGTGGTCTCGGAAATATATGTTCCGGCGCAGATTCCGATCCCCCCAGGGGCGGTGTGCCCTTCCGGTTCGATTTCCCCCACCCAAGGTTCGTTTCCCATCCCGCACCGAACCCAAACATCTGTTTGTATTTCTCGATCCGAACATTTGTTTGTATTTCGCATTCTCTCGGATATAGCAAGGGCCGCCACCCCAACTCCGGGGCAGCGGCCTGTCTTTATCAGATGGAGCGGGTGAGGGGAGTCGAACCCCCGCCGCCAGCTTGGAAGGCTGGAGTTCTACCGTTGAACTACACCCGCATGTCACGGCAAAGAGAATATCAGATTCGTGGGGAGGATTCAAGTCCAATCAACCGCCCAGATCTCTGCGCTGGTCATCAAAAAAAGGCAGGCCGCATCCGGTTGAGCAGCCCGCCGTTTCAGACCCGCGAAGCCTGAGCATTCCATGCCGCTTGAGTTGACTGCCCACGGCGATCTGATACCGTTGCGTCAAACGCCGTTGTTGTACGCCGGCACCAACAGGAAGAACAGCACGAAGATGATCAGAAACACCACAGCCCACTGCGTGTAGGCGCCAAAGCATCCGTACATGATGGTCCCTCCTTCCGCGAGGATCACCACCATGCTACGGAGAGGGAGACGAAAGCGACGCGGTCTTTGTCCCGGCCACGCGAAGCGGTGGGCCACAGCGTCACGCGATGCGGGCCGATCGAGCGTTCATCCGCCACACCATCCCCCAAAGAAGGGCAATCGACAGTTCGACGAGTGCCCCCAGGAGACACGCCGCCCAGGTCATGCACGAGATGAAAGTGAACAAGATGCCTAGGCCGACAGCGACGCCGAGCCCCCATCGGTAGAACCCTGCCCTGCTCATCTGTCCATTGGGCCGCCCGGTCACGCCCCAGTGCGATGTCACGCGATCCGGCACGCGCGTCCGATACCGCCGCCACATGGCCACGTGAACCAGGAGCATCGCGGCGGACACGGCCAGCGTGACAAGACCTGCAACGGGATGGAAGGGCAAGACGCTTGCGGGCGGCACGGCGGGAATGGCACCCATGGAGACATGGCGCACCAGCGCGTCGAGTCCGGGTGTGCCGAGAATGACGAGCGCGTGGCCGTCCGATACGGCGAGCCGAGGCGCACCGGCGAGTACGTACACATCCGCCACCTGCCCATTGTTCAGGCGAAACAGACCGCTCGCATAAGCACCTGTGCTCGTCCCGAGCAGGCGATCCGCCAACCCGTAGACGCCGTTCTGCGTCACCCAGGCCGCGTGCGCGCGGGCGAGATCGATTTCGGTTACACCAGCATTCGTGCGCACCCGCAGCACACCGCCGACCAGCCGCCACCCGTTTCGGAGACCGGAGACAAAGACGTACACAGCCAGAAGAAACGGTACACTGGGAGGAATCCAGAAGAGGGCCGCGAAGCCCCCTGCCCCGCTTTCCCGGAATGCGCGGTGCGCCAAGAGCCCCACTGCGATGAGCAGAACGGCGATCCCGACACAAATCCAAATGCTCGGATCGTGCAGCACCGTCCCCGCCGTGGGCTGATCACCGACGTAGCCCGCCATGATGGTCACCCCTTCGCACATGCGCCGTGGACAACGGACATCCCCGGCCGTACGATGCAACATCCGATGCAGAAAGGAGGAGCAACGGTGAAGCGAAAGAAGCCGATTGTGATTGTCCTCCACCCTGGACAGCGGGTCTTGGTCGTGGCGCGCGGCAAGCGTCGCCATCACAAGTGAACCTCGGACCGCAACCGACTTGAGCGAAGAATCCCGCAATTCCGCCGTCAAGTCAGCCCCCGCTCGTCCGCTGCCGCCAAAAACTGCACGCCCCGAAACGTCCCGTCATCGGGCGTTTCGGGGCGTCTGCACCCGTGGTGGGCCCACCAGGGCTCGAACCTGGGACCAACCGGTTATGAGCCGGCCGCTCTGACCGACTGAGCTATGGGCCCTTGCGCGTCTCCTCACAGTATATCACACGGCGACCATGTTGTCACTGTTCGGAGGAGCGCGCCCCGCGCGCCCGAAGTTGCCGCGTCGCCTTCACAAGCCGTCCGCGGTTCAGGCGAACGTGAGGGGCCCAGGCTCAAGCCCTTCCACGAGAATGACCCGCGCGGGCGCGGCATCGATCCCGGTGAGCTTGAGCGGCAGCGCAATCATGAAATACGCGCCCGGTGGCACATCCTTCAGCCGCAACCCCTCGAGCACCACGATGTCCTTCGACAGAAGGGCCACGTGCGTCGCGTGGTCCGGCTGGGATCGCTCGACGCCAAGGCCGTCCGTTCCCACGCCGCGCACGCCGATCTCGGCGAGGTAGCGGGCGCCGTCCTCCTTCAGGTAAATGAACTCGAAGTTAAACGTCTCCTCGAACGAATTGCGCGTCTTGAAGAGGAGAAACTCGCCCGCCTTCGGCGCGTGCGGCTCCAGATCGGCCCGCGTAATCCCGTCCTCCACGCCGGTGAGATCGATCACGCGGCACGGGCCGATGAGCTTGTCCAGTCCGACGGCCTCGATGGTCTTGCCGCCGGGCACCATGTGCAGCTCGGCGTCGATGTGCGTGCCGGTGTGCGCGTCCAAGTGCAACCGGGTCTCGTGCGCAGACCCGGTTTGGAAGTCGGACGTGGTTTCGAAGCTCGGCCGCTTGTCGTCCTTGTTCTTGTACACCTGCATGCCCTCGTGGATCAGCATGCTCACGTCGTACACCTTTGGCATTTACCGCTTCACCTCCACGAGGTGGCCGACGGCCCGCTCCAGATCCTGCATCGGCGACTCGTTCCCGTAGAGCGGCCACCACAGGCCCGGGTTTGGCTGGACGAGATCGTCCGAAGCCTTCGGGCCCCACGTGCCGGCCTTGTACGTGTCAAGCGGCACGCGATCCTCGGCGAACGCGTTGGCAATCGGATCGACGAACTTCCACGCGAGCGCCACCTCGTCCCAGCGCGTGAAGAAGGTCGAATCCCCGTGCATCGCGTCGTGCAACAGGCGCTCGTACGCCTCGGGCGACTTGTCGGCCGGCTGGCTGAACTCGAGTGCAACCGGTACGACGACGTTCTCCGTGCCCGGCCGCTTGACGTTCACCTGCATGTACATCCCTTCGACCGGGTTGATGCGGATGACGAGCAGGTTCGGGCCCAGCTTCCCGTCCTGGTTGAAGTACAGGTGCTCCGGCATGTTGCGGAACTGGATGACAATCTCGGTCGACTTCTTCGGCATCCGCTTGCCGGTGCGGATGTAGAACGGCACGCCCGCCCAGCGGAAGTTGTCGATAAAGAGCTTCGCCGCGACGAAGGTCTCCGTCTTCGAGTCCGGCGCCACGCCCGGCTCCTCGCGATAGCCCGGCACGGGCTTGCCGTCGATCTCGCCCGCGGCGTACTGGCCGCGCACGACGTACTGCCCGACCTCGTCCTCGCGATAGGCGCGAAGCGATCGCAGTACCTTCACCTTCTCGTCGCGGATGGCCTCCGTGTGCAGGCGGCTCGGGGGCTCCATGGCGACCATCATGACCATTTGCAGCATGTGGTTCTGCACCATGTCGCGCAGCGCCCCGGCTGTCTCGTAGTACGAGGCGCGATCCTCGACGCCCACGGTCTCGCTCGACGTGATCTGGACGCAGGCGATGGAACGGTTGTCCCAAAGCGGGCCGAACATCGAGTTGGCGAAGCGGATCACCTCGATGTTCTGCACCATCTCCTTGCCGAGGTAGTGATCGATGCGGAAGATCTCGTCTTCCGAAAACGCGGTCGACAGCTCCTGGTTGAGCTCCGCCGCGGACTGGTAGTCGTGCCCGAACGGCTTCTCGATGATGAGCCGACGCCAGCCCTTCGTGTCGGCGAGCCCTGCCTTCTTCAGATTGAGCGCCGTCTCGCCGAAGAAGCGCGGCGCCATCGAGAGGTAGAACAGCCGATTCCCGCCGTGGTCTTTCTCTTTCTCGATCTCGACCACGAAATCGGCGAGCTTCTTGAAATCGTCCTCGTTGTCGACGTTGCCCGCGATGTAGTGAATGCGCGGCGCGAGGCGCGACCAGACGTCCTCCTCGACGCCCTCCTTCACGAACGAATCGAGCGCCTTGCGCACCTCGTCGCGGAACGAGTCGTCCGTGTAACTGCGGCGTGCGGTGCCGACGATGCTCATCCCGTCCGGCAACAGCCCCTTCTTCTCGAGCTGATACAAGGCGGGGAACAGCTTGCGGTGGGCGAGATCGCCCGTCGCGCCGAACAGCACGAAAACGTGCGGCGGCACCTGCCTGCGGGTGTTGACCTGGCTCTCCACTCCCATAGCACTCCATCTCCTCTTTGTATATCAGTCCGCTTCCATTCTACACAAAGTCGTCACAGACATACAGAGGCCGAGCGGATGCCCGCTCGGCCGTAGTCTTCGATCTTTTGTCCGATGTTATGTCGCGTCCCGCACGGCCTCGTTCTCGCGCTGCTGTTCGCGCGCGAGCTGCCAGCGCAGGTACGCGTGAATGAACGGATCGATCTCGCCGTCCATGACCGCCTGCGTGTTCGACGTCTCGTAATTCGTCCGGTGATCCTTCACGAGCGAATACGGGTGGAACACGTACGAGCGGATCTGGCTGCCCCAGGCGATTTCCTTTTGCTCGCCGCGCAGCTGCGCGAGCTCCTGCTCCCGCTCCTCGCGACGCTTGGCCGCGAGGCGCGATTTCAGGATCTCCATCGCGCGGGCGCGGTTCTGGATCTGGGACCGCTCGCTCTGGCACGTGACGACGATCCCGGTGGGAATGTGCGTAATCCGCACCGCGGAGTCGGTGGTGTTCACGTGCTGGCCTCCCGCGCCGGTGGACCGGTACGTGTCGATGCGCAACTCCTCCGGCCGGATCTCGATGGAGTCGTCGTCCTCGGCGATCTCGGGGATGACGTCCACCGACGCGAACGACGTGTGCCGCCGCCCCGACGCGTCAAATGGGGAGATGCGGACCAAGCGGTGCACGCCCTTCTCCGCCTTCAGATAGCCGTAGGCGTTGTGACCCTTGACGAGGAGCGTGACGCTCTTGATGCCCGCCTCTTCGCCAGGCAGGTAGTCGAGCACCTCGACCTTGTAGCCGTGATCCTCCGCCCAGCGCGTGTACATGCGCAGGAGCATCGAGGCCCAGTCCTGCGACTCGGTGCCGCCCGCCCCGGGGTGCAGCTCCAGAATGGCGTTGTTCTTGTCGTACTCGCCCGACAGCATGAGCTGCAGCTCGAACTCGTCCATCTCGGACTTCAACTGTTCCGCCAGCCGGTTGGCCTCGGCGAACAGGTCGTGATCGTCCTCCTCCTGCGCGAGCTGCAGCGCCACCTCGGCGTCCTGAAGGAGCGACTCAAGCCGCCTCATCGTGTCGACGACCGACTTCACGCCGTTCATCTCCGCGATGATCTTCTGGGCGCGGTCGGGATCGTCCCAGAAGTCGGGCGCGGCCATCAGCGCCTCGAGCGTCGCAATGCGGTGCTCTTTGCCCGCGACGTCAAAGAGACCTCCCGAAGTCCGCCAACCTGGTGGCCATGCTCTTCAGTTCCTGGCGAAGCTCGCCGTACGTCTCTGCCATGTGACTCATCACTCCCTGCGATGTTTCGGTCGTTATTGTATCAAACGGATGACCTCCGCGTGCGCGGGTTGGGCGGCGGTCGCCTCGGATCATCCGGCCCTCCGACGCCATCGCGTCAAAGGCGCAGCCGCCGCTTGGCCCTCGCCCCCGTGACAGCGCCGTTGGATGGCGTCGCCATCAGCCGCCCTGCACCGGCACAGCGCCATGCGCCACCGGCTGCTGCGGGACGGCCTGGACGTTCGCCTTGAACACGTACAGGATGACCTCTTCCTCGATGGAATGGATCATCGCTTCGAACATCTCGAAGCCCTCTTTTTGGTAGATGACGAGCGGATCGGCCTGCCCGTACGAGCGCAGGTGCACGCTCTGGCGGAACTGATCCATCGCGTCGATGTGATCCATCCACTTCGAGTCGACCGCGCGCAGCAGCACGAGCCGCTCGAGCTGGTGCATGATCTCGCCGAGCTCCTCGCGGCGCTTATCGTAATTCATCTTCCCGAGCTCGAGGAGCCGCTCCTTGATCTCGTCCCGATCCAGCTTGCGCAGCTCTTCCACCGTCACCTGGCCCGGGTGCAGGAAGTGGTGCTCCGCGTACTGAACGAGCGCCTGCAGATCCCAGTCCTCTGGCACCTGCTCCTCGGAGCAGTACACCTCGAGCATGTGATCGATCAGATCCTCAAGCATACCCTCCACGATGCTGCGCAGATCCTCGCGCTCGAGGATCTGGCGGCGCTGGCGGTAGATGACCTCGCGCTGCTTGTTCAGCACGTCGTCGTAGCGGAGCACGTGTTTCCGGAGATCGTAGTTGTTGCCCTCGACCTTCTTCTGCGCCCGCTCGATGGCGTTGGTCAGCATCTTCTGCTCGATGGGCTGATCCTCGTCGAGGCCCAGCCGATCCATGAGCCGCTTGATGTTGTCCGATCCGAACAGGCGCAGCAGATCGTCCTCAAGCGAGAGGAAGAACTGGGACGATCCCGGATCCCCCTGGCGCCCCGCGCGACCGCGCAGCTGGTTGTCGATCCGCCGGCTCTCGTGCCGCTCGGTGCCGATGATGTGCAGGCCGCCGAGTTCCGCCACGCCCTCGCCGAGGATGATGTCCGTGCCGCGGCCCGCCATGTTGGTGGCGATGGTCACCATGCCCCGCTGACCGGCGAGCGCCACGATCTCGGCCTCGCGCTCATGGTGCTTCGCGTTCAGCACCTGGTGCGGGATGCCGCGCTCGTGGAGCATGCGCGAGAGAAGCTCCGACTTCTCGATGGACGTGGTGCCGACGAGCACCGGCTGACCCTTGGCGTGCCGACGCGCCACCTCTTCGACCACCGCGCGGAACTTGGCCCGCTCCGTCTTGTACACGACGTCGTCGAGATCGACGCGGATCATCGGGCGGTTGGTCGGGATGACCACCACGTCCATGCCGTAGATCTCGATGAACTCCTTCTCCTCCGTTTTCGCGGTACCCGTCATGCCGGCCAGCTTCTCGTACATGCGGAAGTAGTTCTGGAGGGTGATGGTCGCGAGCGTCTTCGACTCGTTCTGGACCTTGACGCCCTCCTTCGCCTCGATGGCCTGATGCAGGCCCTCGCTGTACCGGCGCCCGTGCAGGATGCGGCCCGTGAACTCGTCGACGATGTGCACCTCGTCGCCGATCACGACGTAATCCTTATCGCGCTTCATGAGGCCGTGCGCCTTCAGCGCCTGCGTGATGTGGTGCATCAGGGTGACGTTTTCCGGATCGAACAGATTGTTCACGCGGAAGAACTGCTCCGCCTTTTTCACGCCCGACTCGGTCAGGTTGGCGGTGCGCATCTTCTCGTCGACCTCGTAGTCTTCGCCCGGCTTCAGGCGGCGCACCAGCATATCCGCGCGAAAATACAAATCGGCCGACTTTTCAGCCGGTCCCGAGATGATGAGCGGCGTCCTCGCCTCGTCGATGAGGATGGAGTCCACCTCGTCCACGATGGCGTAGTGCAGCTTGCGCTGGACCATGTCCTCGAGCGACATCACCATGTTGTCGCGCAGGTAGTCGAAGCCAAACTCGTTGTTGGTGCCATACGTGATGTCCGCGCGGTACGCCTCGCGCTTCTGCGCCGGCGTCATGTCGGGACCGTTGTAGCCGACCGTGAGGCCCAGGAACCGATGCACCTTGCCCGTGTACTCGGCGTCGCGCTTCGCCAGGTAGTCGTTCACCGTGACGACGTGCACGCCTTCACCCGTGAGCGCGTTCAGGTACGCGGGCAGCGTCGCGACGAGCGTCTTGCCTTCGCCCGTCTTCATCTCGGCCACGCGGCCCTCGTGCAAAACGATGCCGCCCATGAGCTGCACGTCGAAGTGGCGCTGGCCGAGCACGCGCTTCGCGGCCTCGCGCACGACGGCGAACGCTTCATACAGCAGATTGTCCAACTTTTCGCCGTTCGCGAGCCGCTCGCGGAACTTCGCCGTCATCGATCGCAGCTCTTCGTCCGACATCTTTTCAAATTCAGGCTCTAATGCATTGATCCGATCCACCATGCGGCGCAATCGGGCAATTTCACGTTCGTTCGAGTTGAAGACCTGTTTGAGGAGTCCCACCGAACGGTCACACCCCCATGTGCGGTGAACTTCTAACGATTTATTGTACCGCACGGAAGGGGCCGGGACAATATAGAGATTGGAAAATGGAAATACGGGGGATTCATCTCGAGGAACGGGGCGCCGACGAGTGCGCGGCGCCCCTGGGGTCGTCAGATCTGCGGCTCGATGAGCCCGTAGTCGCCGCTGCGGCGGCGGTACACGACGTTCACTTCCTCCGTCTCCGCGTTCATGAAGACAAAAAAGTCGTGCCCAAGCAGTTCCATCTGCAGGACGGCTTCCTCGACGTCCATCGGCTTGATGGGGAACCGCTTGACCCGCACGACCTTGATCTCGTCGTCCGTTTCCGCCACGGCGTCGCGATCGGCCGCTTTCAGCTGGGGCCGCGGGCCGCGCGCGCGAAACCTCCGGTTCAGTTTTTCTTTATACCGATGAATTTGCTCTTCCAGCTTATCCGTCGCCAAGTCGATGGATGCGTACATGTCCGGCGATTTTTCTTCCGCCCGGAAAATCACGCCGTTGACGAACACGGTCATCTCCACGCGGTGATCCAAGCCCTCGACAGCCATGGTGACGTAGATTTGCTTGTCCGCCTCTCGGTCGAAGTAGCGAGTGAGGCGCGCGATCTTTTTGTCCACGTAATCTTGCAGCGCGGCTGTGACGGCGATGTTGTCGCCATGAACCTGTGCCTTCATCGACAACCCCTCCTTCGTGGGTGCATCCATTATAACGCGATTGCCCCGAAAGAGAGTTGAAATTCTGTGGTGTTTTCTCACACTTCAAGCGCGAAGGTTCGTGACAAAGCCGAGTGCCGATCACGACGAAATGCCCTCGCCGATGAGGGCCTCTTAAGACGCCAAGACCGAGCAGCGCGAGACAGGAGAAACCAATTTGTGTGAGGCCAAACGATCAATGAAGCTGCACGAAAATCGAGACACGTTCCACAGATGCGACATCTATGACTATGACATCAGGTATGGAGGAAAACCCTCACGCCGCTCTAACTGGTGAATTGCAGCACATTTATTGTTTTTATCAAAGAGCCCTTTGCAGAATCACGAGCCCTTGTGCGGCAAGGGTTTTTCGAGCACAAAGAAGGACTTCACCCCAACTTGAGAGAAAGAAAATGGTATCCACCAAACCATTTCTACGGGGGCGAAGTCCAACGTGTATGTTCGACAAGCGTGGCTCTTTTCCTTTGACGAATGGATGGAAATTGACCCTTCGGAGCGGCGTGAGCGTTTTTTCTCCGCGCTCGATCTGGGTCCGTATGCCGCGAAGTTGAGAAGTTTGACACCCCAAGGGGCCAAGCCCATCTCTCGTGAAGCCATCTTGCGCGCATTTCTCGCGGCACCTCTTGAAGGTATCTCGACCTTTACGCAGCTTCACCGGCGTCTGGAGAGTGATTTGCGCTTTCGTTACCAGTGCGGCTTCTCCCTTCACGAATCGGTTCCGTCCGTCTCGACGCTAAGCCGCGTTTTTCAGGCCATCGTCGACAAAGGGGTTGCGGAGACACGATTTGCCGAGTTGGTTCGTCAATGCCGTGACGAAGGGCTCATCGAGGGCGAACACGTCGCTATCGACAGCACGGCGATCCATGCGTATGAGCGGAAACACTCACGCTCAGGTGTCCAGCCCTCCAATCGGGCCAACTGGGGCGCGAAGTTCGATGCCTTTGGCAACAAGCTGGCGTGGTTTGGCTACAAGGTTCATTTGGCGGTCGATGCCAAGAGTGAACTTCCCATGGCGCTCACGGTGACGCCAGCGAACGTTTACGATGGAGAGATGGCCATTCCCTTGATGGAGGACCTCCATCCCACATTTCGCGCCGCGCGACAGAAACTTAGCTGGAAACTCGAGCGAGGTAGCCATCTGAGCGTCCGACGACTGTGGGACTGGAAGGGTGTGGGCTATCGAAAGCGCGATCTTTTTGAGAAATGTTCAGTTTTGGAAACCCTGTGCACACGGACCCAAACGTTGATCAAGCCGTTTTTTGCGCTTCCGTGTAGATGCTCAGGTCCATGTTCAGCAGCTTAAGAACCCTCATGATCTGAGGATTATGAGGCGTTGCAGGTACTCGCTGCCACGTGTCGCCGACCTGCATGTGCACGGTCGTCACTCCATCCAGCATCTCGAGGATGGCCAACCCTGTTGGACGAAAACTCTTTCGATTGCCTGGCAGCATGAGCGGTTCCGTTTCCCGCTTCATCTTCTCTCGGATGAGATATTCCAATACGCTATACAAGAGCAGGGATAACAGCATGACGAAACCGAACGCTTTCACCCGTGTCGGCTTATGCAGGTAGATGGGACCCACGTGATACGGGCTTTTCAGATACCGAAAACGCGCCTCCACCTCGTGTTGTTCCTTATACAGGCGGAGGATCTGTTCATCTGACACACGCTGATCATCGCGGATGTCGGTGATGAGCACAAACGTCGCTTCCTTCTCTCGCCACTGCTGAACCCGCTCCTCAGAAGGCGGTAAGATCGCCACTTCCACACGGTACTGTGTATGCACCGGCGGTGGCGGGTCATCTTTGCGCGGGCGACCGCGGCGCGCGCGTTTTGCCTGCACCTGCTCGGCACATATGCGGGCGGAGATGGGATGCAAAGTGGCACGGTGTTCGTGCATGAAGGTCTGCATGGCCATCTGCGCATCTTGTTCACAACTGTAGACGTTTTGGCTCATCGCCTTGGCCGCTTTCTCCAGCGCAGCCTTCTCACGCTTGAGCACCTCTTTGAGCTTACGCTCCTTCCGGGTATCCAGGCTGGAGGAGCGCACCACGACGAATCGATACGTTCGCCCGTACAGCGTGCGACGGAAGGCCTGGATCCTGTAATGGGCGCTGTCTTCCGCCTCAGCGAGCCGACCGACTTCTTTCCAGCTGTTTTCTTTCTCCCATGCCGCTCTCTTCAGGTCCTCGGACAGCTTATACGTCCCCGGCAGTCGTGAGATGAAATGGAAGTCTTCCTCCGCCAAAAGCTCAAGGTTGTCCTTCGTCACCAACGCCGCGTCCGCGACGTAGACGCTTCTCTTTCGCGTCTCCTCATCGAGCTGGCTCAGGAGTTGCTGGATGTTCTCGAAATTCCATGTGTGATCGTCCAAGTTCCCAGGGTTGACGTTCGCGCATAGCCCCAGACCATGGACGGTGCAAAGTCCAAACACAATTTGCTTGAGATCAGGCCGGTGGTCCTTGGAGAATCCCCGGTCAATGCGAAACGCTGTTTGGTCCAGGTACTCGCCTGTCATAGAGAGCGACGTGGTATCCGCATGGATGGGGATGAGTTCGTTGGAATCGCTGAGCACCCGGAGTCTGCGTAGCGTGTGGAGGGCGATACGCGCGTATAATGCCTCGAGACCTGCGTCGTACAAGGCATCCAGAGCCCGGGCCAAAGCGTCATCATGGAGATCGTCTGCGGAGACGCCGCTTCCAAGCAGGACTTCCACATCCCGTTGCGCGTAGAACTCCTCCACCCGGTAGAGGGCTTCGCGATTCGTGCCGATATTAACCAGCAACGCCTTGGTACGCAGCCCGACGGACAGTTTGCTATCCGGACGTGGCACGAACTCGTCGATAATCTCTACCCACTTCAACTCGTCGATCAGTCTGGCTAAAACGGGCGCAGGCCCCATGACATACGAGCGAACTGGACCGAACAACTGGAAAGCCTCCCGCACGAAGATACGACGGGCTATCCAATTCCACGTGTGGAATCAAAATTCCTGTCGAAAATGAACACAAGCCCGAAAAACGGGCGCGAAATGTGGGCTCCATCACCACGACTGGCGGATTCGCTTCGTGTTAATGGATGCAGGATACGACCAGACGAAAAACTATGAAGCCGCTCGAGCATTAGGTGCTCAGGCTATCATCCCGATGAATCGCCGGAATGAGAAAGAGCCGCCGGAAGGGATGGATTTCGACGGCACGCCCCGCTGCACGATGGGGTATCGGATGACGTATTGGGGCGCAGAGGGCGACTGGCTCAAGTTTCGCTGTCCGCACGCGACAGGCCAGGTCGATTGTCCGCTTGGCATGGCTGCCTGTTCCGCGTCGAATTACGGTATGGTCGTGAAGAAGCGTCTCGACGAGGACGTCCGTCGATACGCGAATCCACATCGCGGCTCTCGCACATGGAAGATGCTTTATGATGAACGGACCGCTGTAGAGCGCTGTTTTGCACGGCTGAAAGAGTGGCTGACGCTTGACGGCGTGCATGTGCGGGGTATCGAGAAGGTCACAGCGCATGCGTACATCAACGCCAGTGTACTGTTGGCGTCTGCTCTGGCGATGCACCGGACGAATCGTATCGAGCAGGTGGCTTAACCTGATGCTTCGAACCGAACACCACTGAAGGGACGTGATTTATCACACAACAGAAAAGGGTTTTTATGGCATGCGTTATCTTTCACGAGAAGTGTGCGTCGTTTTCGCTCGCGATGGAGTCAGTCATTCTGCAAAGGGCTCATCAAAAGGAAAAGGTCACGTTTTTCGAGCCGAGCGCGCATGCTTGACCCTCTATTTACTGGAATTTCATACTATTTCTCATCTCGATTTGCAGCAAACTTCCCTTTGGTACTCGAAGAACCCTTGCTACACACGAGCTCGTGATCTGAAAAAAGCCCTCTATCCGTAGCCAACCGCTTCGATGACGTAACGGGCCACAAGGTCAAATGCGATCAACCTCATCCGCTGGCCACATTCGTATCTGCCCGTTTGTGACATGTAGTTCCAATAACTCTTATGAAACGGCCGCCATGTATCCTTTAATCTTTGCATTGCGCATTAAATAGACGAGCTATTAAGGGGTTAGATGGAAACATGAATCGAAGAAGATCCATCACAGGCTCACCGTCCAGGCCCCGGGTATTCACTACATTAATTAGAAGGAGAATGTAAGGCATCAATATGTGCAGTCCATCCCCGTACATGTCCTCTTGTCTCAGCTCGATCAACGAATTCTTTCCAAAAACGCTGAGCATGTAGGATATTTTTTCTTCTAGTGAAAGGTTGGACTTTAAGCAAATGTCCAATACATCTTTAACCGCATGAAAGAATACTTGCGAAATAAATCTACGGTTATCAGGGCTGATCTGTCCATATTTAGCCAAAAGGTGAACAGTTTGTTTATACAATGCCTCATATGCCTCATAGCGAGAATTAGAAAACTCGCCAAACGACGACCCTTCTCTAATTCTGTAATTATGAAGAATCTCACTTATCATCCCTATTTTTGAGCAAGCCTCAAATACAGACATCGTAAACGCAGTGTCGAAGCCTTTGTATTGTTTCTCAACAAATAGCCTAAACATACTCAAATCAGTTTCTCGCATCGTGTGAATGCGAATGAGTTTGCCCCAAATTGGCCGGAGAAACTGATGAATCGTTGGAAAATAGCGAGGTATATCCGTGGAGGGAAAGGTCAATGTCCGCTCAGGAACTCTGAGCACTCCGCTTTGACCCGTTGCGTCCACATAGTAGCGAGATCCACAGACACACATGTCTAAATTCTCTTCCTCACAATACGTCATAAGCTTTTCTAAAAAAGTAACTTCAAGCCAGTCATCGCTATCGACCGCTGTGAAGTACTCTCCCCTCGCAACCTCCATTAACAGGTCATACTTAAACCCTCCGGACCTTGCGGGAGTTCGATAGGCTCGAACTCGACTATCGACCTTTTCGTATTCTTTAATAATTTCCCACGTCCTATCTGAACTACCATCGTCCACGATGATGTATTCAAACTGGGTATAGGTTTGGTTCAATACACTTTCGATGCACTGCCGGATAAACATCTCACTGTTATAAGCTTGGGTCCAGACTGTAATCACGACAATCAACCTCGATTCTAAATTTCTCACAGTAAACTGAACCATAATGTATCTTGGCAAGCGAACGGTTCCGAACAAGAAGGGATAAGCTTACTCGGACACATACCTGAAGTCGTACATCGACTCAAATTCATCTCGTGGGAAGCATAGGGCTCTTGGCCTGTCGAGGTGCGGGCGAGACGTCACTCTCTCAAAGTCTTGTATGTAGCGCCTTCGGCACTCCACATGAGCGCTGCCCTCCCCTATGGTAGAATACCAAGATTTTAATCGGACAGTGCGTAACACCACTTCGCAAGTGTTCTTACCCTTGCGTCGAGTCATACGCTCGCTAAAGCGCGAGCGACCCACGACACGCGAGCGTACTCCCAGGGCTACCTTCGCAAATTATGCGGAATCGATGCATCCAGGACGGTTTCATTCAATTGGAATCGAATTGTGGTATACTGAGCACGCTCGTACATTGTTTGAGAGTGAAGACACAGGATGATAAGGAGTTCTGGATGGATCGCTCATTGGACCGCCTACAGATTGTGGATGACGTCATGCAAGCGTTCGCCGACCGCGAGGACATAACCGACAAGTGGCTGATCCGACAGACCATAGCGACCGCCGCTATGCGGCGCGCGATCCTGGCGACATTGCCCATGCGTCCCGGCATGCATATCGTAGACGTCGGTTGCGGTTACGGCGCGCTTCTCTTTGACATAGCTGCAATGCACAGCGTGCACGTGACCGGGATCGACCACTCGCCAGCCGCTCTCGCTGTGGACGAAGAAATCCTATCGACACTTGCAGCCCGTGGCGCCTTGAAGGATGGCGCGTCGATCACACTCCAACGAGGTGACGCCATGGCGCTTCCCCTTCCCGATGGCTTCGCCGATGGTGTCGTCTCGCGCTTCCTTTTCCAGCACATACCAAATTCGCGCACCGCAGCGGCCGAAATGTTCCGCATCCTGCGGTCCGAGGGCTTTGTCTGCGCCATCGATAGCGACGACGCCCTTTCCATAGAATATCCAGCGGATCCGCCGGCCGTCACGCGAGCAAAGGATGCCCTGAAGTCTCTACAGCGCGCGAAAGGCGGCGTTCGGGAGGTCGGACGGCAGCTCGCGTCGATTTTCCACGATGCGGGATTTTCCATCACGCAGACGTTTGTCGTGCCCCAAGCAGTGTACAGCCTAGCACCTAGCGACCTCGCCCGCGACATACTCGCCGAGCAGCTTCAGGCAGGCCGACAGGAACTCGTCGCTCGTGGCATACTTACCAAGCCCGAGTATCTAGAGCTGCTTCGAGACCTCAGGCAAGAAGAGGCTCGCTGGCAGTTCTCCATGCATGCCGAGATCGCCGTGATCGCGCAGAAACCGAGCTGAGGCGGATGATCTCCGCCCGCCTCATGCCTCAACCTTGGCCCACGTGTCCGCCCACGACTGCCAGAAATCTCGCATTTCCTTGTACTCGCTTTCCACCTTCGATGGCTGCAGGAACCACTCAACCAGCATCTTATAGAAGTACGCGTATGCCGCATCGGCCGCCTTGCCTGCTTCCGTCGACGTGTCGAGGTTACTGCGCAAAAAGGTGATAATGTCTTGCACGTACTGGATGTACGTGCGGGCCCCCATGATGTCACCTTGATCAACGAGAGCCTTGACTTGATCGACGCACTCTACGGCCCGCTCATGGAGCTTCATGATCTTTACCTTAAGTGGCATGCTGTTGACGGACGATTGGTAGGCGCGATGTGGATTCAAGCCACTACCCCCTCCCAACAAGTCGTCTAAAGAGCGCATTGGTCGCGGCGAGACGCCTAGGCTCCCTGCAATGCCCTCCAACAGTTTCGATTCAGGGAACAACCTACTTGCTTGGCTTGCTACTTCCTGGGCGTGAGCGATGTTTTTGTGGCATAAGGCGAGATCGATCTCGACGATGGCCCGCCGTACTGTGGGCTCGTAGGTGAGACCACGCTCGAGCCAGTTGAGACTTGCCTGAATGTCGCGGCGCCGAAACGCACCCAAGGCCAAAAAGTCGCACTCCCAGCCGCGTTCGCCGAGCCACGCAGCCTTCCAGACTTCCTCGCGAAGCGGAGACGCCAAAACCCTTGACAGCGCGAGATCTCGGTCTTCTGCCCTTGGTAGCCACGCAAGAAGCAACTCATCGACACGAGCTAGCAGCAACTCGTCCAGGATCGGGCTAATGCAAAGACCTTGCTTGCTCGTTAGCCACTCAGACAGACGCTCCCAACGCTCCGGTTGGTCGCGTAGGCATCTCTCTGCCTGGTCGCGATCTCCTCGTTCAAGTGCAAAGAGCGCCTCGTACCATTGAATTTCCCGTTCGACCGTCGAATCCACTCGGACATCGTTTGCGGGTAGAATACCAAGTACCGCGCCGAGTGCGCGCAGTTTTGCGACGATTGGTGCCGTCACGGGCGTTTGTTCGATTTCATTGATGAGCCGCCAAGCATGGTCGACCCGCCATACTGCTCCTGCGAGGGCAAGATACGCAAGACAGACTGGATCGTGGCTCGCGAGGGCACGGAGTTGCTCGAATACGCTTGGATCATTCAGCGGGAGAAGCGAAGCTAAGAAAAAGAAGGTGCCCTCCTGACGCAGGTTCTCACGTAAACTCTGTACAAAATATTCTCGAGCAAGTTCTACATCGCCCTCGAGTAGCCAGAGTTCGCCGAGCTTCGCAGCCGCGACGTATGAGCCCGCGCCAGCTATGGTGTCGATAATCTCAGATCGAATCTCACCAATTTCACGACTGCGCTCAAACAGCCGAATCGCCTTTCGCCAATCGCCGCGTTGCATCACATAGAGTGCATGGACGAATGGGACGTCCGGGATATTCGGAAAGAATAGCTCGGCTTCTCTCGCCAGTGCCTCGACTCGGTCATAATTGCCAAGATCGCCGTGCGCTGCGATCATCATGCGATACATTCGCAGAACGAGATGCGGCTGGTTAACTCGACCGCGCTGAAAAAGGTCGTATGCGCGCTCGCCCAGCTCCACGACTTTTTTTGGATCACCTAACCGGGCGTATTCGGCCATAAGGTTCGTGATATGAAAAAAATTATCCGGATCAATTGCCAGGGCCTGATTTAAGATCTCGAGATTGCGGTCCGACTTGCCTTTAAGCGCTACGAACTCGGCTAGATAACCTAAATGATGAATCTCGACGTCAAGAACCTCGATTTGACCGCCTTTGGCGATCACGTCGTACAAAATTTGTTCGTGGATAGAACCCATGTACGAGAAACCGCGTCGAAAGACGCGCACCACGCGAACACCGGGTGAACGGACAAAACGAGCCACTGATCCTAAGTAGTTGACGAGGTCCACAGTATAAGCGTCGGCCCGCCTCTCTTGGAGCGCCTGACGCAGGCGAACACCGTCCTCCTTTGGCAAAAACTCATCAGCATCGATCACAAGCACATACTCGCCCAGCGCATATCGCAACGATTCGTTTCGGGCTACCGCAAAGTCTCCAGTCCACTCAAAATGATACACACGCGCACCGAATGACTCGGCGATGCGAGGAGTGTCATCCGTAGAACCTGTGTCTACTACCACGATTTCATCTGCTACGCCTTGGAGCGAACCTAAGCAACGCGGTAGCACATGAGCTTCGTTTTTCACTATGAGACAGGCCGAAAGTAGCACGACGATTCTCCTCACAACTTGCTGGATTCACTACATACACATTTCGCCGCAGCGTAGGCACGTAAGGCAGGACGACCGGCCAGGGTTTCATCCCGTTGACGTGCAATTTGCTGGGTCAACTTCAGTGCGGCTCGATAAATCGCATCCGTCTGTGCCAACAGTCGACAACGCCACCGATCAGGAACTTCACGGAACGACAGGGACACGGCAGCCAGTTCCTGGTCTCTGTGAAGCATCACTGCCATTGCCTCGTGAAAGTGTCCCGATGCGAGATACGCCAAAACCTCGTTACCCAACAGCCATGCTCGCTCAGCATGAGAGGAGAAAGATGGGTCATCCACAGGAGCGTGCACCCGACATCACCTCACGCTGTGCTGGTGGAAGACGACGACTTAAACAGCGCAGAAAGCTGTTGCATTTGCGCCTGTGCCTGTTGCATCACGCTGTTCAGTTTGTTGAGCTGATTCTCATACTGCTGGACGCGGTCTTGAATTTGAGCGTCAACCAGGTTCAGGTAGTTTTGAAGGGTCGTTTGTTGAGACTGTAAAGCGCTGATTTCGGACTGAATTGGCGATTGACCCGTACCATTCGGATTGCCGATGAGCATTGTATTGAGAAGATTATACAGATTTCCCAATACACCCGATGTAGGGATGGCTTGTGGCGCTGTTGTGTCGACAACCCCAAATAACTGTTCGACAGCGGACAAATTCGAGGCAAGTGCCTGCTGGAACATCGTTTGTCCGTCCGGCAACGTACCAGCTGCTGAGCTGAAACCGGACGCAGATTGAAATTCGAGATGACCCGTGGTCGGATCGAGAACGATCCCGATCGAAGCGAGAGAATTGTATTGAGACGCGACAGAACTAGCCACACTGCTGACTGCCGCTGGAATTTGTTGCAAGAGCCCTTGCGTCAGAGGATCTCCAAAGAGCGGTCCCGCCGAACTGCTCGTCTTTGCACCCGACGCCGGCGTGTAGGCTGTGTCCTGACGGATTGTGTCGATTAGGGTGTTGTACGCATTCATCCAGGTCTGTACCGCCTTCTCTGCGCCACTCGTGTCATTCGACAGGGTGACATTGGCAGTCCCAATGTTGTTCAATTGAATCGTGACGTTCGGAATATAGTTCTGGAATGTGTTCGTCGAAGAACTCAGCGTCTGTCCGCCAACAACGATTGTCGCGTTTTGGGCCTGAGTATCTGTCTGGAATGCAATTTGAGCACCGTTTGATCCAACATTCGTCTCAGTGACAGTGAATCCGTACGCTTGACCCGTCTGGATCGACGACAGAGCCAAGAAATACGAGTTTTGCCCGTTCGAAATGACCGACGCAGCAACGCCCGTCTGAGTCGTCTTTTCATTGATTGCGTTTGCGATGTCCTGAAGCGACTCACCCTGCGCGATGTTGATGGAGACTGGTTGCGCCTTGTTCAGCGTGTTCGGTGTGATCACAAGCGTTCCACTCGCCAGGGTTGAGGCACCATTCGCAGTCGATTGCAATCCTGAGGTTTGAAACGTCGTTTGTGCTTGCGCAAGGGACGTCACCTGGATTGAATACGTGCCGACGCTCGCCCCCGCGGACGCCGTAACCGAAAGCACGCTCGAGTTGCTTGTCGACGCTTGGACCGTGCTCCAGCTCTGGAGACTTGCCAGCGTCTCCGTTGCCTGTTGGAACGTCTGAAGCGCTGACTGTAATGAACTCAGCGCACTTTGTTGCGAAGTGAGAGTCGATATTTGGCTTTGGAGAGGCTTTTCAAGTTCTTGTTGAAGAATGGTTTGTAGATCCTGCACATACTGCGTAACAGGCAGACCGTTCCCCGATGGATTTGAGACTGTATTCAACTGTTGAAGCAAGCTAGCGGCCGTCTGGAGACTTGACGCCGATAGGCTGGAAGCGTTAATCGCCATTCGTTAGCCCCCTTCAGGGAAGCCCCAGCCAAGGTGGCCGGGGCTGACGTCCCTTCTTGTCATTGCAACAACTTGAGGATCGCATCGGGTTGCTGATCCGCCTGCGCCAGCATCGCAAGCCCGACCTGCTGAAGCACCTGCTGTTGGCTGAACTGCGTGTACGCCTGCGCCATGTCGGTGTTCGTAATGGTCGACTCCGCATTCTGAAGATTGTCGGCTGTGTTTTGCAAGTTAGAAACTGTGTAATTGAGCCGATCTTCGACAGCGCCGATCTGCGCCTGGTATGAAGACAGACTTGTAATGGCAGCTTGGACGAGCGAAATCGCCTGCTGCGCGAGAGATTGGGATGTGATGTGCAAGTAAGGACTAGAAGTGCTAACGTGTCCCTTAAATAACGCACCGATATTTACAGCCGCGATTGTTACGCTTAGTTGTGAGTTCTTCGTGCTATCTGTGTTAATTTGGAATACAACCCCTGAGGTTGCAAACGTTCCGTCCAGAAGAGTTTTAGTGTTGAACTTCGTCTGGCTTGTAATATTGTCGATCTGCTTTTGCAAAGCAACAAATTCCTGGTCCAGGTTATTTAAATCGTCTGAGTTTTCAGTTCCGTTCGCCGCCTCCACCGCAAGCGTGTTCATCGTTTGAAGAATAGAGGTAATCTGATTCATAGCACCAGAGGCAGTCTGCAGCATGCTAATGCCATTTTGAGCATTTTGAATGGCCTGATTGAGCGCATTAACCTGAGCAGTCATTTGCTGTGAGATGGCATATCCTGCAGGATCGTCAGCAGCGCTGTTGATACGGTTACCGGTAGAAAGCTGTTGATACGACGTGTTGATCTCGTTGTTCACATACTGCAAATTCGAAAGAATGCTTGCAGCCGACGCATTGTTGTTTACACTGAAGTTGAGAGACATGAGCAACTCCTCCTCCGCTTGTGTTCTTCTCTAGCTTCGGCGCCTCCGGGCGCCAATTTTGTTTCACCGCGTAGCGGCGGAACACGATAGACAGTTTTAGCTTGGCAAGTAATTGACCAAGGACGGAAGCAGAATTTGGGCGCCCATTTGCAGCGCAGCCTCGTAGATCACCTGATCAGTTGAGAACTGCGTCAACACCCGCGCCATATCCGCCCCTTCAATCCCCCCTTTCAAGTCTGTGAGATTTGTCTGGTATTGGGTCAGCTGATTTTGCGCCGCCGTCATGCGCTGGATGCGCGCGCCGAGCGCAGCATTCAAATTGATAACCTGATTCAAATTCACCTGCAAATCGGACAAGTCTTGTTTGAGATTCCCTGAGTTTCCGGAATATATGTCTGTCTGGATGTTGTTGAGCGTATCTTGCAAATTCGGAGCGGTGCTTGAAGGTTGCACAAGAAACAAGTCATAGGCGGTGACTGTCACTCTGACCGAAACACCATCCGCGATTTGATAGTTGATATTGGGTGGACTCGCTTGACTATCATCAAATGGATCATACGACCTAGAACCTGATGAAGGACCAGCGCCCGGCGGAATCGGCTGTGGCGTATCCGTCGGCGACGTCTTGAGATACGTCGTAGGCGCCGTGTTATCCGCCTGACCACCAAACAGATATCGATTTCCAACCATTTGATCTGCAATCTGATAGACGCCTTGGATTAACTGACTGACTGTCGCAGCGTAACCCGCCAGGCCGCCTTGGCTTTGATTGGGCGTGTTTAACGCCGCGACAATGTCTGATTGAATTTGCTGGAGCTGAGAAATGATCCCCTGAATCGCCGTTTGAGTAGCGTTCATCCAGGAGAGCCCCGTTGAAATTGTGGACAAACTTGCCGAGACTTGAGACACCTCAGCAGACAGATCCATGTCTTCCGACACAGCGACAGGATCGTCTTGCGGGAGGTTTAAGACTTTGCCTGTAGACAATTCCTCCTGTACGTTTTGCATGGCCGTGTTAATGTTTTCCATATTGTAGAGAAACTGCTGCTGTTCCATCCAAGGCGTAATCCGCACTGATGATCACCTCAGGGCTGTACCATGTTCAGCAAGCTCTGCATCATCGTTTGGAACGTCGCAATATACTTCGCCGCAGCGGCATACGCGTTTTGGTAAGAAATCATGTAAGATGCCTGCTCGTCAAGCGACACGCCCGAGATCGACTGACGTAACTGCGTACTCTGTTGGAGAAGTGCGTTTGCGGTTGCCTCGCTCGACGTTACACCCGAGGCGGTCATACCGATGTTCGACACCATGCTAGCCAGCGCCTGATCTAGAGTCCCGGTTATCTCGAATGATGCACTCGATGAGCTTCCAGACCACGGATCGTTATACGTGTATGCATAAGAAGTGCTCACACCCGCATTTTGCAATGGTGTGGCCTGAAGATTCACAACCGCTAACTCGGTCGAATTATCCCCACTCGCATCCAATGACGGGATGGGGTGCAGATCATTTGCAGTTGCTACAACCTGCACTTGCCCCCCCGAAAACACCCCATTGCTCGCGCTTGTGTCCAGATTTACAGGAGTTTGAAACAAAGCCACTTGACTCTGTTGATTCACAGCTTCCGCGAAAGCGTTAAGAAACGCATTCAGATTCATCAGAAGCTGCGCAACATCTTCGTACCCTTGCAAATTCCCCGCCATCTGGCCACCTGTTATTGCAGACAGTTTTGATGAAGATACCTGCGTAAGCGTGATTGATTTCGTTGTCGGATCTTCTTTTAGCACCTGTACACTGTTAGACCCTTCGCCAATTGAAACATTTACTGTACCATCTGCATTTTGTGACAGATTCAGATTTGCCAACTGAGACATTTTATCCAATATTTGAGCTTGTTGATCCAACAGTTGATTTGGATTTTCACCGTACTGCTGCACGGTCTGGATTTGCTGCTGAATGCTCAGCAGATTTTGCGCATACTGGTTAAATTGTTGCACCTGGCTGTTCACAGTGTCCACGAGGTTCTGTTGCAATTGCTCTAACTGTTCGATTACGGTATTGAAGGTTTGCGCCACCACGTTGCCCTGCGATATCACCGCTTGGCGAGCCGCCGTATCCGATGGATCCGTCGACAGCGTTTTCCACGCACTGAAGAACTGATCCATGGCATTTTGTAAACTGTTTGAACTCGGCTCATTGAGAATACCTTCGATCTGCGTCAAGACGGAACTCCGGGTCGTATAGAACTGATACGTACTTTGATTTTGCCTATCCTGGACATCGTAAAACCAGCTAGCCTGACGCGCGACGGATTGCACCGACACCCCTTGACCCAGTTGTCCGGCAACAAGCGGCCCGTAGCCCGGTTCTGGCGGATACGGAACGTTTTCCGCGAAGTTGACCGTCTCCTGCGCGTAACCCGGTGTGTTGGCATTGTCAATGTTATTGCCAACCACACTCTCCGCTTCCTGCATCGCCTGTAACCCGGACAACCCGATGTACAGCGGCGAAAATGTCGGTATTCCCATCACCCGTCACCTCTGCGTCACGCCCAACCTTGAAATCTATCCTTCTGATACAAGCGATCGAGAAACGACCGCGAAATCTCCAGTCCCTGTTGCACCAATTGCTGCTGCAGCGTCACATTTCGCACAATTTTGCGAAGTCGTTCAGCATCTTCTGTCGAAACACATCCCGCGAGCTTGTCGACGCAGTGGCACTGTTCAGCCACGAGCTCTATCAAATCTGCTACTTCACCTCGTGTTAGACGAGCCAACACTTCATAGGTGAGTACTTCGAGGCGAGCCAGCAAGCCCTCGACTTCATCCGTCGCCATTGAGCACGCCTCGCTCCACCATGGCTTGCGCAATGTGTTTCAGATTCACCTGATACGTCCCGCTTTGTACCGCCTGCTGTAGCTGCTGAAGCTTCTCTAGCCTGCTCTTATCGGCCGGCGTGTTCGCCGTGGCGCCACTACTCGCGCTCGATGAGACGAGATACGAACTCGGCGGAATCCACATGGCCAGTCCCCCTTGTCCCTTCACTATGTACAACGTCATGTTTTGTCGATCCGTTCGGGCTGAAGAAAAATTTTTTTCGATCGCTTCGCAGAACGTAAAAAGGCGGCCGATGCAGCCACCTCTTTTTACAGCACGACCCGCGAGACCACTGCAGAATCTTTTTCGTTTTTGGACGCCTTCACTGAATATCTACGCCCAGACGCTTCCTTCCTGCGAGAGACCTAATTTGCCACGCAAATTCTGCAAAATCGCCCGATAGCGGTGATAAACCTGGGATTTCGTGGAACCCAGGACCACTGCCACATCCTGAAAACTGAGCGATTGCTCGAACACGAGCGACAACAAGATCTGATCTTCTCGTGGCAATTCGGCCATTTTCGACACAATCTGTCGAACCAACTCTTCCCGCTCCCACGCCTCGATAGGGTTATCGCCGGTTACGTGATCCAATTCCATCGGATCACTGGCCTTTTGATAGGCCTCAATGGCCTGCGCCATCGGTGTGGACCGTGGGGTTTTCAGCAATGACGAATCTCGAAGGGCTGTGAGCATCGCGTATTTGATTACTTGCTTCGCGTACTTCTCGTCCACTGTTCGTCCGCGAGTCCGCTGCCACAGCGCGCTGAGAGCAGCCGACACAAGATCCTGCTCGTCCACCATGGAACTTCGCCGATATCTAATCAGCTTTTTGGATAGTCTGTGTATGTACGGTAAAAACGCTTCGAACTCCATCGCATTCCCCAACTCACATCCGGCTCCTCGGCTGCGACGATGACCTGCTGTAAAATCCTTTTTCCCGCTGAGCATCGTGCGATGGCCCTTGATTTCTCCCCGCCTCCTGGCGACTGTCGTTCTGGACTTGCCTCGCCATCTCCTTCGCGCAGTTCGCGCAAAGCCTGCCCGACTGCGTCGGGGTGCCACACCGCTCGCACGGGTACACCATGTTCGGGTTGTTGCGCAGCAGGAGCCGGCCGTCGCGGATAAATTGGACGATCTCGTCGTACGACACGTCCGTCCCGTTTGCGACTTCGTAGATGTTCGCGAGCGGGTGCTGGCGCAGATACGCCCGGATGGTCGCGAGCTTCTCGTCCTCGTCCTTGATGCACTCCGGGCAGATGTCGCGCCCCACGCGGTTGAAGAGCTTCCCGCATCGGCGGCAGTTGGCAATGGCCACGGTCATCCCTCCACCTTCATGATTCGCGGTTCGTCGACAAAATCCTGCCACGCCCTCACTCCACCCGCGCGATCACGACGGCATGCACCGCGCGCGCACCGGCCCCGTACAACGCCTGGGCGCACGTCGCGAGTGTCGCGCCTGTCGTCATCACGTCGTCGACGAGCAAGACGCGCCGCCCCCAAATGGCTCCAGGGTCCGCGGCGACAAACTGGCCCGCGAGCTCGCGCAGGCGGCGGGACCTATCTTTCGCGGTCTGGGAGCGGGTGTGGCCGGAGGTGCCGAGGCGCGCAAGCGCTCGCACGCAGGGCAGGCCCTCCGCGCGGGCGAAGGAGGAGGCCACGAGCAGGACGTGATCGTACCCCCGCATGCGGAGCCTGTCCGGCGCAGTCGGCACGGGCACCACGACATCCGCCGGCGGGTGCGCGCCGTGGGTGGCGGCGAGCGCCGAGGCGAAGAAGGGGGCCATCTCGACGACGCGATCATACTTGTACGCGCGGATGAGGGTGCGGACGAAGTGATCGTAGACGAGGGCGCTCGCGACGAACATCGGGCGCCCGGCGGCGCGAAGCCGGACCGTTTGCACCCGGATGGGCACGAGCGCGAGATTTTGCTGGCAGAAGGCGCAGAGCCGCCCCATCGCGTCCCGCTTGCCGGAGCGCCCATCCGCCAGTTGCGCCGGAATGGGGCGGCTGCAGACGGGGCAGGGCTCGTCGTTCGAGGGAAAGATCCAGTTGAGGGTCTGCTGCACGAGGCGTTGCGCGAGGAACGACGGCGTATACGCGCGGGCCACGGGCGCGCCTCCCCTCCGATTGGGCGATCACGGCCGCGCGTCGAGCCTGGAGAGCGTGAACCAGAAGTCGCTGCCCTTGCCCTCCTCGCTCTCGACGCCGACCTCGCCGCCGAGCGCGGTGACGATGTGCTTGACGATGGCGAGCCCAAGGCCCGTCCCGCCGGAGGCCCGGCTGCGGTCCTTGTGCACGCGGTAAAACCGCTCGAACACCCGCGGCAGCGACTCCTTGGGGATCCCGATGCCGTTGTCCTTCACGTGCACCTTGACGCGATCGACCAGCACGTCCCAGGTGACGCAGACGCGGCTCTTCGGCGGCGAGTAGTGGATGGCGTTCGTCAGCAGGTTCAGAAACACCTGCAGCAGGAGATCCGGCTCGGCCCAGACGTGCAGGCGTTGTTCGCGCGGCAGTTCGATGGTGATCTCCTTTTCGTTCGCCACGGGCCGGACGCGATCGACGGCGCGCACGAGCACCTCGTACAGATCGACGGCGACCGGGTCCACGTGGCTGTCGCTCGCCTCCAGCTTCGAGAGCTCGAGCAGATCCGACACGAGGTTGCCCATGCGGAGCGACTCCTCATAGATGGTGCGCAGGAATTTTTCGCGCGCCTCCTCGTCCACGTCGCCGTCAAGCAGCGTCTCGGCGAACCCGCGAATCGCTGCGATGGGCGTCTTCAGCTCGTGCGAGACGTTGGCGACGAAGTCGCTCCGCATGCGCTCGAGGCGGCGCCACTCGGAGACGTCGTTCACCAACATGAGCACGTCGTGCCGACCGTCGGCCTTGTTCCGCATGCGGGGCGCCGCGGAGATGGGCACGAGGCGCACGGCCACGGTGACGCCGTCGCGGATCTGGAACTCCCCGGACCAGGGCGTGCCGAAGAGAAGGGCGTGATCGATGGCCGAGCCGAGCTGGTAGTTGCGAAAGACGGTCCAGTGATCTCGGTCCTTCCACTGCTCCACGGGCCGGCGGAACAGCCGCTCGGCGGCGTGATTGACCATCTGCACCTGGCCGTCGCTCCTGAGGTAGATGACGCCGGTGGTCATGTTCTGCAGGATGTGCCGGAGAATGTCTCGCTCCTGCGACAGATCCGCCAGCGTCTCCTGGATGCGCTCGGCCATGCGGTTGAAGTGGCGGAAAATGGCGATCTCGGCAGGGCGGCTCCGGTACTCGTACATGCGCACGTCGTAGCGGCCCTGGACGATGGCGTCCATGGCGTCGAGCAGGTAGCGCCTGAGGCTGCGAAACCAGCTCATCTGCCACAACGCGAACAGCGCGCCGATGGCGAGCCCGACGCCGAGCCCGATGGCAAACGGGATCATGACCCGGACGTGCCTTCCGTGAACTTGTACCCGATGCCCCGCACCGTGCGAATGTACTTCGGATTCTTGGAATCATCCTCGATCTTTTCGCGAAGATGCGAGACATGGACGTCGACGATGCGCGTGTCCGTGGCGGCGCTGTATCCCCAGACGCGGTCCAGAAGCTGATCTCTCGACAACACGTGCTCAGGATTCTCCATGAAGTATTGCAGGAGCTCGAATTCCTTCGGCGTAAATTCCACGAGTTGGCCGCGCACGCGGACCTCGTGGCGCGCCACGTCCATCACGATGTTGCCCGCGCGCAGCACCTTCCCGCTCGATGTGGGCTGGGCATCCTCCTCGCGGCTCTCGGTGCGGCGCAGCACCGCCCTGGCGCGCGCGACGAGCTCCCGCGGGCTGAACGGCTTGGTGACGTAGTCGTCCGCGCCAAGCTCGAGGCCAAGCACGAGATCGACCTCCTCGTCCCGCGCGGTCAGGAGGATGATGGGGATCTTGACGCCCTCCTGGCGGAGGCGCCGGCACACCTCGAGCCCGTCCATCCCGGGCAGCATCAGGTCGAGCACGACGAGATCGTACTTCGACGCGCCCTGTTTCAGCTTCTCGTACGCGACGCGGCCGTCGTCCACCGTCTCCACGTCGAATCCCGAGCGACTGAAGTTGTATTCCACCAACGTGCGAATGGACGCCTCGTCGTCCACCACCAACACGGTAGGCACACGTTTTCCCTCCGCTCACTGGTACTGGCCTTATTGTAACAAGAACCGACAGGACTCGGCCACGATCAGAATGGAGAATTCCTTTGAATCTTGTCAAATCCATGCCAATATGTGAAACTTAATTCGGAAGCTAGAGGAAGTGGGTGTGGACGTGTCGATAGGAGAAACCATCCGAACTCTCCGCACAGCGCGCGGACTGAGCCTGGCCGAACTGGCGGATGATCTCGCCAGCCCGGACCTGTTGGACGAAATTGAATCGGGCAGGGCCCTTGCGCCGTACCCGCTCCTCATCCGAGTGGCGGATCGCCTCGGCGAGCCCATCGACAGATTGCTGGCCGACGTCGATCCGCACGCCCTGCTCCAGGCGGCCATCCGCGTCGCCCAGTACGACGTGGCCGCAGGACACCCTCATCGCGCACGCGACATCCTCACGCACCTGCCGGAGGCGTCGTTTCACACGCGCAGCCTGAGCGAGTACCGGCTCACGCTCGCGCGCGCCCTGCGAGGCCTCGGCGAAGAGGAAGAGGCGGTGGCGCTGCTCATCCCGCTCGCGGAGGCGGCGCAAAGCGCGGACGACGCCCGCCTCGCGTTCTACGCATTGCGGGAGCTCGGCTTTGCGGAGTGCGATCGCGGCAACGTCCCCGGGGCCGTGCGCCTGTGGAAGGACGCCCTCGCGCGCGTCGACGCCCTCGCGGCCACGTACGCCGTTCCGTCACACGAGCTCCACGCGCTCGCCGTGGAGCTGTACCTCCACCTCGACGATCTCGACCCGCACGCCGAGGGTTTCGACGTCCCGTGGCGGCGCTCGAGCTTCGATCCGCAGCCGCGCCTGCGGGCCGAATTCGCACCGGCGGACGCCGCCGCACCGGTGTCCAAGCCCCCCTCGGCGCCTAAGGATCGGCCGTACCTCGCCGCGGCCGAGCGGATGGCCGCCTCCGCGCCGGCGCTTTTCGTCGTGGCCGAGGAACTTATCGCGGACGCGCTTCGCCACCTCGCCGTCGATCCGGCGCAGGCGAGGGCGCTCGCGGAGCAGGCGTCGACCCTGCTGTTTGTCGGGCGGCTCGCCGAGATCGAAGCGTCGCTCCACGTGCGCCTGCTCGGGGCGGCCCCCGGCGCAGCCCGCTTGTCCACCCGGCTAGAGCGCGCGTACCTCATGACCGCCGTCTCGCCCGGGCGGGATCTCGCCGCGTTTGCCGACGAGATTGCGCGGCAGTTGGACGACGGCGAGATCGACCGCGCGGCGACCTTGCTCGAGAGCGCGCAGGCCATCGCGGCGGAGCTGCCGGACCTCGAGGATCTCACCGCGAGGCGGGCGCGGCTCAAGCTCACCCTCCTCGACATGGAGGCCGCCTACGCCAAGCGGCCGCGCGAGCGCGCGTCGCTGCGCAAGCGGCTCATCGCCTACGAGCAGTCGTTCCCCGAGTGGGGAGAGGCCGCCCTGCACCGCCGAGCCTGCCAGCTCCTCATCCGCTGGCTCGCGGAGGCGCGCGACTTCGAAAGCGCGCTCCGGTACGTGCAGAAGCTCGACGCGTTGAGCCGCGAGCCTCGCCCGCCGGTTCCGTTCGTGTTCTGACCTCAAAGCGCGGCGCTGGCGCGGACGACGCCGCCGACCACGTGGATCACGTGGACGCGCACGTCCGGCGCGGAGCCCAGGCGGATGGCGGCCACCTCCTGGTCCGCCTCCGCCCGGTTCGCCACCGGGATATACGCCACCTCACAGGCCATCTTCGGCGCCAACCGCTCGACGACGGCCCGCGCCTCGTCCGCAGGCGCCACGTCGATCACGACCACGCGCGCCACGGGCCGTCGCCACCGCGCACACGCCCTCCGCAACACGCCCTCCACGGCGCCGCCGCAGCCCTCGGCCACCAGGACGATCCACTCGCCCCCCTGCGACCGAGTCGTCGCCCCGCCCGCAAATCGCCCCGCCACGGCGCACGCCAGATACACGGCCACCGCCATGGCAAACGCCGTCGCCATCCACATGCGGGCTCACCCCCTTGCCCCAGCGTATGCGCCGGAGCGAGAAGGGACCCTTGCAGCCGTCAGCTTTCAGAGGCGATCCGGCAGGATCCACCGCTCCCTGTACGCGTGCAGCACCGCTTGGCTCCTGTCCGACACGTTCAGCTTCGCCAGAATGTGCGACACGTGGTTTTTCGCTGTCTTCAGCGTGATGTGGAGCGACTCCGCGATCTGCTCGTTCGACTTGCCCGCGGCCATCTGGCACAGCACGTCGAACTCGCGCGCGGTCAAGAGATCCTTCCATCCGTCGCTCGGCTTCGCGTACCGCTCGATCTCGCCGAGCACCGCGCGCATCACCTGCGGATGCACCATGGCGCGGCCCTCGTGCGCCTCGCGGATGGCCCGCAGCAGGTCCTCCATCGGCGCGTCCTTGACAATGTAGCCGCTCACGCCCGCCCGGACCGCCTCGAGCACGACCGGCGACTGCTCATGCATGGTCAACACCACGATTTTCGGCCGCCACGCGAGGAGCGGCACGGCCTTCAGCACGCAGAGGCCATCGACCTCGGGCATCGTGATGTCGAGCAGCAGCACATCCGGGCGCACTTGCTCGACGTCGCGCAACACCTCGTGGCCGTTCGCCCACACGGCCACGACCTCGATATCCGGCTCATACGCCAACAAATCCGCCAAGGTCAGGCGGTACTCCGCATTGTCGTCCGCAATCGCGACGCGAATGGGCAGCTCGTTGGTCATTCCATCCCCCTTGTTCAAAGCAACCCCGAATGTCCAATCTCTTCTTGCACTTGATGATACCAGATTCACGCCCATCGCGCGGCGTAAAAAAATGCCCTCCGGCAGGGCGCCGGAAGGCACACATCATGGGGTGTAAGGGTGATGTCACAGACATTCGATGCCAAAAGCGGTGTTTGTGAGGGTCCGCTGGCGCCGCGACAAACTTTTGTCAGCGCCGCCAACTCGCTCGGCTCGCCGTTCAGCTCAGCGCGAGGCGGCGGATCTCCTCGACCTTATCCGTACGCTCCCACGGGAGATCGAGGTCCGTGCGGCCGAAGTGGCCGTACGCCGCCGTCTGGCGGTAGATAGGCCGGCGCAGGTCGAGATCGCGAATGATGGCCGCCGGGCGAAGGTCGAACACCTCGCGGACGATCTCGACAATTTTCTCGTCGCTCACCTGCCCCGTTCCGTACGTGTCCACCGAGATGGACACCGGCCGCGCGACGCCGATGGCGTACGCGAGCTGGATCTCGCACTTCCTGGCGAGCCCGACCGCGACGATGTTCTTGGCGACGTAACGAGCCGCATAGGCGGCGCTCCGGTCGACCTTCGTCGGATCCTTGCCCGAGAAGGCGCCGCCGCCGTGGCGCGCGTACCCGCCGTACGTGTCGACGATGATCTTCCGGCCCGTGAGCCCGGCGTCCCCCTGCGGCCCGCCGATCACAAACCGCCCCGTCGGATTGATGAGGTACTTCGTGTTCTCATCCAGCCACTCCGGCGGGACAATCGGGCGGATGACGCGCTCGATCATGTCGCGCTCCACAGTCTGAAGCGTCGTCTGCTCGTCGTGCTGCGTGGAGATGACAATCGTGTCCACCCGCACGGGCCGGTCGCCCTCGTACTCGATGGTCACCTGCGTCTTGCCGTCAGGACGCAGGTAGGTGAGCTCGCCGCTCTTGCGCACTTCCGCGAGGCGGCGCGCCAGCCGATGCGCGAGCGAGATGGGCAGCGGCATGAGCTCGGGCGTCTCATCGCACGCGAAGCCGAACATGAGGCCCTGATCCCCCGCGCCGATCTCGTCGATCTGTGCGTCCGTCATGTGCCGAACCTCGAGGGCGCGATCCACGCCTTGGGCGATGTCCGGCGACTGCTCGTCGATGGACGTGATGACGGCGCACGTCTCGGCGTCGAACCCGAACTTCGCGCGGGTGTAGCCAATCTCCGAGATGGTGCGGCGCACCACCTTTGGGATGTCCACGTAGCAGTTCGTCGTGATCTCGCCGATGACGAGCACGAGTCCCGTCGTCACCGACGTCTCGCACGCGACGCGCGCGAGCGGATCATATGTCAAAATCTCGTCCAACACTGCGTCGGAGATCTGATCGCAAATCTTGTCCGGGTGGCCTTCCGTCACGGATTCCGAGGTAAACAGGCGTCGCTGTGCCAATCTGGAGCCTCCTTTGGCGCGCAGAGGATTTGGCAAGCCAGGGGATCCCGCTTGTCCATCGCAAAACAAACCTTATCGTAGTCGATGGCCTCTGGGCAGTCAAGGATTTTTCCTTGACAATGTTGAGGAAGGCTGCGATCACGGCGCCTCGCGCTTCGCCGGCGATGAGATGACCTTCAAGGCGAACCTCGGCAGCGCGAGCTGCCGGCGAAACCGCTTGGGCTCCGTGATGAGCCTGTACAGCCACTCCAGATTCATGCGCCGAAACGCCTCCGGGGCCCGACGCACGGTGCCGCCCCACACGTCGATGGAGCCGCCCACGCCCATGCCGACGAGCGGCGGCAGCTTGCCCATCACGTCTCGCAGGAACAGTTCCTGGCGCGGTTGCCCCATGCCCACGAGCAAAAGGTGCGGGCGAAACGCTCGGATCTCTTCGAGAATCCGCCCGAGATCCGGATGCTGAAAATACCCGTGATGCCCGGCAAACGCGTGCGCGGGGTACTGGGCCCGGAGTTGCTCCAGGCACGCGGCGAGCGACGCCTCGGTGGCCCCGAGCAGGTAAACCCTGAGCGGCTGATTGCGCCGCATGGCCTCCGACAACACCTGAGGCACGAGTTCCACGCCCGTCACGCGCTCGGGCACGGGGCGCCCCTGCCTGCGAGCCGCCCAGACGACGCCGATGCCGTCGGCGGTGACGAGATCGGCCGAATTGACGAGGCGAAGAAGCGCCTCCTGGCGCTGGCATTGCATGACAAATTCCGGCCCCGCCGTCACCACCAGGTGATGGCCGCCGTCCGCCGTCCAGAAGAGGATCTTCTCCACCGCTTCCGCCATCGTCACGCGGTGGAATCTGACGCCGAGCACGTCCACGACGTCCTTGGCAAATCCCTGCACAGCCACTGGCCTATGCCCCCATCGTTCGTTGAGGTGTTCCGCGCCTGTCGTGCCTCGCCCTCGCCCCGCTCACGACATGAGGCGCCGCACCGCAAGCTCGAGCGCGATGGCCACGAGGCTGATGGCCGTGCACGCGAGCATGACGCTGGCGATGACGAGGTGAACCACGCGCACCAACCGCGCTTTCAACGTTCCGCCTCCCGACCGAATCCAGTTGGCCACCATCATGGCCAGATTCGGGCGAGCCTAAACCTCCTCGGCGCCGTGGGGCTCGAGCCGCCGCTGATTCGCCGCGATCACGGCCGCGTTCAGGAGCAAAAGCGCCATGGTCACGTAGAACACCGACCGGATCCCGTACATCGCGGCGACCTGCCCGCCGATGAGCGGTCCGACGAGGTTGCCGAAGAAGGTCGCGCTCGAGTTGAGCCCATACGCGGTCGCCTGCTTGTCTTCTGGCGCGAGCTTGCGCACCAACGCCTGCAGCGACGGCAGCATGCCGCCGACAAAGAGTCCCAGCAGAAACCGGCCCAAAAGCAGAAGCCAGAGCGCGTGCGCGAGGGCCTGCGGCAAAAACGCGCAGGCGGCGCCGAAGAGCGCGAGCAACAGCACCCGCTGCTGTCCGACGCGATCGCCCACCCGGCCCAAGGTCGGCGTGCCGATGAGATTGGCAATGCCACTCGTCGCCACGACGAGACCCGCGGCAAGTGTGAGGTGCGCGCCGTGGTAGATGCTTCGGGTGAAGATGGTCACGATGGGCTCGATGCTCATCATGGCGAGCTGCGTCATGAAGGATCCGAGGAAGACCGGCCAAAGCCCAGCGAGGCTTTTCCAGGATCCCCGGACCTTCGCCCGCGCGCGGCGTGCTCCTTTCGGCTCGTGCACGAAGAGGAGCACGATGAGGCTCGCCAAAACGAGCATCGCGCCCGTGAAGAAGAAGCAGCCGCGAAAGCCCAGCCATTCGGCCAAGAGCCCCCCCACGAGCGGCCCGATGAGCGATCCGGCGATGTTGCCGGTCTGAAGCGTGCCGAGCGCGCGCCCAGCGTTCTCCGCCGGTGTCACCGAGGCCTGAAGCGAGATGGCCATGGCGATGAACCCGGAGAACACGCCGTTCACGAGCCGAAGGACCAAAAGCTGCCACGGGGCCCCGACGAGCCCCATGAGCGCCGTCATCACGCCCATGCCGAAGCCCGCGCGCAACAGCATGGGCTTGCGCCCATACCGGTCCGCGAGCGAGCCCCAGATGGGCTGAAACATGAACGAAGTCACGAACTGCGCGGAAAAGACCCAGCTCGACCAGTGATCGATGCTCCGCTCCGTGTGGAGCCCGAGCTCGGCCAGGTAGAGCGGGATGAACGGGATGATCTGGCTCATGCCGGCCGCGGCGCAGAAGTTCGCGCACCACAGGATGACGAGCGTCCGCCGCCAAGCCGTCATTCCATGCGCGCCCTCGCCGTGAGCGCCTCGACCAGCTTGTCCAACAGCTCGTCCCGCTCCGCTTCGCTCTTCGCGCGCACGCCGAAGTACATCTTCATCTTCGGCTCCGTGCCCGACGGGCGAATGGCCGCCCACTGACCGCCTTCAAAGATAAATTTCTGCACGTCGGAGACCGGCAGCGTCAAGGGCTCCACGCGATCCGTCCCCGGGAAGCGCCGCTCCCTCGCGAGATAGTCCTCCACGGCGACGAGCGCGAGCCCCGGCACCTCGAGCGGGCGCTCCCGCAGATCCTGAAGCGCGCGCTTCATGCGCTCCACGCCGTCGTGGCCCTCAAGCTCCACGTTGACGAGCTTGTCCCCGTACCAGCCGTACTGCTCGTACAGCGAGCGGAGCACATCCACCAACGTCCGGCCGTGCGCGAGGTGCCAGGCCGCCATCTCGGCGATGACGAGCGCGCCCTGCACGCCGTCCTTGTCGCGGACGATGGGCGACACGAGATACCCGTAGCTCTCCTCGTACCCGGCGAGCAGGCGATAGGTCCCGTCCGCCTCGTGGCGCGTGACGCGATCGCCGATGTACTTGAAGCCCGTGAGCGTCTCTTCGACGTGCACGCCGTACGATTCCGCGATGTGCTTGCCCATGTCGGACGTGACGATGGTCTTGAACACGATGGGCGGAAGGTGAAACCCGCCCGTGTCGCGATGCCGCTCGCACAGGTAGTGGACGATGAGCGCGCCCACCTGGTTTCCGGAGAGCAGCTGCATGCGCCCGGACGCGTCGCGAACGGCGATCCCGACGCGATCGCAGTCGGGGTCGTTGCCCATGACGAGGTGTGCGCCGACCTCCTCCGCGAGCTTCACGCCGAGCGAGAGCGCCTCCTGCTCCTCTGGATTCGGGCTCTTCACGGTCGAGAAATCGCCGTCCGGCTCGACCTGGGCCTCCACGAGATGGACGTTGGTGTAGCCCGCCGCGCGAAGCGCCTCGCGCACCGGGATGTTGCCCGTGCCGTGAAGCGGCGTGTAGACGATGGACAGGCGAGATCGCTCGTCGCCAAGGCGCGGATCCCGGACTTCGCGCACCACCGCCTCGACGTACTTCGCGCGAAGCGATGCCGGAATCATGACGAGGAGCCCGCGCGCCTCCGCCTCTTCCCGAGACAGATGCGGAACCGCGAACAGATCTTGTATCGTCTCCATGCGCGCCTTGATATCGCGCGCGTCGTCCTCGAGGATCTGCCCTCCGTGCTCGTTGTACACCTTGTAGCCGTTGTACTTGGGCGGGTTGTGGCTTGCGGTGACCATGACGCCCGCCGCGCAGCCGAGATCGCGAACGGCAAACGACAGCTCCGGCGTCGGGCAGACGACCGGCATCAGATGCGCCCGGATGCCGTACGCCGCGAGCGTCAGGGCCACCGTCTCGGCGAAGGTGGCGGAATTGTGCCGCACGTCGTACCCAATGGCCACGCCCCGCGCAGCCGCGTCCTCGCCAAAGCGCTCCTTCAGGTGAAGCGCCAGGCCGGCGGTGGCGCGCCGCACCGTGTACACGTTCATCCGGTTCAACCCCGCGCCCATGACGCCGCGAAGTCCCCCGGTGCCAAAGTCGAGATCCGCCCCGAAGCGATCCTCAATCTCCGCATCGTTTCCGCGGATGCGCTCGAGTTCCGCGCGGAGAGACTCAGGCAGATGCGGTTGTTGCAACCATTGTTCATACGCCTGCTGCGCCTTTGTCACCGTTTCCATCCCTCCCAAAGTCCGCGCGCCACGCGCGCGGCGGATTCACACGCCTCCGGTCACGTGGTTGAAGAACGTGAGAACTTCCGCAAAGGCCGATCTCGCCGCCCGCGGGTGGTACGACGCGCGCGTGTCGTTGAAGAACGCGTGGTGCGCGCCCTCGTACACGCGGTACTGGAAGTCCTTTCCCGCCTTCTTCATCTCCTCGGCAAACGCCGGAACCGCGTCCGTGATGCGCGGATCGAGCGAGGCGTAGAAGCCGCGCACCGGACACTGGATATTCGGAATGCGGTCCGCGCTCGGAGCCTGCCCGTAAAAAATGACCGCGCCCGCGAGCTTCGGATCGAGCGTCGCCAGCCTCGCGGACAGGCCGCCTCCCATGCAGAACCCAATGGAGACCACCGGTTGCCCTTTCGTCAAGGGATACGTGTCCCGCAAAAAGCTCGCTGCGGCCAGCAGCTGATCATGGTACGCGTCGAGATTCAAGCCGCCGAACAGCTGTCCAAAGGTGTGACGCACCGTCGTCCGCTCCGGCTCGGGCAGCGTCTCCAGGGCGCGATCGCGCTCGGCCGCGTCGTGCCACGCCTGAGGCGGCACCGAATCCAGAAACCGCTTCACCGCCTCGATGGCCTCCGGCTCGAGCCCTGGCTTGCGCTTCCCGCCTTCCGCGTACAGATCCGGCGCGAGCGCCACGTAGCCCGCGCGGGCGAACCGCTCCACGACGTCCTGGATGTGGTCGTCCACGCCCCAGATCTCCTGAAACACGATCACGGCCGGTTGCCCGTCCGACAGCCGATCATGGTGGGCCAAATAGCCCAGATACTGTCCGTTTTCGCCGTAGCGAACCCACTCCGTGTGCAGTGCCACGTTTGCCACCTCCACGGTTATTGTGTCACAGTGAGAGGAGAGGCTCAACATGGAAGCTTATGGATTCGACCATACAGAGGAGGTAAACGATGGAGACCACTGTGCGCACAGCCGCCGTGATCACCGTGAGCGACTCCGCGAGTCGAGGCGAGCGCCAGGACGAGAGCGGGCCGCTCCTCGTGTCGCTGCTCCGCGAGGCGGGATTTGAGGTGCGCCACGCCGTCGTTGTGCCGGACGATCGCGCCCGCATCGCCGCGCGCCTGCGCGCGCTCGCACTCGAAGGCGTGCATCTCGTCGCCACCACGGGCGGGACGGGCCTCGGTCCGCGCGACGTGACGCCGGAAGCCACGCGGGACGTGATCGAGCGGGAGATCCCGGGCATCGGCGAGGCGATGCGCGCCTCCGCCTGGCCCAACAAGCCGCACGCGATGCTCTCGCGCCAGACGGCTGGCATCCGGGGCCAGACGCTCATCGTCAACTTCCCGGGCAGCCCTCGCGCGGTGGAGGAGGGGTTTCGGGTGATTGCGCCCATCCTCCGCCACGCGCTCGATCTCGTCGCGGGCATCACCGAGCACCGGCCGAACTGAAGCGGCAAGGGGCGCGGGAGCGAGCGTCAGCCCTCGCGCGTGTACTCGCGCCCCATCTCCTCCGCGCGAACGGCCGCCCGCCGCACCGCCTCGACGATAGCCTCGTACACCCCGCGCGATTGCATCACCTCGACACCGGCGTGCGTGGTGCCGTTCGGCGAGGTCACGCGGCGGCGCAATTCGCTCGGGCTCAGGTCCCACTCGCGCAGGACGTGCGCCGTGCCGATGACGGTCTGCACCAAGAGCCGCCGCGCGAGCTCCGGGGCGAAGCCGAGTTCCACGGCCGCCTGCTCCATCGCCTCGAGGAGATAGCTGATGAACCCCGGACCGCTGCCCGAAAACGCGGTGGCGGCGTCCATCAGCCCCTCCTCAATCTCCACCACCTGCCCGAGGCCGGCCAGCATCTCGACGACGCGGCGAAGCTTGTCCCTTGGCACCGTGGGCGGCGCCGACAGCGCGATGGCGCCCTGCATCACCGCCACCGGCACGTTCGGCATGGTGCGGATGACGTACGGGTGACCTCCGGTCGCGCGCCGAATGGCGTCGATGGGGATGCCTGCGGCAAACGACAGAAGCACCTGATTCGACAGGTAGGGCCGCAGTTGTTTCAAAGCTTCCATCATGTCGTACGGCTTCACCGCGAGAATCACCAGATCCGTGTCCGCCGCCCGTGCCATCGAGTCGGCGGGCGTGATGCCATACCATTCGCTCAATTCCAACAACCGTTCGCGGCGCGATCGATTGCAGACGAAGATGTCCCGCGGGTCGATCACGCCCTCTTCCACGATGCCTTTGATAAACGACTCGGCCATCGAACCGGCTCCGAGGATGAAAAGCCGCTTCAACCCTCCACCTCCTGTGGGCGCGCGGTCATTGCGACCGGTCCACGTCCGTCAAAAACCGCACGGTTTCCCGAATGACCTCGGACTCCCAGTGCCGATTGTTGAACGTGTGATCCGCCTCTTCAATCAGATGAAGCCGCGCGCGTTCGCCGTAGACCTCGTTCTGGTACTTCAGCGACACCTCGTACGGGACGGCCTGATCCTCCATCCCGTGGATGATGAGCACCTTGCCGCGAAACGGCTTCGCCCGCTCGAATGCGTCAATCTGCTTCAGATCCTCGTACAGCCCGCGGCCCACGAGGTTCCCGCCGAGATCCACCACGTCGGCGTCGGCCGCCGCGCCGAGCGCCTCCGCCTGCTTCTCCGCGATGTCGGCCATGTTGCCCGCCGGCGCAAGCAGCACGAGCCTGTCCACCTTGTCCGGCTCGTCCCCGGCCACGATGGACGCCACGTAACCTCCCATGCTGAGGCCGATGAGGCTCACGCGGTCTGGGTCAATGCGGGGATCTCGCCGCACCCAGTCCAAAATCGCCTTCGCGTCTCGAATCTCCGAAGAAGCTGTCATGTCCTGAAACTCGCCGTCGGAGTCCCCGCTTCCGGCGAAATCGAAGCGAAACGCCGCCACCCCCTCGGCCTCGAGCGCGCGGCTCAACTTGACAAACAGCTGATGAGGTTCGATGTGTGTGCCCGTGAAGCCGTGAAACAGAATGGCGGCAGGCACGGGGCGGTTCGCTGCCTCGTCCGGCACGTGCTCCATGCCGCGAAGGACGAGACCGTCCACCTCGAGCTCGACGGCTCTCTGCATCCCAACACGCTCCCTTGGCGGAATCGCCATGGATTTCCCCGAATGGGACAGTTTCCGCACACCATGTTACCACGAAACGGCCGCCGGCGCTGGCGAAGATGGCTGCAAAAAATCCGTCGAGAAGACTTGACTTCCCGCGCAAGGCCGTGGTAATGTACTCAGTGCGCGCGGCGCAATCGAGTTCGATGCCGCGTCGGCGCAGGTCGCGGAGGGGTACCAAAGTGGCCAAATGGGGCGGACTGTAAATCCGTTGCGTAATGCTTCGCAGGTTCGAATCCTGCCCCCTCCACCAGCCCAACGCTTTGGCGTTGGGGTTTGCTTTACCTTCGTGTTCGTGTGGTGAGTGTGGCGAAGGGGTTAACGCACCGGATTGTGGTTCCGGCATGCATGGGTTCGAATCCCATCACTCACCCCAAATGCTGGGGAATAGCCAAGTGGTAAGGCAGCGGTTTTTGGTACCGCGATCGAAGGTTCGAATCCTTCTTCCCCAGCCATTCACGGCGCAACGAGGACGCGCCCTTCGGCGCCGCCGGGGGCGCGTCCTTTGTGGGGGTATAGCTCAGTTGGGAGAGCACCTGCCTTGCAAGCAGGGGGTCGTCGGTTCGAATCCGGCTACCTCCACCACACATTCCTCGATAGCTCAGCGGTAGAGCATCCGGCTGTTAACCGGAGGGTCGCAGGTTCGAATCCTGCTCGGGGAGCCAGCTCGGCCCCATGGTCAAGTGGTTAAGACACCACCCTTTCACGGTGGTAACGGGGGTTCGAATCCCCCTGGGGTCATTCGCGCCCAGGCTTGAAAGACGCCTGGGCGTCCGTTTCTCAAGCCGCAACCTTTCGACGCCACAGCCTTTCGGCTTTCGACGCGGGGTGGAGCAGTTGGCAGCTCGTCGGGCTCATAACCCGAAGGTCGCAGGTTCGAGTCCTGCCCCCGCAACCACGCGGCTCGGTAGCTCAGTCGGTAGAGCAGAGGACTGAAAATCCTCGTGTCGGCGGTTCGATTCCGTCCCGAGCCACCACCCTGTTCTCCCCTCACCGCCTCCGGATCAGGTTGTACGCAACAGGCCCTTCCGGCGTCTGCATGACGTCAAACGCGACGTGATCGCCCGGGCGCACGTGCCCCAGAGCGGCACAATCCGCGGCGTCAAACGGCAAATCCCATCCGCCTCGCACGCGAAGAACCCCTTGTCGGCCGTTCGGATGGACAAAACAAATGACGCCCCTCTGCACCTCATCACCACCTTCTTTTCCGGCGCGTGTCGTCTACAATATTCCCGTTCGAACACGCCTCATGTGGAGGAGGCCAGGCCATGAGCAAACCCACGGACCCGTCGGAAGCATGGGAGCGCTGCGTCGAGGCCGTGCGGGAGGCGGCGGACATCGCGTCGACCTTCGATGGCCGCCTGTCGCACGAGCCCATCGCCGGTGGCGTCAGGCTTCTCTTTTCACACCCCGGGCGGCCTGTCCGCGCGGTCGCCATCGCGGTGCACGAAACGAAAGACGGCGTGCGAATCACCGCGCGCGTCGAGGAGGACGAGGCAGAGGCTCTCTCCGTCTACGAGGGGCCGCCGAAGCCGGCGTCCGCGATGCAGGCGGCCATGCAGGCCATCGGGCGGTGGTACGGCGGCGAAGTGCGACGCGTCACCCACGGCTGAAGGCAACAGACCGCGCCGGATGTGCGCTGGTCCCGCCGCTTTGCGGCGCGGCGGGTATCCACACGCTTATTTTGCAACGCGCATCTCGCCGCGGAGCACGGTGACCGCATGACCGCCCACCCAAGCGCGCATCGGCGGGCCCGCCTCGACGCGCGCGAGGATGAGGCCCGGGCGCCCGAGATTGGCGCCCTGCTCAAACGCCATCTCGCCCGCCGGGACCACGCCGCGATCGGCCAGCAGACACGCGAGCGCGCCCGCCGCCGTGCCGGTGTGCGGATCTTCCGCGACGCCGACCGCAGGCGCGAAGTCTCGCGCCACGGCGACAGCCGACGGATCGGCCGGATCGAGTGCGTACACATGCACGCAGATGGCGCCGAGCCGCCTCGACACATCGCGCAGGCGCAACGTATCCGGCGTCAGGGCAAACAGGCGGTCGCGGGACTTCACGGGCACCATCACCTGCCAAATGCCGGTCGACGCCAGCGCAAACGGCAGCTCGCCCTGGATTTCGTCCTCGCGAAGCCCGAGCGCCTCCAACAGGGCCGCGCGGGCGTCGTCCGGCACCTCGCGGAACTTGGGCTCCGCCTGGCGCATCCAGACCGGCCCCTCCTCGTCAATTCGCATGGGCAAGATTCCCGCCCGCGTCTCCGCCACGATGTCGCCGACGATGTCCTGTCGCTCGCGCAGCAGATGGAGCGCGGCGATGGTCGCGTGTCCGCAGAGGTCCACCTCCGCCTCCGGCGTGTGGTACTGGAATCGGAACCTGCCCCGCTCGTACTGGACCACAAACGCCGTCTCCGAGCAGTTCATCTCGCGCGCGATGCGCTGGCGCAGATCGCGCGGCAAGTCCCCTCCGTCGATCACGACACCCGCAGGATTGCCCGAAAATGGCTCTTCGGTGAACGCATCCACCTGAAACACTTCGATCTCTCGCACCGCCTATCGCTCCTCGGTCACTTGTTTGAACGCCAGATCGAAAGGATCAGCAGAAAGAGCAGAAACAGGCCGACGGCCACGCCGACCTCGGTGGTGGGAAAGGACCAAAGTCCCGCAGGCGATTTCTTCAGCACCGTCGCGATGAGAAGCCCCGTCATGAAGATGCTGAACGCGAGCAGCGTGATGCTGAAGGACAGCCGGTTCCCGATGCGCACCAACTGCCGGGTGAGCGCGTCCAATTCAGCCATTTCGAGCTCGATGCGGATTTTTCCTTGTCGCCAGTGGCGCAGAATGTCGATCACGTGGCGCGGCACGTCGCTCAGAAACTCCAGCCCTTCGACGGCGCCGCGGGCGAGGTACGAGGCGAACTGGCGAGGCCGTGCGCGCTCTTTGAGCAGGGCGCGGCCGAACGGTTCTGCGATGTTGAGGATGCGGAAGGACGGATCGAGCCCCTCCACGACGCCCTCGATGGTCACGAGCGCCTTGCCGACGAGGGCGAGATCGGCGGGGATGCGGACGCGATGGCGGTAGGCGACGGCGAACAACTCGCTCACCGCCTCGCCCAGGCTGATCTGGGTCAGCGGAATCTCGTAATACTTTTCGCGCAGGTGGTCCACGTCGCGGTACAACCGGTGTTCGTCGATGTCGTGCGGCACCACGCCCATCCGATTGAGCACGCGGAGAATGGCGCGCGTGTCCCGGCGCATCAGCGCGATGACGAGCCCGGCCAGATGCTGCTTCATGTCGGCCGACAGCCGGCCCACCATGCCGAAGTCCATGAACAGGATGCTGTGATCCGGCAGCACCGCCAGATTGCCCGGATGCGGGTCCGCGTGAAACACGCCGTGCACGAGCATCTGCGTGAGCACGGCGTGCGTCACGCGCCGGGCGATCTCGTCCGTCCGGTATCCCTTTGCGATGAGCTCATCCCGGTGCTGGAGCTTGATGCCCCGCACGTACTCCATCGTCAGGACGCGCGGGGTCGTGTACTCCCAGTAAATCTCCGGAATCCGGACATACGAATCGCCCTCGTGGACGCGCCGCAGGCGATCCGCGTTGTGCGCCTCGACGGTGTAATTGAGCTCGTTCAGGAGCGTGTGACGGAATTCCTCGACCACGCCCGTCAGCTCGTAGTACGCGGCCCATTCGAAGTGTCGCTCGGCCAGCCGGGCGAGGTCCATGAGGATGTCGAGATCGATCTCAATTTTCCGCCGAATATCCGGGCGCTGAACCTTGACCGCCACCTCGTCTCCGTTCTGGAGCTCCGCGCGGTGCACCTGGCCGATGGACGCCGAACCGACCGGCTCCTCATCGAACGCTCGGAAGACCTCGTCGAGCGGCTGGCCGAGCTCGTCTTCCACAATCTTTCGAACCTCAGCGAACGCCACGGGGGGCACGTCGTCCTGGAGCTTGGCAAGCTGCTCGATGAGCTCGGGCGGAAACACGTCCGCGCGCAGGCTGGCGATTTGACCCAGCTTGACGAACGTCGGCCCGAGCTTCTCGAGCACCACCCGGACGCGCTCGTAGGTCGAGAGCGACTCCCGATCCTCGCGCCCCGAGAACAGCCGGCGAGGAAGCGAAAGCAGGTCGAAGAGCCCTATCTCGTCGATGAACCAGCCGAAGCCGTTGGCGACCAAGATCTGCGCGATATCTTTGTAGCGAGACAGATGGCGCACCCGTCTGCCGAGCATGTGTCCTCCGACCATGGTCTACTCCTTTGCGGCGAAAAGACGAAAAGAAAGATTGCGCCAACGCGCCGGCGCTCACGCCTGCGGCTCGCCGGAGTTGCCCAGCCGTGACTCGAGTTCCGCCACGCGCGCGTCCAGCCGCTCGATCATCGCCCGAAGCTGCCGGATCTCGGCCCGCAGCGCCTCCTGATCCTCCCGAATGCCGAGCCTCGTCAGCGTGCGCTGCACGCTCTCCTGGATGGAGTTCTGAAATTCCGCGCGCTCCTTCTCCCCGCGCTCCACCAGTTCCTGAACGAATTCCTTGGTCTGTTGGGGCGTCATGCGCTTCTCCTCGGCCCACTGCCTGGCGGCCTCGGCGATCTTCTCGCTGCTGTACGTGATGAGCCCAATGCCTAAGTCCACCATCTTGCGGAACTGATCTTCGACGTCCATCTCCTGCACCTCCACAGACACGCTTTTCCTCACCAGGGTTTCTCTTAAGTGTACCACGCGAACCTCGCGTTCGCTTCGAAAAGCTGCCTATCTTTCGCCTCTTCCGTCATATGCTCGAAGCGCCTCGATCTCGCCCTCCGTCAGCCGCCGGTACTCGCCCGGCTTCAGGGCCGGGTCGAGCGACAAGGGGCCCATGCTGATGCGTTTCAGGAAGGTCACGCGCTTGCCGAGCGAGGCGAACATCCGCTTCACCTGGTGGTATTTGCCCTCGTACACCTGGATGATGGCCTCCGACTCCGCGCCGGATCGCAAAATCTCAAGCTCGGCGGGCATCGCCTTGTACCCGTCGTCGAGCACCACGCCCTCGGCGAGCGCCCGCGCGTCACCTTCCCCAAGCGCGCCCCGCACGCGGACAAAGTAGCGCTTGGGTACGTGGCGCTTCGGCGCAAGCAGGCGATGGGCGAGCGGGCCGTCGTTCGTGAGCAAGAGGAGCCCCTCGGCGTCCTTGTCGAGGCGCCCGACGGGAAACACGTCCCGCCAGATGTCCTCCTCGTCCAACAGCTCGATCACGACGGGATCACGCGGGTCCTCGGTGCTGGACACGTAACCAGGCGGCTTGTACATCATGAAGTAGACGAGAGGCTCGTAGGGCACCAACTCGCCGTCCACCTCGAGCACGTCCACAGCCGGATCCGCGTGCTTGGCGGCATCTTTCACCGTTTCGCCGTTCAGGCGCACGCGGCCCGCGCGGCAAAGCTTTTTTGCCTCGCTGCGCGTTCCGTATCCGGCCGTGGTCAACCATTTGTCCACTCGGATCGATGCCATCATCCTGCCCCCATCGTATCGCTCTGCGCGAGCGGGTTGTGTCCTGCACTAGAAGCGGTACAATAAGATTAGCTCGTTCGCTTGGTGCGAACGGAAAGCGAGGTGTTGGCCATGCATGTGGCGACCATCGTCCTCATCGCGCTGTTGGCCGTCGTGGCTGTGTTTCTCGGCGTGATCGCGTTCGTCGCGCTCACGGTGTGGTGGACGTTCAAACCCATCCTGGACGCGCTCGGCAAGATTGCCCTCGCGCTCGATCTCGGCCGTTTTCTCTACCGCCACAACCGCAGGCAGGTCTTTCGCCGCGCACGGTATCACGAATAACAGAGAAGCGTTCGGCGCGCCCTACGGCGCGCTTTTTTCGTCCTCGCTCGAGGTCAGCCACCTGACAACCGCACGCGCCTCGTCCTCGATTTTCTTCACGCACCGCAAGGGATCCGCATCGTGCACAAGCTTCCCGTTCACGTACGCGAAGGCGCGCACCTGACAGAGGCCGCAGGTGTTGGTGCAATCCGTCTCCAGGACCGTCGCGCCTGGCACGCGCCGCTCCGTCTCGCCAAGCCACGCGCCAGCAAGCCGGTTGTTGGCACAGACCTCGATCACCACGAGCCCCTCCATGGGCCTTCCCTCCCGACGTATCCCCAAGTCCATTGTACACCTGTGCGCCGCCCCTCCGCGCGATAGACCTGACCCCTGCATACGCTCTGCCTCGTGCAAAGCGCGCTCCAATGAAAATTCAAGGTCGCCATGGAACACTGCGGATGAAGCCGAGATCGCAGGAGGTTAGACCATGACGCCAGATGACAAAAAGCTTGCCAAGCTGGCGCGCGAGCGAAAGATGCATCGCTGGCTCACGACCTTGTCCTGGTCCGTGCCCGCCCTTTCGTTTGGGGGCATGTTCACCATATGGCACACCATCGCGAAGGGCCCCGCGTCCACCGTGTCCAAGCCCCGGCCCAGTCAGTCTATTCACTCGAGTGCCACAAACGTGACCTCGGCGAGTGGCCGGACCACCGTTCGGACTGCGGCGGCCGCGGATCCCGTGGTGCTCCAGCAGGGTGACAAGGGCAGCAAGGTGGCCGCCCTCCAACAGTCCTTGTCGGCCCTTGGCTTCTTCAACTACGCCATCACAGGAACCTATGGCCCCATCACGGCGGCGGCCGTCGAAGCCTTCCAGGCCGCGGAAGGGCTGACGCCCACCGGCGCCGTCGACGAGCGCACGCTCACGGCCTTGCAACACGCCGTGAAGGCGCACGCCACGAACGCGTTGACAGGCAGCGGTTCATCCAGCAGCGGTTCATCCAGCAGCGGTTCATCCAGCAGCGGTTCATCCAGCAGCGGTTCATCCAGCAGCGGTTCATCCAGCAGCGGTTCATCCAGCAGCGGTTCATCCAGCAGCGGTTCATCCAGCAGCGGTTCATCCAGCAGCGGTTCATCCAGCAGCGGTTCGTCCAGCAGCGGTTCGTCCAGCAGCGGTTCGTCCAGCAGCGGTTCGTCCAGCGGAGGTGGCAGCGCCATGCCCAGTTTTCCGGGACCGGTGACTTCCGCATCCTGAGGTGAATGTCATGCAGTCCACCGCGTTTCGCGCCATGGGCACCGACGTCGAGCTGTTCGTCGACGACTGGCTGACCGGCCCCGAACTCTCGAGCCTCGCCTGCCAACTCGAGGCTTCCATTCGGCGCTACGAGCGGATCTTCTCTCGGTTCGATCCGGCAAGCCATCTCTTGCGCCTCAACCGACAGGCGGGATCGTGGGTGATGGTCCCTGCCGAGCTCGACGAGGTGCTGAAGCTCGCGGCCCAGTGGTTTGAGCAGACCCGCGGCTATTTTGACCCGTTTATCGGCGAGGACATGCGCCGCATGGGCTACAGCGTGACCTTTGATCAGCTTGACGTCACCGTCGAGCCTATCCTCGCCTCCACGCGCGTGCCGCCTATGAAACCGCCCGTCGAATTCGGCACCGGCCCCGCCGTGCGGCTCCAACCCGGCTACGAGGTCGATCTCGGCGGGATCGCCAAGGGCTTCATCGTCGCGCGCTGCGCGGAGGAGCTTCGCGCCCAGGGCCTCCGCAATTTCGCGCTATCCGCGGGCGGCGACGTTCAGGTGATGAGCGACGGCGAGCCCTGGCCCGTCCGCGTGGCAAATCCGTTCGGCGGCGCGGAACCGATTGGTACGCTGGCGGTGAAGCGGGGCGGCGTCGCGACGAGCGGCACGTACAAGCGCCGGTGGCAAACCCCATCCGGCCGGGTGATGCACCACCTCATCGATCCCTTCACCGGGCTGCCGGCCGACACCGATGCGCTGTCCGTGTCGGTTTGCGCCGATGAACTCACGACCGCCGAGGTGCTGGCCAAGGTCGCCCTGCTCCTCGGGTCGGACCGGGGCACGCAGTATCTTTGTGCCGCGCGCGAGGCGGGCATCTGTTCTTCCTTTCTCATCGCGACCACGAAAGGAGATGTGATTCCATGCAATTGATGGCGAAGCCGCAGCGATGGCCGTTCTTGTACACGTGGATCGTGATCCTCGGGATGGTCTTCGCGTCGTATGCGCTCACGGCCCTGACGAATCCGGCGCCCGCGAGCGCCAACCTGACCCACTGGTACATGGCGCGATCCGCGGGGATGACGGCGTACCTGCTCCTGTCGCTCACGGCGTTCCTCGGTGTCACCACGACGAGCGGCGTATGGGACAAGCTGAAGCTCAGGAAGCTCGTGACGCAACTGCATCAGTTTTCCGCGATGCTCGTGCTCCCGTTTGTGTTCTTCCACCTGTGGGGCCTATACGAGGATAAGACCGTCCCCTTTTCGATCTCGTCTCTCTTCGTCCCGTTCGCGGACACCTATCGGCCCGCCGCCGTCGCACTCGGCATCCTGAGTTTGTACACCTGGGTGCTGCTCGTCCTGACATCCTATTTTCGAGAGCGACTGAACGCGACGGCGTGGCGCCGGATTCACCTGCTCGCGTTCCCGATGTTCGCGGCGGTGACGCTGCACGGCCTGGCGGCCGGATCCGACAGCCACACCGCCTGGGCGAAGCTCGTGTACGCGGTGCCGAGCGCGCTCATCCTCGCCGCGTCTATCGCGCGTTGGCGAAAGGCGAGATCGAAGAAAACAGCGCGGCAGCCGTCGGCAGCATAGCAACTCATCCACCGATTCGCGCCACGCTGTCTCGCGAGACCAGTTCGACCGGAATGGTGATGACGCGCGGGGGGCGATTCGGATTCTGCATGAGATCAAGCAGTTCGCGCGCCGCCTCCTCGCCCATGGCGCGCGTGTTCTGCCGAATCGTCGTCAAGGAGGGCGTCACGAGCCGGGCAATGGCCACGTCGTCGAAACCCACGAGGGAGATGTCCCGCCCCGGCTCGAGGCCCCTTTGGCGCAGTGCCTTCATCGCGCCGATGGCCATCATGTCCGAAGCGAAAAAGACGGCGGTCGGCCACTCGCGCGCCTCGAGAATCCGGTGCATGGCCTCTTCGCCCGACTCCTCCATGAAATCTCCCTCCGCGACCCACTCGCTTCGAAACGTAAGCCCTAACTCCTGCATGGCCATGTGATAGCCGAGCGCGCGATCCTGCCCCGGCTTGGTCCCGTAGCGATCCCCGACAAAGCCGATCTTGGTGTGCCCCATGGCGGCGAGGTGCTCGACGGCGAGCCTCGCCCCGCCGACATTGTCGGACGACAGCCAGCTCGCCCTCGGGCCGAACAGGTCGAGATCGACCGACACGATGGGAATGCGGCTGCGGACAAGTGAAGGAAGTCCCGGCGACGTGCGCGGAATGCCGAGCAAGAACAGGCCGTCCACGCCGCGATGGCGGGCCCGCGCCTCAAAACCCTGGGGCGCGTTGGGAGGTGTGGTCCGGGAGAAGAAGAGGAGATCGTAGCCGCTTTCGCCGACGACGTCCTGGAAGCTGGCGACGATGTCGTGGAGGAACGGATGCCGAAAACCCATTCGGGCGTCGTCTTGAAAGAACACGCCGATGGACATGGAGCGGCGCGTGACGAGACCGCGGGCCGCCGCGTTCGGTTGATACCCCAATTCGCGCGTGATGCGCTGCACCTTCTCGCGGGTCTTTTGACTCACGTCGGGATAGCCGTTCAGCACCTTGGACACCGTGGTGGCGGACACGCCAGCCCGGCGCGCGATATCGTAGATTGTGGTCATGGGACAACACCTTTTCCCGCGGCCCAACCACCGCGACGTTATCGTCTCGAAAGCGTTTTCGAAAACCCTACACGAACGCTCACACGAGAGATCTCATCGCCTATTGTACGTAGGCGCATCCAAGGCCGCAAGAGGTGAAGGGCGGATCGAAAGCCGAGGACAAGTTTCGACCTCTGTCCCGTTTCATGGCGCTTCGCCCGGACGGCGAGCAACTCGTTCGAAACACGCTTCGTCGTTCAGTTTGTTTTCGCGCCGGATTCGAAAATCCCAAACGATTTGAAAGCGTTGCCGCAAAGTGATATGAATCATAGCGTGAGGACAACCGCAAAGGAGTGTGGTCTCAAGTGCAGTACACGTCGCTCGGCCGATCCGGCCTCAAGGTGAGCAGGCTCTGTCTTGGCACTATGAACTTCGGACCCGAGACGGAGGAGAAAGAGGCGTTCCGGATCATGGACGCCGCGCTCGACGCAGGCATCAACTTTTTTGATACGGCCAACGTGTACGGCGGGCCGGGCCATCGCGGCTGGACGGAGGAGATCATCGGCCGCTGGTTCGCGCAGGGCGGCGGTCGCCGCGAGCGCGTCGTTTTGGCCACGAAAGTGTACAACCCCATGGAGGACCCGCTCGACGGACCCAACGACGGCCGCGGCCTGTCCGCATACAAGATTCGCCGCCACCTCGAGGGATCGCTCCGGCGTCTCCAGACCGATCACATCGAGCTGTACCAAATGCATCACGTGGACCTCTCGGTCTCGTGGGACGAACTGTGGGAGGCGTTTGAGGTCGCTCGGTATCAGGGGAAGATCGACTACGTGGGCGCGTCCAACTTCGCGGGATGGCACCTCGCGGTGGCACAGGCGGCGGCCAAGGCGCGCAACTTCTTCGGCCTCGTCTCGGAGCAGCACAAATACCACCTGCTCTGCCGCGAGCCGGAGCTCGAGGTGTTGCCCTGCGCACAGGCGCACGGCATCGGCGTCATTCCGTGGAGCCCGCTCGCCGGAGGTCTCCTCGGGCGCAACGCGCTGACGGGATCTGGACAGCGCACGGCGCGCGCGAAAGAAGAGATCGAGCGGCTGCGGCCGAAACTGGAGGCGTTCAAGAAGCTGTGCGACGAGATCGGCGAACCGCAGGACGTCGTGGCCCTCGCGTGGCTGTTGCACAATCCGGCTGTGACGGCGCCGATCATCGGCCCGCGCACGCTGGATCAACTAGAGGCCAACCTGCGCGCGCTCGAAGTGAAACTGGACGACGAAGTGCTCAAACGCCTGGACGAGATCTTCCCGGGTCCTGGTGGTCCTGCGCCCGAGGCGTACGCCTGGTGAGCCACGAGGTGTGGGCAAGGGCGCGGCGCTCTTGCCCGCCCTCATTCTCCCTCAAACCCACTTCCCCAACATTTGCGCCGCCCAACTCACGCGCTCGATGCCATGAGTCACAAGCAGGATCCCCATGAGCACAAGCAGATAACCGCTCACCCGCGAGATCCACACGCTGTACCGAGCCATCCCGCGCAGGCGGCCGAGAGACGCGAATGCGCCCGCGATGGCGAGAAACGGTATCGAGAAGCCGATGACATACGCTGCGATGAGCGGAAGGCCAAGCGCGGCGTGCGTCGCCGTGAGCACGAGCACGGAGGACAGAATGGGTCCGATGCAAGGCGTCCATCCGGCCGCGAATGTCAGGCCGACGAGAAATAAGCCAAGGTAGCTGACTCGCCTGCTGTGACCGTGCAACTTCCATTCACGCATCAGAAGCGATGGCTTGACCACTCCCGCCAACACCAGACCCATGCCGATGACCAGGAAACCGCCCGCGACGCGAAGGATGCCCCGATACTGGATGAACGCGCGGCCCAAGGCGCTCGCGGATAGGCCAAGCGCGAAGAAAATGACAGAGAAACCCAGAACAAAGAACAGCGCGTGAGAAAACACACGTATGCGGGCCTGCCACGTGAGGAGCTGCTCGTCGGCCGGGCGGAGCGAAACGCCGGACAGATAGGACAGGTACGATGGGTAAAGCGGCAGGACACAAGGCGAGAAGAAGGAAACCAGCCCAGCTACGAACGAGATCCAAACGGTCGGTGTCATGGCGCCTCCTCGTTCCTTCCGCGCCCTGCGCCGCCATCAGCGGCTCGCGAGGGCCTGTTCCACGGCGGCCCGAAGCTCCGACGCGGAGAGCGCACCCACATGGATAGAAACCACCTTGCCTGCTTTGCTGATGACGTAGGTCATGGGTTCGGCAATCACACTGTAGGCGCGATCGAAATCTCCCTGCGTGTCGAAGAGAACGGGGTATGGGATCTGATAGCGGCGGACGAACGCCTCAGCAGCCGGGACGCTATCGAGCGAGGTCAGGTTGACCCCGAGAAACTGGACTTCAGACCCGTAGGTCCGGTACATCGAGACGAATTGGGGCGTCTCTTCGTGACACGGCGGACACCATGACGCCCAAGCGTTGAGGACCACCGGTTTCTTCCCCAGGTAGGCGGACAGCCACACGCGCTTGCCGCTCGACTCCGCCGTGAGAAGCACATCCGGCGCCAAAGCGCCGGGCACAAGCACCTGCCCGCCGGTCATGGACGCGACGTCGTTCGCGGAACGATGGGCCGCGCCGGAAGTCCCGTTTCGCGTCACGGCGGAGTCTCGCGACCCGGCATGCGCCAAAGCGAGCTGCGAGGACTGAAACCCACAACCGGTGAGGCCGAACGACAGCGCCAGGATCGTCGCCAGAAAACGCCACGCCCCACTTCTCATGTGCATCCCCCGCCTTCCACACCTGTTCTCCATCTGTACCTTACCTCCTAGGGTATCATAGAAGCGTGAGGAAATGTGCCTCGCGGGAAACCAACGCGACAGGTTTCGTAGGCGCCCATGCGTCCGGTATGATCACAGAACAGAGACCGTTGGAAACGCACAAGCGCGTACCCAGGGAGGAAGTCATGAAGCCGAAGCGTATCCTTGCGTGGGCCGCGATGGTCCTATGGGCCGCTAGCGCGGTGGGCTGCGGGACGCCGCATCTCGCGAAGCCCGCGGCGCCCCCGCGTTCGACCGTGCCCAGCAGTTCGCCGGTCATCATCGCGGAGGCACAGCTCAGTCCTCTTTCCAAGAGCGCGATCAATGTATCGGCGACGCTGGTTGTGAATCGAGAGAATCAGACGCTCACGGTGTCGGTCGACGCCGTGCACCTGGCGCCCAACCGCCGGTACGGCGTGAAGCTCATCGCCACCTCAGGCGCTCCGGGCCCGTCCCGGGCGCTCGGGACCTTCCAGGCTGACGCGCACGGCGAAGCCGCGTACATGGCCGTTGTGCAGCAGGTTACAAGCATTCCGGCTTCCGGCTGGCAGGTCGAACTCACGTCCGGCTCGGACGTGCTGGCCGCCGGAGACGTGCACCTGGTGCCCATGAGCGGCCAGCTGCCGAAAAGCCTGCCCACGAATTGACCCCGTGCGCCCGGATTCCGCACGCCGCGGCTCACAGCGCCCCGACGGCGGTGAGAAACGCCCGCGCGATGACGAGGTGGCCGTTCAAATAGGGATGCACGCGATCCGGCGCCAACACCCAGGTGTTGAGGTGCGCGAGAAGGCGATCGAACTCGGCCTGCACGTCGACAAACGGGACGTGTTCGCTCGCCGCCACGTCGCGCATCGCCTCGATATACGCGTCCACCGTCTTTCGCATCGGATCGCTCCGATTGGGCTCGAGGTAAAACGGGCTCAGGAGAAACATCTCGCGCACGCGCGGCTTCGTTGTCGCAACGAGATGTCGCAACGTGTCCCGGTACTCGTCGATCCCGACGTGGCGCTCGACGACGAGCGGCATGTCGAACTGGCGCCACACGTCGTTCACGCCGATCATGAGGCTCACGTAGTCTGGCTGAAGTGCCATCACATCGTCCTCCCAACGCCGCGCCACGTCTGCCACCGTGTTGCCGCTCGTGCCCACGTTCACCACCCGGATGCGCCAGTCGGGGTGAAGCACTTGCAGATGCGCGTCCACAAGGGCGACGTAGCCGTTTCCGAGCCCACCGCGCGGCGCCTCGCCCACCGGATGCGCCCTGCCGCAGTCGGTGATGGAATCCCCCACCATCACAAGCTTAGACCCTGGTTCGATCACGTCCTCTCCTCCCTCCGCGTCATTGTAGCACACGCCGGCGCGCACGGACGGCCGCGTGGGCGGCGTTGGCCGCGAGCAGGCCGATGAAGGGGTACGCGAGCCCGCTCACCGCGAGGTAGAGGGCGGCCGAGAGTCCCGCCGCCATGGCGCCAAACGCCAACTGCTCAGGAAGGCGCGACGGGGAGGTCGGCGGATCGCTCACCATGAAGCCCGCCGCGAAGAGCGTCGAGTTGAGGATGGGATTGTGAAACGCGTCGGCCCCCAGGGCGCTCTGCATCAAGCCGGCGACGAAGCAGATGGCGAGAAACGACGCCACATACGCGAAGAACGACGCAAACTTCCGGGCTCGCCAAAGCACCACGTACATCAAGGCGACAAGGACGACGACATAGGCCGGGTCGAGCGCGGCGAGATCGCCCCACCAGCTCTCGCTCGCGCCCGCGGCCGCGGCGAGGAGGAGACCCACGGCGGCTGGGTTCAAGACGTGCCGATGTCGGACGCGAATCCCGTGTTTGGAGGCGATGGAGACGGCGGCGACCGCCGGGGCGAGCCACAGCGGGCTGTCCGCGGAGAGCACCATGCCCACGATGGCGCCCGTGACGAGCGCCCCATCCGGGATCGCGAGGCGAAGGCCGCGGGCGCGTCGGAGGGCGAGATCGCACAGGGCCGCAGCGGCCGTGGCCATCGCCATTTGAAGCAGCCCGCGCGGCGCTCGGCCAAAGATGGCCGCGACAAAGCCGAGCACCCAGAGCGCCACGGCGCAGACAGGCTTCGGCCGCCGCAACAGCGCGCGGAGGCGCCGCCACGGCCACCGCGCTGCCACGTCACGCGAGAACACCGGTTCCCCACTCCCTCGTCTCGACGGATGTGCCGTCCTCGTACCACACCTTCGCCTGCCCGCCAGCGTCCTCGCACAGCGGCTCGATCTCGTCAGGCTCGACCAGCATGCAGGCGGTGGCGAGGCCGTCCGCCATCATGGCGTAAGGTGCGACGGCGGTCGCCGCCAGGGCCCGGGCTCGTCCGCCGCGCGGCTGCCAGAGATGAGATGCTCCATTCGGACCTCGGCGCGCGTAGAGCCCCGACGAACACACGCTCCCCGAAGACAGGTTGAGCACCATGGGGCGGAACCCCGGCATCTCGTGTCGGACCGCGATCTCCCACGGCGATCCGCCCGGCCCGAGTCCAAACACGGCGAGATCCCCGCCCGCGTTGACCAACGCGCCGTCGAGGCTGACGCCGCGAAGCCGCGCAAGGGCGAGATCGACCGCGTAGCCCTTCGCCACGGCGCCGAGATCGAGGAGCAGGGGGCGGCGCGTTCGCACGGCCATGCGCGCCGGGTCGAGCTCCAGGTCTCGAAACGTCGCGTCCGGCGAACACTCGGGCAAAGAAAGTCGCTCGCCCGTCTGATAATCCCGGTCAAAGCCGAGCGCGGCCAGGCGATGGCCGCAGGCCGGATCGAAGCGGCCGCCTGTCCATTCGGCGAGCCACAGCGCAGCCTGCAGCGGATACCAGACGTGCGGCGACACACGCACCCATGCTCCGGGCTCAGCGGCGATGCGGGCGACATCGCTGTCCGGGCGAAACCGCGTCGCCGCCGACTCCACCTCGTAGAAGACGCCCACCGCATCGTCGAGCGCCTGCGCCAGTTCGCGCTCGCTCACGCCCTCTCGCCAACCGGCCAGCTCGATGCGCGTGTCCATCGCCACGTAGGCGCGGCGCACGTAAGCCATGCTGCTCACCCCGCATACGCCGGATTTTTCGCCTGATGGAGGGCTTGCTGCACGGCGAGCGCGAAGGCAAACGAGGACAAGGTGGCGCCTGAGACGAAGCGGACGTCGGCCGACTGCGCCTTGACCACCTCGTCGGGCAGGACGGGATCGATGTCGCTCTGCGGATAATGCGTGTCGCAGCGGGTGATGACGACCTTGGCGATCCGCCCACCGGCGATGGTGACCTCCACGTCGATGGTGCCGATTTGGTCGGAACCGGAGCCACGATAGACGCCGTCCAGATACCGCTCTGATGGCGCCTCGCCTCTCGCTTCGCCCGCGTGCCCCCGCGGCGAAGTCGGCGCCGACCCCGGCAGCGTGCGATCCGCGTACGGCTCCGTGATGACGTAGCCGGCGCCGTACATGGCCGCGATGGCCGCGGTGCAGATGGCGACGAGCGGTGCGCGACCCAACTTTCCCACGGACATGGCCTCCTTCGTCAAGCCTCTGTCCGCAGTATAGCCGTTCTCGCAGAAAGACGAATGGAGCCAGCCCGGGCTGGCTCCGATCATTCATCCTTTGTTCACTCCTCCGCGCACGCGCCACGGTTGTACCCGAGCACGAGGTACGTCCGCCCGTCCACCTCGGACACCTCCTGGTACCCGTGCGTCAGGAGCGTGTACACGGCGTCGCGGGCGAGATCGCCCCGATGGATGTCCGGCGCACCTGCGCTCTTGACCACCCGTACCACGCGGTTGGTGCGCTTGTCGATGGTGAGAACCACGACATTCTCCATGCCTCTCACCTCGCTTCCAGAGTGCGGTGTGTCCGCGCGGACATCGTATCATGTGCGATGCGAGACGTGCGCGGCATGGACAAAAGGTCCGCCAGGCGCAAAAAGGGGCCCCGGCCGCGCATGAGCCGCGGCGGGACCCGCTCCCATCCACAGGCGAAGGGCCGATGCGCGTGGTCGCGATCGGCCCTCTCAGCGATTCACTCGATCTCATCCGGGACGATGGTCGCTCGAAGATCGCGCAGGTGCCCATCCGGCGTGTACAGGATGGCATCGGCCGTTCCGGCCTGGTATGCGTCCCGCACCTGCGCTTTCGTGAGGCTGAGTCCGTCGCTCGCTTCCTCGAGCCACGGGGCCTCGCTTTCTGGCGCGCGTCGTTCATGGCGCTCTGCCATCCGCCATCCCCCCGTCCATCGAACGTGATCGCCAAGTGTAGTGTGCCTCGAATGGCATCAGGCATGCGCGCGATTCGCCTGAACCTTCGCCTGCTGCTCCATGAGCTTGGCGTGCGGAGGCAAGAACCAGGCGATCACGACGATGGCAAGGCTCACGCAGAACATGGCGAGGAAGATCTCGTGCAGCGTGTGCGCGAGCATGCCGTCCACGAATCGCTTCACCGCGGCCGGAATGCCGGCCGCCTGTCCGCCGCCGGACAGGTTGTTGAGGATCTGCGTGAGATCACCTCGATTCACGCCTGTTGGGGCGTTGGTGCGCACGTAGCTCGACGTGATGCTGTTGAACAGGCTGCCGAACACCGTCACGCCGATGGTCTGCCCGAGCGCTCGCGCGAACTGGTTCGATCCCGTCGCGGCGCCGCGCATCTGCCAGCTCACCACGGACTGGATCATGACCGTGGTGGGCGTGTTCAGGTATCCCATGCCGAGGCCCATGACGATCATGACACCGACGAAGAACCAGTACGGCGTGCCGAGCTTGATGGCAAGGAGCCACGCGGCAGCCACAGCCACAAGCAGGGTCCCGATGACCGTGGTCCGCTTGGCGCCGATGCGGTACATGTATCGCCCGGACAGGGTGGACGCGAGCGGCCACGCGAGCGACATGGGCATGAGCGTCAGACCGGAGTTGGTCGCGCTGTGGCCGAGGATGGTCTGAATCCACATGGGCAGGTACACGTTACCGCCGATGAGCACGAACGCGGCCAAAAACGCGAGCACGTCCGAGACGGCGATCACGGGATTGGAGAGCAACTTGAGCGGCAGCATGGGCTCGGCGACCTTGGCCTCAATCCACACGAACACCGCAAGAAAGACGGCGCTCGCGGCAAACAGCCCGAGGATGACCGCGCTCGTCCACGCGTACTTGCTGCCGCCGTTCAGGAGCGCGTAGAGCAGCGACGAGACGCCGATGGTGAAGACCAAGGCGCCCCAGACGTCCACGCGGTGCTGGCGGCGCTCAAACCGCTCGTGCAGGAAGAGAAGCACCAGGACGAGCGAGAGGGCGCCGACGGGCACGTTGATGTAGAAGATCCAGCGCCAGCTGACGTGATCGACAAACAGGCCGCCCACCAAGGGGCCGAGAAGTCCCGCGACGCCCCAGACGGAGCTGAACAAGCCCTGCATGCGGGCGCGCTCCTCGCCCTGAAAGATGTCGCCGATGATGGTGAACGTCACGGGCATGACCGCGCCGGCCCCGAGCCCCTGAAAGGCCCGGAACCAGACGAGCTCCGCCATGTTCTGCGACAGGCCGGACAGCGCGGATCCGACGACGAACAGCACGACGCCGATGCAGAAGATGGTCTTGCGGCCGAAGACATCGGCCAGTTTGCCGTAGATGGGCGTCGTCACGCACGTGGTCAGCGTGTAGATGGCGAAGACCCAACTGTATAAGTTCAAACCGTGCAACTGGCGGACGATGTGCGGCATCGCCGTGCTCACGACGGTGACGTCGATGGCGACCAAAAACACCGCGAGCATCATCGCCAGAGAAACCATGCGCCTGTTGGTGTGATGCATCCTCACGCCCTCCCCCCAAATCGATCAAAGACGCCGCCCATTGTAGTCGAAGAGGATCCGCCGGACAAGGGAGGACAAGGCGCGCGGAAGAACTACGGATCCACGCGAAACTGGAAGTTGTCGATGAGCCGCGCCTTGCCGAAGTACGCGGCGACGGCGAGCATGATGTCGCCCTCGATGCGCTCGATGGGCTCGAGATCCGGCATAGAGACGAGATCGGCGTAGTCGAGCCGGGCGACGGGATCCGCCTCAATCCGCTCGCGCATGCCCTGGCGAATGATGTCCGCGCGCCGCTCGCCAGCGAGAATGGCGTCCTTCGCCCAGCTCAACGTGCGGTAGAGCACGACGGCGTGTTCTCGCTCCTCGGGCGTCAGGTACACGTTTCGAGAGCTCTTGGCGAGGCCGTCCGGCTCGCGCACCGTCGGCACGCCGACGATGCGGACGGGGAAGTTGAGATCTGCGACCATGCGCTGAATGATGGCGAGTTGCTGCCCATCCTTCTGTCCGAAGCAGGCGACGTCGGGCTGCACGATGTGAAACAGCTTCGAGACGACCGTGGCCACGCCGGTGAAGTGGCCCGGGCGGGATCGGCCGCACAGGCGATCCGACAGCGTCGGGAGGGACACCTCCGTGCGGATGGGCTGCGGATACATCTCGTCCACGCTCGGCGCGAAGACGGCGGCCGCCATGCCCTGCTGGCGGAGCAGGCCGAGATCGCGGTCGAGATCGCGCGGGTAGCTCGCGAAGTCCTCGCGCGGCCCGAATTGAAGCGGGTTCACGAAGATGCTGACGACGACGAAGTCCGCCTCCTGCCTGGCGCGCTCGACGAGCGCGAGATGGCCCTCGTGCAGGTAGCCCATGGTCGGCACAAGCGCCACCTGCCGGCCTTCGCGGCGCGCCTCTTGGACCGACTGACGCACCTCGGCGATGGTGCGCAAAAGCCGAGGACACTCACTCACGCGGGCCACCTCCGTGCCGCGCGACCATGGATTGAAAGAGCCGCAGCTCCCCATCCTGCAGGTGAACGGTCTGCTCCTCGCCCGGGAACACGCCTTGCGCGACCTCCTCGATGTATTGGCGCGCGGCGTCCCGGATGACGGACGCGAGGTCCGCGTATCGCTTGTTGTGCTTCGGAATATAGCCCGACGTGTAACCGATGAAGTCGTGGAAGACGAGCACCTGCCCGTCGCAGTCCGGCCCCGCGCCGATGCCGATGGTGGGAATCGAGAGCCGATGCGTGATCTCGGCCGCCACCTCCGCAGGGACCGCCTCGAGCACGATGCTGAACGCGCCGGCCTCCTCGAGCGCCAGGGCGTCTTCCATCATCTCGAGGGCGCGATCGGCCGTCTTGCCCTGGACCGTGAAGCCCCCGAAGGTGTGCACGGACTGCGGGGTGAGCCCGATGTGGCCCATGACGGGAATGCCGGCGTCGACGAGGCGCCGCACCGTCTTGGCCATCTCGCGCCCGCCTTCGAGCTTGACGCCGTGCGCGCCGCCCTCCTGCATCAGCCGGCCGGCGGACCGCAGCGCCTCCTCGGCGGACACCTGATACGTCAGAAACGGCAGATCCGCCACGACCATGGCGCCCTCCGCGCCGCGCGAGACGAGGCTCGCGTGGTAGACCATGTGATCCAGCGTCACCGGCACGGTGGTCGGCTGTCCTTGCACCACCATGCCCAGCGAATCGCCGACCAGAAGTACGTGAACGCCCGCCTCGGACAAGAGCTTCGCGGTCGGATAGTCGTACGCGGTCAGCATGGCGATCTTCTCGCCCGCCCGCTTCATGTTGGCGAGCGTGCGCACGGTCACTGTGCGTGCCATCTACATTCCCCCTGTATCCGCAAACCATTGTGACAGGCGGCCCGCCGCCTCGGGCCCAAGCGTCCCCTTCGCCACCGCGATGGGCACGGTGGCCGCCGCCAGGGCCAGATACACGCGGCGCGCGGCCGGATCGCGCTCGAGGGCGCGCAGGTGCTCGGCCACGGTGTCCACGTCGCCGCGCTCGATGGGCCCAGTGAGCGCGGCCGGGATCCCGAGCGACGCCAGATTTTCAAGCGTCCGCCGCGCGAGCGGCAAAAGGCTCTTCGCCCCTTCGGGCAGGGGCGCGAGGCGCGCGGCGGTGGCCATGAGCGCAATCACGGCGTTGGACGCAAGCACTGCCGCGGCGTGATACGCCGGCTTGTCCGCGGCCGCGATGGCAAACGGGCGGGCGCCCCATCCTTCCGCGAGGGAAAAGGCCAGGCGCACGGCCTCGCGCTGTCCCTCCACGGCCACGGCGACGCCCCTCAGCCGCTCGGCGTCGCCCTCGTCGCCCGCAAACGTCTGCAGCGGATGGACGCTCGCCGTCCTGGCGCCGCGAATGGCCGCCGGCTCCAGGACGTCGCTCGCGAGCGCGCCCGAGGTGTGAAACACCGTCTGCCCGCGCCGCCACGCCCCCACCTCCGCAAGCTGACGGCACACGGAGGCGATGGCGCTGTCGGACACCGTGATCCAAATCACGTCCGCCTGCGCCATGACCTCCTGCGACCGATCCATCCCATACACCGGGACCTCCGTCATCCGTAGGAACGTCTGGGCCCTGTCGCTCTCCGGATGGCGCGCGAGGGCGCCAACCACCTCATGACCCGCGCGCATCGACGACAGCGCCAGGGCGACCGCCGTCCGGCCGGGCCCGACAAACGCCATGCGAACAGCGTGAGCCTCGCGTTCGGCGCCGGACATCGCACCGCCTTCCTTCCCTCTTGGAACATGCGTGTTTCGAGGTGATTGTACCAGTCCGGCATGAAAATGTGGAATTGAGCCAACCTTGTGGAGAGAGACATCTCCCTAGGGAGGCGCAAGCCCATGCAGGCGTTCTGGCAGTGGATCCGTCGGGAAGACCGATTCCCTCGTCGCGCCAAGCTGCTCGGCGGAATCGCGTTCGCGCTCGGGCTCGCCTGCGCGGTCATGCCGCGGACGGGCGTGCTCCGGCTCGAACCCATCGCGGTGGTGTGCGGGACCGTCTGCCTGTGGGCCGGGATGTCCGCCCTCGGGTACGGCGTGTTTGTCCTGCTCGCCATGGACCTCATCCTGAGCCCCGCGTTCTGGCGCAGCCTTACCCACTGGGCCGCGCCGGGATCGCTCGCCGACAGCGCAGGCGCGTATTTCGATCTCGTCGGCGTGATCGCCATGTCCGTAGCGCTCGTGCGGCAGGCGCTCGTGCGAAGGCCTGAGCGTCAGGCGGCGACGCCCGAGCAAGAATCGGATGCCGAACCCAACTGAAGGGAGGCGGGCGGATGAGGCGCCCCGCGTGGCTCGGGATCCTGGCGGCCAGCCTGATTCCGTTTGTCCTGACCCTCGGCAATTCGATGATGGTGCCCGTGGTCCCCGTAATGCAGTCGACCTTCGGCGTCACGCCAACCGCGGCAAGCCTGCTCATCACCGCGTATTCGGTGATTGCCGTCGTTCTGATGCCAGTGGCGGGCTTCCTCTCGGACCGCATGAGCCGAAGGCGACTCGCCATCGCGGCGCTCGCCGTGGCCGCCGCGGGCGGTGGCGTCGCGGCCCTCGGTGCCTCGGCCGCCCACAGCTACGCGTGGGTGCTCTTGGGGCGCATCGTGCAGGGCGTCGGAGCAGCCTTCTCCATGCCGCTGGCGCTTCCGCTCGCGAGCGATCTCGCCGATCCGCACGGCCGCGGGCGAGCAGCGGGATTCACGGAAGTGGGCAACACCGTGGGCAAGCTCATGAGCCCCATCCTCGGCGCGCTGCTCGCCACCTGGGCGTTCTTCGCGCCGTTCTGGGCCGTGTTCGCGCTCTGTGGGACACTCTCGGCGACCATCGCATGGATGGTCCCCGAGCGGCGCGCGCCAGTCCCCCGCAGCCACCTTCCCGCAGCCTGGCGCCTCGCGTTTCGCGCGCACGCCAAGCTCCTCACCGCGACCTACCTGAGCGGCGCGGTGAGCATGTTGTGCCTCTTCGGAGGGCTCGTCAGCCTGTCCGAATCCCTCGCGGATAGCGCCCACGTGCCCGAATGGCAAAACGGCCTGCTGCTGTCCATCCCCCAGGCCATGCTCTGCCTGGCGAGCCTCGTCACCGGCCTGTTTTCAGACCGATGGAAGGCCCCATCTCGCGCGGCCATCGCGCTCGGCCTCGCCTGGACCGCCGCATCCTTCGGCGCCGCGAGCGCATCTCAGGACATGGCGTGGCAAATCGCAGCCGTGAGCCTCGGCGCATACGGCATCGGCACGGCCATCACGGCCATCGACGCGAGCCTCGCCACCGCGCTCTCCCACGAGGTGCGCGGAACCTTGTCGTCCCTGTACACCAGCGCCCGCTTCCTTGGTCCCACCCTAGGCCCGCCCCTCGCATCGTGGCTCCAGGGGTTCGGGGCGCGGACGCCCTACGCGGTGCTCTCCGCCATCGCCCTCGCGGCGGCCATCGCCATCGCCCCGCTCCTCAGGCGAAGCACCCAGGACGGCGAGTCAGCGGCGAGAGAACAGCGTCAAGCCGCCCACACCTAGCCGTTCTCGAATCTCCGCGCGACACATTCCTTCGTCTCCCCCGACGCGCGTCTCGGTTCGCGCGGACCCGGTTGGGTACCATCTTCACCCATGGCGCGCGGGTGTACAATTCGGAGAGGATGAACAAGGCCCCGAGAACGGCCTTCCTGAAAGGAGCCGGCTCATGACGTTGGAACATTCACACGCGCGCGCCGCGGCCATCAGCTGTCCCTCGGCGGTCATCCTGGTGCTCGACGCTCTGTCGGTCACGGCCGTCGCGCTTCTGCTTCGCCTCCTCTGGCTCACCGCCGTGCACCCCGTCCCCGCGTCCGATTTCGCCTGGTATCGCGATCACGCCCTCGCCCTCGCGGCCGGACAAGGCTACACCTACGCCGGCAAGCCGACCGCCTATTTCCCGATAGGGTACCCCCTCTTCCTGGCGGGAATCTATCAACTGTTTGGCAGCGGCTTTTGGAGCGGCACGATGGCCAACGCCACGCTGAACAGCCTGACAGCGGGACTCGTGACCACCCTCGGGACGGTCCTGTGGAAGCGGTCGGCCGGACTTGTGGCCGGGCTTCTCTTCGCGGGATACCTGTCGCAGATCGCCTGGTCGAGCGTCCTCTGCAGCGAGATGCTGTTCACGTTTCTTTTGACCTTGGCCGCGCTTTTCGGCGCCGCTCGGCGAGGTCGGGACATCCGGCTCGGCCGCGCGTTTGCCCTCGGATGCGTCGTCGGGCTCGCCTGCGCCGTGCGCCCCGTCCTGATGCTCGCGCCCGCGCCGTGGTTCGCGTACCTCATCGTCGCGCGCGTCGGATGGCGCCGCGCCTCTGCGCTTGCGGCCGCCATGTTGTCCGGCGTCCTCCTCGCCGTGGCCCCCATCACCGTGCGCAACGCCATCGATCTTCACGCCTTCGTGCTCGTCTCGACGAACGGAGGCGTCAATCTCTGGCAGGGCAACAACCCCCACGCGAACGGCGCCTATTTCTGGCCGCTCAATCCGCATCAAAACCCCTTTTTATCTTACGTTTCGAACGAAGTGACGGAAGATCACGCAGCCGCGCGGGCCGCGCGCGCGTACATCTTCACCCATCCTCTGCACACGCTGGAGATGGGCTTTGTGAAATGGTGGCACCTGTTTGACGGGGTTTCGAACGCCCTGTACTGGTCCATCGGTCAGAGCTCACCTCCCGTCCCCCGCTGGTTCGCCCGCGCCGTGCACGCGGTCGATCTCGGCACGTATTTGGGCATGCTCGCCTCCGCCTGCGGCGGGATCGCCATGGCGGTGCGCAGCGCACGCATGCGGCGCGACGCGCGGGCCTTCTGGCCGCTTCTCATCGTGGCTTATTACGTGGCGCTCTTTTTCGTCTTTCCCGCATGGGACCGCATGCGCGCGCCCATCGAGCCTTTGTTGGCGCTCTTTGCCGGATACGGCATCGTGCAGATGACGAGGGCCGTTCGACGCTTACGCTTCGTGCGGCGTTTCGCGCGCGGGTCAAACGCAGGATGAACTTGGACGGACCCAAACGCTTGGCATTCGCCGCAGAGCGTGCTATACTACAGCAACAAGCTCCTGTGATGTTCGTGGGGCAGTTTTGGTTTTCATCCACGCAAGACCTACGGGAATCCGTGTCCGTCTGCGGATGCCATGCCTCGGCGTTGTGGACGGTTGAAACCGGCGGTAGGATACCCACCTTGGAGATGGGGATGCAAAACCGATTGTCCCACGGCAGAACGGGGTTACATACCAAGCCGCTTGTCGACGCGGACATCGCTCGGCGGGCGGCTTTTTCATGTTGGGCGCCTCACGAGCCCTGGCCGCCCGCGTCCGCGCAGCGATCGCAGTAGCCGTAAATCTCGAGGCGGTGATCGCGGATGTGAAAGTTCGGCACCTGTTGCCGAATCCGGTCGATGGGGCACTCCTCGATGGGGATGGATGCCCCACAGCGCAGGCACACGAGATGGTGGTGATGCCCCCGCGCGCACTGGAGGCGGTAACGCGCCCTGTCGTCCGCGAACTCCATGGGCTCGATCACGTTCTGCTCCACGAGAATCCCCAGCGTGCGATAAATGGTGTCGAAACTGACGGAAGGGTAAATCTGGCTGACGTGATCGTACACCTCCTTCGCGGAAAAATACCGATCCCGGTTTTCGACGAAGAGGTCCACCACCGCTCGCCGCTTGCCCGTGAATTTATAGCCTGCCTCTTTCAGCGCCTGAAGAATCGAGGCCGTGGTCTCGTGCACCGGATGCAACTCCCTTCTTTCGCCCCTATCATAAATCGAAATCAATCCGATTTACAAACCGAGCGCAACCTGCTATACTCCTCTCGGCAACCCAAATCGGAATCGTTCTGATTTGAGAGGGTGGAGAGAGACCATGAAGCGCCCATGGTGGAACACAGCCATTGCCGCGATGGCCGCCGCGCTCGTCTTGACGGGCTGCGGCATCGCGAAGCCCGCATCGAATGGAAGCGCGGCGGCAGCGCAGGCGAAAATCCGCGCCGTCGGGGCCGAGAGCGAATACGCGGACCTCATCCGGCAGATCGGCGGCCCGTACGTGTCGGTGACGGCCATCATGTCCAACCCCGCGGTGGACCCGCATGAATACGAAGCCAATCCGAAAGACGCCATCGCGGTGGCCGAGGCCAATCTGATTGTCCAAAACGGGCTCGGCTACGACGAGTTTATGAACAAGCTCGAGCAGGCTTCGCCCAATCCCAACCGCGTCGTGATCGACGCGGGACAGGCGCTGGAATATCAGGCGAACACCGCGAACCCGCACATCTGGTATCAGTTGAATACCATGCCTCGCCTGGCGAAGATGGTCGCGGCGGATCTGGGTAAACTGGATCCCACCCATGCAGCCTACTTCCAGGCGCGCGCGCATGCGTTCATTCAGTCGCTCAAGCCGTGGGACGAGGCGGTGGCGCGCCTGAAGGCGGCCTTCCACGGCCGTGGCGCGGCCGTCACGGAACCCGTGTCTGACTATCTGCTGCAAGAGGCGGGACTCGACATCAAGACGCCCTGGGCGTTTCAGGCGGCCATCATGAACGGCACGGACCCGTCTCCGCAGGACGTGGCGCTGCAGACGCAGCTGTTCACGCGCCACGAGGTGGGCGTGTTCTGCTACAACAAGCAGGTGGTGACGAACGTCACCAAGATGTTTCTCAGCCTAGCCCGACGCGAACACATTCCGACGGTCGCCGTGTACGAGACGGAGCCCGCTGGACTGACGTATCAGCGGTGGATGCTCGAGGAGACGAACGGCATCTACAACGCCCTCGCGCACGGCACTTCACTGGAGGCGATCTCGTGAATCCCGCCATCGCATTTCGCGATCTCACCGTGTCCTACGGTTCCCAGCCCGTGTTCGCGCATCTGAGCGGCGAGATCCAAGCCGGCCAATTGGTCGGCGTGCTCGGGCCGAATGGCGCAGGCAAGTCGACGCTGCTCAAGGCGCTCGCGGGCCTCATCCGCCCCATCGAGGGCTCGGTCGAGATCGACGGGAAGCCCGTCAAGCGGCGCAACGCGGCCATCGGCTACGTGCCACAGGCGGTGCAGTTGGACGAGGACGTGCCGCTCACGGGGCGCGATCTCGTCGGACTGGGTCTCGATGGCCACCGCCTCGGCTTTCCGCTCCCGACCAGGCGGCGGCGCGACGCGATTGAAGCGGCACTCGCCGAAGTGAACGCGCTCCACCTGGCGGACAGGCGCATCGGGCGGCTGTCGGGCGGCGAGCGCCAGCGGCTGCTCATCGCGCAGGCCATCGTCTCGAAGCCGCGCGTTCTATTGCTCGACGAGCCGCTCAACAACCTCGATCTCGCCTCCACGCACCAGGTGGTGGATCTCGTGAAGCGGCTCGCGCACGAGGGCCAGATGGCCGTGTTGCTTGTGGCGCACGACGTGAATCCGCTCATCGACCGCGCTGACGAAATCCTCTATCTGGCGAACGGGCGCATGGCAATGGGCGCCTTGGACGATGTGCTGCGCCCCGAGGTGCTTTCAAACCTGTACGGATATCCGGTGGAGGTGCTGCGCGCAGGAGGCCGCATCATCGTGGCAGCGGGCACGATGGACGGGCACGCGCACGCGGTGTCGGCGGCAAGCCCGGAAGCGAGCGTGATGCTGCCATGACGCTCGGGTGGATCGGAGAAGCGCTCGCGAGTGCGCCTGTCGAGCACGCGCTTTTGGCCGGGAGCGAAATCGCGTTTCTCTCCGGCCTCGTGGGCGCGTTCGTGATTCTGCGCGGCCAGTCGTTCGCGGGCCACGTGTTGACGGACGTCGGCACCACCGGCGGCGCTGGGGCGTACCTCGTCGGCATGAACGGCTGGTTTGGGTTTCTGTCGTTTGGCATCGTGGCGTCCGTCGGCATGGAACTCGCCGGCGGCCGGACGCGCGGCGAGCGCGATCTCGCCACCGGCGTGGTGCTGTCCCTCGCGCTTGGCTTCGGCGCCCTGTTCCTGTACCTCGACGCGCAGCTCGCGCACGCCAACGCGTCGATGGCGGTGCTCTTCGGCTCCCTGTTCACGCTCGATCCCGCCCTCGTGCCGTGGATCTCGTTGGCGGCGGCCGCCTGCGTGGCGGCCATGCTTCTCATCTGGCGCCCGCTCGCCCTCGCCTCCGTCAACCCAGATCTCGCGCGCGTACGCGGCGTGCCCGTGCGGGCGATGTCCATCGCATTCATGGTGGTGCTGGCGGTGGCGGTGGAGACGGACGCGCTCGTAGCCGGATCGCTCCTCGCCACGGCGCTCGTCGTCGGGCCCGCCGCGACGGCCGCGCGGTTCACGGCGAGCCCACTTCGGGCTGGTCTCGCGGGCGGCTTGCTCGGCGCACTGATTGTGGCCGCGAGCGTGCTTTTGTCGTACAGCAGCTACAATTGGCTGCCGCAGCACACGAGCTGGCCGGTGAGCTTCTTTGTGGCCGCGCTCACCTTCTTGGCGTACGCCGCCTCGGCGGCGGCGCATCGGGTGCCGTTTCAGCGCAGAGCGGAGGTCGAGCTTCGATGAGCCCGTTTATGATCCTCGCCTTTCCTTTCGCCCGCCACGCATTCTTGGCAGCGAGCTTCGTGGCCGTCGCAGCGGGGTGGATTGGCTTCTACGTCGTGCTTCGGGGCACGGCGTTCGCGGCGCACGCGCTCCCGAAAGTCGGGTTTGCCGGCGCGAGCGGCGCCCTGCTCCTCGGCGTGAACTCGCTCGTGGGCGTGAGCCTCTACTCGGCCGTCGCCGCGCTCGGCATCGGTGCGCTGGCGGAACGGGACCGGCGCGATGTGGCGACGGCGCTCGTCCTCGCCTTGGGCCTCGGCACAGGCGCCCTGTTTCTCAGCCTGGGCAACCTGTACGCCGAGGATGCGATGTCGCTTTTGTTCGGCCAGGTGCTCGGCGTGAGTTCGTCCGGCGTCATGGAGACGGCGTGCGTGTCGGCCGCTGGCGTCTTGCTCGTGGCGGCATTTCACCGCAGGCTTCTGTTCACCACCGTCGCGCGGGAGGCTGCGGCCGTCCGCGGCGCGTCCAACCGAGTGGCGGACTGGGCGCTGCTTGTGAGCCTCGGTCTTGTGACGAGCGCCATGATGCCTGTGGTGGGAGCGCTCCTCTCGTTCAGCCTGCTCGTCGGCCCGGCGCTCGCCGCGCGGCATCTCGCCCGCCGGCCCTGGCAAGCAATTGTCCTAAGCATCGTCCTGTCGCTCGGCGTCACGTGGCTCTCGCTGCTCCTGTCGTTCGCCCTCGGTTGGCCGGTCGGATTCTTCGTCGCGTGCCTATCGGTACTCGCTTACGCCTCGGCCCGCGCCGCGACACGGGGCTTCGGCCGCCGCCTGAGGCGGTGATGGCCGTTTTTCGACATCCGCTGTTCCTTCGGGCCCGAGAGCGCTTACACGATTTGCCACTCGCGCGATCCGTCTGTTAGGATCGGTCTCGTCATCATGGTTCGTTCTCGACGAGGGGTGAAGAGGATGGACGAACAAGAGCGGCTTCGCCCGAAGACGTGCAAGGAGTCGCGTGCCACGAAAATCCTGCGCGTCTTCCCGGGCGATCTCAACGATCACCACACGATGTTCGGCGGCAAACTGATGGCCTACATCGACGACGTGGCCTCCATCTCCGCGGAGCGGCACGCCCGCGCGCAGACGGTGACGGCCTCCACCGACAGCGTCGATTTCCTGTTGCCCATCACCGAAGGGCACTCGGTATGCCTCACCTCGTACGTGACCTCGACAGGCCGCACGTCGATGGAAGTGTTCGTCAAGGTCGTGATCGAGCACCTGAGGACAGGCGAGCGCAAAATCGCGGCGACGGCGTTTCTGACGTTCGTCGCGCTGGGTCCGGACGGAAAGCCCATTCCGGTGCCGCCCGTCATCCCGGAGACGCAGGAGGAGAAGGCGCTGCACGAGAGCGCGCCGGCGCGCGCCGAGGCTCGCCGGAAGCACCGGGAGCAGAGCAGGCTGTTGGCCGCGCATCTGAAGCCGGATCGGCTGTGGGAAATGGTGTGAGGGAAGCCGCCCGCGCGGGGCGGCTTTTTTGTGCGGAGCTGTTGAGGTGCCCGCGACGTCACCGCTCGATGGCGACGCGCCGCCCCGTGCGCGCCGACAGAAGGCACGCGTCCAGCACGCGCATGTTGGCCACCGCGTCCTCGGGCGGGAACCGAAGCGGCTTGCCTTCCAGGATGGCGCGGCCGAGATCGTCCACCTCGAGGGCGTAGGGGTCGAGCGGATCGAACGTCTCCACACGCTCGCCCTCGGGCGAAAGGACGCGCAGGGTCACGGGCTCGCCGAGGAAGGCGCGCTCCAGGATGAGGCGTCCGTTTGCGCCGACCACCTCGATCTCGTTCCGTTCCGCCGCCCACATGCCGCAGTCGAAGGTGAGCGAGACGCCGCCCGCGAACTCGACGAGGCCCGCGAGGTACATGTCGACGCCGTCGTGATCGGGCGAGAAAAACGCGTGCGCCGTGGCCGCGACGGGCTCGTCACCAAGGATGAGCCTGGCGGCGGAAATGGGATAGCAGCCGACGTCGTAGAGCGATCCGCCTCCCCAGTCGCGGCGGTAGCGGATATTGCCGCGGTCGGCGGCGTTGTTGAACGTGAACGAGCCGCGAATCCCGCGCACGGGCCCGATGGCGCCGGACTGGACGAGTTCGAGCACCCTGTTGTAGCGCGGATGGTGGCGGTACATGAACGCCTCCGCGAGGTGCACGCCGTGCGCCCTGCAGGCGTCCACCATCGCCTGCGCCTCGCGGGCGTCGAGCGCGATGGGTTTCTCGCACAACACATGCTTCCCCGCCTCGGCCGCCTGGATGGTCCACGGCTTGTGCAGGTGATTCGGCAGTGGGATGTACACCGCGTCGACGTCGGGATCCTGAAGGAGCTCCTCATAGCTCCCGTACGCGCGCGGCGCCCCAAACCGGCGCGCCACGTCCTCGGCTTTGGCGCCATCGCGGCTGGCGATGGCGTAAAGCTCCCCCGTCTCGGACGACAGAATCCCAGGGATCAGCTTGCGGACGGCGATATCCGCGCATCCGAGAATGCCCCAGCGAACCTTGCTCATCTGAACACCCCTTCGTCCCTGAATGACGCTTGCCCTTCTTTCCATTCTGCCATACGGCGCGATGCGTGTCGGCGTGATCCGATCTCCTTTGTCGAACGAGGCGGGCGAGATTGGATCTCTCCTGTCGAAAGCGAGCGGCGAGATCGGATCTTTTTCGAATATCTCGCGGCGGCTCGAGGCTTGAGGGAGCCGGCGTTTGCGGCGCGGTTTCGCGCACGAGCATAATGGGTACGAGGTGATCTTCGTGCATCCTGGCCTTCGAACGGCCCTCGCTGCGCTGGCGATCTCGTCGGCGCTCGCGGGGTGCGGGACGGCGCCCGCCACGCCCACGCCGCCCCATTCGACATCGCAAGACGACCATCTTCCCGAAGGCGCGTCCCCTGGCGCGCTCGTGGCCTGCGGATCGACGGAGGTGGCCGAATACACGGGAGGGAAGTGGATCTATTTCCCTGCCTCGTCTATTCTGAGCGCGCCGTCGACCCTCTTCGAGTCGGTGGACGTGTCGCCGACGGGAGAGGTGGCCGCGGTGACGAGCGGATCGCCCGACGCGTCCACGCCCGGCATGTCCTCCGCCAACATGCTTTGGACGTATCGCAAGGGCTGGCACCTGGTGTCCATCCGCAACGACACGGACGTTCAGCTGCACACGTTCGGGCCGGACGGCGCGCTGTACGTGGTGCCGGACGACGGCACCCTGCCTGGCATTTGGAAACAGACGGCGAGCGGGTGGCAGCAGCTTCCCGGAAGCGCGGAGCTCGGCTACATCGCCTCGCTTGCCTGGTCGCCGAAGGGCGTGCTCACGGTCGTGTCGGTGCCGCAGAACGGGGCGACCACCGTCTGGCAGTTTGAGAACGGCCGCTTTGTCGCCATGACGAGCGATCACGCCCCGTTTGCCGCCGACTCGCTGACGGTCGGCTTTGCCCCGAACGGCGATCTCGCCGTCGGCACGAGCGCGCACGGGGTGTGGATCGACGAGAGGGGGCGCTTTGTCCAGCCGGGCGGCGTGCCGTGCCCCGTCACCGACGTGGGCCAGTTCGCCTGGTCGCCCCAGGGCGTGCTCACGGTGAGCGGCAAGGCCGGATCGCAAAACGGCCTGTGGCAGTTCTCCGCCGGCAGGTGGCAGCAGGTGCAGGGCGCAGGCCCGGCCATCGGGGCGGATAAGATCTACCAGTTCGGCTGGTCGCCCCAGGGCGTGCTGACCGTGAGCGACGCCTCCAGGTGCCAAATCTTTGAGCTCGTCGGCGGACGCTGGACGCCTGTGTGGACCAAGACTCACGCGACGGATCGAAACGCCACTCCACCGAAATTCGCGTGGTCGCCCGCCGGCACGCTCGTGACGAACGGCGGCGATCTCGGCGGACTTTGGGAGCTCACCCCCGGGGGCAGCTGGGTGCCGATTGGCGGCAAGTCCTCGCCATTCGCCGGAGAGGTGGGTGTGAGCTTCACCTTCGCGCCGCAGCGCTTCGTCCGCGCGTGAGCAGGCGAGTGACCTCGCCAGAGCCCTGGGCAACGCAGGTCTCCGTGGCAGAGGATTTCGTGCGAAGGATGGCGAATTCATGCGGCATCGCTTCAATCGAGCGCAAAGGATGATGACGAATCTTGCACCCGGTTGCTCAGACGTATATTCCGATGCTCGTGATCCTCTCCTACGTCGTCGCATCGCTCGCCGCGTACGCCTCGCTCGATCTCGGCCGCCGCGTCCTGGAGACGCGGGCGAATCGCCAGCTCGTCTGGGTCGTGCTGGGCGGCGTGGCGATGGGCATCGGCATCTGGTCCATGCACTTTGTGGCGATGCTCGCCCTGATGCTCCCTGCCCAGATGACCTACAACTGGGCCGTCGTCGCGCTCTCCCTGGTCTTCGCCATGGCGGGCCCCGGGGCGGCGCTGTACGTGGTGGCGAGATCCGCGTCTCCGGTGAAACTCGCGTACGGGGCCCTGCTCATGGGCGCGGGCATCGTGTTCATGCATTACACGGGCATGGCCGCCATGACGGTGGAAGGCGGCGGCTTTTACTACCGCGCCGGGCCGTTTGTGCTGTCGGTCGTGATCGCCATCGTCGCCTCGTATGTGGCGCTGTGGCTCTCGTTCCGGCTGGCCACGGCGCGAGGCTGGCTCGCGCAGGCGGCAAAGGTGGCGTGCGCGCTCGTGATGGGCATCGCCATCGCGGGCATGCATTACACCGGCATGTGGGCCACCGTCTTCGTCCTGCCTGCCCATCGGCGAGCGGCGCCCATGGCGTACAGCGGACCGCTCGCGCTGGTCGTCGCCGTGTTCAGCGCGTTCATCCTGCTCGCCGCCATCGCGACCGTGATGCTCGACCGGCGGCTGCAGGCGGACCGGCGCCGCCTCCGGCTCGCGGACGAGCGATTTCGCTCGCTCTACACGCACCATTCGGACGCCATCTTCACGCTCGACACGCGCGGCGCCATCGTCGACCAAAATCCCCGCGCGAAGGAACTCGTGCCTGAGCACGAACTGCGGAAATCGGCCCGGGCGTTCGCGCGCATGATCGACCGGCGGGATCGGCCGCGGGTGTTCAAGGACTACCGGCGGGCGCTTGGCGGCAGCACCACGAACGGCGAGTTCCTGCTCCGGGCGGGAGATAGGGCGCTGCACATGAGCGCCACGCACATCCCCATCGTGCTCGACGACGAGATCGAGGGCGTGTTTCTGGTGGCGCGCGACGTCACGGCGGAGAAGGTGGCGGCCGAGCGCATGAACTATCTTGCCTTTCACGACACGCTGACGCAGCTCGCCAACAGGCGCCACTTCGAAGCGCGCGTGGACGACTTTATCCGCGACGCCCGCCCTGGCGACGAGATGCAGATTCTGTTTGTCGATCTCGACCGGTTCAAATCGGTCAATGACACGCTAGGACACGAGTTCGGAGACAAGCTGCTCCAGGAGATTGCCCGCATCCTGAAGGAGGTGGCCGGCGAGGATGCGCTCGTGGCCAGGATGGGCGGCGACGAATTCACCATCACGCTCTTCCGCCAGCCGATGGAGCGCGCCGTCGCCGTCGCGGACGCCATCCTGAACCGCCTGCGCAAACCCGTGCGCGTGGAGGATCGCCCGCTGTACATGACGGCGAGCGTCGGCATCGCGAGCTTCCCGCGGCACGGCGTCACGCGCGACATGTTGCTCCGCCACGCCGATCTCGCCATGTACACGGCGAAGGCCGAGGGGCGCAGCACGTACCGCCTGTTTGAAGAGCGCACGGCGGCAAACGCGAAGAGCCGGCTGGAACTCGAACAGGAACTCCGCACCGCGGCCCAGCGCGGCGACTTCGAGATTCATTACCAGCCGAAGATCGACATGCGCCAAAAGGCCGTCGTCGGCGTGGAGGCCTTGCTTCGCTGGCGCCGAGCGACTGGCGAATACGTGCCGCCGTGCGAGTTCATCCCCATCGCCGAGGAGACGGGCCTCATTGCGCCCATCGGGGAGTGGTGCCTGCGGGCCGCATGCCGCCAAGCGAAGGCGTGGCTCGACGCCGGCCGTCCGTTGAGCGTGGCGGTCAACCTGTCGCCGTATCAGGTGCTCACCGACGGCTTCCTCGACGTGGTGCGCGAAGTCCTCGACGAGACCGGCCTGCCCGCGCATTACCTCGAAATTGAAGTGACGGAGAGCGCCATGATGGACGCCGAGCGCGCCGAACGGTTTCTCGCCGGATGCCAGGCGCTCGGCATCGAGGTGTCGCTCGACGACTTCGGCACCGGCTATAGCTCGCTGAGTCGCCTGACGCACCTGCCGCTGAATGTCGTCAAGATCGATCGCGCCTTCACGCAGCGCGCGGTGGACGGGGGCCGTGCGCGCGCCCTGGTGGCGAGCATCGTGGACATCGCACACAATCTTGGCATGCGGTGCGTCGCGGAAGGCGTGGAGACGAAGGAACAGTTGTCCGTCATCGAGGCCCTCGGATGCGACGAGGCGCAGGGATTCTACTTCGCCCGCCCCGTCCCCCCATCCGATCTCGAAGCGCTCTCGATCACGGCAGGATAAGAGGTGAGACGATGGAGAGGCGGTTTCGGGTCGCGATCGTCGGCTGCGGCCAGATGGCGAATACCTGGGTGGACCTTCTGAAACGGGAGCCGGACGTGCACATCGAGGCGCTGGCGGACGTGGATCTCGACCGGGCGCGGGACATGGCGGCAAGATACGGACTGGAGGCGGCCATCTTCGCATCCGTCGAGGCCCTGCTCGACGAAGCCCGCCCCAACCTCGTGGTGGACACGGCCATCCCCGAGGCCCGGCGCGCCATTGTGACCGCCGCGCTTGAGCGCGGGTGCGACGTGATCGCGGAAAAGCCGTTTGCCCCGACCCGCGCGGATGCGGAAGCCATTCTCGACGCCGTGGCGCGATCCGGTAGGCGCTACATCGTGATGCAGAATCGGCGCTATGAGCCGCACCTTCGCGCGATCCGGCGGGCCATCGAAGGCGGGCTCATCGGCCGCGTGGAGCAGATCCACGCGGATTTCTTCATCGGCGCCCACTTCGGCGGTTTCCGGGAACGCATGGAGCATCCACTGCTCTTGGACATGGCCATTCACACGTTCGACCAGGCTCGGTTCCTGCTCGGCGGCGCCAAGGCCGAGACGGCCCTGTGTATGGCGTTCAACCCGGCGAGTTCCTGGTACGACGGGTGCGCGAGCGCCATCTGCGCCTTCGAGATGGAAGGCGGTGCCGTGTTCAGCTACCGCGGCAGCTGGTCCGCGGAAGGATTTCGGACATCGTGGGAGTCGACGTGGCGCATCGTAGGAAGCCGAGGGACCATCGCATGGGACGGATCGGCAAAGCCCGAAGCGGAAGTGGTGGTGGAAGGGGCGGAAGGGTTCCTGCGGCCGTACAGGCGCGTGCTCATCGACGTGGAACCGATGCCAGAGGTAGGCCATGCGGCATGCCTGCGAGAGATGCTCGCGGCGCTGAGAACCGGACAACCTGCGGAGACCGAGTCGTCGGACAACGTGGAGAGCGCCCGGATGATGTACGCCGCCATCGAAAGCGCGGCCATCCGAGCCGCCGTCCATGTCGCCGACGGCAGCCCAGTTGCGCCGCACCCCTGATGCCTCAAAGTTGAACCGGTTCGCTCGCCACCTGGCCGCGGCGGCGCAGGCGGATGGGAGCGGTCTCACGCATGAAGAACGCCATGATGCCGCTTACAAAGGCGCCCGCCGCCGCAATCCACATGGGTGCCGGCAGCCCGAAGTGATCCGCGGCCACGCCTGCGACGGTGGGCATCACCGCGCCGCCGATGAGCTCGCCGACCATCTGAACCAGCCCCACCGCGGTGCCCACGTATTTCGGCGACAGCGACTCGCCCGGGATGACCACCATGAACAGCGGGAAACACGCCTGCCCGGCACAGGTGAGAAAGCCAAGCACGCACATGAGCGCGACCGAGCCGTGCACGAAGATGAGCACGAGCGGCGAAAGCACGGCGATGAAGGAGAACAGCACCAGCGTCGGCCGGCGCCCCCACTTGTCAGAAATGTACGGGCCCATGAAGCCCCAGAAGAACGTCCCCAGGCCCATCGCTGCAGAGATGACGCCCATCTGCTCGCCCGTGTAGTGATCGTACTCGACGAGGAACGTCGGCGCGAACGACGTGAAGGCGAACAGCCAGGTCATCATGAGGACCGCGATGAGCAGGGTGAACCAGATGTTCCACGTCCGGAACACCACCGGGAAGTCCTCTTTGCGCAAGCGGTGTTCGCTCTTCGCAAGCTCCTCTTTCGACATGCGCTTGTTGGGCTCTTTCATGAAGAAGAGAAGCACGAAGAACATGATGAGTCCCGGGATACCCGCGACGTAAAAGCCGGCGTGCCAGGAGTACTTCGTGGCCGCCCACGTGAGAATGAGCGGGCCGAACGTCGAGCCGATGAGGCCGAGCGCGCTCTGGACAAAGCCCATGTTGAAGCCGCGCCTCGCCTCCGTCGAGTCGGCCATCACGGCGGCCTGCGCGATGGGCAGAACCGGGCCTTCCGACACACCCATCAGGGCGCGAATGCCGAGCATTTGGCCGAAATTCTTCGCGAGACCCGTGAGGAAGGACAGCAGCGAAAAGGCCAGGGTGATGGGAACGAGCACGTTCTTGCGCGATCCCAAAAAGTCTGAAATCGTGCCGAAGAAGAACCCGGAGAGCGCCCAGCAAATCGCGAGAACCGACACGATCATGCCGAGTTGAGCGTTGTTCAGCTTGAGGTCCGGCGCCAAGTAGGGAAACAGATACACCACGCTCAGGCGCTCCATGAAGACGAAGCCGAACGTGAAGAACATCATGAGAACGACGCCGTTCTCATAGCGCCAGAACGGCTTCTGAGGTCCCTGATCCATGCGTGGATGTCACCCTTTCCATAGGATTTTGTCGACACATTTGCCTATCAAACGAGGGCTCAGCAAGTCCTTTTTTTGCAACCGGTTTCATACCCTGCGCGCTACGCCTTCTCCCTCCCCTCCGCTGCGTCCGCCTCACTGCCTTCGAAGGTACGGGACACTTGCGCCCGGATCAACGCGTGGATTCCTGCATGCGGAACGCGCCTCCTCATATTGTCTGACAATGTGATCAAACAATATATCATGACGTTTTGGAAGTCAATCTTGCATTCTTTTCTGTGCAAAAAGAAGAACCCGCTTGGACATGTCGTCCGCGGGCTCTCTTTTCCGAGGAGACATCCGTCTCGGATTCAACGCCACATCCGCCAGTCCTTCCACGCCATCCGCACAAACATGATGGCGGCTCCGACCGCCGACAGCGTCCCGACACTCACGGCCGCAGCCAGCCACACGCCCCATGGATTGACGGCCTGTCCGCCCGGGACGCCCGAGCTGGCATACGCGGCAAGCACGTATTGTTCCGCAAAAATCCATACCAGAATGACCGAAATCAGAAAGAGTGCGACACATCCGGCTGTGAACCACTTTGCGCGCATCGCCATCCACCTCCTGTGATGAAGACGATCGGTCGGCCGAATGTGTTTCACGGCCTCCGTCACCGCGTCACCGTTCATTCACGAAATGCTCATGTAACCGTCACCAATCGCTTGGCGTCGCCGTTTCCGCAGCGCCTCATTCGCCTCATACTGAAAGTGTGCAACCGTCTTTGAGCAATTTTTGAGGAGGTGATATCGCAGGCATGTCGAGAATGCGTGTCCGCCTATGGGCCTCGGTCGCAATGTCGTTGGCTGCGCTGGCTGTGGCCCTGTTCGTTCACACTCCATCCGCCGCTGCTCACGCGTACGTCGTTCATTCGTCGCCCTCGCCTGGCCAGTCGCTCGCGTCCTCACCCGGGCGGATCGAGGTGGAATTTGACGAAACGGTTCAACTCATCCCCGGCGGCCTGACCGTCACCAATGTCGACAATCAGCGCGTCGATCTCGGCGATGGGCGCCGCAATCCTCTGCATGCCAATGAGGTGGACGTGGACGTGCCAAAACACCTGCCCAAGGGACTTTACACCGTGCACTGGCAGGTGATCTCGGCCGACGGGCACATGGTCTCGGGCGCCATCCCGTTCGGCATCGGCGTCAACGTGCAGTCCCTGCAACTCGGCGCGTCCGAGCAAGGGTATCGGCCCGGTTTCTGGATGGTGGTCGATCGCGTCCTGACCTACGCCGGCCTGGCGCTGGTGCTCGGCGGTTGGGTGGGACTGCGCGCGGCAAGGCGATCCCTGCCCATCGCGGACAATCGGCTCGGCGTTCGGTGGGCACTCGCGGGGTGGCTGGCCCTGTTTGTGGGCGTCCTGTTCAACCTGCCGCTCGAGGCGGCCATCACCTGGAGCATTCACGGTCTGACCGCGTTTGCCCCGCGCTATCTCGCGCGGACGCTCAATTTCACGGTCTTCGGTTACCTGTGGGTCATCGAACTGATGCTCATTGCTGTCATCCCGGCGGTTCTCGCCGCGCTGTCGACGGCCAAGCCCAGGGAACGGCTTGCAACAGCCATGATCCCCATGTTCGCTCTGCCGGTGACCTTCGCCGTGCAGGTACACGCCTTCGCGGAACCCCACCCCATCTTGCCCGTCCTCGCGATGGCGGTGCACGGCGCGGCGGCGAGCGTGTGGATCGGCGGGATCGCGCAGATGCTGGCTCTCGTCCTCCAGGCGGACCGAATCCCGGGCCCGGACGATGAGAGATTGCGCAAGACCGTTCGGTCCTTTGGCTGGATCGCGGTGGCATGCGTGATCGCCCTGTGGTTGACAGGTGTGTACTCGGCCCTGCTTCACATTCCGACCTGGTATGCGCTCGATCACACGGAATACGGCGTCGCCCTGCTCGCCAAACTGGGCCTCGTCCTTCTCGTGTTGGGATTCGCCGCGATGCACGCGCTGACCGCGCGCCCCAGACGGGCCACCTATCGCGCGTGGATGAGCCTCGAGCTGATCTTCAGCGTCGGCATTTTCGTGGCCACCGCGCTGCTCACCAACCTGCCCACGGCCGACATCCGCCCCGGTCCGGTCGACGCGGTCAAGCGAGTGGGACCGTATGCCGTCCACCTGTCGATCACGCCCAACCGAGCAGGTTCCAATCTGTTCGTGGTCCAGATCGCCAAGGGAGGCCGCCCCGATTCCGCAATCCAGCAGGTCGAGCTCTCGCTCTCATCGGGCAGCGCGACTCCAAGCGCGGCGTCCGTCCCACTCGGCGCCAGGGCGCCAGGCACCTTCAGCGCGCGATCGTTGGCGCTCTCAGGTGCAGGCGCTTGGAACGCAGAGGTGCAAGTGTTGACCGACGACTTTCAGGTGCTGACCGTCGACTTCCCGATTCACGTCGGAACGTAGAAAATGCCAGTCGCTCAAGCAGCACACGGGATGATGCTCAAGGAGGGACGTCACATGAGAACACCGCGATGGATCCTGTCACTCACCGGACTGACCGCCGCCTTCGCCATCGGCGCGGCGACGGCGTCGGCGCACGTGGTCGTGATCGCCGACAACCCCACCCCGCCGGCCGCGGGCGGCTTCGAACAATACACGATGCGCGTGCCGTGCGAAAAGAACGATCCGACGGTCAAGATCGTGCTCAAGGTGCCGAAGGGCGTCTCGTTTGTGTCCTATGAGCCGGCGCCGGGCTGGAAGGTGACGGAAAACCAGGTGAACGGGCAGACGCTGGTCACGTGGCAGGCGACGGGCGACGGGATTCAACCTGGACAGTTCGAGCAGTTTCCGTTCCTCGCAACGAATCCTCGGCAGCCCGGCGTGATCGCCTGGGATGCGTTCCAATACTACCGGGACGGGTCGATCGTGGCCTGGACCGGCGCGACGGGGAGCGCGACGCCCCACTCGACCACGCAGATTGTCGCCGCCGGCACGGCGAGCGAAACCCCTGCGAACGCGGTGCAGACAGCGCCTGGCGAAGAGAGCACCAGCTCGGCGAACAGCTTCGGCTTGGGCTGGACAACGGCCGACACCATGGTCCTGGCCTCCTCGGTGGTTTCCCTGCTGCTCGCCGTCATCTCCCTCGTCTTCAGCCTCCGGCGCGACCTGAACCGCCCCTGATGTGGAAAAGGACAAGCCGCTTGCCGGCTTGTCCCTCTAGCGTCACAGAAGCGCCAGCTTCGTGAGCCCCGCCGCGATGAGCCCGGACATCGGAATTGTCACCAGCCACGCGACGAGGATGCGCCCCGCAACATTCCAGTGCACGCCTCGCGCGCGCTTCGCCGCGCCCGTTCCCATGATGGCCGACGAGATGACGTGCGTCGAGCTCACGGGCAGTTTAAACAGCGTGAAGCCGAAGATGATGATGGAACTCGTCAGATCCGAGGCGAACCCGTTGATGGGCTCGATCTTGATGATCTTCGACCCGACGGTCTTGATGATCCGCCAGCCGCCCGAAGCCGTGCCGACGCCCATGGCGATGGCGCAGAGCGTCTTCACCCACAAGGGGACGTGCATCGTGTGCTGATACCCTCCGGCGATGAGCGCAAACGTGATGACGCCCATGGTCTTCTGCGAATCGTTCGTGCCGTGCATGAACGCCTGCGCAGCCGCCGAAAAGCACTGCAGCACGCGGAACACGCGGTTCACCCTGTGCGGAGACCGCCACCCGAACACGGCGCGAAACGCCCACATGATGGCGAAGCCCAGCACGAAGGCGCAGATGGGCGACGTGATGAGCGCCTCGATGATCGAGGTGAATCCGGCGAGATCGACCGCGTGAAAACCCGCCGCGCCGATCACGGCCCCCGTCAGCCCGCCGATGAGGGCGTGGGACGAGGAACTGGGAATCCCAAAATACCATGTGAACAAATTCCAAAAGATAGCGGCCACGAGTGCACACAGGACGACGATGGTCCCGTGCGGGATCTTCAGCGGATCGGCGATCTTGCCGCCGATGGTCTTGGCCACGCCGGTGAAGGTCATGGCGCCAATCAGGTTCATGGTGCCGGCGAGCAACACAGCGGCCCGGGGCGACAGAGCCCGCGTCGAGACGCTCGTCGCGATGGCGTTCGCGGTGTCGTGAAAGCCGTTGGTAAAGTCGAAGACGAGTCCCAACAACACGATAAGCACAATGACAACCAGCATGCGGACGCACCTCAGGCGTTTTTCAGGATCACGGACTCGAGCACGTCCGCCACATCTTCACAGCGATCCGTCACGCTCTCCAGGATCTCGTAGATCTCCTTGAGCTTGATGAGTTCGATGGCGTCCTTGCTCTCGGCGAACAGAGACCGAAGCGCGGCGTGCAAGAGCTGATCGCCGTGTTTCTCCAGGACGTTCAACTCCTTGACGTGATCGCGAATCTGGAGCAGCTTGCGCTCGTTCAGCTTGTGAATCGCTTCCTGGATCTCCTTGGCGCTGCGATGGATGTCCTTGGCGAACTCGATCATCGTCGGCGTTGAACCCGTGACGTCGTACAGCGTGAAGCGCACGCTGCAGGCGTGGATGCCGTCGATGATGTCGTCGAGCGTCGTGGCGAGCATGACATAATCCTCGCGCTCGAGCGGCGTGATGTACGTATTGTTGAGGAGCGAGATGAGTTTGGAAATCAGTTCGTCGCCCTTGTCCTCGTAGGTCTTCATGCGGCTCGCCAGGGCTCCGAAATCGCCCCCCTGCTCCAGCTCCCGCTGGAACGTCTCGGTCGCCTGCGCGATGTTCTCCGCGATCTCGACCAGAAACGCAAACAGCTGATCACTGCGCTTCGACACGGCTCATCCCCCATTGAATCGAATCGTTAAGAAACTACAGGATTCGCGTAAAGATGTCGTGATGGTTTTGTTAAGTTTCCGTAAAACCTCGACCAAGTTCGACAATGTTCGGTGCTTGGACACAATCTCACCGCACGACTCTCTGTGCAGTGTGCCCATTTGGGGAAGATGTGCGCGAACAAGTCTCCAGTTGCGCCGGCGATGGCGCCGGTGCGTACCGAGGAAATGTGGCACGGCAAAACCGCATGGATTTGCGAGCCATGAGGCACGTTAACCGCGAGGTGGTTGACGATGTCTCGACGTCATCGAACGCTCATGGCCCGCCAAGAGGAAAACCACTGGGGATGGCCCGTCATTGGGGGCATTGGCGTCGGCCTCGGCGCCACGCTCTTGTGCATTCCGCAAAGCCGGGATGCCATGTTCAACGCGGTGGAGCGGCTGTTCGACCGCTCACAGAACGCCCCGTCCGCCGGTCGGCCTTCCACCCACCGAAACAGTCCGTACGGGCCGTGAAAACCCATCGGGCCGCGCGGCGGGCGCGGCCTCATCTGCCGATGGTTGCACGGGACGTCACCCTGGCGCGCGGGCCTGCGAAGAAGTCGTGCAGGACGAGCGCTGCCGATCCAATGGCGCACGCGTCCCGCCCGAGCGCGGAGACCTGCACCACCACCTTGGCGTAAGAGCTCACGAGGCACCTGGATAGAATGGCCTGCTGCATGGCGTCCGTCACCATGCGCCCGCCCTCGGCCAGCCGATTGCCGAGGATCATCATGGCCGGGTTGAGGCCATTCACAAGATTGACCGCACCTGCGCCGAGGTACCGCCCGACGGTTTGAAAGGCCTGGAGCGCGGCCGGATCGGACGCTCGAAACCGGGCAAGCACCCCGTCGAAGTCCAGCTCCTCGCCTGTCAGCTTGGCGTAGGCGGCGACGAGCGCCCGCTCCGAGGCGTACAGTTCCCAGCAACCCACGTTGCCGCACGGGCAGGTTTCCCCGTGCAAGTCGATGCTCATATGGCCGAATTCGCCGGCCACGCCATCGGCGCCCCGGATGAGCTCGTCCCCGATGACAATCCCGGTCCCGATGCCCGTCCCCGCGCTGATGTACACCAGGCTCGACACGTGCGTCGCCGCCCCGTACAGCTTCTCGCCGAGCGCACCCGCGTTGGCCTCGTTGTCGACGAGGACGGGCTTGCCGAACCAGCTCTCCATCATGGCCTTGAGCGGGATGTTCTCCCACTTGATGTGCGGCGCGCGCAGAACCACCCCGCGCGCGAAATCGACGAGCCCCGGCACGCCGACGCCGATGCCGATGACCCCGTAGCGGCTCTCCGGCGCCTCGGCGAGCGCCTGCGCAATCGAGGCGCGAAGCCGCTCGAGCACCTCTTCGGCGCCCAGGTTCCTCGGCAGCGGCTCCTCACGCACGCTGAGCGCCCGCGCGGCGAAGTCGGTAATGGCCACGCGGACGTACTCCACGCCGAGCTCGACGCCAATCACGCTGCCCGCGCTGGCATTGAACAACAGCATGATGGGCCGCCGCCCCACGCGCGATCTCCCCTGCCCCACCTCCAGCACCAGGCCGTCGCGAATCAGCTCGTCCGTGAGCGCGGACACCGTCGCTTTGTTCAGGCCCGTCTCGCTCGAAATCTGGCTTCGCGAAATGGGGCTGTGGAAGCGAATGCGGTTTAAGACAATCGACTTGTTGATCTCCTTCATCAGCGCCTGATCTGCCGTTTTCTCCAAGACGAGTCTCCCCTGCGTGATGATGGATCGCACCCGTGATACTCGGTTTCATTGTACCTCATTTGACTGCCCGAAAGCGCAAATTGGGGCGCCCCGCAGACGAATGCGGAGCGCCCCTCTTGACATCATCACATCCGCTCGACGTCCACCGCGCTCTGGTATACCTTCTCGTGCTCGATCTCCGTCACCGCGCCGTCCATCCGCACCGCCCCGCGCAGGCGGATGTCCTCGGACGACGCCCCCACCATGAACTCGATCTCGCCCGGCTCCACGACATACCGCATCTCCCGGTTGTAGAAGCCGAACTGGTGCGCTGAAACCCGGAACCGCACTCGCGCCTTCTCTCCCGGCGCGAGCGCCACCCGCGCAAAGCCGCAGAGCGCCTTCACCGGCCGCGTCACGTCCGCCGCCACGTCGCGTGCGTACAGTTGCACCACCTCTTCGCCCGCGCGAGCCCCGACGTTTTCGATCACGCACGACACCTCGACCTCGCCGTGCACGCCCAGGACGCTCGGAGACAGCGCCAGATCCCGGTACGCGAACGCCGTGTAGGACAGCCCGTGCCCAAACGGATAGAGCGGCAGATTGCTCTCGTCCACATACGCGCCCTTCCAGTGCGAGCGGCCGCCCGACGGCTTGTGCCCGTAGTAAATTGGCACCTGGCCCACGCTGCGCGGAATCGTGATGGGCAGCTTCCCGGACGGATTCACGTCGCCAAACAGGACCGCGGCCACCGCCTCCGCGCCTTCCTCGCCCGGCAGCCACGCCTCGAGAACGGCGTTCGCCCGCTCCGCGATGTCCGGGATGGCGAGCGGCCGCCCGCTCACGAGCACCACGACCGTCTTCGTGCCCGTGGCGATTACGCGCCGCACGAGTTCCTCCTGCCGCCCGATGAGCGAGAGCGTGGCTCTGTCTCGCGATTCCCCTGTCGTGCACGCGTCCGTGAGCCCGGCGCGATCGCCCACCACCACAACCGCCACGTCCGCCTTCGCGGCAAGCGCCACCGCCTCCTCGAGCTCCGCATCCTCACCGCCGAGGATGTCGCACCCCTTCGCGTAGACGACCTGCGCCTCCGACCCGACGCGATGGCGGATGGCCTCGAGGATGGTCCGCATGAGGATGAACTCGTCCACGTGTTTCACGCCGCTCGGAAGCGGGGTCTGAAACACGTTGTCCTCGGACTGCTCGAGGAGCGACTCGATGTGGCACGGGTAGGCGTAATCGCCTACCAAATTGCGCGTCGTGTGCGCGTTTGGGCCGATCACGGCGATGGTGCCGCGGGGCGCGAGGGGCAGAAGCCCGTCGTTTTTGAGGAGGACCATCGACTTCTCCGCCGCCTCCCGCGCCACCTGACGCTGCTCCGCGTTGTCGAAGACGGCGATGGCCGCGCCCTCGTCGACAAACGGGTGATCGAAGAGGCCGAGCCGGAACTTCCACGTGAGCACCCGGCGCACGAGTTCGTCGATCTCGGCCGGGCTGACGAGCCCTCGTGCAACGGCCTCGATGAGCGGCTTGCCGTACACGTCGCGCGTCGGCAGCTCCACGTCCACCCCGGCGCGCACGGCGAGCGCCGCGGCCTCCGCCTTGTCCCGGGCCACCTGATGATATTCGAACAGCTGATTCACGGCGAAATAGTCCGACACCACGAGCCCCTGAAAGCCCCAGCGCCCGCGGAGGGTCTCGCGCAAAAGCCCTGGATTGTCGTGGCAGGGCACGCCGTCGAGCTCGTGGTACCCCGGCATGATGGCGCCGAGCCCCGCCTCGCGCACCGCCGCCTCGAACGGGAACAGGTACACCTCGCGCAGCTCGCGCTCCGGGATGTGCGCCGGCGCCCAGTTCATGCCGCCCTCGGACGCCCCGTAGCCCACGAAGTGCTTGCCCGTCGCCATCACGCCCTGGCTCAGGTCGTCTCCCTGCAGCCCGCGGACGTACGCGATGCCCATCTGCGCCACGAGGTACGGATCTTCGCCGAACGTCTCCTCCACCCGGCCCCAGCGCGGATCTCGTGCCACATCCAGGAGCGGGGCGAGCGCCTGGCGCGCCCCGACGGCCCGCATCTGATCGCGGATGATGGCGCCAATACGGCGGGCGAGATCGACATCCCACGTGCTCGCGATGCCAATGGTTTGCGGAAAGCAGGTGGCGCCCTTGGCCATGTAGCCGCTGCACGACTCCTCGTGGATCAGCGCCGGAATGCCGAGGCGCGTGTGATCGCGCAGGTAGCGCTGAATCTGGTTGGCGAGGCGGGCCACATCCGGCGGGTCCAGATTGGTGGCGCCGCCAATTCGGGTCACCTGTCCGATGCCCTGCCCGAGCACGGCGGCGGCCTTCTCGGCGGAGAACTCGAGCTCATCCAGGACTTCGAACGCCCAGATGGACGTGAGTTGAGCGACCTTTTCTTCAAGCGTCATATCGGCCAGGAGCGCGTCGACGCGCGCTTCAATGGACTGTGCGGGATCGAGATACACGGGTGTCACGGGAAGCCTCCTCTGCTCATCAGGCGCTGACGCCGCCTTCACATTCAAACGCTTTCATCGATTCGTTTGTCTTGATCACCAAATTACTAAAACGATTTGGTTGCCGCAATAGGATTTTTCGGCCGATCTCGTCCGCCCGTGAACTCTTCCCGCCCCTCACCGGTCCATGCCCACGGTGATGGAGAGGAGTGATCGCGTGATTCATGCGGCGCTGTTGAACCCGTTCGACGTGCACGTGTACCACCTCGTCAACGGCCTGGCGGGCAAGAACAAGCTACTCGACGACGTCATGATCTTCTTCGCGAAGGACGCGCTCGAGCTGTACGCGGCGCTGTTCATCGCGTATTGGTTCGCCCTGCCGAAAGAGGATCTTCGGAGCCGAAACCAGCTGGCGGTAGCCGGGTTGTCCGGCGTGCTTGCCCTCGTGTTGAACGTCGTCATCTCGCACTTTCTATGGTTTCGCCCGCGCCCATTCGTCGTCTTGCCCAAGGGCACGTACATGCAACTCATCCCGCATCCCGCAGACGCCTCGTTTCCAAGCGATCACAGCGCCGGATCGTGGGGGTTTGCCGGAGGCTCGTGGGGGCGCACGCCGAGGTGGATCTCGGTGCCTTTCACGGTCATTGCGGTGCTCGTGATGTTCGCGCGCGTGTTCGTCGGCGTGCACTACCCGACCGACGTGATCGGCGGAATGGCCGTGGGACTCGTGGCGAGCGCGGTGGTTCGTCCGCTCGCATCGCGCATCATGCCCATCACGCGGCTCGTGGCGAAGCCGTTCGGCTACGGAAAAGCCACGGAAGAAGCGCAGCGCGCCGGGCGCACCTCGCGCGGCTGAGACGCAGGGCCCGCTCCCCGTTGAAACGTTGACTTGAAAAGCCCTTCCGACTCTGCCGGAAGGGCTCTTTCACGTCCTTGGGGTCAGGTTGGGGCGCGATGGCCCTTTCTGCGGTGACGCCAGCGCCACAGCCACTCGGCGGTCACGCCAACGCCGGCCAGCCACAGGACCAGAAACAAAATCTGCCCGATGATGGGAATGCTCGAAAACGCGACGATGAAACTCACGCCGGCGAGCGCCGCCTTCCACACCTCTCGCGCGCGATCCCGCCCGATGATCATCCGGCCAATCCAGACCGACACGACGGCGAGGCCGACGAGGGCGCCAATCGCATACAGCGCGAGGCACAGCGCCGCCACCGGAATGCCAACGAGGGTCGCCGCGAGAAGGCCAGAGAGCGCGAGCACGGCGAGGGTGACAAACACGCCGCTCAGCCCTGCCCGGCGCGCGGACTTCTCGAGCTCGGCGAGGGGCACTTCAATGCTCTCGCGCAAGGCCGCCGCGATGACGGTGAGAAGGGCGGTCAGGACAATCCCGGCGGCGAAGAGACCCATCCAGGCGACGAGCGCGCCGAGACCCGCGACGATGGCGCCGCTCCAGAACGGGTTGCCGAGTGTCGCGTGGAGCAGCTTGCGCACCGTCGCGCCGGGCAGCGTGCGCACTTCGCCGCCGAGATCGATGACGGTGTCCACGCGGGCGGTGGGAAGAAGATCCACGTTGCCGTTCACGACGAGGACGTGATCGGCCGTCCCGCCGATGGTCAGGTCGTGGCCGACCACGATGATATCCCCGACCGACTGGCCGGGCAACACGTCGGTCGCGCTCGTTCGGATGAGCCCTTGATTCGAGACGACGGACGCCTGCGCGACGGCAGGCGCGGCGGCGACCAGCATGAGGCCGCCGATGGCCGCGGCCAGGCTTCGCTTGGCCCGCGTCATCGCCAGACGACCTCGCTTCTCGTCCAGTGAAGCGCCCGCCGCAGGCAGGTGAGCGACAGCACGAGGATGACGAGGCTCAAGGCGCCCAACACCACGAGCCACTCGGCGTGCACGGACCAGGGCAACGCAAACAGCGCGCGGACCACGGCCAGCGCGAAATGAAACAGAATCGCCGCCGCAGACGCGGCAGGCAGGCTCACAGCGGCGAGGACGAGCGCCACCCCCACAGCCAGGCTCGCGAAGTACACGTAGGCGAGTCGGCGCGACTGCACCTCTTGGCGCGACAGGCCGAGGGCGTTGAGGACGCGCATCGGCATGTCGGCCGGCGCGCTGAGCGTTTGCGCCCACGACAAAAGCGCGCGATCATCGGCCCGCATGGCGTCGACGAGACCCTGGCAGCGCGCGCAGACTGCGAGATGCGCCTCCACGCGGGCCTTGTCGTCTTTCGCGAGCTCGCCGTCCAGGTACGCGGACAACATGGGCTCCACGAACTCACAGGATTGCATCAGCTATCACCCCTCTCGCCGCTCAGATACATGCGCAACTGCATGCGCGCGTGGTGCAGCCGGGATCGCACCGTGCCGATGGGGATGTCGAGCACTTCGGCGATCTCGTCGTACTCCAGCCCGTGAAACGCTCGCAGAACGATCACGGTGCGGTGCTCAGGACTGAGCTTGGCCAGTGCGCGCTCAAGGTCTATGCGGAGCGAGGCGGCGTCCTCACCCCCGGCGACGGAACCGTGAATCTCCTCGGTGGGATCCTGCGCGCGGCGCGCCTTGGCCTGCACCATGTCAAGCGAGATGCGGACCGCAATGCGCGCGAGCCACGTCGGAAACGTGCGGTCCTCGCGAAGCCGTCCGAGCGAGCGAAACGCGCGGATGAACGCTTCCTGCGTCGCATCTTCGGCGTCCGCGGCGTTCTGCAGGATGCCATAGGCGGTTCGATATACAAAGGACTGATAATTGCGCACGATGGTTTCGATCGCCTGCGGATCACCGTGCCGCGCTCGGCGTATCAGTTCGAGGTCCGCTTGTTCCAAACGGGCATCACCTCCGTCGGCGAGCGTCGGTCCGCCCCCAAGCCAGGCGCGCCATGGACTCAGCCGCAGCGATCCGCATGATAGACGCCTCCCACCGAGCCGCGGTTCAACGAAAGGATGGGCCTCGCGAAAGCCGCACGCCCCTCTCGCCTCCATTGTACCCGCGCCCACGACGTACAAGAAGCTGGAAAGCAAAAATCGGCCGCTCCGCGCGTGGCGGAACAGCCGATTCACTGAGCTTGTGCGCGCATCTTCGGCCGCTTGCGACTCAGCAGTTGCCCCCCGGGCAGCCGGGATCGACCGTCACGTTCTTCGTCTCGGGCTGCATGACGTAGCGCGGGACGTTCACGATGAATTGGCGATTCACCCGCACCACGGGCTGGATGATGGGCACCTCCCGGCAAACGTAGCAGTCGTTGTACTCGTAGATCGGCGGACATACAATCGGCGGGCATGGCTTCATCATGACCTGCATCCTCCCTTTCGACCCTGAGTATTCGCGGGATACTACAGGATACTGGGCCGCCGACCTTCCTGGCGCGGCGCGTGTCCCGGATGAAGCCATCCAGCGAAAACTTCCGTCTGACGAACGCCTAGGACACGCCCGGGACATCGATGGCGTGATCGGCCGTGTCGCGCGGATACCAGCGGATCCCGATGGACGGGTGAATCCCGTCAGAGGGATTGTGCACGACCATGGCGGGATCGATGGGGCGGTCGCCGAGTTCCAGCACGGTGCGACGGGGGTTCTGCGTGTAAAACGTGATCCCGCGCACCTCGTCGAGCGTGGGGGCGTGGCGGCCAAAGACGGGATCGTCCACAGCGCGAATGTGGATATACGTGCGGCCGAAGGCGTGGGTCACGTCGTAGCGCAGGTGATCGCGGACGACGTTGTAGTGGAGCAGGCGGCTGGTGCGCGCCACAAGCAGTCTGCCGCTTCGCTCGTGGCGAGCGAGGCGCTCGAGCGCCGCCACGGCGTCCTTCGGCAGGACGCCTGGGTACGGCGTTCCGCACAGGTGCTGTGCAACCACCGCGAATCCGCCGTCCGCCTCGAGCCTGGCCAGGTGCGCTTCGGAGAGCTGCTCGTCGAGCCCGTACGGGGTCCAGTTCCACACGACCGCGCCCTTCGACGTGTAGCGCTCGTTCGTGTAGCGCCAAAATCCCCACACGCGCCGCCCATCCGCGAGGCGCAGCGGAAACACCACCGACGGGCGCGAGAACACGTTGCTCGAGATGTCCGGCCAAACAAATCGGATGCCATAAGGAATCGTCAGATCCGTGTGGTAGTAGGGCGATCCCGGCAGATCGCCTTGCTGGTACGCGTAGAACCGCCCGCGGCCTCGCGCGCCGAAGTTGTCGACGTTCGATCGATTGCCGTGATCCGTCCACACGTCGACGAAGTCGCCGTTTGCTTTCAGCGCGGCGACGGCTTTCGCGGCGAGTTGGCGCCGGAAATGCGTCGCCTGCTGGTTGACTTGGCTGAAGTCGCCGTAGGTATGCAGGGTGTCGATCCAGCCGTCGCGGATATACGCGTGAATGGCCTGGGCGCCGTAGGGCGACTGGCTCGTGCCGCGGAAGTACGAGAGCTCGCGTTGGAGCGGAACGCGCCCGATCTCGTCCACGATATGGCGCTGGTCATTCGCGGTATACACAAAAAACGAGTCGGCGTAGTCGAGCCCGAGCCCCTTGCCGAGGGACGTCGCTTCGGTCGTGTTGATGAATCGGTGCACGAGGTTGAACTTGCGCAGCGTCTGACTGTCCGCATCCGACGAGAGCGCCAGCATAGCCCGATACGGATACGGAAACCGGCGCAAACCGTAGACCGTCGGCGCGGCGGAAGCCGACTGCCACTCGACCGCCGCCGGGTGCACGCCCCGAACGGCGCGCGGCCCCTCGCCCGCGCGAACCGCGGCCGGCAGGGTCACGGCCGCCGCCCCGATGGCCATGCCCGTGATTGCAAGCAGGCGAACCCACCTGATCAGCATGCAACCACCTCCTCCCCCTCGTGTTCCCGGAGGAAGGGGCGGCTATGTGGCCTACGACGCGCAGGTTGCAGGAGAATCAGGAAATGTCACCCACAACACTGCCATGCCCCTTGTTACGTCATCTCCGCGTCCTCGGTCGCGCTGTAGGCGCGATCCGCCTCGTCCACATCCGCCGCGAACAAGCCCATGCCGAAGTGACAGTTGGCGCCGAGCGCGATGGGGCCGTACACCGGTTCCGCAAACTTCAGACGCCAGAACGAGCCCCACCGCCCAGGGATGTTCTGCCGCTTTCCGTAGCGCAGCCGGCGGAATTTGTGCGCCGGCACCGGCTGTCCCGCGACATGCGCCGCCGCGAGCGGGGTGATGGCCACGGGTTCCGGCAGCCCGCGGAGCTTCAGTTCCTTGCGAATCTGTTCGACCGGCCCGAACTTGGCACCGCCGTGCTTCGCGTGCCACGGGTGAAGGTAGGGCGTGATGGAAACGAAGATGCGCGCGGGCCCAATCAGGTGATCTTCAGGCATCGGCGCCGGAGCCTCGCCGACCCTCGGGACGCGCCACAGATCTTCGAGCGAGACGCGCCACCTGCGCTTCGGGCCCGGCCACCAATCCGGCGTGACGAGCGTGCGGATGCGCTCGAGCGCGGCAATGACGCCCTCGGGAAACGGCTCCTGCGCGTAGATGAGCACGTGATCCAGGAGGCCGTCGTGATCGAGATCCTCGGGCAGCACGAACACGTGCTGATGGCCCCGGCGGCTGACGGCCCCCGGCTCATTCGGCTCATGCCCCGTGATGATGAGCGGAGCCGGCTCCTCGCGATCGTCGTAACGGCTCAGAATGGACTGGTGGAACACCTCTGAGATGTCTAGGGCGTCGGTGACGCGAGGGCGACTCGCGGTCGCGATGGCGTATCGGGCGGCGTTCACATGTTCCCGAGCCACCAACTGGCGATACGAGCGCCTTGACCTCCGCGGCCCCCGCGCCGCAAGTCCCTCCACGGCATAGGTCACTCGATGCGCAGCAGGCGAAGGCACGACGCCATCGCCTTGTGCCAGGGCGTCGAACAGGTTGGCAGGTCTTCGAGCGGCGGATGAGCCGCTCGCGGAAGCGTTCGCCCACACGTGCGAAGGCAGCGGACAAAGCCACTGCACGAGAACCCGGCGCTCGTCCCGCCGTTCGCCCGTTTCGGTTGCAGAGACCGGGCGCGCGTTCACTCGATCCGGCGAGTCGTGCAGCACGTGGCAACGGAGCCATTCCGCGGCCGACCATGCGGATGGAAATTCCGCCAGGATGCGCTCCAGGATCTCCAGTTCATCCCGCCGAAGGGAAAGATGAGGCCAAGACACGCAGAGGACGGACGGACGAGGGACGCGCAGGATAACGCGCGGTGCGTGACCTACCGGGTCCTGATGCAAGATCTCGACGCCAGAAGGGAGCGTGTAGATCGGCGGCTCGAGCGAGAGCGCTTCCACGAGAGCGTGAAGCGCGCCGCCGAGACTTGGCGAGTGAAGGCGCATGCGGGTGGCGGTGGCGACGAGCGCGCGCAAGAGCCGCCACGGCGAAGGGGGCCATTCCATTTCCGATTCCAAGGGCTTGTCGAAAGGCACGGGGTGCGCGCCTGCGGCAAAACGGAAAGCGATGCCGATCACGGTGCCACTTCCCTCTCTGCATGATTCGCGCATGGGGATGGCGCGAGCGTGGAGCGAAGGCGACGCGGATCTCCCATTTATTTCCCAATTCTCAGAAACCTTGATGGGAAATCGAGCATCCGGCGGACGCCAAAAGCTGGGGCCATCCTGGGATGGAAGACAAGGGGGTCCTGCGCTCGATGCTCCGAAGGACAGCCTGACGCACCCATCGTAGTCTTCCTGGGATTGGGCGTCAAGGTCTTCAGCGGGCCACCATCGTTCAATTTTGGTCCATTCGACGACGGATCCCTAGGGACGGTTGCGCTTTCCTGCTCATTTTTCATTTGTTATGCTATTTCATATGCGAATCAATCATCCGCCACCCTCCGAGGAGGATCTCATGTCTCAACTTGTGACACACGCATTCGACGACGCCACAGCCCTTTCGTTTGACGGCCGGCAGTTTCACGGACAGGTCAAGGCCGAATACTACAACATGGTGGGGCCGTTTGGCGGCATCACCGCGGCCACCATGCTCAAAGCCGCCATGTCCCATCCCGAACGCCTTGGCCAACCGCTCGCGCTGACGGTGAACTTCGCGGCGCCCGCCAAGGTGGCGCCGTTCGTCATCGAAGCGGTGCCCGTCCGCACAAACCGCTCGACGCAGCACTTCACGCTGACCATGATGCAGGACGGCGAAGTGGTCACCACCGCCACTGCCGTGTTCGGCATCCGGCGCGAATCCTGGTCGCACACCGAGGCCGTCATGCCCGACGTGCCGCCGCCAGCCGACGTGCCGAGATTCGTCGCGCCCGCACCGCTCCCGTGGATGCAGTGGTACCACGTTCGCCTCATCCGAGGCTCGGCGTTCGACGAGGTTCAGGACGCCACCACCTACCAGTGGATGCGCGACGATCCGCCGCGCCCGCTCGATCACGCCGCGCTCGCCGCGCTCTGCGACACGTTCGTGCCGCGCGTCTACGTGAAGCTGAAGCGGCCCGTTCCCATCGGCACCGTGACGTTCACGGTGTACTTTCTCGCCGACCCGGAGACCATTTTCCGCCAAGGCACAAACGAGCTGCTCGGCGTCGCCCGCGCCACCGGCTTTTCCCACGGCTACTTCGACCAAATCGGCGAAGTGTGGTCGCAGGACGGCGACCTCTTGGCGACCACGACGCAGCTCGTGTACATGAAGGCCCCCGTCAGCGGCTCTTCATGAGCAGCTCGATGGCCTCTTGGATGACGTGCTCCGCGGAGCCCTTGCCCGCCAGCTCTTCGCGGATGCACTGCTCCATGTTTTCGCCGACGACGTACATGATGACGCGATCGACCGCCGTGCGGATGGCCGTGAGCTGGTTCACGACCTCTTTACAGCTCTTGCCCTGTTCCATCATGCCGATGACGCCGCGCACCTGCCCTTCGATGCGCTTCAGGCGGTTCTTCATCTGATCGTTGTATTCCATAGGAATCCCACCTTTGTCGCCACAATGTCGGATGGGCGGCCTCGCGTAAGCCGCCCTCAGTGGATCAAGATACTGATGTTATCGTACAACATGTAAAGTGCAACAAGCACGAGGATCGAGCCGAAGATGGTCTGCAACAGCGACTTTCGGTTGCCCAATTTCGACGAGACGAGCGTACCGAAAAACCCTCCGGCGATCCCGCCGAGCACGTACAGCAGAAACACGTTCCACGCCACAAGTCCCGATGCCGCGTACGACACGGCCGTGGTGACACCGAAGAGCCCCACCGACACGAGCGAACTCCCGATGGCGTCGATCATCTCCATCCCCGTGGCAAACATGAGGCCTGGGACAATCAAAAATCCGCCGCCGATGCCAAAGAACCCAGACAACAGTCCTGTACCGCCGCCCGTGGCGAGCACCCGCCCCCATCGGAACGATCCCATCGGATCCGCGGCCGCAGGCTTCCCGTTTCCGCGCCTCGCCTGAATGAGCGTACGAACCGCGATGACGAGGATCAGAAGGGCGAACAAGAACAGAAGCGCCTTCCCGTCGAGCATCTTGCCGAAGATGGAGCCCACCACCGCCCCGATGGCGCCTGGGATGGCAAAGAGAATGGCGGGCTTCCATCGCACGTGGCCGTGCCGCCAGTGCGGGATCAGGTTGATCCACGCGTTGACCGCCACCGCGAGCGCGGTCGTCCCGATGACGATGTGGGCGTTGTGAATGCCCACCACGTAGAGGAGCAAGGGGACGGCGAGAATGGACCCGCCGCCGCCGATGAGGCCCAGCGTGAACCCGACGACCCCGCCACATGCGATGGCAAGCACAATCTGTAAGCCACTCAGCGCGACCATCGAGCTTCCCCCTCAAAATCGAAGTTCTCCGCCCGGATCAATACCCATACAGGTCTGGGTATTGATCCGGGCACAAAAGCCCCGTGAGACGCTTGCCACGCTCAGCCGTGCACCGCGCAGCGGTTCGGGCCAATCTCCATCTCGCTCGCCTCGTCCGGGTTCGGCGTCAGCTTGCCCATGTTCGCCATCCGGATCTGCTGATACGCGTTCGGCTGCGGCGGCAAGTTCTCCGTCACCGTCGTGAAGAATTCGCCCTCGTCCTGGATCTGAAGGCCTGGGTTCTTCTCGTAGAGCTCCGACAACGTGGCGCACACGCAGCCTTGCTCATTCACCTCGGACGCCCACGCGTAGTGCGCCGGGAGCACGACGAGATGGCCGGGAAGTTTGCGATACGTCTCGTACAGCGTCCGCCGCAAATCTGGCGCGAACTCCTTCGCGCGCCCCGCGAGATCCGGGCGGCCGATGGAGCCCACAAACAGAATGTCTCCGCTCAACAGGTACTGCCCATCCACCACGAGCGACGTGCTGCCCGGCGTGTGCCCCGGCGAGTGCAGCGCCCGGATGGCGATCCGGCTGTCGCCAATGCGGATTTCATCACCGTCGTTCAGCGGATGGTACGCGTACGTCACCTCGCTGGCATCCCCCGGCGGCAGATAATACGCGGCTCCAGCTGCCTCTGCCAACGCGCGCCCGCCCGAGATGTGGTCCGCGTGCAAATGCGTGTCGATCACGGCAACAAGCTTCGCGCCTTGCTCCTTTGCGAACTGCAGGTACACGTCCACGAACCGCGCCGGATCGACCACGGCCATCTCGCCGTTCGAGACGACGGCGTACGACAGGCATCCCTTGCCGACCCGCAAGAACTGGTACAGCGCGCCTCCTGCGACGTCGCCCACCTTCACCGGGTGCAGGTACTCGCTCCAAGCGCGCATGCCGCCCTGCAGATACGCGACGCGATGGAGCCCCGCCTTCACGAGCTCCTCCGCGACAAACTTGGACGAGCCCTCTTTCGCGCACACAACGAGGATGTCCTTGTCCTTGGGCAGCTTCGGGACGAGATGATCCACGCCGTCCAACAGATCGAAGTACGGCACGTTCATCGCCTCGATCCCGTCCCCCTCGATGCGCCAGTCCGCGAATGCGTCCTCGTTGCGCACGTCGAGGAGGAAGAACGGTTCGCGGCGAAGGATGCGATCGTACACTTCCGCTGGGGTCCAAGCCGTCAACGTCAGCTCCATCATTCCTCCACCTCCGACTGTTCCACAGGCCCGTTCCACTCCGCCATGCCAGGCACGACGTTTTTCACGCGCGTAAAGCCGTGATCGGCGAGAATCTGGCAGGCCATGTCGCTGCGATTGCCCGTGCGGCACACCACGTAGATGTCCTTGCCCTCGTACGACTTCAGCTCGTCGATGCGGGCTTCGAGCGATCCGAGCGGCACGAGGATGGCCCCCGGGATGTGGCCAAACGCGTATTCCATGGGCTCGCGCACGTCGATCACGACCGCGTCGCCCTTCGACACGCGCTCGGCGAGCTCCTCATTCGACGCCACGTGTGGGTATTTCTTCTCGGGCTTCGCCTCGTCCGGCGCGGCTTTGCGGATGTAGTGGCGAAACACCCCATCCTTCTCCACCGTGCCAAGGTACTGATGGCCCGTTCGCGTCGCCCAGCTGCGGATGTCCGCGACGGAGCCGGGATCGGTCGCCAGCACCTCAAGCACCTGGCCGGCCTCCATCTCGTCGATGGCCTTCTTGGTGCGGACCATCGGCATGGGGCACGAAAGCCCTTTGCAGTCAATCAGCTTGTCGACGGTGTACGCCTGCGTCTGCCCTGTAGAACTCATCAGCTGTTCAGCCTCCTAGCAGTGTTGTGTGGATTCTCTATGCCATCGCCCGCCGAAACTGGTGTGCGTCGTGTGCGAACCTTCAAAAGGATAGAAGGAGAGAGCTGAATCCAAGCCGCGCGAGCCGCCCGCGCGTGCGGCGCGGGCCGCGGCGGTGCACATGGGACAAAGCACGTTTAGAAGGTCACGGTGACGTCCGCGTCGTACGCGAAATCGAGGAAGTTGACCGCCCCCGCGAACTCGACGCCGTCGATGAAATCCTCGGGCTTGAGGCCCATCACGTCGACGGTCATCTGGCAGGCGATGAGCCGGACGCCGCTCTCCTTGGCCATCTGAAGCATCTCCTGGATGGATGGCACGTTGTGCTTCTTGAAGTTCTCTGCAAACGGTTCGTTCTCCGGCTTAAATTTCAGCAGTTGCGCCGAGTTTTTGTGGATGATGTTCAGACCTTCGAAGGTGAAGAAGATGGCAACCTCGGCGTCCGTGGCAACACCCGCCATGGCGATGTTCAGCACTTTGTAGGCCGTTTCGAGGCCGCCGTTCGATGCGATGATGGCGACTTTCTTCGACATGATGTTCCTCCCCACATGAAATGCACGTGATGATCTCAGCGAGCGGCGGATGGCCCTCACTGAACCGGCCCGCGCCAGCCGAGCATGCCGCCCATCAGGTTCCACAGATTCGAGTACCCCTGGGCCATCAGGAACTGGCATGCGCGCTCGCTGCGGTTTCCGCTCCGGCAGACCATGACGGTCTCCTGGTGCGGATCAATCTCCCGAAACCGCTCCTGCAACTGGCTGAGCGGGATGTTCTTCGCGCCAGGGATCATCCCCGCAGCCACTTCTTCGGGTTCGCGCACGTCGATAATCTGCAACTTTTCCCCGCGCTTCAATCGCTCCTCCAGATCCTGAGCAAGCATTCCGCGCACTTGGCTCATGCTCTTCACCTCCTCGTCCTATCGTACGCTTCCTTCACCGCCGCATCCAGCGACGACCTTCTCATGTACGGTACGGGGTATAGTATAAACGCGACCTGAGCACCTGTCAACATACCCCCTTAGGTATATTCCGACGATCGCGCGCATAGCTTGTATCATCCGACGGACAAGAAGAGGTGAAGCGCGTGAATTGGGAGATGTTCGTCACGCTTCTCGCGATTGGCTTCGCGGGATCGGTGCTGGCCGGCATGGTGGGCGTCGGAGGCGCCATCGTCAAGTATCCCCTGCTCCTGTATCTGCCCCCGCTCCTCGGCGTGGGCGCATTCACCGCGCATCAGGTGGCTGGTATCAGTTCGGTGCAGGTGCTGTGCGCGTCGTTCGCGGCCATGTGGGCGTACCGAAAATCGGGATATCTCCACCCCCGTCTTATCGCCGACATGGGCCTCGCCATGCTCGCCGGAAGCTTCGTGGGCGCCTACATGGCGCACTTCTACACGGAGAGCGTCGTGAACCTCGTCTACGCCGTGCTGGCGACGGCGGCGACGCTCATCATGCTGCGACCGTCCGCATCGGACGAACTGCGCGGCGGCGTGGACGAGATCGCCTATCCGCGCCCACTCGCGGCAGGGCTCGGGGCGCTTGTTGGCCTGTTTTCCGGCGTCGTGGGTTCCGCGGGCGCGTTTCTGCTGATGCCGATCCTCCTCGGCGTTCTGCGGATCCCGACGCGCGTCGCCATTGCATCGTCGATTGCTGTCACGTTCGTCGCCTCGCTGGGCGGCTTCGTGGGAAAGTGGGCAGCTCACGAGGTGATGTGGGGCCCGGCGCTTGTGCTGGCCTGGGCAAGCGCCGTCGGTGCGCCGCTCGGGGTCCGGTTGGGGCGGCGGGTCCATGCGCGGTGGCTGCGCTGGCTGCTGGCGGGTCTCATCGCCGCGACGTGTGTGCGCATCTGGATGACGGTGCTAGGGTGGTGAAAGGGCCGGCCCTGCGGAGGCGGATGATGGGCTGGGCGAGGCGAAGGGCGCCACCTCCGTGAGAGGAGCGCCCCCGCGACCGATCCGCTCAGCCGCCTTCTTCGCTCGTCTGACCCTCGTTCACGACGCCCACGCTGTCCAGTTCTCCGCCGTAAAACAGCCCCATGCCAAAATGACAATTGGCGCCAAGCGCGATGGGTCCGTACACGGGCTCGGCAAATTCAATCCGCCACAGACCTCCCGTCCGCGCCGGGATGTCCTGGCGCACGCCATAGCGCACCTTGCGAAACTTGCGCGCGTCGTACGGCAATTCACCCAGGCGGATGTGGGAGCGCGCTTCAACGGACACCGGTTCCGGAAAGCCCCGCCGGCGGAGCTCCTCTCGAATCTGATCCGCCGGCCCAAACTTTGCGCCACCTCGTTTCCAATGCCAGGGATGCAAATACGGCGTGATGGAGGTGAAGACGCGCGACGGCCGTACATAGGCGTCCGGCACACCTTGCCCCGCCTCTCCCCGCGGGACGGAGCCCGCCGGAACGAGCCACATTCCCTCGAGGTACAGCTGCCAGCGGCGCTCTCGCCCCGGCCACCAGTCCGGCGTCTTCAACCGCTGCAACGTTTGGAGGACATTCAACAGCTCCGGGCCGAATGGCTCGCGCTGATAGACGAGGACGTGATCGAGATATCCGTCGAGGTCCTCGTCGACCGGGAGAATGAACACATGTCGGTGATCGCCTCGCAGAGGGCCTCGCGTCTCAGGATCCCGCCCGGTGATGGAAGGCGTCACGAGACCTGCTCTGGCGGCCATCCAGACGAGCGCCGTATGCATCACCTCGCCCACGTCGAGCGCGTAGATGATCCGCGTTGGCACCTTGCTCACAAGGCGAAAGCGCGCCACATTGGCTGGAAACGACAGCACATCCGTGCGACGCGCAGGGACCGGCCGGAGATCCATCTTGCGGCGGACGTACGTGAGATGTGTGGCACCGACCGGCACATTGAGTCGCTCCTTCTCGATGACGTCCGTGCCCAGGCGCAAGGCATCGAGGAGATGGTTCACGCTGGCGAGGCCCGATTTGCGGCCTCCCGTCGGCCACTGGCTGCGCACGCGAGGCCACTCGCTCGGCGTCACGGGCGCTAAGAGATCCACAATCTCGCCCTCCGCGCGCTCGAGCAGTTCGCTGGCCTCAGCCACCTCGACGGGCATGGCGTCCCACCCGCCGGGCAACTCGTCGACGACACGCGCCTCGACCCAGCTTTCCGCGCGGCCCAGATAGGGCATGAGCGCGACAATATCGCTCAGCAACGCGCGCGCTTCGCCGTCGAGGTGCGCCTTTGGCCAGTACACGCCAAGCGGCCGGTCCGGGGCTACGCGCAAAAACGCGTCGTGGATGAGGGTCGTCTTCCCGCCCGCGATGGGCATGAAGTGCTTCGTGTGCGTATGCACGGCGCCAGGCAGCGTATACATGGGCCGGTCCGCCGCCAGCCCCTCAATCAAACGCCGCACGGCGCTCTCGTCGTAGCGCGCAAACAGGCTGTAGCGGTGGTACACACCGATGAGCGCCCGCAGAATGCGCCATGGAGAGGGGGGCCACTCGACATCCGCCTCGTTGGCGTGGCGCCCCCACGGCGTGGCGTGGAACTTCCCCGCTAGAAAACGAAACTCAATCCCAACCACGTGGCCACTTCCCTTGTGCGGTGTCGCGATCACGACTTGACGTCATAGCGCACGCGCAGATTTTCCGCCGCCAATAGCCCCTCGGCGCGCAGACGCTCGATGAGTCCGGGAAGTTCTCGGTCGATCTCGTCCGCGGTCGGTAGTTGAAACCCGGTCGGCCGAAGCACTTCCACCTGCTTGACGTCGAAATCACAAGCCGTGCGCAGGCGGAGCCCTTCATCCAGGAAGTGCCGAATCTTGTAAAGGGCAAAGAGGATGACGAACGTTTCCGCCGTGGCACCAAGCCCATACGAGCGGAGCAGCGCAAGGTCCAGCACGAAGTAGGCGTGAATGCGACGGGCCACGTACTCGTCGCGATGGAACGGCACGTTGCCGAAACCTTGATTGGTGGGACCCGTGGGATCGACCCGATCGTTCTTGACACCGCCGCTTGGCGCCACGCGGGCATCCTCAGCCTCAATAAAGCCGGACAACATGCGCGTGAGGCGGAGCCGGCCTCCTGCAAGTTCCTTCTTGGCGAGAAACAGCCCGTGGAGGACGGAGTTTGGATCGTACTTGAAGACGGTGCGCGCAAGTTTGGGCACATCCACCGGCAGGGACTCGCCCTGAATGCCGAGTTCCCGCTTTAGAAGTTGAGCCACCGTCGTATCCTTGCCCTCAAGAATATACGGTGAGTTCAGTCGATGCGCCTCGAGGACGGAATTCGTGAGAAACTCCCCATGTTGATCGTACACGTCGACGCGCGGCAGACCTTTCAGGGGCGCGCGCCAGTCGTTGGCCGCGTCATCCCAGCACACTTTCTCCATGCGATTGGCCATACTTTGCGGCGACTCGACGAGGAGCATGCGATATGGCTCGCTGGGGTGATCGTACTCGGCTGCGCCGAGATCGGGAAAACCCGTGGGTTGAAAACGCGTGCCGGCGATGGGCGTGAGCTCAGCCCGGAGAAGCAAGCGCGGTGCGGTGTTGAGGTATTCAAGCGAGATGGTCATGGACAAAACCCCTTTCTCACGACTGGAACACGGCTGCTTCCGCCGCAGAATCGACGTCCTCGTCCTGTTTGGGCCACAGGCGAGACGCGAGAATCTCGAGCGACCTCGATTGGATGGGCACAATTGCCGACGCGAGCATGCGGCGCGGCGAGAATCCGATGGTGTCGGTGCCGCGGTGGCGCGGCGCAAGTCCGCTCGCCAGGAAGCGGCGCTCCAACACTTCACGGGCGCGCACCGCGTTGGCCGGGCGATCCGCACCGAGGAGCGCTAACACTTCGCGTGGCACGGGGAGGGAGAAATCTTCCACCACCGGCGGCTGCCCCAAGTCGCGGCGCGAGACGGATTCTAGCGCGCGGCGAAGTTCGCGCTCTGAGGTGAAGGTGAGGCGCAGGAGCGCGTACAGATACGGGATCCATGCAGGTGTCGCTTCGCCACGTACGTCCCGTGCGCCATCCTGATGCAAGACGCTCGGCGCATCGCCCCGATACGCTGAAAATGCCCATGCATAGTCGAGGATGCGAGCGTCCCGCGTCTCGCCGAACCAAAACGGCACGAGATGCTCCAAACGGGCGGCGAAGGGTTCCCGCCGACTGTGGAAGCCAATCTTGGACTTGAGTTTGGACTTGTCTTCAGACTTGCCCTCCTGATGCTTCCTGTCTTGGGCTCCCTCCGACTCGTCCTTGCGCTGACGCAAGCGTTCCTCGTCCAGCAGGCGGCGTTCGGCGAGCGTGAGCAAGCAGCGGACGAGGTCCGGGCTGTCGAAGGCAAGTCGCACGCGGGCGGACGGCATCTCCTCGTCGCTCACCCACTGCCACGTGCGGCGCTCATGCAGGACCACCGGTGCAAAATACTCGCGATGGCTGATCTCGCCCACATCCCGCATCGTGCCGATGGCGAGGCCGAGGGAAAACTCTGCCTGCTCCCTGGCATCTTGGGGCCAAGCTTGCTCAATCCATGCTTGTGACGCCAGCGCCAAAGGTTCGACGCGCTCGCGCAAGTCCGCCCGCCGCGACACCACGCGGTCTAGCTGCGCAACCGCCACGATGAGCTCGCGGACGCGGTGAGCGCCCCCGTGCTGGCACAAGTCGAACACGGCGTCCTCCACGCGGCGAAGCGCGGACAGCGCGGACAGCGGTGGCTCCTCCATCGACGGGAGGCTTTGAACTTGCGTTAACCAGCGGTCGAGATCGTCCAGGACGTCCGCTTCGGGGCGACGCCGAACGTGAAAGCGGCTGAGGGGCACGGCGTAATACATGCGCCCGTAGCGCTCAAGAAACGCATAGCGCTGGAAGCTGTCGACGCCGCGGTCGATGCCGAGCTCCGCGCACGCGCGCGCGAAGTCGACGCCGGTGCGCGCAGGGCGCCAGCCGACCGACATGAGCCGTGAACGGACCTGCGCCCGGCCCTCTTGGAGAAATTGCTCGAGCTCGGGGAGGGACGCGGGGCGGCGCCAGAGCGGCAGCCACGTCTCCGCGCGCGCCTTTTGGCCCTCATCGGACACGCTCATGGCGCCTTGACCCCCTGAAGCCGCCCGAACCGTGAACGGATACGTGAAGTCGGTGTGCTGGCGGCCAAACTTGCGGGCAGCCGCTGCGGAGAAGAGGATGCCGCCTTCGAGCGAAAAGATGAAGTCCCACGGATTGACGCGGCGACTCGCTTCGAATCCCGGGCCCGCGTTCGGCCCGCCGTTTTGCCCTGGCTGGAACTGGCCAATGGACACGTTGAGAAGGCCGTTCACCGGTTCCTCGAACAGAGCGGCGCGGAGCAGCCGCTCGGCCACATCGGTCGGCGTCCCATCCGGCTGGAACATCTCCCGCAATCGTTGCATGAAGTTGTTCGTGAACTCGAAGTTGCCGTCGTTGCCGCCGGTGCCGTAGATGGGCGCAAACCCCAAGCGATCGGCCGTGATGGCAGCGACGGCGTCCAGCCACTCCACCGCTTCGTCTGGCAGTTCGGCCCGCAGACGCGCGAGGAGCGCAACTTTATCCTCATCCTTGGGTTTGTCGGTCAGGGGCGTGCCCGCGAACACGCGATCCACGGCTTGCAAAGCGTCTCGATAGGGTCGAAACCGTTCCCCGCTCGTGTTGCGGAGCCAGTCCACCGGCTCCCTGTTCTTTCCGCGGATGAAGCCCCCGCCCCCGTTCCACGGCGCCATGATGGGCGTGGGCCGGTAGGTGCGCAGGAAGAAATCGACGAGTTGATCTGGCGAGAGTTCGGTTTGGATGCAGAAGACGTCTTGGTGCCAATAGCCGCGGACATCCGGATCGCGCTGCTCAGCGAGTAGGCGCAAGACGGCCATCGCCTTGAGATACCCGGCCATAGGCACCGGGCGACAGCCGTTCAGACGTATTTCATGGTTCACGCGATTCCACCTCCTCCCTGCGCGACGCGCGGCCATCCGCCACGCGCAGAAGCGCCTCGTACCAAGCGAGTCGAAAGGGACCGTACGCCTGAAGCAAGCGCTGCACGCCTTCGGTCCAACTCTCCCTGCCGCGCTGATCCCTGCCCATGTGCATCACGGAAAGGCTCAGGCGCACCTGGGGCCAATCGCCGAGCCCTGGGATGGGATACGCCTCGAGCTCATCCCCTTCCCAGACGCCGCGCGCGAAGGGCCTGCCATCTGCCGGAGCCTGCTCCGTTGTGCTCGCCCGGATTTGGCCGCGAATTTTTCCATGGTGCGCCGCGATGAGATAGGCCACAAGGCGGGTGCGAAGGTCGTTAACCGCTTCGGGCGCCACGGCATCGAGGTATGCCAAGGCAGACGCCAACTCATGGCGGAAGCCGCGAATGTTGCGCGCCTTGCGGGCCGGATCGTTCCGCGTTGCCACGGCGACCGGAGCGCCTGCTTGAGCGGTGGCATCGCCATCCTGCGTCGCGGGTGGCGTCTCTTGAGCTTCCGCTGGATTGGACGAAGCATGGGTCGACAACAGCACGCGGTAGTCGGGCATCCGTCCAACCTGCGTGCCACTCTTGGCGAGAAGCTCGGCGTCGTGAGGGGGATACAAGTTGCCTCTGTCCGTGTGACCGTATCGCTCCCGGTACCCCGCTTCGCCGAGCATGGCAAGCCGCAGCTTCGCTTGAAAGAGAGGATGGCGTTTGCCGGCATCGTGCCAAAACGCTGCCTCGCGCAGGGCGTCAGCCATATCTTCACCGCCCGCGAGATGGTGAAGTGCCTGCGCTTCGCGCACGACATCCACCGTGTGCGCCGCCAGCGTCACAGGGCGCGAAGGTGCTGGACCGTTGTCTTCCTCGGCGTCTTCCGCGTCCTCTTCGGACGTGGGCTTCAGCTGGACGGGATGGGATACCTCGGCCCAGCTGTCGGGATCAAAGCCCAAGTGCGGATCATACCCTCCGTGTTCTGCACGCAGGAGGTACAGCCAGCCGGGAAAGACCCGCTGTTCAAACACAGGATCAAAACGCCCAAAGATGGAATTCCATGTGTAGGCCACGCGGATCTGCTCGGCGCCGCGCACCTTCCGCTTCCGCTTGAGATAGTCCTGCAGCCTGGAGAGCGGCACGCGGCACACGTCCTCCTCCGACACTTCCCGCAGCCCCTCGGGCGGGGTCGAGCCTTCCCATGTCCCCCAGTACACGGACACGGTACGGTCTTCCACCTCGCGGATGAACGGAGAGACGTCGATGTCGTTTCCGCTGAGGTCCGGCGTCGTGTCGAAGAGCTGCAGGAGATCTCGCCGCCGGAGGACGCGACCGAACGTGAGCGGTTCGACGTCGCGCGGGAGATGCACTGGCCCCACGTCCCTAAGCTGGACGAGTTGGACGCGGGCTTGCTCGAGGGAATCTGGTGAATACGGCAGACAAGCCTGCTCGTCCGCGACGTCCACATCAATCCAGTACGCTCTGGCCGACGCGCGCGTCCCCGTGCGATTCAGCCGTCCGAAGCGCTGCACCAGGCTCGTCCAAGGCGCGAGCTCCGTGACCATGAGGGATGCGTCGAGGTCCATGCCGGCCTCCACCACCTGCGTGGCCACGAGGATGGCACGCCTGTCGCTGAGCGTGCGCGCTTCTTCAGCGAGCCAAGCGCGATCCCGTCCGCGAAACTGGCCGTGGACGAGGCGAATGTCCTCGTCCGGCATGACTTGGCGCAGCGCCTGAAACACAGCCTGTGCGCGGTTGACGCGATTCAGAACGATGAGTGCGAGTCCATCCCGCGGACCCTCGGCGGCAAACCAACCGGCAAGTTCTTTCGCGTACGCCGACGCATCTTTGATGAGCGGTCCGCTGAGCTTCACCGGACAGCGATGGATAGGCTTAGGCGCCATGAGGCGCCGACTCAGCGCTTGTCGATCCGCCTCATTGAGTTCCCAGACCTGAAGCTCTCGCCCGGCATTGCGCACGTCCACCGTCTGCAGCCATTCCGGCGAGGCGGTGGCGGACATCCAGAGCGTGTGCGCAGGGCCGAACGTGCCAAACTGCTCTCGGAAGGCCTGCAGCTGCGCTGTCGTCGCGAGGCCATCACCAAACAGCTGGACCTCGTCCACAATCCACTGGACGTCGTTGTGCAGCATTGCAAACTGAAGCGGCCAGCGGAAGCGGCTCACGCCACCGTAGCCGCGGTTCAGCGCGCGAGAAAGGATCTGATCCTGCGTACCGATGAGGATCCACGGTTTGTCAGGCTCGAGATCCCAGGCGTGATCGACCGATCCGCCCATCAGCACCGAAAGACCGATTTCCCCCTCCAGGCGTAGCCTAGACAGCCAGGTGCGGGCCGTATCGGCGGTCTGGGAGACGAGCGCCCGCTGCGGCAGGACGTACACGAGCCGCATCCCCGTTTGCGAGCGCAGCATATCTCCGCCGTACTTCCTGCGCCACGCCCACGCGAGGATGGCGCCGGTCTTGCCCGCACCGGTCGGAATGCGGAGCAAGTCCGGCCACGCAGGGGCGGTGGCCAACCGGCTCTGCCACGGATAAGGGGACGCGCCCGTGGCTTTCATAAAAAATTCAGAGAACTGCATTGGCGTCACCTTCTTAGACAGTATTCAATTGTTAAGGAACAAACCGAATTTGAAAGAACATCATCCCAAAATATAGCTAATTTAGCAGACTCCTCTATGAGGTTTCTTGAACAAGAATAAGAGTGACTTTGCAGGACTGCGTTCCGGCAGGTATGCGGAGTTCCGCCACTTTCATTCGGATTGAATGTTCAACCTCTTTTGAATCACCTCCAATCTGTGAGACGTAACAAAAACTCAGGGGGGGCACTGGATCGAACTACCACAATGTGTGTTACGAGTACTGCCCAATCACACGTCCAAGATAGACCAAAAGGCGCGAGTCGTCAATAGCTCATAAAAGTATCTAGAAAGTTTTTTGTGCGACACGCCGGCTTACTCTGTGTAATCTGCTTAACTGGGGTTGTTCACTGTGCTGGAAACGTCCGCCTGTGATATCCAAGATCACGGACGCCATGGACAGTCGGCACGGGACTTTTGTGATTGATCGATAAAAAGTGTCGACGCCAAGGTAACTACACAAATTGACACTTTGTGCTCCACGACGTAGCATACAGGTGAGAGGTCGGGCCCATTTGAAGATAGATTCGTTTATGAGCTGAATGTGTACGAGGACATGCATCTCCCGACCTCTCATGATCGTTCTAAAGATCCGGAAGTCGTATAGATCCGGAATATGTGGCGATCTTTTGACTAACTATTCAGAATAGGCATAAGGACACCCGTTTAAGGCATGGGGAGACGGGCTAGAGCAGCAAGGCGAATGGCCACATCGACCGACGAGCCCGCGACACCGCAGTGAAGCCCCAGTCCAAAGCTGCGAGTTTCGCCCATCTCGTCTTCACACGGTCCACGGCGAATCCAGATGGAGTCCGAGATCCTTCCCGAGCACCACTAGGTTGTTTCGCGTGAAGTCCTGTGTCCGATAGATGCGCACGCTGTCCTCGTCGCGCCGGATCACGTCCCCAAGCCGGTGCACCAGTTCCACGTAGCGCGTTTGGTCCAGGACGCACTCGAACACCGACTTTTGTACGCGCTGGCCATATCCCTCACATGCCTGCGCGATGCGTCGAAGACGCCTCTGCCCTTCCTTCGTATCCGTGGCCACGTCGTAGGTCACGACATAAAACATACCCTTGCCTCCTCAGCCTCGGTAGAGAAACGGCGTGTAGCCGAGTGCTGGTGAGCGGATGGCGCGAGCGAGTAGCCTCGCCTGCACGTCAAGCAGCCGTCCGTACGCGACCGGCTGTTTCAGTAGGGGATGCTCGATCTCGACCTGCTTGCGCCTGTCCCACTCGGCGAAAAGGGTCCTCCTTCCCGAATCGGTGAGTTCCACCGCCCCTCCTGGCAGAACCTCGAAATCGGAAGGCTGCAGTTGGCGGCGATTGAAGAGCGACAGCATCACGCGATCGGCCAAAATTGGGCGCATTTCCTCAACCAGATCGAGCGCGAGCGACGGGCGGCCCGGGCGCAGCGTGTGGAGAAAGCCAATCTGCGGATCGAGTCCCACGCCAAGCAGCGCGCTCTCTGCGTCTCGCGTGATGAGCGCGTAGAGGAAGGACAACACAGCATTGACGGGATCACGCGGAGGCCGTCGATTGCGGCCGTCAAACGACAGTGCGTCGCGAATGGCCGGAGCAATCAGATGTCGCAATGCCATGAAGTACCGGCGTGCGCTCGCACCCTCGACACCGCGGATTTCGTCGGGATGTGAGGCCGACGGGAGCTTGCGAAGCTCACGTCCGAGATCGCCCGCCACCTCGCGGACGAAAGAACGGTCTGCAGGAGCAGTGAGATCGCGCGCGGCCTTTAGCACGAGTTGACGCTGGTTGTGGACTTTACCCGCGACAATCGCGCGCATGATCGTTAACGATCGTTCGGGAGAGCGGGCCGCCTCATGCTGCGCGGTGCGCAGGAGCACATTGCCCGACATCCGACCCTCAATGCGATACAAGAAACGTCCTCCCCGCGTCATGCGAACGACGGACCGCCCCTCGGCGGCGCAACGCTCCAGGAGCGGACTCGTGAACGACACGCGGCCGATGCCGACGATGGAATCCACCATGTGCATGGGCACGCGTAGAAGCGTTTCATTCTCCAACGTGACGACTACCGTGTCCTGATGCACGCGGACGATGGCACCTTCGCGCTGGACGAAAAGCGTTTTCAGGATTACGGGCGGCACGTCGTTTCACCTCCAAGGTCTTGTTGAATCATGTTCCAAAACGTGACATCTGATGGACGCTTGGACCATTGCGGAAGACACGCAGGTTGAAGAGAACAGTGGACGCAACGGCGGTCTGCCACGGGCGCCGGAATGTCGTTGCGCTGCAGCATGTCGCGCACCCGCGCGATCACGTCAATGGTCTTTAGACGCAGCGCGTCGTCCACGAGTACGCGCGACCTTCTGTGGCTCTGGATATGGAAGATGGCGCCTTCGCGAACCGGAGTGTCGAACATCTCTTCGAGGCAAAGCGCCTGCGCACACAGTTGGATGCATTGCGCCAGGCTGCGTCGCGCCTTGCCATGCTTGAATTCAATGGGATAGGGCGTTGCACCATGCCACTCGACGACGTCACATCGACCGATGAGCCCCAGGCGGTCCGACCACACGCGCATGCCCGTGATGACCTTGTATCCCCTCGCAGAAAACACGTGGTCTTCGTCGACACGGCGGTGCAGAAGATGACCATTTGTGGTCAGCTCGTTATCCAGAAAGGTTTGCTCAACGTGGATGAGCGCGCACTGTCTCGGACAGTAGGCGTAGTGTTGCAGAGCGGAAATGGGTATCAGCCATTCGTCGTCCTCCATCGCGAGTCCCTCCTCGTGCGCCTATCGTCTTCTTTGATAGACACAGTATTGCCGTTTGCAAGCGGGGACATACCCGTTCAGTGGTCACGACTGGCACACCCGAAGACATGGATTACAAAACAATGCATGTAAGGGTGGTGAATGACGTGAGGTGAATAAGCGGACCCTATGAAGCGAGAACGTTCCGCGAACCTGGATCGATGGCGAAAACCCCGGAGGTTCGCGATTTCCACAAAACCCGCACCACATCTGGACTTTTGCGCAAGCACAAGGTATGATGGAAACGTCATGGTGGGAGGAAATGTAGCGGGCACAAAGAGGTTCGCGATTTTCGCCCGGCAAGCCGCGCCAGAAGCGGACTCGTAGCGGAAACGTTGTTCCGCCGAGATCGTCGGCGGCCCCATTGAAGCCATTGCAAGAATCACCCAATCGTTTTGAGCGCAAATGTTGTTCCGCCGAGATCGTCGGCGGCCCCATTGAAGCTCGGATCGAGATGCGCTTCGCGCGCGAAGGACCGCGTTGTTCCGCCGAGATCGTCGGCGGCCCCATTGAAGCATGCACCGTCTCGAAACCTCGACGTTCACTCACCGTTGTTCCGCCGAGATCGTCGGCGGCCCCATTGAAGCATATCATCCGCCAGGAACGCGAACATATCATCCTGGTTGTTCCGCCGAGATCGTTGGCGGCCCCATTGGTGCGCCCGCCGACCGCCTCAACCACCTCGTGAGCCCCCGCCCCATCTAAAAAGGCCGCTCCGCATCGGAACGGCCTTTCTGTGCAAACCCATCTCACCGATAGACGTCTCCCCCGCCGGCCCGGAACGCCTCCGCCTTCTCGCGCATGCCTTCGGCAATCGCCTCCTCAAGCGCAAGCCCGCGCTCTTGTGCGTACGCGCGTATGTCCTGCGTGATCCGCATGCTGCAAAACTTCGGCCCGCACATGGAGCAGAAGTGCGCGGTCTTCGCGGGCTCCGCCGGCAGCGTCTCGTCGTGAAAGCTTTCGGCCCTGACGGGATCGAGCGCGAGATGAAATTGATCGCGCCAGCGGAATTCAAACCTCGCCTTGGACAGCGCGTCGTCCCAGTGCTGCGCCCGCGGGTGGCCCTTCGCCACGTCGGCGGCGTGCGCGGCGATTTTATACGCGATCACGCCCTCCTTCACATCGTCTCGGTTCGGCAGCCCAAGGTGTTCCTTCGGTGTGACATAACACAGCATCGCCGTGCCGTGCCACGCGATCATCGCCGCGCCGATGGCGGATGTGATGTGATCGTAGCCCGGCGCGATGTCCGTCACGATGGGCCCGAGGGTGTAAAACGGTGCGTCGTGACAGAGTTCACGCTCGCGGACGACGTTCTCCTCAATCAAATGCATCGGAATGTGCCCGGGGCCCTCAATCATCACCTGAACGCCGTGCGCCCACGCGCGCTTCGTCAACTCCCCGAGCGTCTCGAGCTCCGCGAACTGGGCTTCGTCGTTCGCATCGGCAATCGATCCCGGCCTCAGGCCGTCGCCAAGCGAAATCGAGACGTCGTACGCAGCCAGAATCTCGCAGATCTCGTCGAAGTGGGTGTAGAGAAAGTTTTCCTTGTGGTGCGCCAAGCACCAAGCGGCCATGATCGATCCACCTCGCGAAACGATGCCCGTGACGCGGTTCACCGTCAGCGGGATGTACCGAAGCAAAACGCCCGCGTGGATGGTGAAATAATCGACCCCTTGCTCCGCCTGCTCGATGAGGGTGTCTCGATACACTTCCCACGACAGGTCTGGAATGCTCCCGCCCACGTTCTCCAGCGCCTGATAGATCGGCACGGTTCCGATGGGCACGGGTGAGTTGCGCAGGATCCACTCGCGCGTCTCGTGGATGTGCCTGCCCGTCGACAAGTCCATCACCGTGTCGGCGCCCCACAGGATGGCCCAGCGCATCTTCTCAACTTCTTCCTCGAGCGAGGACGACACAATGGAGTTCCCGATATTGGCATTCACCTTCACGTGAAACTTTCGCCCGATGATCATGGGCTCCAATTCCGGGTGGTTGATGTTGGCCGGAATGATGGCCCGTCCGCTCGCCACCTCCTGGCGAACAAACTCGGGATCCATCCCTTCGCGTATAGCCACGAACTCCATTTCGGGCGTGACCATACCTCGCTTCGCGTAGTGCATCTGCGTGACGATCCGGCCGGGTTTCGCGCGCCGGGCTTTACGGCGGAAAGGGAGGAGCGTCGGATCCACGTCGGCCGGCCGAGTCGGTTCTTTCCACTCGGTGTCTCCGCGCTCGTCGATCCACGTCGCGCGAAGCGCCGGAAGGCCGCGGTGTGGATCCACGGCGACATCCGGATCCGTGTACGGACCGCTGGTGTCATACACGCGAAGAGGAGCGTTTTCTCGAAACCCTGAAGACGTGCGCGTGGGCTCCAGTTCGACTTCTCGCATGGGGACGCGTAAGTCCGGCCGCGAACCGGAGACGTACACCTTCCGACTCGAAGGGAAATAAGGGGCAAAACCTGTGCTCATCACGATTTACCCTCCTCGTACGGGAGGGGCGGATGGGGCGCCTGATTGCCCTGACCTTTGGGGATTCGCAGGGGTTTTGCGCTTCGCGCGACAGGACAAGCATCCGCTCCAAGCGGAACGCTCGAACCTACGAACCTGTCGCACAAGCGCTCTGTTGTCGTTGTCTGCACGCATTCAGAAGTCCCTACGCTGGCATTACCCAGATCAGGTTCAACGGTCGGCAGCTCCAAAGCCGCCCTCTCAGCCCGGTGACACCGAGCTCCCGTGTGTGCAGATTTCATGTTCATCATAGGACTTGTATGCAGCAGGAGCAAGTCACATTCCGAAAGCTCGGAGAATACAAAAAGGCCGCGCACGGAACTCGCGCGCGACCCAAGTGGATGCTACGCTTACGAAGCCTTCGCCTCCACCTTTCGCGTGTTGGCGCGTTCGCGCCTCGGAGAAATAAGGAGATAGACGATGCCCGTGACAATGGGCGCTGCGTACGCCGAGACATCCGCTCCCCCGAACCACGCGTTGGTCAGCGGGCTCTGCCACAAGGCGCTGTTGACGGACAGGAACGTCGCCACCGCGCCGATGACGAACGCGATGATGGCGCGCCAGTTAAAACCGCCGTTGTACCAGTACACGGACCTCGGAGACGTGTCGACGAGATCGTCCGCGGCATAGCGCCCACGGACCACGAAGTGGTGGACGATGTAAATCGCCGCCCACGGACCCATGACCGTGATCATGAGGTCCAGGAAATTCTCGAAGAAGTCGACGAAGTTGTTGGAGAAAAACAGGGCGTAAATGCCAATCGCCGTGCAGATGGCGCCATCCAGCGCGACCGCGAAGTGGCGCTTGAGTCGAATTCCCATGGACAAGAAGCTCATGCCGGAGCTGTAGGCGTTCAGGTAGTTGGCACAGATGTCGCCGAGCACCACCACAATCAGAAACGGAATGGCGGCCCATTCCGGAATGGCCTTCGCGATGGCCATGACGGGATTCTCGGAGAAGGCCTTGGCGTTGATCATGGTGCCGAGCACCACGCCGAGCCCCATCATGATGAAGTTGGCAAGGCCACCGCCGAGGAAAGTCGCCCACACCATCCGGCTCGTCTTGGTCTCCTTCGGCAGATAGCGGGAGTAGTCAGCTGCGAAGTTCGCCCAACCGTAGAACGTGCTCGCAAGTCCGACGGAGAGGGCGAGCAGGAACGTGGGGAACACCCCGTGCGCAGCCAGCGCGCTCGCAGGCGGATTGAAGTTCCATTTGACGTCAGGCAACACAGCGAAGAGCACGAGCACCGTGCAGGCCGCCAGGATGACGGCCAAGACGCGCTGCATGACGACGAGCGTCGCGTGGCCCAGGATCGGCACCAGATACGTGAGAAAGAGCGTGATGACGAGCGCCACGAGCGTCGGTCCAACGCCCGTTGACGGTAGGCCGACGTACTGCGCGAGGCTGAGCATCGCCCAGACGGTCAGGACCATGGTCACGCTCTCCCAGCCGACGGCAGTGAACCAGCTGAAAAACGCCGGAATTTTGCCGCCGTGCACGCCGAACGCGGCCCGAGAGATGGTGAGCGTCACCGTGCCCGCGCGCGGACCGGTAGCCACATAGAGCCCGAGTGCCGCAAACGACATGGAGCACAGAAGAACGATGAGAAGGCTCTCCCAGACGTTCAAACCGAAGACGCCCGTGAAAAGCTGCCCGGTCACGACACCGGTAAACGTCAGGACTGCGGCGAACCATACGTAGAATAATTCGCGCGGCATCCCGTGCCGATGATGTTCCGCGATGATGCCGTTGCCCTCTGTTTCGAGCCGAAACGCCTCGTCGACCTGCGCCGTTTGACGAAGCTCGTCCGCGGTGGCCATGGGCCGAACTCCCCCTCTTGTTTGGTGATGAAAACAGAAAAGACCTCGGGCGACCGAACCCGGTGGTTCGTCTCGCCATGAGGCCGTTGACGGAGAGATCGGGCACGATGCGCCCACCGGCGAGCCATGGATCCCCAGCTCGCGGGGCAGCCAATCGCGGCACCGCTCTATGACAACGGCCTCGTAGCGCAAGCGATTCTCGGTCGCTTGGTAGAGACTGCCGAGCCATATTCCCGGCATTATACGAGGCCTTTTGGATCACACGCCTAGTGTATCGAGCGAGGACACGCGAATCAATGGAAGATATCTCACACAGGCGGCGAAACGGTCACGTTTGTGCAATTGTTACAAATTCGACACGAGGGATTCGTTGGGCCGATCTTTTGACGTGATCGTCAAGTAGCCGACGAGGACGACGATGCAGAACGTCGTGGCGAGCGCCACGGCCCCGCGCCCCAAGCCCAGTCCGCCGTACGCTTTCTCGACGCCCAACCAGTCCGCAAAGGACGCGCCAAGCGGCCTCGTCATGACATAGGAGAACCAAAATGCGAAGACCTCATTCATGCCGCCCCAGCGCTTGAGTACGAAAGGCCCGCCGAAGAGCGCGATGAACAGGATGCCGGAGGCGAAGTAGCCGAGATGAAGCGTGGTGGCCGTCATGTCGCCACACGCCGTGCCCATGGCGAAGGTGGCAAGGACCGCAGCCCAGTAAAACAGTTCGCGCCGCTTGGTCACGATGCTGTGAATGTCGAGCGTGCGTTCCACGCGGTACCAGGTGATGAACACAGCAGCCAGCAGGATGGCAAACGCCGTGGTCGAGGCCCAGTAGGACACGCCGAGCACGATGTGGATGGCGTCGGCGACCATGGTGCCAAACACGGCCACCATCGTGACGAAGGCCCAATAGATGTAAGGGACATATCGCTTGGCGCGGTATTGAAGCCAAAACGCAATCCCAAACGCGATGGCGCCGAGCACCACAGCCAAATACTTGTTGACGTGCAAGACCAAAAAGTCCGAGGTCGCTTCTCCCATCGCCGTCGTGAGAAGCTTCACGACCCAAAACCACACGGTGATCTCAGGCACTTTGCTGACCAAAGGCCGTATGCGCCGCGTACTCACGCGCGCCGTGGACATGCCGATCCCTCCTGTGTGCGCACCGAATGCGCGCCATCCGTTACCCACGGTGATGGACGCCGCGGCGGCGAAACAGGTTCAACGCGATCGCGGCGCGAACAGCGCGAGCACCTCCGGCGCATATCCTCGCCGAGCGCCCTGGCAGCTAATGGCTCGGCGAACCTGCAGTTGTCGACACTCCGCGCGGCGATACGCTCGCTCCGTGAAGGGCGTCAGGTGGTTGGAGATGAGCACCGGGATCCCGCGATCGGCAAGCTCCTCCGCGATGCGGGCGAGATCGCGCTGCTCCGCTTCTCCGAAGCCCTGCGCCGCGTACTGGCGGAAGTTTGCCGTTTTCGAGAGCGGGACATACGGTGGATCGCAGTACACGACGTCGCCAGGCTCAGCCATGCGCATCACCTCTCGGAAGTCGACGCACAAAAACTCGGCGCGCCTGGCCTTCTCGCAGAAATACCGCATCTCCCGCTCGGGAAAATAGGGTCGCTTGTATCGGCCGAACGGCACGTTGAAACGCCCTTCCGCGTTGTACCTGCAGAGCCCGTTGTACCCGTGCCGGTTCAGGTAGACAAACAGGGCGGCGCGCCTCACGAGGTCGCGCGAGGCATTGAACTCATCCCTGAGCGCGTAGTACACCTCCGGACAGTTGTTCTCGGGCACAAACAGGCGCCTGCACGCCTCGATAAACGCCTCTCCGTGCAGGCTCAGCACGCGGTACAGGGCGATCACGTCCGCGTTGATATCCGACAACACGTAGGCGTCGTAGCTGGTATTCAGGAACACGGCTCCGGAGCCGACAAACGGCTCGATCAACCTCCGGCCAGGCGGCAGCGCACGTTGGATGTAAGGTAGAAGGCGGTATTTGCCCCCCGCCCACTTCAGAAAAGGCTTCATGCCCGCCGCCTCCCCTCGCGGCCGCACCAGGCGGCTCATCTGCTCCTCATTCTAAACGGAGTCAGATCCGCCGTCTACCGCAAGAGGAAACGGAGATCGATCTCGGCCAAGGAGTGGATCCCGGCCGAGATCGATGGCCTCATTCCACGTCATATCCCGCTTCCTCGACGGCGGCCCGAATCGCAGAAACGGGCGTCGAGTCGGCGTGCGTGACCACGGCCTCTCCTTTCTCCAGGCTCACGTCCACCTTGGAGACGCCCTCGACAGCAGTCAGCGCGCGCGTCACGGAGCGCACGCAGCCGTCGCAGGTCATACCTTTCACGCGCAGGGTTGTCGTTGCCATCGTGTCACCTCCTCTCGCCGGGGGATGATGCCGCTTCCGCTCACAATTTCGTGAACTGTCGAAGCACCTGAATCAGCTCGTCCACCTTTTCTTCTTCTCGATCCCGCTCCCGCAGCGCCTCGGCCACGCATCCGCGCGTGTGCGACTCCAGGATAGAGAGCCCCACCTGATGGAGCGCACTTTTCACGGCGGCAATCTGGACGAGAATGTCCACGCAGTAGCGCCCGTCTTCCACCATTTTCTGCAGCCCGCGCACCTGACCTTCGATGCGCCGCAGACGGCGGACGAGATCGGCCTTCATCGGCTCGTAGCTGTGCGTATGTGCGTGTGACTCTTCCACGCTTTGACCTCCCGGTGTTCAGCAGCGGCGTGTACGGAATACGTGTTCTCCCAAGGCGATTGTATACGAAACCCCTGTAAGGTATCCAGCCCGGCGATGCACAATGACGCACGCGCCCCCCGACTGTGACAGGCGCTCGACGAAATTCGTGAGTCATCGACAGGAACAGGTTGTCCTTCCTCGCTGAATGGGTTATGCTAGCGTCAACATACCGAAGCCAGTACGGCATCCACACATGGTGCCCTCGCGAGTTTCGTCTTTGCGAGGTGGGGCCCATGGACATCCTCAGCGAGATACGGCACCCAGACCTGCCCCCGAGCACGTTCTCAATTGCGAACAATCTCCATGTTTCGACCCGCACTTGGCAGCACACGCATCCATGGAACGATGGCCGGTCGCCACACATCCAGACCAAGCAATGAAAAGATGCTTTGACACAACATGTATAGATATACAAACTTCATAGTTTTGATTCGTTTCTTTCCTTTTCATCTATTCTTTGATACAATCGCACACAAACGAACCCCTAGGAAAGGATGGTGGGTCGACTTTCCTTCGACCAACCGGATAGTTCGACCGCATGACGAATGTAGGTGGACGTGACGAGATTTACAATTGTGAAAGGGGACGAGGGGCATGGCCAACCTGGAGTATACCCTGGCCGAGAGCGGCACGATTCACATTGCGGAGGACGTGATTCAGACCATCGCGGGCGTCGCGCTGTCCGAAATTGACGGCGTGGCGAAGATGGCCGGTTCCGCGGTGAGCGGCCTTGCGGAGCAAATCACGGGCCGGCGCAACCTGACGCGCGGCGTGAAGGTCGAGTTTTCGAACGAATCGCAGGCCTGTATGCTCACCGTGCAAGTGGTTCTTCGGTATGGTTATCGGATTCCTGAGGTTGCGGCGCGCATCCAGGAACACGTTCAGTCGTCCGTCGAGCAATATACGGGGCTTCGCGTGGCCGCAGTCCACGTGCACGTCGTGGGGCTGTCCCTTCGAGACGAAGACGAGGAGAGCGAGGGATTTGGCTTGCCGGGCAAAGTATCCAATCTGATTCAGCAAGGCACGGATTTGGTGAAGCAGGGCTACGACACGGCGAAGAACAAGGTGCAGTCCGCCGCACAGGCGACGAAGGACGCGGCCGCTGAGGCCATCGGAACGGCGAAGGAAAAGACCCAGCAGGTCGTGGACGCGGCGGCGGAAAAGGCACAGCAAGGCGTGGAGGCCGTGAAGGACGCGGCACAATCTGCATACGAGACGTCCAAGGACGCTGCTCAGCAAGTCGCCGAAGCCGCGAAGGACGCGGCGGATCGAGCAGCCGACAAAGCCAAGGACCAGTTGCACGAGTAGCGCGCGACATGACGCTTGGGGGGGAATGAAGGTGAACCTGTTTGACCGCTTGCTCCTATTCATCCTGTCCGTCTTGGCCCTGGTCCTCGGCGTCGCCGTGGTGCTCGTCGGCGCGGCCGTCCCCATCGGCTGGGTCCAAATGGAACTCACTCGACAGCCGTACAACATCGTGACGATGGTGGTAGGCGTCGTCACCGCCCTCATCGCCATCCGATTCCTGTTCTTCCGGCGGCGGCGGGATCCGAAGGTGGACTCCGTGATGGTTTCGGGCGATCACGGCCCAATCCGCATTACGTATGACACGCTCATTCAACTCGCCAACCGGCGAGGCTCCCAGCTGCGGGGTGTGTCCACCTTTGAGACCATCGTCCACCAGGGACAAGGAGGCTTGATCCTCACGCTGCGCATGCGCGTTCTGCCCGACATCGACATCGCCGCACTCGCCAAGGAGGCGCAGAACGCGGTGAAGTCGTACCTTGAAGAGACGACGCACGTGCCTGTGGAGCGCATTCTCGTTCAGGTCACGGAACTCGGAGACAATAACCGATCCATGCGGGTTTGGAGTGGTAGCGGTGCGTGAGACCCTGCGAGACGCTTGGGAATGGTTCGCGAACCTGCCGCATCGGTATCATGGCCTCATGTTGGGCGTCGCCGTGTGGGTGATCTGGATGATCGTTGGATTCTGGCGGATGGTGTTGCTCGCCGTGCTCGTCGCGCTCTTCTATGGGTTTGGGCGCATCTGGGAGCAAGAAGGATCCGTGGCGGGCATCGCGGAACGCCTGCTGGCTCAGTTGGCCAACCGCAGACGTCCCCGCGACGACATGTGAGACACAGCATACAGAGACGAAAACGCCGCCGAGTCATGGCCCGGCGGCGTTCCTCATCCAAATCCGGAGCTGTTCAGCGGTTGGTATCGCCGAAGTCGACGCCCTGGACGTACACGTGAATCTGCGTGTTGTCCATACCAATGTACCGATTGAGCGCGTCCGCCACTCGCTCCTGCACGTTGACTGCCGTATCATAGATGTTCACGCCGTACTGCACGATGATGTACAGACCAACCTTGACGTCATCGCCGTTTGGCCCAATTTGGACGTCCACGCCGCGCTCCAGATTCTCGCGCCTCAGCACTTCGTTCAGTCGGTCCATGACCTGGCGGCGCGGGGCCATGCCTGCCAACCCGGGGCATTCCAGCGCGGCCATACCCGCGATCTTCGCGACGACTTCTTCCGCAATCTGCACCTTACCCAGGCTGGTCTCCACCGTCTTCGGCATCCTATCACTCCTACAGGATTCATAACTTTCCTCTATTGTACCATGTATTTTGGCATGTCGCAAAGGATTTTTCTCCGACTTCAATCCAGCGCCCGTTCATCGAAATCTTCCGGCACGTGCGGCGAAACTGTGCTACAATGAGAGCCACATGCGAATGCCGACCACATCGCGGCCACAGAGGGGATTTTCATGAACGACGCGCTGCGCCTGAAAATCTGCGATCTTCTTCACGAAAACGCCAAACTCAGCGCCGAGACCATCGCACGCATGCTCGGCGAGACGCCGGACGTGATCGAAAGCACCATCCGAGAGCTCGAGGAGGAAAAGGTCATCCTACGCTACTCGGCCGTCGTCAACTGGGATAAGCTCCCTGTCAATCAGGTGACGGCCGTGATCGACGTCAAGGTGCTCCCCCAGCGGGAGGTCGGCTTCGACGCCATCGCGCGCAAGATCTACCGGTTCGACGAGGTGAAGTCCGTCGCCCTGATGTCGGGGGGCTACGACCTTCAGGTGACGGTCGTCGGGCGAGATCTCCGTGAAGTGTCCCGGTTCGTTTCCGAGAAACTGGCGACGCTCGAAAACGTCACATCCACGGCGACGCACTTCCTGCTCAAGACGTACAAGTCGGATGGCGTCATCTACGACGACACAGATGGAGAAAGGCGACTGATGATCACGCCATGAGCACGCTGTATGACCGTTTGTCGCCCGTCGTTCGCAACCTTCCCCCGTCTGGCATCCGCCGCTTTTTCGATCTCGCCAGCCAAATGCAGGACGTCATCTCGCTCGGCGTGGGCGAACCCGACTTCGTGACGCCTTGGCGCGTTCGCGAGGCGTGCATGTATTCGCTGGAGCAGGGCTACACCACGTACACGCCCAACAGGGGGCTCCCGGAACTGTGCGTCGAGATCGCCAAATATCTCACGAAGTTTGAGCTGGCGTACGATCCGTCTCACGAGATTCTTGTGACGGTCGGCGGAAGCGAGGCTATCGACCTGGCGCTTCGCGCGCTGGTGTGCCCGGGCGATGAGGTCCTCATCCCCGTGCCCACGTATGTCAGCTACAAGCCGTGCGCGCTGCTCGCAGGCGCGGAAGTGGTGGAGCTGCCGACGTACGCCGAGCACGGCTTTCGCCTCACCGGGGACGCGCTGGAACGAGCCATCACGCCGCGGAGCAAGGTGCTCGTCCTCTGTTTCCCGAACAATCCGACCGGCGCGGTCATGGACAAGGCGGACCTCCAAGCCATCGCGGACGTCGTCCTGCGCCACAATCTGTTTGTGGTGTCCGACGAGATTTACGCGGAGCTGACCTACGGCGGCCAGCACGTGAGCATCGCCGCGCTTCCGGGGATGCGGGATCGAACCGTCCTGGTGAGCGGCATGTCGAAGGCGTACGCCATGACGGGCTGGCGCATCGGCTACGCGGCTGGGCCGGAGCCCATCATCTCGGCCATGCTCAAGATTCACCAGTACACCATCATGTGCGCACCCCACATGGCGCAGCGGGCCGCGCTGGAAGCGCTCCGAAACGGGGACGACGAGCGGGATCGCATGGTGGAGAGCTATGACAGGCGGCGGAAGCTCATTGTCGCAGGTCTGAACGAGATCGGGCTGCCGTGTCACGAGCCGCGGGGCGCGTTCTACGCGTTCCCTGACATCCGCCCCACGGGGCTCACCTCGGAGCAGTTCGCCGAGCGCCTGCTCCTCGAGCAGGGCGTGGCCGTGGTGCCTGGCAACGTGTTTGGCGATCCCGGCGAGGGGTTCGTCCGGTGTTCGTACGCCACCTCGGTGGAGCTCATCGAGGAGGCGCTGCGGAGAATGCGCGCATTTGTGCAGAACCTCGCGTATCACCCGGTGAGATAGCCATTTCGGATGAGCCGGGGCCTGGGGCCGCCTAGCGCGGCGGCTCCGGTTCTTCGCCTCTCACACCGTCTCCTGGACGGGAATTGCCGCAGGGCGTTTCACGTCGCGCGCGAGCAGGGCACCCGTCACGCCGACCGCGGTGAACAGCACAGGGATGAGCAGGCCAAAGTGAAACCCGAGGGCGCGATCGCCCGGAAACTGGTCGAGGACCACGCCGAACAGCGAAGGCAGGAGTACGGCGCTCACAAAACCGCCCATGTTGGCGAAGCCAGACACCACGCCCACGCGCTCCACCGGAAACGTCTGCCGAACGATGGCGAACGTCAGGGAGCTGCCGCCGTTGCCAAAGCCAATGAGGGCAAGCAGGACGGGCACAAGGCCAAACCACGGGCGCATGCCGCTCGCAAACCATACGAGCCAACTGAGGAACGTGACGGCGTGCACGAAGGTGTAGAGACGCTTCACCTGGCCAAATCGGCTTGCGAGCCAGCTGGTGAGCGGCCCGCCGACCATCGCGCCCACGAGCCCCAGCATGACGATGGCGCTCGCAGCCGATCTCGCCATGTGAAACACCTGCATGAAATAGGCCACGCCCCACGATCCCATGAAGCCGACATACGTGCCCACGAGCCCAAAATGGCACATGGCGAGCGCATACGCCTGCCGCGACGTGAAGGTCTGCCGGATGGCCTCGCGGACGCTCGCCGGTCGCACCGGCTCGCCGGCCCGCTTGACGTCGCCCTCAAACATGCGCTTCGGCCGTTGCACCAGGACCACGTATAGCGCCCCGCAAAGTCCGAACAAGATGAGGCTCACGCCCACAAACAGGCTGCGCCATCCCCAGGCGTGGATCCAGAGCGCGTAAGGAACCGTCGCCGTGAGCGATCCGAGCCCCGCCGCGACGCCGATGATGCCGAGCAGCGCGACGAATTCCTGCGCACGAAACCACAGGTTGATGACGGCGACCAGATTGACGAAGATGGTCGCGTCCCCCACCCCGACGAGAAATCTGGCCACAAACAGCACCCAGGCGTGCGTCGCCACGCCCGTGAGCAACGTGCCCAGTGCATTCGTCAGCGTTCCGAAGATCAAGAATCGGTTCGGCCCAAACCGATCCGCCAAGAGGCCAACCGGCACCTGTAAGAGCGCGTAGGCCAAGAACTGCACGCTATCCATCAGGCCCAGCGCGCCCGCCGAAATGTGAAATTCGCTCATCCACGAATTGGTCACCAGGCCCGGCGCCGTCCGCTGGCTGACGATGAGGTAGTACGCCGCGAGCGCCGTGAAGAACACCACCCACCGATACGGGCTTTCCTGACGGGTCAATGTCGTCACTCCCCCGATAAACGAGAGAAAACGGAGGCAGATGAGGTTGCCTCCGTTCTCCGATCTTCCGAGGTCCATTGTATCGCGCAACAGGCCGGATCAGCCAGCCGCAGACGACATCAATTGCGCATCGTGCTGATGTCGATCACGAATCGATACCGCACGTCCGACTTCAGCACCCGCTCCCACGCCGCGTCGATCTCGTCCGCCGAGATGACCTCGATCTCGGGCGTCACACCGCTCTCAGCGCAGAAATCGAGCATCTCCTGCGTCTCGCGGATGCCGCCGATGCAGGAGCCCGCAAACGTGCGGCGCTGTGCGATGAGCGCAAACGCGTTCACCTCGAGCGGCTCCGGCGGCGCGCCGACGTTGACCAGAGCGCCATCCGTCTTCAGAAGGCCCAGATACTCAGTGATGGGGATCTTCGCCGACACCGTGTTGATGATGAGATCGAAGCGTCCGGCGAGCTGGCGGAATGTCTCGGGATCGCTCGTCGCGTAGTAGGCTTTCGCGCCGAGGCGCAGGCCGTCCTCCTTTTTCCGCAGGGACTGGGAGAGCACGGTGACCTTCGCCCCCATCGCCTTCGCGAGCTTCACGGCCATGTGACCGAGCCCCCCGAGGCCGACGACGGCGACCTCCTTTCCCGGGCCCGCCTGCCAGTGGCGAAGCGGCGAGTACGTCGTGATGCCCGCGCACAGAAGCGGCGCCGCCTTGTCCAGAGGCAGCGCATCCGGGATGCGGAGGACGAAGTCCTCCTTCACCACGATGTGCGTGGAGTAGCCGCCCATGGTGTACTGCCCGTAGCGGTCGACACTGCCGTACGTCTGGATGTTGCCCTTCACGCAGTACTGCTCGTCGCCGCGCTTACAGTTCTCGCATTCGCCGCACGAGTCGACCATGCATCCCACGCCGACGCGATCGCCCGGCTTGAACTTGGTCACCTGGCTGCCGACCTTCGAGACGATGCCGGTGATCTCATGCCCGGGCACGAATGGATACCGCACCTCGCCCCACTCGCCGCGGGCCGAGTGGATGTCGGAGTGGCAGATGCCGCAGTAGTGGATTTCAATCAGCACATCGTCGGGCTGAAGCTCCCGCCGCTCGATCTTGATGGCATGAAACGGGCTCTCCTTGCTCAACACGCCGCGAGCCTTGACCTGCATCCCTTCGACCTCCTCTGCCGATTCGAAACAGATGTGCAATAAGCTTCGTCCGTGTATGATTGTAGCGTAGACATCCTCCTTCGCCATGGACAGATGGAAGCCGAGTGCGCATTAGTACTCACGCTCACCGCGTTTGTTTCGTATCTCAACGGAGAGATGCACACCGAGGAGGGATTCGGTTGGACCGGCGCGTGCAGAAGTCGCGGCAGGCCATTCGGGATGCCTTTGTGGCTTTGATGAAGGAGAAGGATTTCGACCACATCACCGTGCAGGATATCACAGAGCGCGCAAACGTCAGTCGCAAGACCTTCTACCTGCACTTCCTCGACAAATACGACCTGCTCGATCGCGTCATGGAAGACGCCATTCGCGACATGGACGAGTTCGGCCAATGCGTCTCCGAGCTCGATTGGGTCCCCGCCACGGAGCAGTGCTTTCAGTACCTGGCGGATCGATACGATTTCTTCGGCACCATGCTGACCCAGGCCGGCGCTCCCTACTTTCGCCGCCGCTACGTCGAGTCGTGCAAGGCGTCCTTCACGCGGGAGATCCGGCGCGTGGTGGGAAGGGATCCGCTGCCCGAGGAAGACGCCATTCTGCAGTTTGTCGTGAACGCCTACGTGGGCACGGTGGAATGGTGGCTGCAGGAGGGGATGCCGTATCCGCCTCGGGTGATGGCGGATCGGATTGGGCGAATGCTCGAATCGGTATACACCCAACTCCCATCCCTCGCCGAAAAGCCCGCGTCGCCGCGCGAGACGTCGCAGGTGCGTCCCGCGTAAAGCAAGCGCCCCGCACGGGCCGGGGTGGCCGTGCGGGGGCAGGAAGGATATTCACACCACGGCCTGCAGCGCCTCTTCGAGGACGTGCACGATGTGCCGCAGTTCCTCCTCCGACACCACAAACGGAGGACAAAGCGTGATGACGTTGTTGCCGCCAGGCGTCGTGTCTCCGGTTTTGCCGACGATCACGCCGCGCTTTCGGCACTCGGATACGACCTGCGCCGTGAGAGAGGCCGAGGCAGGCGCCTTCGTCTCGCGGTCCTCCACGAGCTCGATGCCCGCGAGAAGCCCGAAGGTCCGGATATCGCCCACCACCTGAATCCCGCGCAGGCGCTGGAGTTCCGCCGCGAGCACCTCCCCCAGGTGGCGGGCGCGATCCACGAAGCCTTCCGCTTCCATGATGTCGAGCGTCGCAAGGGCCACCGCGCACGCGGCCGGATGGCCGCCGAACGTGTTCACGTGGCGAAGGTGCGCGTAGTCCTCGTCGCGGGCGAAGGCCTCGTCAAACAGGTCGGCCCGCACGGCCGTGGCTGCGAGCGGCAGGTAGCCGCTGGTGATGCCCTTGGCCATGGTCACGATGTCCGGCTGCACGCCGAAGCGCTGGTGGCCAAACCGAGCCCCGGTGCGGCCAAAGCCGCAGATCACCTCGTCCACAATCATCAGCGCGCCATGCCGGTGGCATATCTCCTTCACTTTCTGCAGATATCCATCGGGCGGCACGAGCACGCCCCCGCCCGTGATGACGGGTTCCAAGATGACCGCCGCGATGGTATCGTCGAATTCCCAGCGCATGACGTCGTCGATGTGCGCCGCACACTCCAGCGCGCACGTTGACGGCGTGCGGCCAAACGGGCAGCGATAGCAGTCGGGCGGCGGCACGTGCACGAAGCCCGGCGCCAGCGGCTCGTACCTGTACTTTCGCTCGAACTGCCCGGAAGCCGCGAGCGCGCCCATCGTGTTGCCGTGGTACGCGCGATAGCGCGAGAGGATCTTCCACCGATTCGGCTCGCCGCGCTGGGCGTGGTACTGCCGGGCGATCTTAAACGCGACCTCGTTCGCCTCCGAACCGCTGTTCGAGAAGAACACGCGGTACTCCGCGCCAAGCCAGTCGCTGAGCTTCTCGGCGAGTTGAATGGCCGGCAGATGCGTGTTCGTGAGAGGATAATACGGCATCGTGGTCAATTGCCGGTGCGCCGCCTCCGCCAGCCTCGGCTGGGAATACCCGAGATTCACGCACCAGAGCCCCGACATCGCATCAAGGTAACGCCGCCCCTCTGCGTCCACGACCCAGGCGCCGTCCCCCTCCACAATAGCCATCGGGTTCTGCGCCGCGGCGTACGTCACCATGCCGTGCCACACGTACCGCCTGTCCTTCTCGAGCCACGCCGGCGCGCCCGCGCCAAGCACCTCTTCTTCCACCGACATGGGCATCCCTCACTCGCAGAAAAATCCGAATCAGATTGAGACCAGTGTACCATACGTCTCCGGCCTGCGATCTCGGTAGAATTGCCATCGCGCGTTGTTCCATGGAAAGCTATTGATTTCCAATCGTAGTGAATGGTAATACGATCACATCACCCGCATGGCAGGAAAAAGCCATGTGACGCTTCCATGGAAATGCAGGACGTCCGCCGCGGCGTGGTGCAGTCACACGTGACTCGCCGTCGGCTTATCGCGATGCTCTGCGCCCTCGGGCTGCGATGTGGCGGGGGGCGACAGTCCTGACCTTCCTCCCCATGCCTTTTCTCTGCTCAAAAACGAACGGGCGAATCCAGGCTTTTGACCCGAATTCACCCGTGCTCTACGGAACAACTTCTTTACTCAGGGAAGAACTTATTTTGCTGGGGAAGGATTTGATTTTGCGAAGATAGCTCTTCCCAGTTCGCCCGCATCGTTCATTCCACCGTCACGCTCTTCGCTAGGTTTCGCGGTTTGTCGACGTCGTTCCCCCGCGCCACCGCGGCGTAGTACGCCAGCAGTTGCAGCGGAATCACCGCCGCCACGGGCGCGAGAAGCGGCATCGTCTTCGGCAGATAGATCACTTCGTCCACCGTCTTCTCGAGGTCCTCGTTGCCCACCCACGTGAGCCCGAGGACGAACGCGCCGCGCGCCTTCACCTCGACGATGTTCGACAGCGTCTTCTCGTACAGTTCCGGCTGCATCGCGAGCGCAATGACCGGCACGCCATCCGTGATGAGCGCCAGCGTCCCGTGCTTCAGTTCGCCCGCCGCGTACGCCTCTGCGTGAATGTAGGAGATTTCCTTGAGCTTCAACGCGCCTTCGAGCGACACCGCGTAGTCGATGCCGCGCCCGATGAAGAACGTGTCGTGCGCATCCTTGTAACGCTTCGCAAACGACTCAATTTGCGGCGCCGTGTCCAGCACCTGCTCCACAACCTGCGGCAGATTGTCGAGCGCCGCCAGCACCTCGCGCGCCTTCTCCTCCGCGAGCGTGCCGCGGCTCAGGCCAAACCGCACGGCCAACAGGTACAGCGCCACGAGCTGCGTGGTGTACGCCTTCGTCGAAGCCACGGCGATCTCCGGCCCCGCCCACGTGATGATGGTGCTGTCCGCCTCGCGCGCGGCCGAGCTGCCGACCACGTTCGTGATGGCCACCACGCGCACGCCGCGCTTCTTCATCTCCCGCATCGCCGCGAGCGTGTCCGCTGTCTCCCCCGACTGCGTGATGGCGATGACCAACGTGTTATCCGTCACGATGGGGTCGGAGTACCGATATTCCGACGCGATCTCCACGTTGACCGGGATGCGCGCGAACGCCTCGATCGCGGCCTTGCCCACGAGGCCCGCGTGCCACGACGTGCCGCACGCGACGATGTGAATCCGGTCGATGGCGCGGATGTCCTCGTCCTGAAGGCCGAGTTCAGGCAGCTCCACGCGGCTGAGATCGTCCGACACCCGGCCGCGAAGGGTATCCCGAACCGCGCGCGGCTGCTCGTGGATCTCCTTCAGCATGAAGTGCGGATAGCCCCCGCGCTCCGCGCTGACCGCGTCCCAGGTGACGTGATACACCTCTTTCTTCACCGGCTCGCCATCCATCGTGAAGCACTCGACGCCGTCGCGCCGCAGGACGGCCATTTCGCCGTCCTCCATCACGTAGATGTCGCGCGTGTATTCCAGGATAGCCGGGATGTCCGACGCCACAAAGTTCTCCTTCTCGCCGAGGCCGATGATCATCGGGCTTGCGCGGCGAATGGCGACGATCTCGTCCGGATGGTCCTTCGCCATGACGACGAGCGCGTACGCGCCGCGGATCCGCTTGCCGACCGCGATCATGGTCTCGAACAGATCGCCGTTGTACATCTCTTCAATGAGGTGCGCCACGACTTCCGTGTCGGTCTCCGACCGGAACTCGTGCCCGAGCGCCATCAGCTCTTCGCGCAGCGAGAGATAGTTCTCCACAATGCCGTTGTGCACGATGGCGAATCGGCCGCTGCAGTCCTGATGCGGATGCGCGTTCTCGTCCGACGGCTTGCCGTGCGTCGCCCACCGCGTGTGGCCGATGGCGATGTGGCCCGAGATGGGCATCTCAGCGAGCTTTTCCTCCAGATTCGACAGGCGGCCCACCGCCTTCACAATCCGGATGTTCCCGTCCGCCAGCGCAGCCACGCCCGCGGAATCATAGCCGCGGTATTCGAGCTTCGCCAAGCCGCCCACGACGACGTCTTTGACATTCCTGGGGCCGATATAGCCGACAATTCCACACATGAAGCAGGTATCCTCCTTCATCCGATCTGCTCGCCTCTGTCCCACCGGTCGCCCGGTGGATTTCAGGCTTCGCTTGCGGCGCGATCGGATTGGCGCCGGGAGGCATCCGCCGAATCTTTCGCCAACCTCCTCCGCGTCAACTCGGCCGCCGCCGAGTCCGGGCGCTTCCCATGCGCTGCGTATCAGATTCACAGCCGCATGTGACATTCTACGAGAAAACGCCCATCCGGTTCCTCGCCTGGCATCCCTCCCTTCAGCGAGCCACGCTTCACGCGCCGAGCTCCGCCTGGATGACCTGGACAATGTCGCCGACCACGCGGCGCAAGAGCTTCTCATCGAGACCCTCGACCATGACGCGCACGAGGTTCTCGGTCCCCGACTCGCGCACGAGCACGCGCCCGCTCTCGCCGAGATCGGCCTCTGCCCTGCGCAGCGCGTCCTGGATGGCCGCGTTGTCACGCCAGGCGCGCTTGTCACGCACGCGCACGTTCTCCAGGATCTGCGGGTAGCGAATCATGACGCGGGACAGCTCGGATAGCCGCTTGCCGCTCTCCACCATGGTCTCCACCAGCTTCACGGCTGTCAGCATGCCGTCGCCGGTGGTGGTGTGATCGAGCAAGATGATGTGCCCGCTCTGCTCGCCGCCGAGCGACGCGCCTTCCTCCCGCATCCGCTCCATCACGTACCGATCCCCCACGGCCGTGCGCAGCACGGTGATGCCGAGATCGCTCATGGCCTTCACAAAGCCGAGGTTGGACATGACCGTGGCGACGACCTTGTCTCCGCGCAACTCTCCCTTTTCCTTCATGGCGCGCGCGAGAATGGCCATAATGAAGTCGCCGTCCGCCACCTCGCCGTTCTCGTCCACCGCGATGCAGCGATCCGCATCCCCGTCGAACGCGAGCCCCACGTCCGCGCCGTGCTGCAGCACCGCACGCTGCACGATGTGCGGATGGGTCGACCCACAGTCGACGTTGATGTTCACGCCGTCTGGATTCGCGTGAATGACGATCACGTCCGCGCCGAGCCGCCGGAACACCTCGGGCGCGATAAAAGAAGCCGCGCCATTCGCGCAGTCGAGCACCACCTTCAGCCCGTCGAATCGCACGCGGGCGGCCTGCACCAGAAAGCGCATGTACGCCTCCGTCGCGGGCTCGTCGTACATCCGGCCCACGCCGTCACCGATGGGCCTCGGCAGCGTATCGGCTTCTTCGGCCAGCAGGGCCTCCATCCGCTCCTCCATCTCGTCCAGGAGCTTGAACCCGTCGCCGCCGAAAAACTTGATGCCGTTGTCGGCCACCGGGTTGTGGGACGCCGAGATCATCACGCCCGCGTCCGCCCGTAGAAGCCGTGTCAGATACGCCACGCCAGGCGTGGAGATGACGCCGAGCCGGAGCGCATCCACGCCCATTGACAAAATTCCGCTCACCAGCGCCGTTTCCAGCATGTCACCCGAAATCCGGGTATCCTTGCCGACGACGATGCGCGATCCCGGCCGACGCGCCGTCAGCACATACGCGCCGACGCGCCCCAGCCGGAACGCAAGCTCCGGCGTGAGCTCCTGATTCGCCACGCCGCGCACGCCGTCCGTTCCAAACCACCTGCCCACCGATGCACGCTCCTCTCTCACAACGCAAACATTGTGCCACAGAAGGCGGTTCGTGCAAAGATGCAGTCTTTGGCGGGTCACGGCATCGCCTGCACGGTGGCCGTCCGCGCGGAGATGCTGACCGCGGACAGCCCCGCGGGCAGGTGGACCTGGATGGGCAGCGAGGCCGTGCCACGGCTCATGCCGGATGCATCCACGTACGCCTGAACCGCGCTCGCGTCCTTCTCGACGGCTTGCACGGCCGACTGCGCCCCCGCCACCGTGACGGTCACGGTCCGAGGGCCGAGCAGGCGCACGCCCGTCGCCCCCGTGATGGTCACCGGCACGTTTTGAAGGGTGTAGACCGCCGACGGCTCCACGTCGATCACGGCCGTCACCGCCGCGGGCGACACGCTCGTCATGCCCGGCAGGAGCGGAACCGGGACCGACACCGTCGTCGACTTGGCGAGGCCCGTCACATCGATGGGCACGCGCAACCCGCCCTGCGGGAGCTGACCTGCAGGCAGCCCCTGTTCCACAGCGCTCGTCGGTTCCAAGCGGACCGACGCGATGGCGTACCCCGCCGCAGGCAGGCCCGTCACGGCGGGTGTCAGTTTGACGGTCTGGCTGGCCGACGTCACCGGCAGCGTCACCGCAATGGCGGACGGCGTCACGGTCACGCCCGGCACCGCCTTGCCCGCCCCATCCAGGGGCAAGAGATCCACGAGCTTCGTCTCCGTCTGCGAAAGCCCGCTCGCGTCCACCACGCCTGCGACTTCCGCAACCGACTGCACGCTGGATGCGGCGCCCGAGATTTCGACCACGCCCGCGCCAATCTGTGGCTTGCCGAGCACGTAACCCTGACTCGGCGCCCCCACCACGCTCAGCCGGATGGGCCGCTCCACGGTCACCTTCGGCTCCAAGGTCACCGTGATGGTGGCCGGCGAGAGCGTGTAACTTCGCACGCTGGCCGGCATGTTGATGGCCGCCACGTGCAGAGTGTAGGTGCCAGCGCCCAGGTCCTGCGCATTCGCGACGATCTCGGCTTTCGTCATGTCGGTGGCGAGCGTCGGCAGCCTCAGGAGGCTGGTGGTCACCCGAGCGGTGACCGTCGGCACCTGGGACACCAACACCTCATCCGCGGAGGTCTCCACTCGAACCGGAAGTTCAAACGACTCGGTGACCCCCGTCGAGGCCTGCTGGCTGCCGCCCTGCTCGGCGTGCACCGCCAGCCACAGGATGCACGCGAGCACGAGCGCGATGATCCGAAGCGCCACGTTGTTGTTCAGCAGCCGATCCATCATCGCGACTCCGCCTTTCGATTCCAGAAAGAAAGCGCACTCGTCTTCTGCGGGACGAGCAGCTTCATCAACAGCTCATTCAACCGCTCCTCATCCAGGTGGCTGTGCATCACGCCATCCACACAGACGGACACCTGCCCCGTCTCCTCGGACACAATGACGCTCACCCCGTCCGACTGCTCCGTGATGCCGAGCCCGGCGCGGTGCCGCGTGCCGAGCTGCTTGTCCAGGTTGCGGTTCTCCGTGAGCGGCAGCACACATCCCGCGGCCATGATCTGCGTCCCCCGCACGATCACGGCCCCGTCGTGCAGCGGCGTGTTGGGAATGAACAGGTTGATGAACAACTCCGTGCTGACGCGCGCCTCCAGGCGCGTCCCCGTCTCGATATATTCGTTCAGGCCCGTCTGGCGTTCGATGACGATGAGCGCCCCCGTTTTCGTCTTCGCGAGCACCTGACAGGCCTTGACAATCTCGTTCACCGTGTGCACCATGTTCGGTTCCTCATGCAGGAGGAGATTGAAGTTCCACAGGCTTCCGCGCCCCAGTTGCTCGAGCGCGCGCCGAAGTTCGGGTTGAAACACCACGGGAATCGCAAACAGCCCAATCTCGATGATGCGATTCAGAAGCCAGTTGGAGGCGGACAGGTTGAGCAGGCTCGAGACCATGGTCACGACCACGACGACAATGACACCCTTCAGGAGCTGAACCGCTCGAGTGCCGCGGATGAGAAGCAACAGGTAGTAGATCATGAAGGCCACGAACAGGATGTCGATGACGTCCTTGAAGCCAAAGTCCCGGATTGCCGCGAACCACGCGTCCATACAAAGCCCCCTGACCGTCGGGGAGTCTCTTTCCCATTGTTTCCTACCCGAGGCCCCGAGTCAAGACAGCTACTTCCAACCGCGCGTTCACGCCCGCCACGCAGCCCGCCCGCGCGTGGCCCGCGTGCGCTCCTTCGATCGCGCCCGCTGCAGCGCGCGAAAAAACGCCTTCGCGAGCGCCTCGTGTCCCTCGTCCGTCGGATGAATCGGATTGCGGAACAGGCGCAGATCCCGGAACTGCCCACTTCGGTAGTGCTCGACATAGGCCGGCTCGTGCCCGCGAAACGCCTTGTAGGTCTCCACCACCACGAGCCCGTGACGAAGCGCGATCCGGCGGACGCGATCGTTGTACTCCTGCGTCACCTCCTCGGCCAAGGCGAAATTCGGAAAGGGATTGTAGAGGGTCGCAATACCGAACGTGCTGTGCGGGCGTTTGCACCATTCCACCAAGCGCTCCACGTCCTCCTCAGAGCGGCGCATGACGTCCTGAATGAGATCGGCTCGCCGCGTGAGGATCGCCGGCGCGCTTCGCAGGAGATCGTTTCCGCCGATCATGAGCGTGACGATCTCGGCCTCCTCGACGATACAGGGCGGGAGGTCCTGAAGCGATTTGAACAGCTGCCTCGCCGTCCACCCCGGCTTCGCCTGGATATGCAACGTCGTGCGGACCTGGCGGGCGAAGCGGGCGCGAAGGCGCTGCGCAAAGCTCTTCTCCGGCGCACTCGCACCGTAGCCATATGTAATGGAGTCGCCGAGCGCGAGCATCAGCATGATCATCGCCTCCTGGGTGAGTCGCTGATCGTAAGCTATGGGCTTTCCCGGCGATTGGTCACAAGAGGCGCCCACGCGCCGGTGGCGAGATCGCATAGGCGGTGCGGCCGCTGCAAACACTGCAGGCAGAATCACAAGGGAGGTTGGCCAATGCGGAGCTTCTGGAAGCGACTTCGCGCGGGCGTCGCCGCGCTCACGGCCGCATGCGTGTGCGCCGTGTCGTGCATGAGCCTGCAAGCCGGGTCGGTGCGCGCCGCCGATACGAAGGCTCAGGCCCCGAAGGCCGTGTACAAGGTGGATACGAAGGAGAAAGTGGTGGCCCTGACCTTTGACATCTCCTGGGGGCATCGCACGCCCGAGCCGGTGTTGGAGACGCTGAAGAAATGCGGTGTGACGAAGGCGACGTTTTTTCTGAGCGGGCCCTGGACGATGCACCATCCCGAGATCGCCAAGAAGATCAAGGCCATGGGCTATGAAATCGGGAGCCACGGATACCTGCACAAGGACTATTCGAATTACCCGGATTCCTGGATCCGAGAGCAGGCGATGCTCGCGGACAAGGCCATTCAGCAGGTCACGGGCGTGAAACCGAAGCTGTTCCGGACGCCGAACGGCGACCTCAATCTGCGGGTCATTCGCTGTCTCACGAGCATGGGCTACACGGTGGTACAGTGGAACACCGACTCGCTCGACTGGAAGAACCCAGGCGTGGACGCGATTGTCAACCGGGTGACGAAGCGGGTGGTGCCGGGCGACATCGTGCTGATGCACGCCAGCGACTCTTCGAAGCAGATCGTGGAGGCGCTGCCGAGGATCGTCGAAAATCTGCGCCAGCAGGGGTATCGGTTTGTGACGGTATCCGAGCTCCTGGCGGGCGCCAACGTGCAGTCCAAAGTGCAGTGACCGGTTTGGGTGCCATCGCGGCCGCCCGGGATAGGTCGGCGGGCCGAGTCGCATACTGACGGTAAACCGGGTGTTGAGGAGGGGCTTGGCGTGAACAACAGGCTTGCGCGCCTCGTGGCAATCGGGCTCGCGGCTCTCGCCGTCACTGGCTGTGGCATGAACGCCGGGGCTGACGTGAGCGCAAGCGGAGAGGGCGGGGGCGGGAATTACACACAGACGAAACAGATGGTCGTGGACATCCTCAATTCAAAGGAAGGCCAGCAGGCGCTCTTGGACACCCTGAAAAATCCGGAGTTCAAAAATCAGCTCATCGCTTCACCTGACGAGGTGAAACAGGCGCTCACCGACTTCATTCAGTCGAAACAGACCCAGACCTTTCTGACCGAGGCCGCCAAGGACCCGCAGTTCGCGGCGGCGCTCGCCAAGGCCGCGCAGCCCGAGCTCAAGGATACCGTCGAGAGCCTGATGAAAGATCCGAACTTCCAGCAGGACATGCTGGTGCTCCTGCAATCGAACGAGTTCATGAAGTCCCTGCAGACGATGATGCAGGGACCTGAATTTCGATCCGAACTGCAGAAGGTGATTCTCCAGACCCTCGCCTCGCCGACGTTCCAGGTTCAGTTCCAGCAGACCGTGCAGGACGCTGTGCAGAAGGCGATGCAGGCCGGACAGGCCACGGCAGGGGGACAAGGCCAGGGCGAAAAGGGCGGATCGCAGGAGAAGTCGAGCAATTCGTCGGAGGAGTCGGGATCGTCCTCGTGATGAAGGTCGAAGAGGCCGTGAAACAAAGCGGCACAAGGGCGCCGAGTCATGTCGCGGCCCGGCGCGCTTGTGCCGTTTGATATTGACGCCCAGCTTCACGTTGACGCCCGGCGCTGACGGACGATCACGCCCGGAGTTCGCGGTTCTGAGCGAGACCCATGGCCTCCGCGACGCGATCGGCCAGCTTAGCAAAGACCTGCCCGTGCAGGGACTCGGCGGAAAAGATCCCCGCGCGCTCCTTCTCCTGATTCGCAATCGGGATCTCGGCGAGGAGGGTCGTGTTGAGCGCCGCGGCGACGCGCTCCCCACCGCCCCGGCCGAACAGGTACGCAGTCTCTCCGCACGAGTCGCACACGAAGTAGGCCATGTTTTCGACGACGCCGATGACCTGGTGATTCGTGCGCACGCCCATCAGACCCGCGCGCACCGCCACCTCAGCCGCGGCGGCCTGCGGGGTGGTGACGATGAGCTGCTTGCTCTGCGGCAGAAGCGTGTGCACATCCAGCGCCACGTCGCCCGTGCCCGGCGGCAGGTCCAGCAGCACGATGTCCACGTCGCCCCAGTGGACCTGCCCGAAAAAGCTGCGCAGCGTCTTGCCCAACATCGGGCCGCGCCACACCACGGGCGTGTTCTCAGGCACGAAGAACTGCATGGACATGATCTTCACGCCCTCGGCCTGCACGGGCATGATCAGATCCTCGATGGTCGCCGGCTTCACGCCCTCGATGCCGAAGATGACCGGGATGCTGAAGCCGTAGATGTCCGCATCGATGAGCGCCACCCGGTAGCCCTTTCGCGCGAGGGCAACCGCCAGATTGGCCGTCACGGTGGACTTGCCGACGCCTCCCTTGCCGGAGGCGATGGCGAGGAATTGCCGCCCCTGCTCCCGCAGGATGGGCGGAAGCTCGGCCTGCTGCGCTTCGGCGTTCGCCCGCCCCATGCCGCGCACCTTGGCGGCGAACTGCGCGCGCTGTTCGTCCGTCATGTGACCCACGCGCACCTCGATTTCGGTCACGCCTTCGAGTTGCGACAGGCGCTCCCGGATTTCCCGCTCAATGACGTTGGACAGCGGGCAGCCGCGGATGGTGAGCAACACGTCCACGGTGACCTTTCCGCCTTCGATCTCGACCGACGGCACCATGTCCAACTCCACGATGCTGCGGCCGACCTCCGGATCCTTCACGTCCCGGAGCGCCTCGATGACCTGCTCGCGAGTCACCATCTATCGAAAAACCTCCTTGTCCGCAAACACCTCGGAAAAACACACGCGACACTGCGTTTAGTGTACATCATCAGGCGGGGGAAACCAAACGCGCGGAGACCACCTGGTAGGAGTTCACGCCTTGATCCAACCAGTTGATCACGTAGCGAGGCCACGGCTGTTCCTGGCCCACGAACCACATGGACCAACCCGGTTCGAGCGTGTAAGGCGGGTCGGCGAGCGGGCGCGGTGGGACGGACGAAGGTGCCCGCGGGCCGATGTAGAGGATGGGCAGAAGATCGCCCTCCCAGCTCCGAATGACGATGTGCGTGAGGACGCTGGAGGACCGATTGGTCAGGACGTAGACAGGGCGCCCTTCCCAGTCGAAGGGCGCCCGTTCGAGGACGAGAGGCAACGTATGGCCTGACGACGTCTCCGCGCGCGCGGCGGATGCCGGGCGCCCGACGAGATCGGCCGCTAAGGGAGACCAAGCCATGAGCCCGAGCCCCCCGATGGCTGCGGCCATGAGCCATGCCAATCCTCGCTGCCGCAATGCCGCTCCCTCCCGCTGCGATTAGCCGTCGTCCTCCGGCACTTGCTCTACGGCCGGATCGCTGAAGTAGCGAACCAGGGCTTCGTACATGGCGAAGGCCACGCGCTCCTGATAGGCGTCCGTGGTGAGCGCGCGCGCCTCCTCCGGGTTCGACACAAATCCGATTTCCGCCAGAACCGTGGGCCCTTCGATGCGCTTGAGAAGGAAGAGCGTCCGATTCGACTGCACATCGCGGTGCGTCGGCAGAAGCTCCGTCCGAAACGCCTCCTGCATCACGGTTGCGAGCTGCTTGGCGTGCGGATTCGTCTTCAGGTACAGGACCTGAGCGCCACGCCAGTCGGGAGATGGTGCGCTGTTGCAGTGAATCGAAACAAAGGCGTCGACGCGCTGGCGGCGAACCACGTTCAATCGGCCGCGCAGATCGCCCAAATGGCGCTGTCTCATGGCGCGATCGCGCTCTGTGGCGAGGTCGGTGTCCGTGGTCCTTGTCATGATGACGATGGCGCCGCCCTGCTGCAGGTAGCGCGCGAGCTTGAGCGCAACGGAGAGTGTGATATCCTTCTCCTCAATTCCGCCGACGCCTCGCGCTCCGGAGTCGCGGCCGCCATGGCCTGCATCCACGACGATGACCTTGCCCTGGATGCCGGTCGCTTGAACACCTGGATTCACCCTATGCTGAAGCGGACGAAACCATGCCGCCCGCGCATCCTGTACGGGTACCACGAGGGAGGTCGCCCCCACGAGCATCGCCATCGCAGCGAACGCGAGCGGCACGTGCCTGTGCTTCCCGTGCATGATCATGCCCCCTCCGGCGCAACGTGCTGCCCTCAGTGTGCGCAGCCGGGCGCCAGATCATGAGGCGCCGCTCGCGTGGAGGGGTAGAGTGACAGAGCTGAAGTGCGATGGCGGCCCGCGATGCGCGCCCCCGCCGCCAAGCCGCGAAAAAGGCTGCCCCCATCCCAGTGACGCCGGGATAGGAACAGCCTCTCCAACACAACGTGCCGCCGCGTGTCGCGACTCAGCGCTTCGAGAACTGTGGCGCGCGACGCGCAGCCTTGAGCCCGTACTTCTTGCGCTCCTTCATGCGCGCATCGCGAGTCAAGAGTCCTGCGCGCTTCAGCGTCGGGCGCAGATTCGGATCCACTTTCAGCAGGGCGCGAGCGATGCCGTGACGGATGGCCCCCGCCTGCCCGGAGATCCCCCCGCCGCGCACGTTCACGTACACGTCGTACTGCCCCACCGTGTCCGTGAGCAACAGCGGTTGCTTGACAATCAGCTTCAGCGACTCGAGCCCGAAGTACTCGTCCATCGGCCGCTTGTTCACCATAATCTTGCCGTCGCCCGGAAGAAGGCGCACGCGAGCGACGGAGGTCTTGCGACGGCCCACAGCCCAGTATTGAACGCTTGCCAAGTTGCAGCCCCTCCTTTACTCCCGCGTCTCGCCGGGTACGAACGGAATCGGTTTTTGCGCCGCATGCGGATGCTCAGGCCCCGCGTAGATGTGGAGCTTCTTCAGTTGCTGACGGCCGAGCGAGTTGTGCGGCAGCATGCCGCGCACGGCATAGTACAGCACGCGCTCCGGGTGCGTATTCAGCATGGTGCGCGCCGTGGTGACCTTGAGACCGCCCGGGTAACCGGAGTGGCGGTAATACTTCTTCTGATCCAGCTTGCGGCCCGTGAACACAACCTTGTCCGCATTCACGACGATGACAAAATCGCCCGTGTCGACGTGGGGCGTGAACTCGGGTTTATGCTTCCCTCGCAAAATCATCGCAATCTGCGTCGCCAAGCGGCCCACGCGCCATCCCGTGGCATCAATGACGTACCACTTGCGCTCGACGGAGCCGGGCTTCGCCATGTATGTCGTACGCATCAACGTTCCCTCCGAACGATGCAATTTGACCTACCGATGGAACGGGGGAATCGAGTGGGTCAAATACCTGCACAATTTTATTATAAATCGTCAGCCAGATCAATGACCTTCCCGCCATACTCAGGCGGATACTCCACGTTCCACAGACACAAGCCGTGCGGCGGCGCCGTCTCGCCGGCGAGCCGCCTGTCCCGAGCCTCCAAGATGAGCGGAATTCGATCCGGCCTCTCTTGACCTCGGCCGACCTTCACCAAGGTGCCCACCAAGATCCGCACCATGTATTGCAGGAACCCGTTTCCCTCGAATTCGATATGGAGGCGCGATCCGTCCTGCCGGAACTCGACGCGGTCGATCCGGCGCACCTTATCCCGCTGCCGCGCCTCGGCCGCACAGAACGAGGTGAAGTCGTGCTCGCCCAGGAGATGGCGTGCCGCCTCTTGCATCGCGGCGAGATCGAGCGGTTCCGGATGATGCCAGCTGAATCGGTACCAGTAGAGGCTCGGCAGAGGGGCCAAATCCAGCGTGTACCGGTAGGTCTTTCGGACGACGGAAAAGCGTGCGTGGAACCCCTCGTCCACCTCGCCCGCATCTCGAGGCAGCAGATCGGCAGGCAGTCGCCGGCGCAACACGTGCACCATCCGATCCGCAGGCGGGCCGTACGGCAGGTCGAAGTGGACCACCTGAGCGCGCGCGTGCACGCCCCGATCCGTCCGACCGGAGCCTTCGACGAGGATGTCCACGCCGAGCATGCGCCTTAGCTCGTCTTCCAGCACGCCCTGAACCGTGCGCAGGCCTTCTTGACGGGCAAAGCCGTGGAAGCCCGACCCGTCATAGCCCAGCACGAGTCGTATGCGGCGCCCACGGCTCACATGCCCCACCCTCACACGAGTTCGATCACGACCATCGGCGCAGCGTCACCGCGGCGCGGGCCCACCTTCACGATGCGCGTGTACCCGCCGTTGCGGTCCTTGTACCGCAGCGCGATGTCCCCGAACAGCTTCTGAATCGCGTCCGGGCCCTCGCCGAGCGGCGACAGCTTTTCGCGTCGCACGTAGCGGGCCACCAGGCGGCGCGAATGCAGGTCGCCCCGCTTCGCCAGCGTGATCATTTTCTCCGCGATCGAGCGCAGTTCCTTGGCCTTGGCTTCGGTCGTCTGAATGCGCTCGTACAGGAACAGATCCGTCACAAGGCTGCGAAACAGCGCCTTGCGGCTCGAAGAGGTCCGATTCAACTTGCGATATGCCATGCGTCTCCCTCCCTTGCTGCGAATCGCTCAGTCGTCCTTGCGTAAACTAAGTCCAAGGGCATGCAACTTCTCGACCACTTCCTCCAGCGACTTGCGGCCGAGGTTGCGGACCTTCATCATCTCTTCTTCCGACTTCGCGCAGAGCTCCGCCACCGTGTTGATGCCCGCGCGCTTCAGGCAGTTGTAGGAGCGCACCGACAGGTCCAGCTCCTCAATCGGCATGTCGAGGATCTTGTCGTTGTGCGCGTTCTCCTTTTCGACCATGAGATCCGTGTCCCGCGCCCGATCCGTCAGACCGACAAACAGCATCAAGTGTTCCGTCAGGATCTTTGCTCCGATCGAGACCGCCTCGTCCGGCGCCACGCTTCCGTCCGTCCACACCTCGAGCGTGAGTTTGTCGTAGTCCGTGATCTGACCCACGCGCGTGTTCTCCACGGAGAAGTTCACGCGCGAGATGGGCGAGTACAACGAGTCGATGGGAATGAGCCCAATCTCCTGCTCCTCCGGCTTGTTGCGGTGTGCCGGCACGTATCCGCGCCCCCGGCCGGCGCGCATCTCCATGTAGATGCGCGCGCCCTCGGTCAGCGTCGCGATGTGCAGGTCAGGATTCATGATGTCGACGTCCGAATCCGCGCGGATGTCGCCAGCCGTCACCACTCCCGGGCCCACGGCGTCGATGATCAGCGTCTTCTCTTCGTCGGAATGAATTTTCAACGAGAGCCGTTTGAGATTGAGAATGATCTCGGTGACATCCTCGACGACCCCAGGAATCGTGGAGAACTCGTGCAGCACGCCCTCGATCTTCACCGACCGCACCGCTGCCCCCGGGATAGAAGACAGCAGGATGCGGCGCAGTGAGTTGCCGAGCGTCGTCCCGTAGCCGCGCTCCAGCGGTTCGCACACGAACTTCCCGTAGTCGCCGGTTTGTTCCACAATCTCGATCCGCGGCTTCTCTATCTCGATCATTCCTAATCCTCCTTGGGAGTGGTACTCGTCGACGCTCGGAGCTGGCTAGACGATCCAGCGTTCACCCCGGATTAACGAGAGTAGAACTCGACAATTTGCTGCTCCTGCACCGGGGCGTCGATCTCGTCGCGCGCAGGGCGGCGCAGCACCTTCGCCGTCCAATTTTCGGCGTCGAGCTCCAGCCAGGCCGGGATGGTGCGGCTCGGAATCAGTTCGGCGAGCTCCTTCAGGCGGGCGTTGTCGCGGCTCTTCTCCCGAACCGACACCACGTCGCCCTCCTTCACCAGGAACGACGGAATGTCCACACGCCGGCCGTTCACCTGAATGTGGCCATGGCGCACCAACTGGCGAGCCTCCGCGCGGGACGCCGCAAAGCCAAGCCGGTACACGACATTGTCCAGGCGGCTCTCGAGCAGCTGGAGCAACGTCTCGCCCGTCACCCCGCGACGGCGAGCGGCCTCCTCGTAATAACGCTCAAACTGGTTCTCCAGCACCCCGTAGTAGCGGCGCGCCTTTTGCTTCTCCCGCAGCTGCATGCCGTATTCGGTGGTGCGCTTGCGACCTTGTCCATGTTGTCCCGGTGCGTACGGCCGCTTGTCGACAGCGCACTTCTCGCTGAAGCACCGCTCACCCTTCAGGTAGAGCTTGATGCCTTCGCGGCGGCACAGACGGCACACGGGCCCTGTATACCTTGCCATTCTAGGATGGACACCTCCAATAGTTGTTATACCTGTTCAACCCGCGGAATTCCGACGCCTCGTCAGACGCGGCGGCGCTTCGGCGGACGGCATCCGTTGTGCGGGATGGGCGTGACGTCTCGAATTCCCGTGATCTCGAGCCCCGCCGCCTGAAGCGAGCGAATGGCAGCCTCGCGGCCAGCCCCCGGGCCCTTCACCAGCACCTCGACCGACTTCATCCCGTGCTCCATCGCGGAACGCGCGGCGGCCTCAGCCGCGAGCTGCGCGGCATACGGCGTGCTCTTGCGCGATCCCTTGAAGCCCACCGTGCCGGCGGATGCCCACGAGATCACGTTGCCAGCCGGATCCGTGATGCTGACGATGGTGTTGTTGAACGTCGACTTGATGTGGGCCACGCCCACCTCGATGTTCTTCCGATCGCGGCGGCGCGGGCGAGCACTCGTCGACGAGCCACGGCGCTTGGTGACCTTATTTGCCAACGATGACACCTCCAGAGATTACTTCTTCTTGCCTGCGACCGTGCGGCGCGGACCCTTCCGCGTGCGCGCATTCGTCTTCGTGCGCTGACCGCGAACCGGAAGCCCGCGGCGGTGCCTTATGCCCCGATAGCAACCGATATCGATGAGCCGCTTGATGTTCATCGCCACTTCGCGGCGGAGATCGCCCTCGACCTTGTAGTTGCGCTCAATCTCTTCGCGCAACCGAACGACTTCGTCCTCGGTGAGATCCCGGACGCGCTTGTTCGGATCAATGCCCGTGGCCGCGAGGATCTTGTTGGACGTCGTGCGGCCGATGCCGTAAATGTACGTCAGTCCGATCTCGACGCGCTTATCGCGCGGCAAGTCGACGCCGGCAATACGTGCCATGTACAGACTGCACCTCCAATGTGCTTCGTCCGCGCTGGGCTTGTACAGGACCGCGCCTCGCGCGCTCTGCCGAGTCCAGCGACTCCATCAGTGATTTGTATGCAAACACGAAGACAGTCCCTTCACGCTCACCCGCGGGCGCATGTGCGATGCGGCCGCAGGCCGCGTGGAAGGACCAGCCGCGCTGTCTTCGTGGAAGCCCCGAACTTATCCCGCCGTGGCGGTTCCCATGGTCAGCCCTGGCGCTGCTTGTGTTTTGGGTTCTCGCAGATCACCATCACGTTGCCCTTGCGGCGAATCACTTTGCATTTCTCGCACATGGGCTTGACGGAAGGACGGACTTTCACACTTACCCCTCCTCCACTTGCGGTATCATACCGCAACGACTCCGCGAATGCCAGCACTCCATTACTTGTAGCGGTACGTAATCCTGCCACGGGTCAGATCGTACGGCGACAGTTCCACCGTGACGCGATCGCCGGGGAGGATCTTGATGTAGTGCATCCTGATCTTTCCCGACACGTGCGCCAACACCTTGTGCCCGTTCTCCAGCTCGACGCGGAACATCGCGTTCGGCAGCGGTTCAATGACCGTGCCCTCGACTTCAATCACATCGTCCTTTGCCATCTCATGTCCCCCCTTGCTCACGCTCTTGTCCGTTTGCCGTTTGCGCCTCCAACAACATTCTCACCGCGTGGCGGAGTTCCGCATTCGTCACGCGGCCGCCTTCCGCCAGCTTCTGGGCAATGCCTTCGGCCATCCGATGAATTCTCCGAACATGGGCCACGTTTTTCTTCTTCGGCTTCTCGACGCGTCGCACGTCACCGTCGGCAATCCGCACGAATCGATCGCCCTCGTGGGCGAGGACCACCGCGACGAGACCCGCGTCCCGCCCTTGAATCACCTCGACGTATGAACCGATCGGAGGGAGCTCCCGAGGTGCACCCATCGCGCTCTGCTTCACCTCTTAAACGGCGCCAGGGCCGCGACGACGTCCTCGTGTACCTTTTCGATCGGTTGCTCGCCGTCGATCCGCTTGAGCAGTCCCCGCTCCTCATAGTACGCAATGAGCGGTTCCGTCTGCTTGAACTGCTCAAGGCGAGTGGCGACCGCCTCCTCGGTATCGTCGGGGCGCTGGTACAGCTCGCCGCCGCACACGTCGCACACGCCTTCCACCTTCGGCGGCTGAAACTTGACGTGGTACGTCGCCCCACAGGACCGACATATGCGGCGACCCGTCAGGCGTTCCTTGAGCACCGAAGGATCGACGTGGATGTACAGGACGCGGTCGAGCGGCTTTCCCAGTTCCTGAAGCAAGTCATCGAGTGCCCGCGCCTGCGGAACCGTCCGCGGGAAGCCATCGAGCAGAAATCCCTTCTCCGCGTCCGGCTTCTGCAGCCTGTCGCGCACCACCGCGACAGTGGTCTCATCAGGCACCAAGCGCCCGGAGTCGAGATACGCCTTCACCTGTCGGCCGAGATCGCTCCCTGACGCGATAGCTTGCCGGAACATGTCTCCCGTCGAAACGTGGGGAATGCCGAACTCCGCCTGAATCTTCGCAGCCTGCGTTCCCTTTCCGGCGCCCGGCAATCCAATCAAAATGACCTGCACGGACATCCCCCTCCTTGCACGAGCGACCAGCGCTTGCCCTGTCACTCGCGGATGAATCCCCGGTACTGGCGCTGGAGCAACTGGCCTTCCATCTGCTGCATCGTCTGCAGCGCAACACCGACGAGAATGATCAGCGACGTGCCCTGAATGTTGTAATCGGTGAGGTTCATGGCGCCCAGAAGAATGAACGGCAATACGGAAATCACGCCCAGAAACACGGACCCGAACACGGTGACCCGGTTGATCACCTTCACGATGTACATCTCGGTCTCGTGCCCCGGCCGCACGCCCGGAATGAAGCCCGCATGCTTCTGCAGCTGTTCCGCCAGCTGCTGCGGGTTGATCTGAACGTGCGTGTAGAAGAACGTGAACAGGATGATGAGAATCACTTCCGCGCCCATGAACCACCCGGTCTGCGGGCTCAGATAGCGCAGAATGAACTCGGCCCAGTGATGCGATTGAAAGTACGACGCGATGGTATACGGCAGAAACAGGAGCGAGATGGCGAAGATCACCGGGATCACGCCAGCCGCGAGCAACTTGATGGGGATGTACGACTGCTGGCCCGAATAGACCGTCCGCCCCACCACGCGCTTCGCGTACTGCACCGGGATCTTTCGCTCCGCCTGCTGCACAAACACGATCAGCGCAAAGATGACGACGATCCCCGCGATCAGGATCAGCGTCTTCAAGATCCCGAGAAAGAGGTGCCCGGACTGATTCATGAACCAGTTGGCGTAGACCTCTTGCCCGAGCGTCGAGAAGCGAGACAGGATGCTCGTGAAAATCAGAAGCGAGATGCCATTGCCGACGCCCTTCTCCGTGATCATCTCGCCGAACCACATGAGGAGCGTGTCGCCGGCCGTCAGCGTGACGACAATCACGACATACGACCACCAGTTGTTGGCCCCCGGCAGCAAGAGCCCCGAGCGCGCAAACATGTACGTGAAGCCCGCGGCCTGCAGCAGACCGAGCGCCACGGTCAGGTAGCGGGTGACCTGGGTCAGCTTCTGCCGGCCCGATTCGCCCTCCTTCTGCCACTCCTCAAACCGCGGGATCACGCCCGATTGCAACAGCTGGACGATGATCGACGCGGTGATGTACGGCGTGACACTCATCGCGAAGATCGAAAAGCGATAGAATGCGCCGCCGGAAAACATGTTCAGCAAGCTGAACAGCGCGTTGTTTCCGGCCCCCGCATTCAGGGCGCTCACGTTCATGCCGGGCACCGGAATGTACGTCCCAATCCGGTACACGGCAAGAACCATCAGCGTGAACAGGATGCGTTTGCGCAGGTGCTTCAGGCGCCATAGGTTGGCGATGGCCTGCCACACGTCAGATCACCTCGACGGTGCCACCCGCGGCCTCAATCTTCGCCTGCGCCGAGGATGAGAACGCGTGGGCTTTCACCGTCAGGCTCACCTGCAACTCGCCCTTGCCGAGAATCTTGAGACCGTCCAGCGGTTCGCGAATGATCCGGCGCTCGAGCAACAGCTCCGGCGTCACCACCGTCCCGGCGGGGAAGACGTTCAGGCGATCCACGTTGACCGTCGCATACACCTTCTTGAAGCGGGCATTGGTGAAACCGCGCTTCGGCAGGCGGCGGAACAGCGGTGTCTGACCACCTTCGAATCCCGGGCGAACGCCACCGCCGGATCGCGCCCACTGGCCCTTCGTACCACGCGTGGACGTCTTGCCGTGTCCGGAGCTCGTGCCGCGGCCCACGCGCTTCTTGCGGTGCTTGGAACCTTCAGCGGGCTTCAGCTCATGCAGTTTCATCCGTCACACCTCCCTCTCACTCTTCGACCTCGGTCACTTCAACCAGATGGCGAATGCGGTTCACCATGCCGCGAATCACCGGCGTATCCTCTCGCACGACCGTCTGGTACAACTTGCGGAACCCTAGTGCCGCGGCCGTCTTGCGCTGCACCGGTTGGCGTCCGTTGGGGCTGTGAACGAGCCGAATTGCAAGCTTCCTCGCCACCGTGTACGCCTCCTCTTCACAGAATCTCTTCAAGCGACTTTCCGCGAAGCCGCGCGACTTCCTCCGGCCGCTTCAGCTGCTTCAGCGCGTCGATGGTCGCGTGCACCATGTTGATGGGGTTGTTGGACCCGAGCGACTTGGTCACGATGTCCTTGATCCCAGCCAACTCGAGCACGGCGCGCACGGGTCCACCGGCGATCACGCCGCTACCTGCGGGAGCTGGCTTGATGAGGACCTTACCTGCGCCAAAGTGGCCGAGCGCCTCGTGCGGAATCGTCGTCTTCCGGATGGGCACCTCGATCAGATGCTTCTTCGCGTCCTCAATGCCCTTGCGAATGGCATCCGGAACCTCCTGCGCCTTGCCGAGGCCCGCGCCCACATGCCCTTGACCGTCGCCCACCACCACGAGCGCCGAGAACGAAAAGCGCCGTCCGCCTTTGACGACCTTCGCCACGCGGTTCACATGGACAACGCGCTCCGTCAACTCCAATTGATTCGGGTCAATGCGCACGTGTACACCTTCCTCCCTGTGGAATTAGAAATCGAGCCCCGCTTCACGCGCGGCGTCTGCAAGCGCCCGTACCCGCCCGTGATAGAGGTATCCGCCGCGATCGAAGACGACTTTCTTGTATCCCTTGGCAAGCGCGCGCTCCGCGATCATGCGGCCGACCTGCCGCGCACCTTCCACATTACCGCCGTTGCCCTCGAAGCCCTTCTCGAGGCTCGACGCAGCCGCGATGGTGTGCCCAATGGTGTCGTCAATGAGCTGCGCGTAGATGTGCTTATTCGACCGGAACACGTTCAGCCGCGGCCGTTCGGGCGTTCCGAAGACCTTGGCCCGAACCCGCACGTGACGCCGTTTGCGCGCTTCGTTGCGGTTTGGCTTCGTAATCACGCTGTTCACTCCTTTGCTCACGCGGCGCAGCCGCCGGCATCACTTCTTACCGGTCTTACCGACCTTGCGCCGCACGTTTTCCCCTTCGTAACGAATGCCCTTGCCTTTGTACGGCTCGGGCGGCCGGATGGACCTGACTTTTGCCGCGTAAATGCCGACGAGCTCCTTGTCGATGCCCCGCACGACGATCTTGTTCTGCGCCGGCACTTCCACCTCGATGCCCTCCACCTGCGGGAGGTCCACCGGGTGAGAGAACCCGACCGACAGCGTCACCTTGTTGCCTTGCTTCGCCGCACGATAACCGACGCCCACCAGCTCCAGGCTCTTCGTGTACCCGTTCGTCACGCCCTCGACCATGTTGGCGATGACGCTGCGGGTCGTGCCGTGCAGCGCGCGGTGCAGCTTCTCATCGGACGGGCGCTCCACGATGACCTGATTATCCTGCACGATGACCTTCATCTCTGGATGCACGTGGCGAGCGAGTTGGCCCTTCGGCCCCTTCACCGTCACTTCCGTGCCGTTGACCGATACCTCGACCCCTGCCGGGATCGGAATCGGCTTGCGACCAATACGAGACATTCCTTGCACCTCCCGTCGTCCCGACTTACCACACGTAACAGATGACCTCGCCGCCGACGCCAAGCTTGCGCGCCTCGCGATCCGTCATGATGCCCTTCGACGTCGAGATAATCGCGATTCCGAGTCCACCGAGCACCCGCGGCAGGTCCTCATGGCCCACGTACACGCGGCGCCCCGGCTTCGAAATGCGCTTCAGGCCGGTGATCACGCGCTCGTTGTTCTTGCCGTACTTCAGGAACAGTCGGATGGTGCCCTGCGGGCCGTCCTGGATGTACTCGGCGTCCCGGATGTAGCCCTCGTTCTTCAAAATCTCCGCGATCGCGCGCTTCATCTTCGAAGCCGGAACCTCAACCTTCTCATGCCGAACGAGGTTCGCGTTGCGGATGCGCGTGAGCATATCTGCAATCGGATCCGTCATCATGCGAGCTCGCCTCCTTCCACTTGCCGATTACCAACTGGCCTTCTTGACGCCCGGCAGCTGTCCCTTGTATGCCAGCTCGCGGAAGCAGATGCGGCACACGCCGAACTTGCGGTACACCGAGTGCGGCCGACCGCAAATGCGGCAGCGCGTGTACGCACGGGTGCTGAACTTCGGCTTCCGCTGCGCCTTGATGATCATCGATTTCTTGGCCACCGTAGGACCTCCCTCTCCATTACTGGCGGAACGGCATTCCCAGCTCGGTCAGAAGCGCACGCGCCTCTTCGTCCGTCTTCGCAGTTGTGACCACGACGACCTCCAGGCCGCGGACCTTGTCGATCTTGTCGTAGTCGATCTCCGGGAAAATCAGTTGCTCGCGCAGGCCCAGCGTGTAGTTGCCGCGGCCGTCAAACGAGCGAGGCGACACGCCGCGGAAGTCGCGAACGCGCGGCAGCGCGAGATTCATGAGCTTATCCAGGAAGTGATACATCCGCTCGCCTCGGAGTGTCACCTTCACGCCAATCGGCATCCCCTGGCGCAGGCGGAAACCCGCAATCGACTTCTTCGCCCGCGTGACCACCGGCTGCTGTCCGGAGATGGCGCGCAGGTCTTCCACCGCCGCGTCGATCACCTTCGGGTTTTGCGTCGCCTCGCCGAGGCCCATGTTGATCACGATCTTCTCAAGCCGAGGAACCTGCAGCGGATTCTTGTAGTTGAACTGCTTCATCAGTGCCGGAACCACCTGGTTCCGGTACTTCTCCAACAAACGAGCCAACGCTGTTCCCTCCTTTCACCTGGCTACTCAGTCAAGGATTTCGCCAGACTTTTTCGCGTACCGGACCTTGCGCCCGTCCTCGAGGAATTTGTATCCCACGCGCGTGGGCTCGCCCGTCTTCGGATCCACAATCATCACGTTCGACACGTGAATGGGGGCCTCTTTCTCCACGATCCCGCCCTCGGGATGCTGTGGATTCGGCTTCGTGTGGCGCTTCACGATGTTCACGCCCTCGACGACCACACGGCCCTCCTTCGGATACACCTTCAGGATTCGCCCCTGCTTCGACTTGTCCTTGCCTGCGATCACGACCACCTTATCGCCGGTCTTCACACGCAGCTTTGGCACGGTCACACCCCCTCCTCGCGGTCTTCCAGTCACAGCACCTCGGGTGCCAATGAGATGATCTTCATGAAGTCGCGATCGCGCAGCTCACGCGCAACCGGACCAAAGATGCGCGTTCCGCGAGGGCTCTTGTCATCGCGGATGATCACAGCCGCGTTCTCGTCAAACCGGATGTACGAGCCATCGCTCCGGCGAATCCCGCGCTTGCTCCGCACGATGACCGCCTTCACCACGTCGCCCTTCTTGACAACGCCCCCGGGTGTTGCACTCTTGACGGACGCCACAATCACGTCGCCGATGTTCGCGTATTTCCGGTTGGAACCGCCGAGCACGCGGAAGCACATGATTTCCTTCGCGCCCGAGTTGTCCGCAACCACGAGCCGCGTTTGCGGTTGAATCATCGCCGTATCCTCCCTTCAGCAGGCAGCTGGATCAGACAATCTCCGCGCGTTCCACAATCTCGACCAAGCGCCAGCGCTTCTCCTTGCTGAGCGGCCGAGTCTCCATAATCCGAACGACGTCGCCGATCTTCGCCTCGTTGTTCTCGTCGTGCGCCTTGAATTTCTTCGTGCGTCGGACCGTTTTGCCGTAGAGCGGGTGCATCACGCGCTCTTCGACCGCCACCACGATGGTCTTATCCATCTTGTCGCTCACGACCTTGCCGACGCGCACCTTGCGCTGATTGCGCTCATTCTCCGCCATGTTCAAGAACCTCCCTTCTCAGCCGATGCCCAACTCGCGTTGGCGCAGGATGGTCTTCGCGCGCGCGATATCCTTGCGAACCTGCCGAATGCGCATGGGATTCTCCAATTGACCCGTAGCGAGTTGGAAGCGGAGGTTGAACAACTCGTCCTTGAGCCCATCGATCCGGGCCTTCAGCTCCTCGTCACTCAGACTCCGAAGCTCAGTTGCCTTCATTCGCGTCACCACCCACTTCTTCACGAGTCACGAACTTGCACTTGATCGGCAGCTTGTGCGCGGCAAGGCGCATCGCTTCGCGCGCAACCTCTTCACTCACGCCGGCCACTTCGAACAACACACGCCCCGGCTTCACAACGGCAACCCACATCTCCGGCGAGCCCTTACCGCTACCCATACGGGTCTCAGCAGGCTTCTTCGTCACAGGCTTGGACGGAAAGATCTTAATCCATACCTTGCCACCGCGGCGCATGTAGCGCGTCATCGCGATACGGGCGGCCTCAATCTGCCGGTTCGTCACCCAGGCGGGCTCAAGCGCCACCAGGCCGTAGTCGCCAAACGCGACCGTCCGTCCGCCCTTCGCGCGTCCCTTCAGGCGACCGCGATGCTCCTTGCGGTACTTCACGCGCTTTGGCATCAACATGGTCCATCAACCTCCTTGAACCGCTTCAGAAGCCGCCTCCGCCTGGGCGTTCTTCCGCTTCGGCAACACTTCTCCCCGGTAAATCCAGACTTTCACGCCGATCCGGCCGTACGTGGTATGTGCCTCCGCGAGCGCGTAGTCGATGTCCGCTCGAAGCGTCTGCAGAGGAACCGTCCCCTCCACGTAGCCTTCCGTGCGGGCAATCTCCGCGCCACCCAACCGGCCCGACACCTGCACGCGGACGCCCTTCGCCCCTGCGCGCATCGACCGCTGAATGGCCTGCTTCATCGCACGGCGAAACGCCACGCGCCGCTCAAGCTGCTGCGCGATGCTCTCCGCCACCAGTTTCGCACACAGGTCCGGCTGCTTGATCTCCGAGATCGAGATGTGGACGCGCTTCCCGGTCAACTTGTTCAACTCGTTGCGCAGGGCGTCGACCTCCTGGCCGCCCTTGCCGATCACCATGCCGGGCTTCGCCGTGTGAATCGTGACGTTGATCCGATTCGCCGCGCGCTCGATCTCGACCGAACCAATGGCCGCATCCTTCAGGCGCTGCATCACGTAGTTCCGGATCTTCAGGTCCTCGTGGAGGAGCTCCTGATAGTCCTTCTTATTGGCGTACCATTTCGCTTCCCAGTCCCGGATGATCCCAATGCGAAGGCCGATTGGGTTTACTTTTTGCCCCATGCAGGCAATCCCTCCTTACCGTTCCGCCAGGACGACGGTGATATGGCTCGTGCGCTTAAAGATGCTGAAGGCACGGCCTTGCGCGCGGGGATGCCAGCGCTTCAGCGTGGGCCCCTCGTCGACGTAGATCTCCTTGATGTAGAGCTTATCCACGTCCATATTGTGATTGTTCTCGGCGTTTGCAATCGCGGAGCGAAGCACTTTCTCCACCAACGGCGACGCGGCTCGCGGCGTGAACTTCAAGATGGCGAGCGCCTCTTGCACGTTCTTCCCGCGCACCAAGTCGACCACCAGGCGAGCCTTCCGCGGTGCGATGCGAAGATAGCGCGCGACCGCGCGAGCCGTCCGCGTTTCCGACTGCGTCGATACCATGACACGACCTCCTCCTTCGGCGCTGGCCACTCAGTGCCAGCGGCCCAGTTTCCTTCATCCGTCAGCGCGAACGCGACGACTTCTCGTCGCCAGCGTGGCCGCGGAATGTGCGGGTCGGGACGAACTCGCCGAGCTTGTGTCCGACCATATCCTCCGTGACGTACACCGGCACGTGCTTCCGACCGTCATGCACAGCGAATGTATGCCCCACAAATTGCGGGAAGATGGTCGAGCGGCGCGACCACGTCTTGATGACCTTCTTCTCGCCCGAGGCGTTCAGCGCCTCGACCTTCTTCATGAGATGGGCGTCACAGAACGGACCCTTCTTCAGAGAACGACCCACTGCGAACGACCTCCCTTCCAAGTCAACGTGACTTTCGAATTACTTCGTGCGGCGGCGCACGATGTACTTGTCTGTCGGATGGTTCTTCTTGCGCGTCTTCTTGCCCAGCGTCGGCTTACCCCAAGGCGACATCGGCGACTTGCGGCCGATCGGCGCCTTGCCTTCGCCACCGCCGTGCGGGTGATCCACCGGGTTCATCGCGGAACCACGAACCGTGGGCCTGCGCCCCAACCAACGGCTGCGCCCGGCCTTGCCAAGCGTGATGTTTTCGTGGTCCAAGTTCCCGACCTGACCGATGGTCGCGCGGCACGACAGAAGAATCTTCCGGACTTCGCCCGACGCGAGACGAACCTGCGCGTAGTCGCCTTCCTTCGCCATCAGCTGGGCGCTCGCACCCGCCGCACGGGCCAGCTGCCCGCCGTGTCCCGGACGAAGCTCAATGTTGTGGATGATGGTACCCACCGGGATGGACCGAAGCGGCAGGGCGTTGCCGACGCGGATGTCGACGTCCTCTCCGCTCATCACCACATCGCCAACCTTGAGTCCATGCGGCGCGATGATGTAGCGCTTCTCCCCATCCAGGTAGTGAAGCAGCGCGATGCGTGCAGACCGGTTCGGATCGTATTCGATCGTGGCCACCTTCGCCGGCACGCCATCCTTGTTGCGCTTGAAATCAATGATGCGGTACATCCGCTTGTGACCGCCCCCGCGATGGCGCACGGTGATGCGGCCCTGGTTGTTTCGGCCCGCCTTCTTCTTCAGCGGGACGAGCAGCGACTTCTCCGGCTTATCCGTCGTGATCTCTTCGAACGTCGAGACCGACATGAAGCGGCGGCCAGGAGAAGTCGGGCGATACTTCTTGATCCCCATCGAGACGACCTCCTTGTCAGTGGACTGCGATCACGACTCGCCGAAGAAGTCGATCGTCTTCGAGCCGGGCTTCAGCTTCACGATGGCCTTCTTCCAATCCGGTGTGCGGCCGACGAACTTCCCGACCCGCTTCTTTTTGCCGCGCACGTTCATCGTGTGGACGGATTCCACCTGAACGTCGAACAGCTTCTCAATCGCCTTACGGATCTCGACCTTGTTGGCGCGGCGATCGACCTCGAACACATACTTGTTTTCTTCCATCAATTCCGTCGAGCGCTCCGTGATAATCGGGCGCTTGATCAAATCGCGCGGATCCATCAGGCGAACACCTCCTCCACCTTCTGAACGGCGTCCTTGGTCAGCACGAGATGGTCGTGACGGAGGAGTTCGTACACGTTGAGACCCGCGGCCTCCATGTACTTCACGTTCGGAATATTGCGCGCCGATAGATAGACCGGCTGCTTCTTCTCACCGTCGATGATGAGCGCCTTCTCCACATTCAGGTTGCGCAGGACGCCCACCATGTCCTTCGTCTTCGGCCGTTCGAACTCAAGCCCTTCCACCACGACGATTTTACCTTCTTGCACCTTCGAAGACAGGGCGCTATACAGCGCAGCGCGCCGCACCTTCTTCGGCACCTTGAACGCATACGAACGCGGCACCGGGCCATGCACGACACCGCCACCCCGCCACTGCGGAGCACGAATGCTGCCCTGGCGCGCCCGACCCGTTCCCTTTTGGCGCCAAGGCTTGCGTCCGCCGCCGGAGACTTCCGCGCGCGTCTTCGTCTTGTGCGTCCCGCGGCGCCGAGCGGCGAGATACTGCAGGACCACGATGTGCATCAAATCCGGCCGAATCGGAGCGCCGAAGATCTTCTCATTCAGCTCGATCTCACCCACCTGCTGGCCGGCCGTGTTCAATACAGCCACTGTCGGCATGTCGTCTTCCTCCCTTCGGTCAGGCTCCTCACTTCTTGGCGGGCTGCTTCACAGCAGACCGAATCGTCACGAACGAATTCCGAGGCCCAGGAACGGAACCCTTGATGAGGATCACGTTCTTTTCCGGATCAACCTTCACAACCTCGAGATTTTGCACGGTCACGCGCTCGCCGCCCATGCGACCGGCCATCGTCTGACCCTTGAACGTGCGGTTCGGCGCGATGGAACCCAGCGAACCCACGCCGCGGTGGTACTTGGAACCGTGCGCCATCGGCCCACGGTGCTGGTTGTGGCGCTTAATGGGGCCTGCAAAACCCTTGCCTTTCGACACACCGGTCACGTCGACCATATCGCCAGGCGCGAAAATGTCCGCCTTCAACTGTTGCCCGACCTCGTACTCCTCCACGTTCACGCCGCGGATTTCGCGGATGTACCGCTTGGGAGCCGTGCCAGCCTTCGCAGCATGACCTATTTCCGGTTTCGTCGCGCGGCTCGCCTTCTTGTCCGCAAAGCCCAGTTGAATGGCCTCATAGCCGTCCTTGTCCAAGACGCGCTTCTGAAGCACGACACACGGGCCCGCCTCGATCACCGTCACCGGCACGACGTCTCCGTCCTCCGTGAAGACCTGCGTCATGCCGAGTTTGCGCCCGAGAATCCCTTTCAAAGCGTGCACCTCCTCGTCACACGTTACAACGCATCCACGCGTTTCACCCTATGGTCAAAGCTTGATCTCAATGTCCACACCCGAAGGCAGATCGAGGCGCATGAGTGCATCCACCGTCTGCGGCGTCGGATTGTGAATGTCGATCAACCGCTTGTGCGTGCGAATCTCAAACTGCTCTCGCGAGTCCTTGTACTTATGGGGAGCGCGAAGAATCGTGTAGAGCTCGCGATCCGTCGGAAGCGGCACAGGTCCAGACACCTTCGCGCCCGAACGTTTCGCCGTTTCGACGATGCGCTCCGCGGATTGATCCAATACCGTGTGATCATACGCCTTCAGGCGGATCCGGATCTTTTGCTTCGCCATATGTTTTCCCTCCTTTGTCGCCCAATTCGTTGGACATACTCAGCGGAAATTCCCCCAGCGGTATCCCATATGGCGCTGGACACATGGGCAACCTTCCGCCTCATCGCCTTCAGAGACCAACGCTCGATATTATACTAGAGGCGCAGTGCACTGACAAGAGTTGTGACAAATCCAGCAGGATCCGATCAAGCGCACCTTGGCGCTCGCCCACAAGCGAGAAGGCGGTCCACTGACCGCCTTCTCGCTCTCACGATGATGGAGTTTCCGCGTTTGGACGTTATTGCAGGATCTTCGTCACGACGCCGGCGCCTACCGTGCGGCCGCCCTCGCGGATCGAGAAGCGCGTGCCCTCCTCGACGGCGATGGGAGCGATGAGCTCCACCGTCATCGACACGTTGTCGCCAGGCATCACCATCTCGGTGCCTTCCGGCAGCTGAACCACGCCCGTGACGTCCGTCGTGCGGAAATAGAACTGCGGCCGATAGCCGTTGAAGAACGGGGTGTGGCGGCCACCTTCTTCCTTCGTCAGGACGTACACCTCAGCCTCAAACTTCGTGTGAGGATTGATGCTGCCCGGCTTGCAGAGCACCTGACCGCGCTCCACGTCCTTGCGCTCCACGCCGCGGAGCAGAGCACCGATGTTGTCACCCGCCTGCGCCTCATCGAGGAGTTTGCGGAACATCTCGATACCCGTCGCAACCGTCTTGCGGCGCTCCTCGCGCAGACCGACGATCTCGACCTCATCGCCAACCTTCAGCGTGCCGCGCTCAACGCGCCCCGTCGCCACGGTACCGCGACCCGTAATGGTGAACACGTCCTCAACCGGCATGAGGAACGGCTTCGACGTGTCGCGCTCCGGCGTCGGGATGTACTCGTCCACCGCATTCATCAGCTCTTCGATCTTCGCAACCCACTGCGGATCGCCCTCGAGGGCCTTCAGCGCGGAGCCGCGAATGACCGGGACATCGTCGCCGGGGAACTCGTACTCGTTGAGAAGCTCGCGAACCTCCATCTCGACGAGATCGAGCAGCTCCTCGTCGTCCACCATGTCGCACTTGTTGAGGAAGACCACGATGTACGGGACACCCACCTGACGAGACAGGAGGATGTGCTCGCGGGTCTGCGGCATCGGGCCATCCGCAGCGGACACGACGAGGATGGCGCCGTCCATCTGCGCAGCACCCGTGATCATGTTCTTCACGTAGTCCGCGTGCCCGGGGCAGTCGACGTGCGCGTAGTGACGCTTGTCCGTCTCGTACTCGACGTGCGCCGTGTTAATGGTGATACCGCGCTCGCGCTCCTCGGGAGCCTTGTCGATGTCCTCGTACCGCTGCGCCTTTGCCTTACCCTTCGCAGCCAACACCGTCGTGATGGCAGCGGTCAACGTCGTCTTACCGTGGTCGACGTGCCCGATGGTGCCAATGTTGACGTGGGGTTTCGTGCGCTCAAATTTCTCCTTAGCCACCAGAGCTCACTCCTTATTCGCCTTTGTTCTTCTTGATAATCCCCTCTGCGACGTTTCGCGGAACCTCGTCGTAGTACGCGAGTTCCATCGAATACGTGCCGCGCCCTTGCGTGCGCGATCGCAGGGAGGTGGAATAACCAAACATCTCAGCCAGAGGCACATACGCCTTGATGACGCTGGCGTTGCCGCGCGTCTCCATGCCTTCCACGCGGCCGCGGCGGGCGTTGATGTCGCCAAGGATATCGCCCATGTACTCCTCCGGGACCGTCACCTCGACACGCATGACGGGCTCGAGCAGGATGGGATCCGCCTTCTCGGCGCCAGCCTTGAGCGCCATGGAGCCGGCGATTTTGAAGGCCATTTCGCTGGAGTCGACCTCGTGGTACGAACCGTCGTACAGCGTGGCCTTGATATCCACCAGCGGGTAACCCGCCAGCACACCGTTCCGCATGGCCTCCTGGATGCCTTCTTCGACAGCGGGGATGTATTCCTTCGGCACCACACCGCCGACGATCTTGTTCTCGAACACGAAGCCCTGCCCGCGCTCGAGCGGCTCCAGGATGATCTTGACGTGGCCGTACTGACCGCGCCCACCCGACTGCCGGACGAAACGCCCCTCTTGTTCGACGCGCTTCGTGATGGTCTCGCGGTACGCCACCTGGGGCTTGCCCACATTGCACTCGACCTTGAACTCGCGCTGCATGCGGTCGACGATGATCTCGAGGTGCAGCTCGCCCATACCCTGGATGATGGTCTGGCCGGTCTCCTGGTCCGTGTAGGTCCGGAAGGTCGGGTCCTCTTCCGCCAGCTTCTGGAGGGCGAGTGCCATCTTGTCCTGGTCGGCCTTGGTCTTCGGCTCGATGGAGACCGAGATCACCGGATCCGGGAAGTCCATGGACTCCAGGATCACGACATTCTTCTCATCACAGAGCGTGTCGCCGGTCGTCGTATCCTTGAGACCCACCGCAGCCGCGATGTCACCCGCGTAGACCTCTTCGATCTCCTCACGGTGATTCGCGTGCATCTGGAGAATGCGGCCAATCCGCTCGCGCTTGCCCTTCGTCGAGTTCAGGACGTACGATCCCGACTGCAGCGTGCCGGAATACACCCGGAAGAAGGCGAGCTTTCCGACGAACGGATCGCTCATGATCTTGAACGCGAGCGCCGCAAACGGCTCGTCGTCGGACGAGTGGCGCTCCACCTCTTGCCCGTCGGGCGTGAACCCCTTGATGGCCGGGATGTCGTTTGGCGCCGGGAGATACTCCACGACAGCGTCCAACATCGGCTGAACGCCCTTGTTGCGATACGACGAACCGCAGAGAACCGGAAAGAGAATACCTTTACAGGTGCCCTCGCGGAGCCCGGCCTTGATCTCGTCGACCGTCAACTCTTCGCCCTCGAGGTACTTCATCATCAGTTCCTCGTTGACTTCGGCGACGGCCTCGATCATCTCGGCGCGCTTCTCCTCCGCCAGCGCCTGCAGCTCGGGCGGAATGTCCGTATTCTCGGCGCGCGTGCCGAGATCGTCCGTGTAGATGATGGCCTTCATCTCGATGAGATCGACCATCCCCTTGAAGGTGTCCTCCGCGCCGATGGGCAGCTGAATCGGGACCGCCTTGGCACCCAGGCGCTTCTTCATCTGTTCCACGCACCCGAGGAAGTCAGCGCCCACAATGTCCATCTTGTTGACGTAGGCGATACGAGGAACGTGGTACTTGTCAGCCTGCCGCCACACCGTCTCGGATTGGGGCTCGACGCCCATTTTGGCGTCGAAGACGGCTACCGCGCCGTCGAGCACGCGCAGAGAGCGTTCCACCTCGACCGTGAAGTCCACGTGGCCTGGCGTGTCGATGATGTTGATGCGGTGCCCCTTCCATTGACAGGTCGTAGCGGCGGACGTGATGGTGATCCCGCGCTCCTGCTCCTGGACCATCCAGTCCATCGTCGCGGCACCTTCGTGCACCTCGCCGATCTTGTGGACGCGGCCAGTGTAAAACAGGATACGCTCGGTCGTGGTCGTCTTACCGGCATCGATGTGAGCGATGATGCCGATATTCCGCGTCTTCTCGAGCGGGAATGCGCGTGCCATCGCGCCGCCTCCCTTCTAACCGTCAGATTACCAGCGATAATGCGCGAACGCCTTGTTGGCTTCCGCCATGCGGTGCGTGTCCTCGCGCTTCCGAACCGCGCCGCCGGTATTGTTGGCGGCATCCATCAGCTCGGCGGCCAGGCGATACTCCATGCCTTTCTCGCTCCGCAGACGGGCGTATTGGACCAACCAGCGGAGACCGAGCGAAATGCGACGCTCCGGTCGCACCTCGACAGGCACCTGGTAGTTCGATCCGCCCACGCGGCGAGCCTTGACCTCCAGCACGGGCATCACATTCCTCAGCGCCGCTTCAAAGACCTCCATCGGGTCCTTGCCCGTGCGCTCCCGAATGATGTCGAACGCCTTGTACACAATGCGCTCAGCGATGCCCTTCTTCCCGTCGACCATCACCTTGTTGATCAGGCGAGCCACCAACTTGTTGTTGTACACGGGATCCGGCAACACGTCACGCTTTGGGACGGGCCCCTTTCTCGGCACACTGCCCCCTCCTTTCCTAGCCAATCGTCAGCACCGAAGCCAATGCTCAAGCAATACGCGGACGAAAGACCGTTACTTCTTCGGCCGCTTCGCCCCGTACTTCGAGCGGCCCTGCATGCGATCCTTCACGCCAGCCGCGTCCAGCGCACCGCGGACGATGTGGTAGCGCACACCAGGCAGGTCCTTGACACGTCCGCCGCGAACGAGCACGACGGAGTGCTCCTGCAAATTGTGCCCGATACCGGGGATGTACGCCGTGACCTCAATCGTGTTGGTCAGGCGGACACGCGCGTACTTCCGCAACGCCGAGTTCGGCTTCTTCGGCGTCATGGTGCCCACACGCGTGCACACGCCGCGCTTCTGCGGAGACGGCAGGTTCGTCAGCTTCTTGGTCTGGCTGTTGTAGCCGAATTGCAGCGCAGGCGCCTTGGACTTCTTCACGACGGCCTTCCGGCCTTTGCGCACCAATTGGTTGATGGTCGGCACCCGTGCACCTCCTCTCAAGTGTTCCGATCCTCGCGGTTGACCCTCTCGCAAGACCACAGACCCTGGTGGTTCATCGGTCCGCAAACAAAAAGCACGCCACAGCGAAGCATCGCTACTCTGCCAGGATGCAGGCGGACGCCGCGCCGACCTCAATGCCGCAAGCCTTCCCGAGTTGCCTCATGGTGTCGACCCATTCAATCGGAACTCCGAGTTTCGACGCCAACTGCACCACAGGTTCCGTCACTCTCGGCTCGGCATCCTTCGCGACATACACGCACACCACACGACCAGACGGTTGCCTCAGCGCCTTTAACGTCTGGTTGGTGCCGACGGTCTTCTTCTTCGCTTGGCGTATGTCGTCAAGGGACACCGCACGATCCTCCTCAATGGAAAACATCGTGCTGACGCACACTAGGGAATTCTATCATCGCGATTTCCGGGCTGTCAACCAAACGCAGGTCGACAGCCCGAATTTCCCAGCGACTTGACCGTCGTCACTCCGCGCTCGACACAGCCTCGGTTTCGGCAACCTCTTCGCCTGTCGCAGCCGCCTCTGCGTCGCCCGGGCGCACGACCTCCGGCTCCACGTTGCGGTACCTCACCATGCCCGTGCCCGCCGGGATCAACTTGCCGATGATCACGTTCTCCTTCAGGCCGAGCAGGCGATCTACCTTGCCCTTGATGGCCGCCTCGGTGAGCACGCGGGTCGTCTCTTGGAATGACGCGGCCGAGAGGAACGAATCCGTCTCAAGCGACGCCTTGGTGATCCCAAGCAGCGCCGGGCGCGCCACCGCAGGCTCCTTGCCCGAGAGAAGTGCCTCCCGGTTGGCGGCTTCGTACTCGAAGAGATCCACGTACGTCCCCGGCAGGAGATCCGTGTCTCCAGCGTCGAGGATGCGAACTTTGCGCAACATCTGCCGGATCATGACCTCGATGTGCTTGTCGTTGATGTCCACGCCCTGCAGGCGGTAAACGCGCTGCACCTCGCGCAGCAGGTAGTTTTGCACGCCCTGCAGGCCCTTGACGCGCAGCATCTCCTTCGGATCGACCGAGCCCTCCGTGAGCTCCTCGCCGGCCTCCAACTGCTGGCCCACGCTCACCCGAATCCGCGACCCGTACGGGATCTGATACGTCTTCGTCTCGCTCTCGCCCGTGAGCTCGATTTCGCGCTTGTCCTTGCCCTCGCGGATGTCGGTGATGACGCCGTCGAACTCCGCGATCACGGCCTGACCTTTCGGGTTGCGCGCCTCAAAGAGTTCCTGCACGCGCGGCAGACCCTGGGTGATGTCGTCACCCGCCACGCCGCCCGTGTGGAACGTGCGCATGGTGAGCTGCGTACCCGGCTCGCCGATGGACTGCGCGGCGATGATGCCGACCGCCTCGCCCACCTCGACCATATCGCCCGTCGCCAAGTTGCGGCCGTAGCAGAGCTGGCACACCCCGTGACGCGTGCGACAGGTCAGGACGGAGCGGATGGTAACCTCTTTGATGCCCGCCGCGACAATCTTGTCCGCGGCTTCCTCGTCGATCATCTCGTTCTTGCCGACGATCTTCTCGCCCGTCTCCGGGTGATACACATCCTGGAACGCGACACGACCTTCGAGGCGATCGCGCAAGTCTTCGATGACCTCGCTGCCATCGCGGATCTCCATGACCCGCAGGCCCTTGTCGGTGCCGCAGTCGTGCTCACGCACAATCGTGTCCTGCGCCACGTCGACGAGGCGGCGCGTGAGATAACCCGAGTCCGCCGTGCGCAGCGCCGTGTCAGCGAGGCCCTTGCGCGCGCCGTGGGTCGAGATGAAGTACTCCAACACCGACAGGCCCTCGCGGAAGTTCGACTTGATGGCCAGCTGGATGATCTCGCCCGACGGGTTCGCCATGAGCCCGCGCATGCCCGCGAGCTGCGTGATCTGCGAGTTCGAACCGCGCGCACCGGAAGTGGCCATCATATAAATGGGATTGAACTGGTCCATGCTCTCCATGAGGATGGACGAGATCTGCTCCTTGGCCTCCGACCAGATCTGGCTGAAGGTCACGTACTGCTCCTCTTCCGTGATGAGACCGCGCCGGTATTGAAGCTTCAGCTTGTGTTCCTTCGCCTCCGCCTCGGCGATGATGCGCTTCTTCTCTTCGGGCACCACGATGTCGCTGATCGAGATGGTGATACCGGCGAGCGTCGAATAGTGGAACCCGAGCCGCTTCACCTTGTCGAGGATCTCGGCCGTCATCGTCGTGCCATAGCGGCGGAAGCATTCGGCCAGAATGTTGCCCAGATCCTTCTTGATGACCGCCTTCGGGATCGGGCGCTTGAGAATCGCCTCGCGGATGTCCACGCCCTTCTCGAAGATGAACGTGTCGTCCGGCGGACCGCCGAGCAGGTTGGACTTCGCCGCAGAGTTCAGATACGGGAAGTCGGACGGGAAGATGCTGTTGAAGATGAGCTTGCCCGGCGTCGTGATCAGGAGCGCATTCGCCTGCTTCTCCGTGAACGACGTCTTGCCGACCGCCTTGGCCGGCAGCGCGATGCGCGTCTGCAGCGTGATGAGCCGCTGATGGAGCGCGTACTCCACCTCAGACACGGACGCAAAGACCTTGCCTTCGCCGGGCGCGCCCTCGCGCTCGATGGTCAAATAGTAGGATCCGAGCACCATGTCCTGCGTCGGCGTCACGACCGGCTTGCCGTCCTTCGGGTTCAGGATGTTGTGCGCGGCAAGCATCAGCAGGCGCGCCTCCGCCTGCGCCTCGGCGGAAAGCGGCACGTGCACGGCCATCTGGTCGCCGTCGAAATCCGCGTTGTACGCCGTGCAGACGAGAGGATGCAGCTTGATGGCGCGCCCTTCGACAAGGACGGGCTCGAACGCCTGAATGCCCAGACGGTGCAGCGTCGGCGCGCGGTTCAACAGCACAGGGTGCTGTTTGATGACGTCCTCGACGACGTCCCACACTTCATCCGACACGCGCTCGACCTTGCGCTTCGCGCTCTTGATGTTGTGCGCGAGCCCGCGCGCCACCAGTTCCTTCATGACGAACGGCTTGAACAACTCAAGCGCCATCTCTTTCGGCAGGCCGCACTGGTACATGCGCAGCTCGGGCCCCACCACGATGACGGATCGGCCGGAGTAGTCGACGCGCTTCCCGAGCAGGTTCTGGCGGAAGCGGCCCTGCTTGCCCTTCAGCATGTGCGACAGGCTCTTGAGCGGCCGATTGCCGGGTCCTGTGACCGGGCGTCCACGCCGGCCGTTGTCGATCAGCGCGTCCACAGCCTCCTGCAACATCCGCTTCTCGTTCTGCACGATGATGTCGGGCGCGCCGAGATCGAGCAGTCGCTTCAGGCGGTTGTTGCGGTTGATGACGCGGCGGTACAGATCGTTCAGGTCGGACGTGGCGAAGCGGCCGCCGTCCAGCTGCACCATGGGACGCAGGTCCGGCGGAATGACCGGCAGCGCCTCGAGGATCATCCAGCTCGGCTTGTTGCCGGACTGACGGAACGCCTCGATGACCTCTAGGCGCTTGATGGCCCGGTTGCGCCGCTGCCCTTGGGCCGTGCGCAGCTCCTCGCGCAGGATCTCAACCTCGCGGTCAAGATCGATCTCCTGCAGGAGCGTGCGGATGGCCTCGGCGCCCATGCCCGCTTTGAACGCGTAGCCGTACTTCTCGCGGTAGGACCGGTACTCCTTCTCCGAGAGCAGCTGCTTTTTCTCGAGCGGCGTATCGCCGGGATCGGTCACGACGTACGACGCGAAGTAGATGACCTCCTCGAGCGCCCGCGGCGACATGTCGAGGATGAGCCCCATGCGGCTCGGGATGCCCTTGAAGAACCAGATGTGCGAGACGGGCGCCGCCAGCTCGATGTGCCCCATGCGCTCGCGGCGCACCTTGGACCGCGTGACCTCAACGCCGCAGCGGTCACACACGACACCCTTGTAGCGGATCCGCTTGTACTTGCCGCAGTGGCACTCCCAGTCCCGCGTCGGGCCGAAGATCTTCTCGCAGAACAGCCCCTCCTTCTCCGGGCGGAGCGTGCGGTAGTTGATGGTCTCCGGCTTCTTCACCTCGCCGTGCGACCAGGAGCGGATCTTTTCCGGCGACGCGAGCCCAATCTTCATGAACTCAAAGTTGTTCAGGTCAAACAACTTGTGCACCCTCCAATCGTCGTGCCTGGGTATCGGTCTCGCACAGGGTCAATCGCCGACCTCGTTGTACTCCAGGTTCAGATTGAGCTTGTCGGGGCTGTCCTCGTCGTCGTCCATCTCCTTCATCTCGATCTCGCGCTCGTCGCCGCTCAAGATCTTCACGTCCATCCCCAGGCTCTGGAGCTCTTTGATGAGCACCTTGAACGACTCCGGCACACCCGGCTCCGGCACGTTCTCGCCCTTGACGATGGCCTCGTACGTCTTGACACGCCCCACCACGTCGTCCGACTTGACCGTGAGGAGCTCCTGCAGCGTGTAGGCCGCGCCGTACGCCTCCAGCGCCCACACCTCCATCTCGCCAAACCGCTGACCGCCGAACTGGGCCTTGCCTCCGAGCGGCTGCTGGGTGACGAGCGAGTACGGACCCGTGGAGCGCGCGTGGATCTTGTCGTCCACCAGGTGGTGCAGCTTCATCATGTACACGTATCCCACGGTGACGCGGTTTTCGAACGGCTCGCCGGTCCGGCCGTCGTACAGCACCTGCTTGCCGTCCTCCGGCAAGCCCGCCTCGCGAAGCGTCTCAAACACGTCCTCCGGCTTGGCGCCGTCAAACACCGGCGTGGCCATTTTCAGCCCCAGCACCTTCGCGGCCATGCCCAGGTGCGTCTCGAGCACCTGACCGATGTTCATACGCGACGGCACGCCGAGCGGATTCAGCACGATCTCGACCGGCGTTCCATCCTCCAGGAACGGCATATCCTCTTCCGGCAGGATGCGCGCCACGACGCCCTTGTTCCCGTGGCGCCCGGCCATCTTGTCGCCCTCCGAGATCTTGCGCTTTTGCGCGACATACACCCGCACCAACTGGTTCACGCCAGCGGGCAGCTCGTCGCCGTTCTCGCGCGTGAACACCTTGACGTCCACGACGATCCCGGCCCCCCCGTGCGGCACGCGCAGCGACGTGTCGCGCACCTCCCGGGCCTTCTCGCCGAAAATCGCGTGCAACAGCCGCTCTTCCGCGGTGAGCTCCGTCACGCCCTTCGGCGTCACCTTGCCGACGAGAATGTCGTTGGTCGTGATCTCCGCGCCGATGCGGATGATCCCGCGCTCGTCGAGGTTTTTGAGCGCATCCTCGCCCACGTTCGGGATGTCGCGCGTGATCTCCTCAGGCCCGAGCTTCGTGTCGCGCGCCTCGATCTCGTATTCCTCAATGTGAATGGACGTGTAGACGTCCTCCTTCACCATCTTCTCCGAGATGAGAATCGCGTCCTCGTAGTTGTAGCCCTCCCAGGTCATGAACGCGACGAGCACGTTCCGGCCGAGCGCCAGCTCGCCGTTTTGCGTCGCCGGCCCGTCCGCGAGAATATCCCCCACTTTGACGCGATCGCCCTCGCGCACAATGGGCCTCTGGTTCAGGCAGGTGTTCTGGTTCGAGCGCGCGAACTTGATGAGCTTGTACTTGTGGACGTTGCCCTTCACGACCTGCCCGTCCACGACGGCTTCCTCGCGCACCCAGATCTCGCGGGCCGTCACGCGCTCCACGACGCCGTTGTGCTTGGAAACCACGCACACGCCGGAGTCCTTCGCCGCCTGGTACTCCATGCCCGTCCCCACGAGCGGCGAATCGGTCACGAGCAGCGGCACCGCCTGGCGCTGCATGTTCGATCCCATGAGCGCGCGGTTCGCGTCGTCGTTCTCGAGGAACGGGATCAGCGCCGTGGCGACCGACACGACCTGCTTCGGCGAGACGTCCATGTAGTCGATGCGATCGCGGCTCACGGTGATCACGTCTTCGCGCGAGCGCACCGTGATCTCCTCGGCCACGAAATGGCCGTCCTCGGTCAGCGGCTCGTTCGCCTGCGCGATGAGGTAGTTCTCCTCCTCATCCGCCGTTAGATAGTCAATCTGATCCGTCACCACGCCCGTCTCTGGATCGACGCGCCGGTACGGCGTCTCGATGAAGCCGTACTCGTTGACGCACGCGTAGGTCGAGAGCGAGTTGATGAGGCCGATGTTCGGCCCTTCCGGCGTCTCGATGGGGCACATGCGGCCGTAGTGCGAGTAGTGCACGTCGCGCACTTCGAAGCCGGCCCGCTCGCGCGTAAGACCGCCTGGCCCGAGCGCCGAGAGGCGCCGCTTATGCGTGAGTTCAGCGAGCGGATTCGTCTGATCCATGAACTGCGAAAGCTGGCTGGACCCAAAGAACTCCTTGATGGCCGCAATCACCGGGCGAATGTTGATCAGGGCCTGAGGCGTGATCGCGCTCGCATCCTGAATGGACATGCGCTCGCGCACCACGCGCTCCATGCGGGAGAGCCCGATGCGGAACTGGTTTTGCAACAGCTCGCCCACCGAGCGGAGGCGCCGGTTGCCCAGGTGATCGATGTCGTCCGTCGTCCCCACGCCGCGCAGGAGGTTGAAGAAGTACGAGACCGCCGCGATGATGTCGGACGGCGTGATGTATTTGACGTCCGCCGGCAGTTCGCCATTGGAGATGACGTGCAGGACCTTTCCGTCCTCCGCCGGGCTGAAAATCTTCACCATCTGCAGCGGGATCTCGTCTTGTTCAAACAAATCCCGCGTGCCGCGGATGGTGAATCGCCCAACCTTGCCAGACAGGCGCGGAATGATCCGATCCAGCGTGCGGCGATCCAGCACCGTCCCGGCTTCGGCGATGATCTCGCCCGTCTCCTCGTCGACGAGCGTCTCCGCCAGCCGCTGGTTCAGCAGGCGGTTCTTGAGATGGAGCTTTTTGTTGATCTTATACCGGCCGACCGCGGCGAGATCGTACCGCTTGGGGTCGAAGAACCGAGACGCAAGCAACGCCCGCGCGTTCTCCACCGTGGGCGGTTCGCCCGGGCGCAGCCGCTCGTAGATCTCGATGAGCGCCCGCTCCGTCGAGTCCGTGGTATCCTTGTCGAGCGTGTTCTGCAGGTACTCGTCCTCGCCTAACAGTTCGATGATCTCGGCGTCGGACGACAATCCCAGCGCCCGGAGCAAGACCGTGATAGGCAGCTTGCGCGTGCGATCGATCCGGACGTACACGACGTCCTTCGCGTCCGTCTCAAACTCGAGCCAAGCGCCGCGGTTCGGAATGACCGTCGCGGCGAACGTGCGTTTGCCATTCTTGTCGATCTTGCTGCTATAATAGACGCTGGGGGAGCGGACGAGCTGGCTCACGATGACGCGCTCCGCGCCGTTGATGATGAAGGTGCCCGTCTCGGTCATGAGCGGGAAGTCGCCGAGAAACACCTCTTGCTCTTTGACCTCGCCCGTCTCCTTGTTGAGCAGGCGAACCTTCACGCGAAGCGGCGCCGCATACGTCACATCGCGCTCCTTGGATTCTTCCACGTCGTACTTGGGCTCGCCGAGGCTGTAGTCCACGAACTCAAGCACAAGGTTCCCGGTGAAGTCCGTGATGGGAGAGATGTCCGCGAACGTCTCGCGCAGGCCCTCCCGCAGGAACCACTCGTACGATTTCTGTTGGATCTCGATGAGGTTTGGGAGATCGAGGACCTCGCGAATGCGCGCGTAGCTGCGGCGCTCCGCCCATCCGTACTTGACCATGTGTCCCTGCAAAACCGTCACCCCTCAAGCGGATTTGTTGGACGATGCGCAAAGGAGGCTTTGCATCAGAGGTCTTCTTGAGCTCGGACGAGCCAAGTCAGACAAAGAGACAAGCGCCGCACACAAAAAGACGCCAGGACGACGCCCGATGAGCGACCGCCTGTTCTGGACTTTTGCGTGCAGCACTTCTCTTTCAACTCGGCATGCTAGACGATGATGGACACGCCAGTCGTATTCACCTATTCCCCAAAATGATGGATTTTATGCGCGAAGAGGAGGCATCCGTCCAAACAACTCAGTTTGCATTGGTTGATGATATCACATGCCGATGCCGCGATCAAGCGAATGATAGCCCTTGAGATCGGGCGGATCTCAGGGCTTGACCATCGCGCCTCCTATGGAGACTCCCGGACCGCGCAGAACACGAAGTAACCCGCCTTTCGATGCGCGACGTCCACCCGCTCGAACAGTTCCCGCAGTTTCACCTCTGTGGATGGCGCCCCGTGCTTCTTCTGAATCACAACCCACAGCTTCCCGCCTGGCTTCAGCGCCCGGCGCGCCTCCTCGTACAGGCGAAACACCGTGGCCTTGCCCGCGCGGATGGGCGGATTGAGAAGGACGTGATCGAATTGGAACTCAAAGTCTGGCGGGATGCCGTCGTGCTGAAGCACCACGGGCTGAGGGACAAGATCGGCCGTATTGCGGCGCGCGAGCTCCACGGCCCGGCGGTTGACGTCGATCATCCACCACTGCACGCCGGGATACACGCGGGCGAGGATGGCCGTCACCGGGCCGTAGCCACAGCCGAGATCGAGCGCGGATGCCGCTCCAGTGAGGTCCACCGATTCAATCAGGCGGCGCGTCCCTTCGTCCAAGCCCGCCTTGCTGAACACGCCGCGGTCTGTCCACAACGCCACCGTGACACCGCGAGCCTGGACCCGGACGACGCGCTCTTCGCTCGGCGCAGAAGGATCGCCCTGAAAGTAATGCTCCACGTCGCCACCTCCGGTAAGCGAAAAGGGTGCCCATCGGGCACCCCTCGACGCTCTGCGTGTTTTACTTGATTTCGACCGAAGCGCCGGCCTCTTCGAGCTTCGCCTTGATGCTCTCGGCCTCTTCCTTCGAGACCTTCTCCTTGATCGGCTTCGGCGCGCCGTCCACGAGTTCCTTCGCTTCCTTCAGGCCGAGGCCCGTGATCTCGCGCACCACCTTGATGACGTTGATCTTCGAAGCGCCTGCGGACGCGAGGATCACGTCGAACTCCGTCTGCTCAGCCTGAGCCGCCTCACCAGCGCCCGGAGCCGCACCCGCAAACGCAACCGGCGCAGCCGCCGTCACGCCGAACTCTTCCTCGATGGCCTTGACCAGCTCGTTCAACTCGAGCACCGTCATGTTTTTCACAGCTTCCAAGATCTCAGCCGTGGTCATCACAAAGCCCTCCTCATCCGATTTTGTCTGCGCGTAAACACGCGACTTTCAACCCCCGACTCCACGTGCGTCCGGTTCACTCGGCCGCTGGAGCCGCCTCGCCGCCCTGCTTTTCGGCCACCTGCGACAACACATACGCCAGGTTGCGCATCGGCGCCTGCAGGACGCTGAGCAACATGGACAAGAGCCCCTCGCGCGACGGCAGCTTCGCGAGCGCTTCAATCTCCTTCGCATCGACGACCTTGCCCTCGACGTATCCGCCCTTCAGCTCGAGCGCCTTGTGTTCGCGCGAGAACTCATGCAGGATCTTCGCCGGCGCGACGGGATCGTCGTAGCTGAAAGCGATGGCCGTCGGCCCCGTCAGAAACGGCTCCAGCCCCTCGATCTCGGCCTGCTCGGCGGCGCGCGTCGTCAGCGTGTTCTTGACGACGGAGTAATCGATCCCGGCCTGGCGCAGGCGCGCGCGCAGCTCGGTGTCCTCCGCCACCGTGAGGCCGCGGTAGTCGGCGAGCACGATGCTCTTGCTGCGGCGCATGCGCTCGGCGACGGACTGCACGATCTGCTCTTTTTCGGCACGGCGAATTGCCAAACGGCCCACCTCCCCGCAAAATGTGACCTTTACACAGCGAAAGGCGCCTCGACGACGCGAGGCGCCCACCAAAGTCGACATGCCTGTTGCACATCGGTGCGGGAAACGCCTCGGCAGGCAACTTTCACTGCCCTAGGAGGGCAGACCTGCTGTCTACGGCCTTTCGCTATGGATGTTATATCATACGAACACGGTTCTGGCCAGATCTCTCCGGCTCACTCGCCGACGGCCGCGCGCTGCGGGTTGACGCGGATGCCAGGCCCCATCGTGGACGACACCGTCACGCCCCGCACATACGTGCCTTTTGCGGCTGGCGGCTTCGCCTTGACGAGCGCGCTCATCAGCGCACGGAAATTCTCGACAAGCTGCTCCTTCTCGAACGACGCCTTGCCAATCGGGCAGTGGATGATACCCGCCTTATCCAGTCGGTACTCGACCTTACCGGACTTGATCTCGTTCACCGCGCGCGCGACGTCGAACGTCACCGTCCCGGTCTTCGGGTTCGGCATCAAGCCACGGGGACCGAGGATGCGGCCCAGACGTCCGACCGCCGGCATCATGTCCGGGGTCGCCACGGCGACGTCAAAGTCGAGCCAGCCCTGGGAGATCTTCTGAATCAGGTCTTCGTCACCGACGAAGTCCGCGCCCGCCTCCTGAGCCTCGCGCGCCTTCTCGCCCTTGGCGAACACGAGGACCCGGGGCGTCTTACCCGTGCCGTGCGGCAGCACGACCGCGCCGCGGACCTGCTGATCCTGCTTTTTCGGATCCACGCCGAGCCGGACCGCAACCTCCACCGTCTCGTCAAACTTCGCGGTGGCGGTCTTCTTCACGAGGTCCATCGCCTCTTCGACGTCGTACAATTTATTGCGATCCACGAGCTTGTGAAGCTCCTGGAGACGTTTGCTGAGCTTTGCCATGTCACTCACCTCCGCGTGGTAATCGGTTGTTCAAACCTCCCACGGGCTCCCGCTTGCCGTCAGTCGACAACCGTGATGCCCATGCTGCGGGCCGTGCCTTCGACCATCCGCATGGCGGCCTCGATCGACGCAGCATTCAAATCCTGCATCTTCTGTTCGGCGATCTCGCGAACTTGCGCTCGCGTGACCTTGCCCACCTTGACGCGATTCGGCTCCGCCGAACCCGTCTCGATGCCAGCCGCCTTCTTGAGCAACACGGAAGCCGGCGGGGTCTTCAATTCAAACGTGTACGAGCGGTCCTCATACACGTAGATGACGACCGGAATGATCAAACCGACCTGATCGGCCGTGCGCGCATTGAACTCCTTGCAGAAGCCCATGATGTTGCCCACTTGCGCTTGGCCGAGCGCAGGACCTACCGGCGGCGCAGGCGTTGCCTTTCCGGCTGGAATTTGCAACTTCACAACCTTGACGACCTTCTTCGGCAACACAGCCACCTCCTTCACTCGAGATGTGGTGTTCGGGGTTTGCCCTCCCACAGGAAACCATCTATGCGAGCCCGGCAAAAGCTGGGCTACAGAAAGCTGGCGACATCATGTCGGCCAGCTCGCTGCCTGAAATCAGAAGGCGCAAGCTACCTCAAGGCAGGTGCTCCACCTGGGTAAAGTCGGCCTCCAGCGGCGTCTCGCGCCCGAACATGGAGACGAGAACCTTGAGCTTCTGGTGCTCCGGATGAACCTCCTCGACCGTCCCGACCATGTCCGCGAACGGCCCGCTGGTCAGGCGCACGACGTCGCCGACCTTGAACTGCGCCACAGGCTTCGCTTCGTTCACACCCATGGAACTCAAGATCTGCTCGACCTCGTGAGGCATGAGCGGCACAGGTTTCGATCCGGCGCCGGGCGAGCCCACGAAACCGGTCACCCCCGGCGTGTTGCGCACGACATACCAAGAGTCGTCCGTCATGATCATCTCCACAAGGACGTAACCGGGGTACGTCTTGCGCTGCACCACGCGCTTTTTCCCGTTTTTGATCTCGACAGCCTCTTCCGTGGGCACGACGACGCGGAAAATCCGGTCCTCCATGCCCATGGTCTGCACGCGGCTTTCGAGGTTGCTCTTCACCTTGTTCTCGTAGCCGGAGTATGTGTGAATCACATACCACTGCTTCTCAAGATTCTCCATTGAGCAGGGCGAGCAGCCCGCCACCCCCATGACGCGTTAGTCTACGCCGATGGCCGACATCGCCGCGGAAACGCCGATGTCAAACGCCCAGATGAGCACACCCAAAATGGCACACACCAAAAGGCAGGCCGCCGTGTACACAATGACCTCACGGCGCTTCGGCCAACGAACGCGCTTTAACTCCCGGAACGACTCCTTGAAGAAGGCGACGATGCCCGTGCGCTTCGCGTGCTGATTCAGTTCCACGAGGGTATCGTTCGGTTTCGCCACGTTCGATGCTCCTTTGTGGGCCATGAGCGGCGCCTCAACGGGTCTCGCGGTGCGTCGTGTGCGAGTTGCAGGTGGGGCAATACTTCTTCAGCTCAAGACGATCCGGATCATTCTTCTTGTTCTTCGTCGTGGTATAGTTCCTCTGTTTGCACTCCGTGCAAGCGAGGGTGATGATCTCGCGCATTGTGGCACCTCCCCGTGTCAGCCGACCACGAAACCGATCTCTCGGTCATGGACGCAGAAACAGAAGAACCCCCGAACCGGGGCTCATACCTGCACAACATTATCATATCACGTTGCGCACCGTCAAGTATTTCTCCAGCTTCCGCTTGACCCGCTGAAGGGCGTTGTCGATGGATTTGACATGCCGAGCGAGATCCACCGCAATCTCCTGATACGAACGCCCGTCGAGATACAGCATCAAGACCTGGCGCTCCAGATCGCTCAGCAATTCGGACATCTTACCCTCAATATCGTCAAACTCTTCCTGGTTTATAATCAGCTCTTCCGGATCCGCGACGCGCACGGTACAGATGACGTCGAGCAGCGTGCGATCCGAGTCCTCATCGTAAATGGGCTTGTCCAGCGAAACGTAGGAATTGAGCGGAATATGCTTTTGTCTCGTGGCTGTTTTGATAGCGGTGATAATCTGACGCGTGATGCACAGTTCGGCGAACGCCTTGAAGGAGGAGAGCTTGTCTCCGCGAAAATCGCGGATGGACTTGTACAGCCCAATCATGCCTTCCTGTACGATGTCTTCCCGATCAGCCCCAATGAGAAAGTACGACCGCGCCTTGGCCCGAACGAAATTCTTGTATTTGTGAATCAAATAGTCGAGCGCGTCGGTGTCGCCTCGATGAACAGCCTCGACCAGCTCTTCGTCCGTCATGTTCTCGTAGGGCGCCGTGTCGTACGGCGGGGCCGCGTCGGCGTCTCTTGGTGTCGGCTGCGTCGACAAACTCTATCACCCCGAGCCTCGTGAATGACGCCATTATACATGATGCCATTTGAGAGGATCAATTGCGTTGAGACAGCAAAATAGGCGTCAGGACGCCATTTTCGACACATTGAACCTATCGCCGTCGCCATCGTTCGAGCTGATTCGCCAAATCACCCGTGAGCGCATCGCGCAGCGTCCGCCGATCGCCGGCCGAATGGCGCTGCGTCTCGCGATCGATGTCCTCCCTCATCTTTTCAAGCCGCACCAAGAGCTCGTTCGCGGAGATGCGCAGCGCGCCCCCGCCCAGCGCCACCTGCTGCTCCGCCGCATCCGACGTGGCCACCGTGATCTCCCGATATTCGTCCCGCAGATCGTACACCAACCGCTCGATCCGCGCGTCCGCCGTCTCGCCCGACTCCGTGAAGACGATGCGCACCCCCGCCTGCTCCTCCACGTGGCCCGGCCCAGGCCTGCGGTGCGCATCGTACACGACGATCACGTCCTCGCCGTACATCGCGCGGTACTGGCTCAACAGGTCCTCGATTTCGCGGCGGGCCTCCTCCAGATCCTCAATCTGCGCCAAACTTCGGCCCGCCCGCCTCGCGATGACATTGTACCCATCGACAATCACGAGGCGCGTCAAGCGCCCCTTACGCCCGCTGGCGGACCGCTTCATACAGCAGGACCCCCGCCGCGACCGAGGCGTTCAGACTCTGCACTCGGCCCAGAATCGGGATGGACACGAGAAAGTCGCACTGCTCGCGAACCCACCGGCGCATCCCTTGGCCCTCGGAGCCGATGACCACGGCCGTGGGCCCCCGATAATCGACCTCGGTGTAGGGCACCTTGGCCTCCACGTCCGCGCCGACAATCCAATAACCCGCCTGCTTCAGCCGCTGCAGCGCCTGCGCGACGTTCGCCACGCGCGCCACGGGCAACGTCTCGAGCGCACCTGCGGCGGCCTTCGCCACGACGTCGGTGACCTGCGCCTGTCGGCGCTTGCCGATGACCACGCCCTGCGCCCCCGATGCCTCCGCCGTGCGCAAAATCGCCCCAAAGTTGTGCGGGTCCGCGATCTCGTCGAGCACCACGACGAGCGGCGCAAAGCCCGTGTCGCGCCGAATGACGTCGTCGAGATCGACATAGGCATACGGTGCCACCTGCGCGATGACCCCCTGGTGCGCGCTCGCCATCTCGTCGAGCCGGCTCCGAGGCACAAACTGCACCACGACGCCGCGAGATCGCGCCTTCGCCACGATGGCGTCCATGCCGGAAGCGCCTTCCGCCACCCACACCTTGTTCACGGGCCGTTCACTCTCAAGCGCCGCCAGCACGGCGTGCCGGCCCTTGACGAGATCGGCCGCCTCTTCTCCTTGTGCCGATCGGCGCCGCGCGCCGTCTCTCATGGACATGTTCATGGCTCCCTCGCTTGGTCATTTTGCGCATCCAGCGCCGCGAGCGCATGGGCGGCGATCTCGTCAAGCCGCTCCCGCTCGCCCGTGGCGTACAGGTAGCCCACCAGCGCCTCGAAGCCGGTCGCGAGCCGGTAGACCACCACATCGACATTCCGGCGCGTGTGGGACGACTTCTGATTCCGCCCACGCCGAATCACGTCGCGCTCGGCGTCGGTCAGCATGGGCTCCAGCAGCCGAAGGGCCTCGGCCTGCGCCACGGCGGAGACGTAACGCGTGGCCTGCCGCTGCAGATCGCGCGGGCGAAGAATGCCGAGATTCAGGCAGTGGTTGCGCGCATAGATCTCCCACACCGCATCGCCCAGAAACGCGAGCGCGAGCGGCGAGACCTCGTCCACCCGCCAGTTCACCTTCATGATTCGTAGCTCCAGCGCGTGCCGTACGGCGTGTCCTCAAGCACGATGCCGCGGTGCCGAAGCTGGTCGCGAATCTCGTCCGCCCGCGCGAAGTCGCGCCGCTTCCGGGCTTCTGCGCGCTCCGCGATGAGCCGCTCGATCTCGTCCTCCAGACGCTCCTCTTCCTTCTTCGGAATGCCGAGCACGCCGAGCAGTTCGACGAACAGATCCCGGTACAGGCGGAGATCGCCGAGGGTCACGCCGCCTTCTTCGAGGCGTGTGTTGACTACGCGCACGCCGTCGAAGATGGCTGCCATCCCGTCCGCCGTGTTGAAGTCGTCATCCATCGCTTGGATGAAGGCGCTTCGGATCTGTTCCACGTCCGAACGCCCCCGCGTGGACGGGACTTCGTCCGCGCGGTCGAGCGCCCCGCGCATCGCCTTCAGGGCCTCCGCGCGGTGGTCCAAGTCCCGGATCAAACGGTCGATCCGCGACAGCGCCTGCTCCGCCTGATCCAGCGCCTCCTCGGTGTAATTCAGCGGGTTCCGATAGTGCGCGGAGAGAAGGAAAAAGCGCACAGCGCGCGGGTCCCGGCGCTCCAGGAGGTCGCGGGCCATGATGAAGTTGCCCGTGGACTTGGACATCTTCTCGCCGTTGATGTTGAGCGTGCCGTTATGCAGCCAATATCGAGCGAACGTCTTCCCCGAGTGTGCCTCGCTCTGGGCGATCTCGTTCTCGTGGTGCGGGAAGATGAGATCTCGCCCGCCCGCGTGGATGTCGATCTGCTCGCCGAGATACAGGTAGTTCATCACGGAGCACTCGATGTGCCAGCCCGGGCGCCCCGGCCCCCACGGGCTCGGCCACCACTCCTCGCCAGGCTTCGCCGCCTTCCAGAGCGCGAAATCCGTCGGATCGTCCTTTTCGTCCTGCACCTCAATCCGGTAGCCCGCGCGCATGTCCTCCGGCGACTGGTGGGACAGCTTGCCGTACTCCGGGAAGGAGGACGTGTCAAAGTAGACGCTGCCGTTTCGCTCGTAGGCGTGGCCGCGATCGATCAAATCCTGGATGAAGCGAATGATCTCGTCGACGCACTCGGTGACCCGCGGGTGCACGGTCGCGGGCCGGATGAACAGCTTGCCCGCGTCCTCGAAGTAATAGCGAATGTTTTCCTCGGCGAGCTCGCGCGGGCTGATGCCGAGCTCCTGCGCGCGTTGAATGATGCGATCGTCGATATCGGTGAAGTTCTGCACAAAGCGCACTTCGTACCCTCGGTACTCCAGGTAGCGGCGGATGGTGTCGAAGACCACGAACATGCGCGCGTTCCCGAGGTGGAAGAAGTGATAGACCGTCGGGCCGCACGCGTAAAACCGCACCTTGCCGGGTTCGAGCGTCTGAAGCGGCTCCTTCTTGCCCGTCAGACTGTTGTACAGCAGGATCCCCACGCGATCCTCACCTCCCCTGATGCTCCGGCGCTTGTGCAAACGCGAGGGCGCGGCGCATGCGTTCCACCGCCATCTCTTTCGGAAGAAGCGCCATCGACTTCTGCAGATCGGGGCCGTGCGTATGACCGGTCACAGCGGCCCGAACGGGCATGAACAGATCTCGTCCCTTCACGCCAAGCGCCCGTCCCACCGCCTGAAAACGGGCCCGATTGGCCGCCTCATCCCAGGACGGATCCTGTTCGCACGCCGACAGATACGCACGAACCACGCGAGCGGCGCCCTCGGTCGCGAGCAGCGCACGCGCTTCTTCATCGTACGCCACTTCGGGCTCAAGCCACACCCTCGCGGCGGTGAAGAATTCCCGCGCACAGGCGAGGCCGTCCTGGACAAGGGCCACGGCCCGCTCGAGCCACTCGTCGTCCACGTACGGCGGAAACGAATAGTTCAGGCGCACAGCCTGTTCGCGGATGAGCCGAACCGCCTCCTTCGGGTCAAGCGACTTGAAGTACTGGTTCGCCATCCAGCGGAACTTGGCGACGTCGAACACGGCACCGGCGCGCCCGACGCGGTCGAGATCGAACCGCGCGCAAAGCTCGTCCAGATCAAAGATTTCCTCTTCATCCCCAGGAGACCATCCGAGGAGCGCCAAGAAGTTCACGATGGCCTGCGGGACGTAGCCCTGCTCGCGGTATGCCGACACCGGCAGGACGTTCGGATCGCGCTTCGACAATTTCTTCCGCGACTCATCGAGCACAATCGGCAGATGCGCGAATTGCGGAGGCTGCCAGCCAAACGCCTCGTAGATGAGGAGCTGGCGCGGCGTGTTGGACAAATGCTCCTCGCCTCGAATCACGTGCGTGATGGCCATGAGATGATCGTCGACGGCCACCTGAAAGTTGTACGTCGGCATGCCATCCCGCTTGATGATGACGAAGTCCCTCAGATCCTCGCGCTCAAAGGCGATCTCGCCCCGGACGATATCCCGCACCACGATGGGCGGACCGGACGGCGCGCGGAACCGGATGGCGTGCGGCTCGCCCGCCTGGATACGCTTCAAAGCCTCCGCCGGATCGAGCGACGAACACGACCCGGTGCAGCCGCTCGCGCCCGCACTCGGGCCATCGTCGGCATCCTCTTCCGGGCGAACTTCCTTCGCCTCGCCCTGAAGGCAGAAGCACGCGTACGCCATCCCGGATTCCAGCAGCTTCTCCGCATGGCCCCGATAGATGGCGATCCGCTCGCTGCACCGATACGGCCCGTACGGCCCGCCGATGTCGAAACCCTCGTCCCACGCCAGGCCGAGCCAGCGGAATGCCTCCACAAACGCCTGCTCCGCCCCGGCGACGTTTCGGTCCACGTCCGTGTCCTCGAGCCGCAGGATGAACTGCCCCCCGGTGTGCCGCGCGTAGAGGAAGTTGAAGAGCGCCGTGCGCACACCGCCGATGTGGAGATGGCCCGTCGGACTTGGGGCGAACCGCACGCGCACGCTCACGGCGTCTGCCCCCTCTTGTCGAGACGGACCACCAGGGCCACCGCCTGCGCGGCAATGCCCTCTCCGCGCCCGATGAAGCCCATCTTCTCATTCGTCGTGGCCTTGATGGACACGTCGCGCTCGTGAACCTGAAGCACCTCCGCGAGGCGCCTCCTCATCGCCGGCACGTGCGGGAGCAACTTGGGCCGCTCCGCGATGACCATCACGTCCACATTGCCCACGCGATACCCCTCGCGCTCGATCATGGCGACTACCTCGCGCATGAGCGACAAGCTGTCGGCGCCCTCGAACCGGTCGTCATCCGGCGGAAAGTGTTGACCGATGTCGCCGAGGCCAAGGCTGCCGAGCAGCGCGTCGATGATGGCGTGCGCGATGACGTCGGCGTCCGAGTGGCCGAGAAGCCCAAACGGAGCATCGATGCGCACGCCGCCCAGCACAAGCGGCCTGCCCTCCGCAATCCGGTGCACATCATACCCGAGTCCGATCCGCATGTTCCGCCCTCCCCCACCGTTCGCGCGCCAGCCAGCGCGCGTAGTCGAGATCGGCGGGCGTCGTGATCTTGCCATTAAACGCCGTCGACGCCACGGCGACGACCGGCACGCCCACCGCCTCCATCGCCCCACTGTCGTCCGTGGGGGAATTCTCTGCCGAATAGTGGCGCTCCAGGTACACGCGTGGAACGAGATCGGCCCGAATCGCCTGAGGCGTCTCCGCAAGAAACAGCTTGTCCCGGGGAACAGTCTCTTGCACCAAGCCGCCCTCCACGCGTTTGACGGTGTCTCGACAAGGAGATCCGAGCACCGCCCCCCCGGCCCGCACGGCGGCCTCAAACACGCGCCGCACATCCTCCTCGGCCACGAAGGGACGGGCGGCGTCATGAATGGCGAAGGCGGACCGAGCCGGATCCACCTTCTGGCGCGAGACCAATTCCAACGCGCGCTTTACGCCCGACACAACGGACGCGTGGCGCGTCTCGCCGCCTTCTGCGAAGTGAATGTCGCGCCCGGCGCCATCGGCCTCCTCCCTCATGCGATCGACGTCTGCTGGAGACGCCACCACGACAATCTCGTTCGCGCCGCCGCCGATCATGGCTTCAACCGAGCGAAGCCACATCGGGCGCCCGGCGAGATCGAGAAACTGCTTTTTGAAACCCATGCGACGGCCTTCACCGGCCGCCACCACGATAGCCACCCACATCCGCGTTCCCCTTTCCCCAACGCCCGACAGCATGGAAAGGCCGAGGACGCGCTCCGCGCCCTCGCCCTCCGCAGCGTCGCCAGTTGAACCTCACACGCACGCGCCGTTCCGCCAGCTCACAGCGCCTTTTCCAACAATTTCGGCTTGGCGAAGATCATTCGCCCCGCAGACGTCTGCAAGACGCTCGTCACGAGCACGGTGATCTTGCCGCCGATATATTCGCGCCCGCCCTCGATGACGATCATCGTGCCGTCATCGAGGTAGGCCACGCCCTGATTGTGCTCCTTGCCGTCCTTGATCACGTGGACCTGCAGCTCCTCACCCGGCAGGACCACCGGCTTGAGGGCGTTGGCGAGATCGTTGATGTTCAGGACCTGCACACCCTGCAGCTCGCAGATCTTGTTCAAGTTGAAGTCGTTGGTCACGACCTTGCCCCGCATCTGTTTTGCGAGCCGGACGAGTTTCGCGTCGACTTCCTGGATGTCGTCGAAATCGGTCTCGACGATTTGAACTTGGACCTTCGACTCCTTCTGGATGCGATTCAGGATGTCGAGCCCGCGGCGTCCGCGGTTTCGCTTCAGCGCGTCGGAGGAGTCCGCGATGTGCTGGAGCTCAGCCAGGACGAACGAAGGAATGACGAGCGTGCCGTCGAGAAAACCCGTCTCGACGAGGTCCGCGATCCGGCCATCGATGATGACCGACGTGTCCAAGAGCTTCGCGTCCCCGGGCCTGAGCCCCGACTTCTTGTCTTTGCCGTCGGAACGGTCGCGATCGCGCGAGAGGCGCCCCGCCAACAGGTTCCACAACTCCTCGCGCTTCGTGAACCCGATGCGCAGGCCAAGGTAAGCGAAAAACACCGCGAGGAAAAACTCCACGGCGACGCCGACCAAGGGAATCGCGCGAATTTCGGGCGAGAACAGGTATGCGACGACGAGCCCAATGACCATGCCGATGGTGCCGCCCAGGATGTCGGCGAGGGGCGCGCTCTTCAGCCGCTCCTCCAGCCATCGCAAAAGCGCGGAAACGTAGCCTGCGAGAGAAACGGTCGCCACCAAAAACAGCGCGCCGCCCACGGCGGCACCGAACCAGTTGGTGGTCACAAACGAGCGATGCAGATGAAAAACATCCAGGAATAAGTCCGGACAAAGCTGATAACCTAACAAGACACCGACAACCACGAAAAACAGGTGCACGACCTTCTTCATCATCCGACGTCACCTCCTGTGCCTAGTATGCACGTCCTCTATCCCATCCTAACCGATGCACTTCCAAAACACCTGGAATTTTGCCGACGGACGAGATCGTTCAACGGTTTTGAAAAAATTGGAGCACCATGTTCAGTGTAACATGTTTCAGGTTGCGCGTAAAGCGATTCCATGGTCTGCGTGAGCGCACAAGGATTACTTCTTCGTGCCGTGGGCCATGTCGCCGTCTCCGTGTTTGCGCGCGACGATGGACGAGCGAATGGCGTGGACCATGCCGTACGCGGCGTACAGCCCCAGGACGGCGAAGATCAGGACGTCGGTGCCGACAATTTGGAACCGCAGGATACAGGCGATAAGAAGCGCAAACAACGGCACCAAGACTAAAATGGACTTGGGATAGGACAGGCGCTTGAAGTTGGGATAGGGAATCGAGCTCACCATCAAGAGCGACAGGAGCACGGTGGCTGCGGACAGGATGATCGACGCCGGCTCGAACGCGGATTGGGTCAGGGCGAGCGTGGCTTCGACGCCGCCCGCGGCCGTGATCGGCAGGCCGATGAAGGTGTCGGCAGGACCGCGCTGGGTGTGAAAACGCGCCAGGCGCAGGGCGCCGCAAAGAGGAAACAGGATGGCAACGAGATCGCCCAAGATCCCGAGGTGCCGCAGTTCCACGCGGTACATGATCATGGCCGGCGCGACACCAAACGTCACGATGTCCGACAGGGAATCGAGGATGCGCCCGAATTCGCTTTCCGCTCGAAGCCACCGCGCAACGCGCCCGTCCAAGCCGTCGATGATCATGCCAAAGACGACGAAAAGCGCACTGAGACCGACCCGCCCTGCCTGCAGGATCAGCATGGAACTGAGCCCAGCGACGAGATTGAGGGCCGTCAGCGCGTTGGGAATCCATCGAATATACAAGCCTCACGCCTCCCGGGCGGGTCAAATCTGACGATCAATCAGCACTTGCTCCTGAATGCGTCCGAGTCCGTTTTGAATCATGCGGGCGCGGACCGGGCCGACGCCCTCCACTTTATCCAGGTCCGCCATCGACGCCTTGAGAATGTTGGACAGAACGCCGAAGTGCTCGACGAGGTTTTCGATCACGGGCTGGGGCAACCGGCTGATCTTGTTCAAAATCCGGTAACCGCGCGACGGAACGCTCTCCTCAAGCTGGTTGACGCTCGGCGGATACCCAAGAATGCGCGCCAGCAGCGCCCCGTCGAGCAGTTCCTCGGAAGAGAGGTTGTGGATCTGCGACATGATCTGATGCGGCGTGTGAGGACACTCGGGATGGGCGAAGTCCTTGATGAGCAGGTACGCCTGCTCGTCGACGTCCGAGACGAGTTCCTCCAGCTGCATGCTGACCAATCGCCCCTCGTTGCCGAGCTCGATGATGTAGCGGCGGATCTCGTTGGTCACGCGCAGCACCGTCTCGAACCGCTGAAGAACGCGCGTGACGTCCTCCAGCGTCACGGCCTCCTCAAATTCCAGCGCGCTGAGATCCGTGAGTTCCTGCTCCAGGACCGTCTTGTATTTTTCAAGCGTCTGCAGCGCCTGATTGGCTTTGGCCAAAATTACGCTGATGTCGCGCAGCACGTATTTCAAATTGCCTTGGTATAGCGTGATCACGTTTCGGCGCTGCGAAATGCAGATGACCAACTGGCCGCTCTGGCGAGCCACGCGCTCCGCGGTGCGATGCCGCGTCCCGGTTTCCGATGTGGGTATGGTGTGGTCCGGGTTCAGCGTCGTGTTGGCGTAGTGGACCTTCTTCGCGTCCTCACTGATGATGATGGCGCCGTCCATCTTCGCGAGCTCGTACAGATGGGACGGGGTCAGATCGCACTGGATGGCGAAACCGCCGTCCATCATGGAGAGCACGGTTTCCGTCGCGCCGACGACGATGAGCCCGCCCGTCTTGGCGCGCAGAATGTTCTCGATTCCCTCTCGGAGAACGGTCCCTGGCGCAACCATGCGCAAGATTTTATTGATGGCAGCTTCCCGCTTGGCGTCGTCCTTCACAATGTCACCTCAAAAGGCTTGATCGATCGCGTCCTGCACGGAGCGAACTTGGACAATCTCCATACCAGGCACGGCCTCGGGCACGGATTGCCCAGCCGGAACGATGCAGCGATGAAAACCAAGTTTACGCGCCTCGCGAATGCGCTCGGCAAGCCGCGTCACGGCGCGCACCTCGGCCGTGAGACCCACTTCTCCGATGTAGACCCCTTGCCGCAAGGGGCGATCGCGGTGACTCGCCACGAGCGCCAAGGCGATGCCGAGATCGGCGGCTGGTTCTTCCACGCGGACCCCGCCCGCGATGTTCACGTATGCGTCACACGACCCGAGCTGCATGCCGAGCCTCCGCTCCAAAACTGCCAACAGCATGTTCATGCGCTGCAGGTCGGCCCCCGTCGTCATGCGCCGCGGCGTGCCGAACGACGTGGAGGCGACGAGCGCCTGCACCTCGAGAAGAAGCGGGCGCCGCCCTTCCATGGCGCACACCACGGCCGAGCCAGGGGCAATGTCGCGGCGCTCCGACAGAAACAGCTCGGACGGATTGGAGATCTCGCGCAACCCGTCGTCCCTCATTTCGAAAACCGCCAGCTCGTTGGTTGAGCCAAACCGATTTTTGACGGCGCGCAGCACTCTATACATATGATGGCGATCGCCCTCGAAGTATAAGACGGCGTCGACCATGTGCTCGAGCATGCGCGGCCCCGCGATGGCCCCGTCCTTCGTCACATGCCCGACGATGAAGGTGGCTATGCTCTCGGCCTTGGCCACGCGCAGGAGCAGACCGGTGCACTCCCGAACCTGCGCAACGCTCCCGGGCGCGGAGGCGAGGCCCGGCCGAAACACGGTTTGGATGGAGTCGACAATCAGGAATTGAGGCTTCAGCTCCACGGCCGCTTCCAGGGCTGCGTCGAGATCAGTCTCGGCCAGCACGTATAATTCGCCGTGCACGGTGCCGAGGCGTTCGGCCCGCAGGCGAATCTGAGTCGCGCTCTCCTCGCCCGAAATGTAAAGCACGCGGTGGCCGTTCTTCGCGATGGCGTGCGACACCTGCAGCAACAGCGTCGACTTTCCGATTCCGGGATCTCCGCCGATAAGCACGAGCGACCCGGGCACCACGCCACCCCCGAGCACGAAGTCGCACTCGGACAGGCCCGTGCTCAACCGGTTCTCCGCCTGAGCCGGGATGGACACGATGGGCTTCGGCACCACTCGCGCCTTCGAGGGCGCGAATCGGCCGCTCGGCGAAACCTCTTCCTCCACCAGCGTGTTCCACTCGCCGCAAGCGGGGCATCGCCCCATCCATTTCACTTCGACATGGCCACACATCTGGCACACGTATCGCGTCTTGACCTTCGGCAATCCGCCTCGCCGCCTTCCAACTCCTCATCAACATGATACAGAACTCTCCGCGTACGTCCATGCTGGACGCGAAATTTCTGCGAGCAGGGGTGCGAAGGTGTCCACAGCGCGCAACACAAAGGGGCAGCTCCGACGTGCGCGCGCACGCTCAGCTGCCCCCTTGACTGCTTTTACGGTTGTTTCTGCGGTCACGCCCCCGCGCCGACCGGCTGTTCGTTCACCTTTTCGATCCGCAACTTGTCGCCGTCCACGCCGAGCAGGACGCGATCGCCCTTCTTGATCTCGCCCGCAATGAGCGCGGACGACAGGAGATCCTCGACGTTGCGGACAATGGCTCGCTGCAGCGGCCGCGCGCCGTACTGCGGATCGAATCCGACCTTCGCGAGGAACTTCTTCGCCTCGTCCGTGAGCTCGAACTCGATCTCCTGCTCCTTCAGGCGGCGCTTCAAATTGTCCACCATCTTGTCCACGATCCGCTCGATGTGCGTCTCATCCAGCGGGTGGAACACGATGATCTCGTCGATGCGGTTGAGGAACTCGGGCCGGAAGGTGCGCTTGAGTTCGTCCATCACCTTGTCCTTCATGCCCAGGTACTTATCCTCTTCCCGCTTGAAGCCGAGCGCACCGCCCTTGCGCAGCTCCTCGGCGCCGACGTTCGACGTCATGATGATCACCGTGTTGCGGAAGTCGACCGTGCGGCCCTTGCCGTCCGTGAGCCGGCCGTCGTCCAGCACCTGCAGCAGGATGTTGAACACTTCCGGGTGCGCTTTTTCGATCTCGTCCAAAAGCACCACGGAATACGGCTTCCGGCGCACCTTCTCGGTCAACTGACCGCCTTCCTCGTACCCCACGTATCCCGGCGGCGATCCGACGAGCCGCGACGTGGAGTGGCGCTCCATGTACTCCGACATGTCAATTCGGATGAGCGCGTCCTCATCGCCAAACAGCGCTTCAGCAAGCGCACGCGCCAACTCCGTCTTCCCGACGCCCGTCGGCCCGAGGAAGATGAACGAGCCAATCGGCCGCTTCGGATCTTTTAGGCCAGCGCGCGCGCGGCGAATGGCCTTGGCGACGGCCTCGACCGCCTCGTCCTGCCCAATGACCCGCTCGTGCAGGATCTTCTCCAGGTTGAGCAGCCGCTCCGACTCGTCCTGCTGAAGCTGCTGCACCGGGATTCCCGTCCACGACGACACGATGTGGGCGATGTCCTCCGCCGTCACGCGCACGTCGTCCAGTTGTTGCGTCTTCTGCCACGTCTCCTTCAGCCGCTCGAGCTCCTCCTTGATCTTCTGCTCCTCGTCGCGCAGGCTGGCCGCCAACTCGAACTCCTGGCTCTGCACGGCGGCGTCCTTCTCACTGCGCACCTTCTCCAACTTCTGCTCGAGCTCCTTGAGGTTCGGCGGAGCGGTGTGCGTGCGCAGCCTCACGCGCGAAGCGGCCTCGTCGATCAGGTCGATGGCCTTATCCGGCAAGAACCGATCCGAGATGTACCGATCCGACAGCTTCACCGCCGCCTCGAGCGCCTCGTCCGTGATCTTCACGCGGTGATGCGCTTCGTACCGATCCCGCAGGCCCTTGAGAATCTCCAGCGCCTCCTCCGGCGATGGCTCGTCGACCATGATGGGTTGGAAGCGCCGCTCGAGCGCCGGGTCCTTCTCGATGTGCTTGCGGTATTCGTCGAGCGTGGTCGCGCCGATGCACTGGAGCTCGCCCCGCGCGAGCGCCGGCTTCAGGATGTTCGACGCGTCGATGGCGCCCTCGGCGCCGCCGGCCCCGATGAGCGTGTGCAGCTCGTCGATGAACAGGATGACGTTTCCGGCCTGGCGGATTTCATCCATGATCTTCTTCAGCCGATCCTCGAATTCACCGCGGTACTTCGTACCGGCGACCACCGTGCCCATGTCGAGCACCATCACCCGCTTGTTGCGCAGCGTCTCCGGCACATCCCCCGTCACAATGCGCTGCGCCAGCCCTTCGGCGATGGCGGTCTTCCCGACGCCGGGTTCGCCGATGAGCACCGGGTTGTTCTTCGTGCGCCGCGACAACACCTGAATCACGCGTTCAATTTCCTTCTCGCGCCCGATGACGGGATCAAGCTTGCCGTCGCGCGCCATCTGCGTCAGATCGCGCGCCAGGCTGTCGAGCGTCGGCGTGCCGACGGAGGCGTCCTTGTCGCCCGCGATGTCCATGGCGTCGCCGCCCAAGAGCTGAAGCACCTGCTGGCGCGCCTTGTTCAGATTCACGTTCATGTTGGCGAGCACGCGCGCCGCAACGCCTTCGCCCTCACGGATGAGGCCGAGCAGCAGGTGTTCCGTCCCCACGTACGAGTGACCGAGCTTCCGAGCTTCGTCGATGGACAGCTCAATGACCTTCTTCGCCCTCGGCGTGTAGGTCATCGCCGTGACCGGGGTCTGCCCGCGGCCCACCATCCGCTCGATCTCCTGTTGCACCTTGTCCGCCTGCACGCCGAGCATCTGCAGAGCTTTCGCGGCAATCCCCTCGCCTTCGCGGATTAGGCCGAGCAAAATGTGCTCGGTGCCCACGCCCGGATGATTCAGGTTAGAAGCCTCTTCTTGCGCCAACGCCAACACCTTTTGCGCTCTCTCCGTAAACCGTGCATACATCATCCATGCACCTCCGTATCATTCATTCTCAGCCGATCCCGAATCAACTGCGCGCGCCGCACGTCACGCTCGTTCGGGCTCAGCTCGCGATTGTAGTATTTTTGCAGACAGGCCGGCTGCGTGAGCACCATCAGTTCCTTCAGGATGCCGGCCGACACGCCTTGGATAATGCCGAGATCGATCCCGAGTCGCACATCCGACAGCCGCTCCAGCGTTTCTTTCGAATCCATCTTGCGCGCATACGCCAGAATGCCAAACGAGCGGCTGACGCGGTCCTCGAGCTGGATCCGGTTGCGCTCCATCAGGAGTTTGCGCGCGTTCCGCTCCTGCTCGATGATCTGCTGGACGACGCTCATCAGATTCGCGATGATCTCTTCCTCGCTCTCGCCCAGCGTGATCTGGTTCGACACCTGATAGAGATTCCCGAACGACTCCGACCCTTCGCCGTAGATGCCCCGAACCGCCAGCCCGACCTGGGACACGGCTGTGAGCAGCCTCTGAATTCCGCCGGTGAGCGCGAGGCCCGGCAGGTGCATCATGACCGATGCCCGAATGCCGGTTCCGACGTTGGTCGGACAGGCCGTCAGGTAACCGTATTGATCGTGATACGCGTAGGTCAAGGTCTGCTCGAGGGCGTCGTCCACCTGGCTCGCCAGGTTCCACGCCTCCTGGAGGCGAAGCCCTGGAAGGATGCACTGGATGCGCAGGTGGTCTTCCTCATTGACCATAATGCTGACGACCTCGTCGTCGCGGAGGACGATGGCGCCATGCTTCTCTTGCTGCGCGAGATCGGGACTGATGAGATGCTTTTCGACGAACATCTGGCGATCGAGCGGCGAGAGATCCCGGCAACGGATGAACTCGAACTTGCCAAGCCGTTTCATGGCGTCGTTCTCCGCGGCCTGCCGCACGAGCTCCATGACCTCGTTGGCGTGCGCGTCGGTCGCCAGCGTCGGAAACGGAAATCCTTTCAGGTTTCGGGCGAGCCGGATGCGACTCGTGAGCACGATGTCGTCTTCGGGCCCTGTTTCTTTCATCCATTTGCTGATGGTTCGTTTGACAAAGTCTGCGAGGGACATCTGCACACCTCCTCACTGCGCGCCCTGTTCCAGTTTGCGGATTTCGTCGCGCAGTTGCGCCGCGCGCTCGAACTGCTCCTGCGCCACGGCCTGCTGTAGTTCCCGGCGTAGCTGCTCCAGTTTGCGCGCCAGCTGCTGGCGCTCGCCCGCCGAGCCCGGGACTTTTCCCGTGTGGCGAAGCCCATTCTGGATGCGCCGCAACAGAGGCTCAAGCCGCGTCGAAAACGCGTCGTAGCAGTCCGGGCAGCCAAACCTGCCGATCTGCGTGAACTGGTTGTACGTCATCCCGCACGTTCCGCATCGCTGCTGAGCCTGTGTCGTGACAGGCGCGAATCCCGAGGACGACTCCATGTTTAAGAGCCCGCTCAAGAGCTTGTTGAAGTCGAACGGGCTTCCCATCAAAAACGGGTTGGGGAACACGTCGCCCTGTTCTTTGGCGCATACCTCGCACAGGTGATAGGCCGTTTGCACACCGTTGATGATTTTCGTCACGTGGACCGTCGCCGGTCGCTCATGGCACCGCTCGCAAAGCATCGGTCCCACCTCGCTTTCAAGGTTTTCGGTGCGCCGCCAACGCCTGCAGCGCACTCGCCAGCAACTTCGCCCGCAGCCGGTCTCGGTATGGAAGGCCCAGCGCAAGCACTTCCCGCCGCAACATGGCGGAAATCAACGCGGCTTCGCGATCCGTCAGCCACCCGTCCCGGTGCAGGCGTTCGATCAGCGCCTCGCTGGCGGACTGGCTCACCTCGTCCCCGAGCGATCTCAGCACGTCCCACAGCAGGTGATCCTTGTCGAGTTTGACGCGCCGGATGCGGATGTAACCGCCGCCGCCGCGCTTCGACTCGACGATGTACCCGTGATCCGTCGTGAAGCGCGTGCTGATGACGTAGTTGATCTGAGACGGGACGCAGTGAAACTGCTCCGCGAGCTCATTGCGCTGAATCTCGATCACGTCGAGCCCGCTTTCCTCCATGAGTCGTTTCAGATACGCCTCGATGATGTCCGAGATGTTGCTTGCCATGATGACAACCCCTAACGCAGCACCGTCCTCTGAGGTTCCGTTTGATTTTGATTTTTTGACTTTGACTTTTCTTGACCTTATTATACACCTGCCCGCGGGAAATGCAAGAGGGGTTTGGCTCTAGTGTGCACAAAAATCCAACGCATTCTGCGCCCGCGCCTCTCGCCACAACAGCCTGCAACCTTTCGAAGGGGACATGCTCGCTTTTGACGGCAGCGTCGACGTAGACAGACCTTCCAGTGCACGGCCCGCTCAGTCCCCAAGCGGTGTCTTATGCGCCATTCGCGACGGGATTGCCCACCTCCGAGGGCCTATGCTTGCCTCGCATGCGAATTTTCGCGGGCCGGCCCGCCCAAGCGAGGGAAAGGTTCATGCTTCCGCTGTCGGTGTTGCACGATTTGGTCATTCGCGCTCGCGCAGGGGACGACGTTTGCTTACACGCCCTGTTCGAGATGTTTCGACCGCTCTTGCGGCGAGCGGCGACACGTTACGCGCGCGCCGCCGGGTACGACGAGGCGTATCAGGAGGCGTGTGCCGCGTTTCTGCACGCCATCGCCACGCACGATCCGGCCGCCGCGCCGTTTCCGGCATACGCCGCAAGTCGAGTGTATGGCGACACCCGCACAGCCATGCGAAGGATATGGTTGGCGCAGGATCGCACCGCGTTTCAGAGGGAATCCGAAGAGGGGAGCAACGAAGATTGGGACGAGGAGCCCGGGCGCCGAGATTCCTGCTGCTCGCAGGGCCTCGAGCCATTCCACAGCGTGGACCAGCGCCTGACCCTGCTGCGACTGGCGCGCGAAGCCAAGCTGTCGCCCCGCGAAGGCGCTTGGCTCGCGTTGGAACTTGCAGGTTTGGAGACGGGCGAGATGGCGGAGCGCCTCGGCGTCAGCCCCGCGACCATCCGCACGTGGCGCATGCGCGCCCTTCACAAGATGCGCCAGCGGGCCCTGGAAGCGGGTCTGTCACCAAGCGACCTGTGAGCATTTGAAAAGGCGAGGCCACATCAGGCCTCGCCATCCGCAATGGCAAACAGGATGGTCGCTTCCGCCACCAGCTTGCCGTCCACATGCGCCCTGCCCGTTCCGCGGCCCATCCGGCCCTTCATGCGGTCGATCACGACCTCCATGTCCAGCCGGTCTCCGGGTCTCACCTCGCCGCGGAAGCGCGCGCCGTCGACACCGGCGAGCAGCGGGCGCTTGCCGCGGTAGGCCGGATCGGACAAAATCGCGACGCCGCCGAGCTGCGCCATCGCCTCGATGACGAGGACGCCCGGCATGATGGGATAGGAGGGGAAATGGCCCTGGAAGTGCGGTTCATTTGCGGTCACGAGCTTGTAGCCCACCGCGCGGCCGCCGTCGATCTCCGTGACGCGATCGACCAGGAGAAACGGGTAGCGATGCGGCAAAATTTGTTGAATTTCATCGATGCCGAGGGGCAGTTTCCATTCCATTCAAGGACCTCCATCGGTTCGAGCGCCTCAGTACACGCGGCGCCGCACGGGAATGATTTTCATGCTTCGGACGTAGATCACGGTGGTGACGTACGACAGGCCCACCGTGAACCAGAGCACCATCTCGCCGGCCGCGGGTGTGGGCCACGCGAGGATGCAGAACGAGATGCCAACGTAGTAAAAGCAGGTCGTGATCTTGCCCCACCAGTTCGCCTTCGGCACCGCGCGCTTGCCCCGGAAGTAAAAGAACGCCGCGCCCGCGATCATCGCGACGTCGCGGAAGACGAGGAGGGCGGCAACCAACCAGGGAAGGCGCCCCGACGCCAGCAGGGTGAACAAGACCGACACCATCATCAGCTTGTCCGCCAAAGGATCGAGCAGCTGACCTGTGTAGGTTTCCAGCTTGTACGTGCGAGCGAGGTAGCCATCCAGGACGTCGGTGAGACCTGCGAACAACAACACGGATAAGGCCAGGATCTTGTGCGGACTTTCCACGCCATAAAATGCCCAAAGGTAGCACGGAATCAAAAGCAGACGCAAGAGCGTCAACAGATTGGGCAGGTTCACGCGATCGCCTCCTCAACCTCCCGACGTCCGGATGGTGTCTGCCAGCCCAAGCAGTTGGTTGGCCATGGAGATGGCCTGCGCATTTTCCTCGTAGAAATCCTGAGCGGCGACGAGCTGCGCCATGGCGGCCGTCTCGTCCACGTTGGACGCGTTCACCGCCCCTTGGATCACGGACGAATTTCGCGCCGGAACCGCGACCCCGCCCGAGGCCAGTCGGTACAGGCCGTTGCCTTCGGGGATGAGATGACTCGACGGCTCCCCGATTTCCACCAGCGCGAGCTTTGCCGTCCGCCCGCGTCCAAATTGGACGGTGCCGTCCGGTGCGACGGTCATGGACGGCGCGTCCGCCGGCTTGACGATGGGCTGGCCCGCGGCGGACAGGACGGGATCGCCCGTTTGTGTCGCGAGCACGAACGAGCCATCGGAACGCCGGCTCCAAATGAAGTTGCCGGCCCGGGTGTACATGCGGCCCGAAGGCGTCTGCACGACGAAGAATCCGGGGCCCTCGATGGCAAGGTGCGTCGGGATGCCCGTGCGCACCACGGCGGCCTGGCTGAAGTCCCGCTCTTCGCCCGTGCGCACGACGCCCGTGCCCCCGCGCCATCCGGGAGGCGTCACGCGGGCGGCCGAAGACGGATCGGTCGCGTTGCCGTACACCTGCATCGTGAGCAGATCTGCGAACGTCCCTTGCTCGGCCGCGTACCCGGGGGTCTGTAGATTCGCCAAGTTATCCGCGATTTGGTCCATCCAAGCGTTGGCCGCTTGGATGCCGGACAGCCCATTCCACATCATCTGCCCCATGTGCCCGCCTCCCGCGCTCAGCCGCCCTGAACTCTGCCGATATCCGTCGCCGCGACATTCAACATCGAATCGACCGACTGCGCCACGCGCTGATTCGCCTCGTACGCGTTCAACGCCTGCATCATCTGAGCCATCGTGGCCGCCACATTCACATTTGAACTCTCGAGCGCGCCGAACACCATCCGCCCGGTACTCGCGCGGAGAAGCGGCTCGACCGCCGCTGCCTGATACGAACCGCCGACCATGTATTCGCCTTCGCCGAGCGGCTGGAGTTGCGTCACATCCGCATCGACGAGGCCGATCCGGCCGCCTGCCACAGGCTGCCCCTGGGCATCGTAGACGCGAAAGGACGGTTGTCCATTGGCATCATACACCGGCGTCCCACTCTGCGAAAAGATTTGCGTGCCATGATAGAGCGGGTTGACCACAATGCGCCCGCCGACCATCACCCGGCCCGCGGCATCCAGCGGCGCGATAGCGTGCCCCGCCGCATCGACCACGACGTTCTCCGCGTTCAACTGCAGCGCCCCATCCCGGGTCACGGCCAGGCCTGACCGCCCATTGGCATCCGCGTAGTTCACGGGCAAAAACGCGTGGTAGCCCATGTCATCCGCGTTCCCCACGCGGATGGCGTACGGATCATCCGTCTCGCTGCCGGGCGTGTACACGACCTGGCCCGCTGCGTTCTCGAACACGTACGACGGGCGTCCCGCCGCGTCATAGGCGGGCGCCCCACCTTCGCTGAGCAGTTCCGAACCTTGGTACGACGGATTGCGGACGGCAAAAAGGCCCTGGACCGGCTGCCCATCCAGCCCGTAGACGGCGAGCGGCATCCCGCCTGCGGTCAGCCTCCCGCCCGCGCCCACTGTCACCAGACCCGCCACGGGTTTGGCACCCTGCGGTGTGAGCGCGTAGGCCACCTCGCCCGACGAGAGGACGTCCACGATGGCGAGATCGAGCGGACGCCCCGTCGTCTCCAGCCCACCTTCGGAGAACGAGGGAACGCCCTCCTGAAAGTCGACGCCGCCGCCCATCTCGCCGATGCCGATCCCGTCCGATCCGTCCCCATACGAATAGCGCTCCATGGCGAACACCGGGTCCTCGATGAGCTCGCCGATGGACGCCTTGAAGCCCGGGGTTTCCTGGTTGGCCAAGTTGTTCGACAGAAGCTGCTCGAGCCGATCTTCCGCCGCCATACCCGAGGCGGCCGCCGTCAGCCCCTGGATCATCGCCTCATACCTCCGTCACCGCCGCGCTCGGCGCCGGCCGCGATCGCGATACTTGTTCCACTCGGGACTCTCCAACACGCGCCCCGTTCCGATCACGACGCAGTGCATGGGGTTTTCCGCGATGTGCACGGGGATCTCCAGCTCAGACTGCATGAGCTTGTCCAGGCCGTCTACCAGCGCCCCGCCGCCCGTCAGCACGACGCCTTTGTCGAAGATGTCGGCGGCGAGTTCTGGCGGCGTCTGTTCGAGCACCGACTTCGTCGCCTGCACAATCGCGTACACCGGCTCCTGCAGGGCCTCGCGGAGTTCCTCCGAGTGAACCGTGACCGTCTTCGGCAAGCCGGTCACCATGTCACGCCCGCGCACGTCCGTGCTCTTCTGGCGCCCACCTGGAAACACGGTCGCCAGTTCCTTCTTCAACTCCTCCGCCGTCCGCTCGCCGATCATCAGGTTGTACTCACGGCGAATGTACTTCACGATGGCCTCGTCGAGCTTGTCCCCCGCGATCCGGAGCGACGTCGACGTGACCACGTCGCCCAGCGAAAGCACCGCGATGTCCGTCGTGCCTCCGCCAATGTCGACGACCATCGAGCCGCTCGGCTCAAAGATGTTGAGACCTGCGCCGATGGCGGCGGCCTTCGGCTCCTCAATCAAATCCACCTGCTTGATGCCGACCGCTTCCGCCGCCTCTCGAACCGCCTTCTGCTCGACGGAGGTGATGCCCGCGGGGACGCAGATCATCACACGCGGGCGCCCGAAGAAACGCTTGCCGATGGTCTTGTTGAGAAAGTGGCGGAGCATGATCTCCGTCACTTCAAAATCGGCGATCACGCCTTCCCGAAGCGGACGAATGGCGACAATGTTCCCCGGCGTTCGCCCCAACATGCGGCGAGCTTCTTCGCCAACCGCGACAACCTGCTTCGTCACCTGATCTATTGCAACGACCGATGGTTCGTCGAGTACAATCCCTTGGCCTTTGACGTGCACCAGCACATTGGCGGTGCCCAGATCTACACCAACGTCCCTTGAAAACATGTGCGGCGAGTCCTCCTACGTGTAGAGCGTACGAGATTGGGGAAGGTCGTTCGTCTGCTCGCATGAATGGAGTGGGGATGCAAGGATGTAGTTCTACAGTCCGCTCGAAACTCCTTTGCGCCGCTCGATCTTCTTCGGCTTCACGGCCGACCCAGCCCGCTCATCGTCTCCCTTATGATACTTCATTTTGGTCGCTTCGCCACCGCGCAAGTGCCGGATCGCTTTGTGGTATTCCAAAATTTCCTTTACCTTGCTGGCCAGCTCCGGATTGATCTCCGGAAGGCGTTCCGTCAGATCCTTGTGCACCGTGCTCTTGGAGACGCCGAATTCGCGCGCGATGGTCCGAACCGTGTTGCGCGTTTCGACAATGTACTCCCCAATCTTAAGAGTACGCTCCTTGATGTAATCATGCACTCCCCTCGCCTCCCCGTGGCAGGTCAGTTGGTCTGGTTTATGTATATGAGGGGGTGTACACCGTATGCCGCGCCAGGCCTGGCCATTTCGAATCTTCCGGGGAGTTTCGACATGGTGCGATGGCGTGGGGAAATCAGGGGAATGGTGATCTTTTTCCGGGAAATACGTCGAACGCGCTCGACGACCGAAAAGGAAAACGCCCGCGCTATGGCGGGCGCATGGTCTACCCATTCATTGCTTGGGGAGAAGCGACTCGGGGTCGATCGGTTGACCGTTTTGGTTGACTTGGAAATACAGATGGTTGCCCTGGCTCTGCTCGAACAAGTTGGTCGATGTCGTGCCGATGGGATCTCCGGCGGAGATGGTCTGGCCCGGTTTCACGTCCACCGAACCCAGGGACTGATACGTCTCGGTGTAGCCGTCGGGCGAGCTGACGACCACTTCGTAGCCGTAGAGCGGCTGATTGGTCACACTTTCGACGGTGCCGCGCTGCGCGGCCACCACCGTGAACTGCCTGCCACCGGCGGCGCGAATATCAATGCCCTTGTGCGGATAGAACGTGTTGTCGTACTCGACCACCGCCGCAGCCTGTTGCTTCAGCGACCCATGCACCGGGAAAAACCCCATCGTCACCGTGGCGTCCGTCCCCTGCGCATACGGCCAGACCCAGGGCTCCAACCCATTCGACGTGGTGCCCGTCTGCGACGTCTGGTTGGTTTCCGTCGTGGTCACCGACGTCGGCGTGCTGTTCGTCTCGATGCGCGCATAGATGACGCCGATCACGACCGCAGCCGCTCCAAGGTACATCGCCGGGTAGACCCATCGCTTCGACAGCCACTTGCGCACAGGGCTTCGATTTTGCGCTTGTGGCGTCTCGGGTTTTGGATCAAGGTGTTGCTTTTCATCCATGTGGCGCTCACCTCAGTAGTGAGTCTCGCCACGCGGATGGCCTTCTATACGTGTCGCCCTCAAATTTTGGGTAGAGTTAGTTACCGGAGGTTCCCATACCTTGGACGAGAGGCTCCATGTCTTCCAATCGGGCGCCCGGATAGAAGTGCGCCAAGATGGCTGCGTACGACATGCCGCGCGATGCGAGCGCATCCGCCTCGTGCAAACTCATGCCGAGGTCGGAACCCCTTCCGTAGCAGGTGAAGACAAGCCTATCTCCCCTCGCCACCCAGGTGAAATCGTCCGACGCCAGTCCAAGGCTCGCGGCGAACGCGGAACCGCTCCAGACCTCGTCTCCCGCCTTCACGGCTTGCACGAAGCCGTCGCTCGACCGCACAGCGCGAAGGCCGCTGAAATCGCTCAGGTGTGCGGACAGCGCCTGATTCAACGCGCCCAACGTATAGGTGACGGTCGACAGGCGTGCCGGACTCGCGGCGTCGTCTGGGCAAGGTATGCTTTTCAGGTAGGGCACCGGATAGCCGAGCGCGATCTCGGCGGATCGTGTCCGCCCAGTGGAGATCTCACACAGAAAAGCGAGAATCGGCTGGCCGCCGTACGTCAAAATTCTCCCATCCGTCGCTTCAATGGCCGCCTGCGCGCGAGCGACGAACGAGAGCGCGGCCTGTGAACCGATGGAAAGTTCCAGCTCGTGCTCGGTCTCCATGGCGAGATCGAGGGAAGGGTTGTCCGTCAGATCGACATGCTCGCGCCGAGCTTGAAGCGAGGGGTGGAGCATCGCGCGTACGGCGTACGTGCGCACAGCTACGCTCGCGGCCTCGAGGCTGGCCATGGGGGCGCTCGGGTCGCAGTTGGCCAACAGAACTTCGAGAACGTACGTGTTGAGGGGCATGGGCCTAGACTCGCCGGCTTCTCCATCAAAGACGCGAAGTTGAATCCGTGCGTCGTGCTGCGCGATCCACGCGGAAACGTCGGGCATGGGCGAGCGCTGAAGAGCTTTGGCAATCCCCACGGGGAGGAGGACCATGGCGGCAAAGGCAAGGGCGAGTCGCACTCCGAACTGGAGGACGCCGCGCAAGGTTCGTGGCTGGGACATGGCTCTCATCCTCTCGATCACGTCTCGAGGGCGCGCGCCGCTTCTCTGGTACAAGCGAGGACAACCCGTTCAATGGAGCGTATGCAGCTCGGCGAGGCGATATGCTCGAATGTCCGTCGGATGACCCGGGGCTAGGGCGAGAACCAGAGCCGGCCTCCTCGCCGGGACGAAACAAGCCGCAGAACCTGCGAATCAGGTTCTGCGGCTTGTTGGGCTGCGCGAAAAGTTGGATTCCGTCCATCAGCCCACGGATTTCGCAATTTGGATCTCGGCATCCCCTTCGATCCGCTCGAGGCGCGCGCCGAGTTGCTTGAATTTGCCGACGAGATCGTCGTAGCCACGGTCGATATGATGAAGTCCGTACACTTCCGTCTGACCCTCGGCGAGAAGACCTGCGATGACGAGCGCCGCACCTGCGCGGAGATCCGTCGCGGTCACGCGAGCGCCGGTCAGGCGCGGCACGCCCTCAATGACGGCGGTGCGTCCTTCAATGTGAATGTTGGCGCCCATGCGCTGCAACTCCGCGACATGCATGAATCGGTTCTCGAACACGGTTTCGGTCACGGTGCTCGTTCCCTGCGCCACCGTGAGGGCGGCGACCATCTGCGCCTGCAAATCGGTTGGGAACGATGGGTAATAGTGCGTCTTGACGTCGAGTGGCTTCATGCGCCCGCCCTGACAGGGCCACACCTTGATACCCTCGACGTGATCCTCGATGACGGCCCCAGCCTCCTCGAGCTTCGCGATGAGCGACATCAGGTGATGGGACAGCGCATTTTCGACGTAGACGCCTCGCCCGATGAGCGCGGCCGCGATCAGAAACGTGCCTGCCTCAATCCGGTCAGGAATCACGGCGTGGGTGGCGCCCCGCAGGTGATCTACACCCTCGATGCGAATGACGTCCGTGCCCGCGCCTCGAACGCGAGCGCCCATCGCGTTCAGATAGTTGGCGAGATCGACATTCTCCGGCTCTTTGGCCGCGTTCTCGATGATGGTCTGTCCTTTGGCCAGGACCGCGGCCATCATAATGTTCTGCGTCGCGCCGACGCTCGGCACGTCCAGGTAGATGCGGGCGCCGCGCAGGCCACCTCGAGGCGCGCGAAAATGCACATATCCGTTTTCCACGACGGCCGTGGCCCCGAGCGCTTCGAGCCCCTTGATGTGGAGATCCACGGGCCTCGGCCCGATGTTGCAGCCTCCAGGCAAGGCCACCATCGCCTCGCCGAAGCGCGCGAGGAGAGGCCCCGCAACCACAAAGGAAGCGCGCATCTTGCGGACCAGCTCCGCGGGCGGACACACGCTCAACAGGCGCCGCGCGTCGACGCGGATGGTGCTTCCGTTCCACTCCAGCTTCGCGCCGAGCGCCGAAACCGTGTCCGCCATGACGCGCACGTCGAGGAGATGCGGGACCTCTTCGATTTGACTCACGCCCTCCTCCGCCAAGAGACTGGCCGCGAGGATAGGCAACACCGCATTTTTGGCTCCGCTGACGCGAACGGTCCCCTCCAGGGGATATCCACCCTCAATTACGATTCTTCCCATTCCGCTACCTCCGCACGGCTTTCCTGAGCCTCGCGAAGCGGCGGCGCGGATGCGTCCTCAATACGTCGCGATCACAAGAGGAGAGCCCACGTACACGTCGGTCCCATGTCGGAACGAGTCGTCGTGCACGGCCACCTGGACGTTCACGCGCCGGTGGTCTCCTGCCAGCACGTACACCGGTGCGCGGGCGCTGTACCCCGACAGGCTCGTCTCGAGTGGCGTGCGAATGCCCTCGACCGCCGCAGCGCCCACCGCTCTCAAGGCCGCGATCGCCATTCCGTCCGCTTCCGCCTCGCTGACTTCGCTCGGTTTGAAACCAGCTATGTATGCGCTCATCTGCGGCGTGCCGTTGACGGACGCCACCGTGCGCTCCACCTGGTCATATTGCGATGAAAATTGGCCTTCCGTCAAGTTGGAACTCGATGCCGTCACGGTCATCACGGTCTCCGGTTGGCCGTCTCCTGCGCCGCTTGGCGCCCCGGGAAAACTCGTCAAAACCACCTCAGCGCGTGTTCCGCTGGGCCAGACGCCGACAGCGCGCCAGTACGTCTCGTTCACGAGTTGCGCCGCCTGCGTCTTGACGTTTGCGAGGCCCAACTCCTGCACGACCTGGGCGCCGAGCGCCGCAAGCTGCGTCTCGTTGAGAAACGAATCGTTCAGCTGGGTCCAATCGTGGATGAGATACGCGTTCGGCGTGGCGCCTGTCGCGCGGAGGGCGCTCATGAGAAACTCGTACTGCGCGCCTCCGTCGGATGGCGCCGAGCTGGCGGTCTGCGCACTTGCCGTGCCGGGCGGGTGCGCGATGACCACTCCGAGCCCAATCCAAAGCGCCATCCACATGGCGCGCTTCCATCCTTTTTTCCCGCGGCGGCGCACGAGACGAGCCCGCCGAATGACTCTAGTGTGTGCCATGGCGGATACCTCCATCCGATCCTGGAAATCAGGGCGTTCTACGGTTTCACCTGATTCCAGTCTCGACGGATCCCGCCCAAGCTAAACCCTGCGCGCGAAGGTCTCATAGATTTCGTAGAGGAAAGACCCTCACATCGACCTCAAAGCGCACCGTTCAACAACTGCATGGCACCAAGAAGAATGAGACCGACGACGACGGAAAGCACGCCTCCGGCGAGTGCGAGGAAGAACCGCAAGAGCTGGGTCTGCCCCGCGAACGGGTGGTGCGTGAACTTGTCCCATTTGAGCGCGCCGAGCGCCCACCAACTGGCCACGACACCCAGGAAGAAAACCAAGAGCAGGACGATCCCGTCCGCCCCCATCGTGGCACTGACGCGATAGACCAACTGCACCCGGTCACCTCCACTCGCCCATCGCCATCCAGGTGCTGAAACGACACTGGCCGCCTCCCAACCGATCGTGAAGAGACGGCCAGCTGCCCAAAACCATCATACCACGGAATTAAGCGCTCGGGACACTTGCGTGCAGAAATCCGTTCAGGCGTTTGTGCTCTTCCACCGCCTGCAGCCGCAGTTCAGCGCGCGTGAGCGCCTGACGCGCGCGATCCGCTTCTTCCTCGTCGACCGCGGCCTGCAGCCGCTTCTCCGCGCGGTCCTTGGCGCGAAGGGCGCGATCGACGTCGATTTCCTCAGGCAACTCCGCGGTGTCCGCGAGGATGGTGATCTTCTCAGGCAGGACCTCGACGAACCCGCCTGACACCGGTACCACGTCCTGGCGATCGTCCGCCAGCCGAATGCGCACCAGGCACGGCTTCACCGCCGTAGCGAGCGGCATGTGGCGTGGCAAGATGCCGATTTCGCCATCGCCGCCCCGCAGGATCACCATGCGCACGTCCATCGACAGCACGATCCGCTCCGGCGTGACGATTTCGAGCGGCACGGTCAACATCTGCGCTCACCTCACTTCCGGATGGGATCAGGCGTAGCCGTCCTTGCGCGCCTTCTCGATCACGTCTTCAATCGCGCCGCAGTAGCGGAAGTACGTCTCCGGAATGTCGTCGTGCTTGCCCTCCAGGATCTCCTTGAACGAGCGCACGGTATCCTTCACCGGCACGTACTTGCCCGGCGTCCCGGTGAACACCTCAGCGACGAAGAACGGCTGCGACAGGAAGTTCTGGATTTTGCGCGCGCGCGACACGATGAGGCGGTCCTCATCCGTCAGCTCGTCCATGCCGAGGATGGCGATGATGTCCTGCAGCTCGCGATACCGCTGCAGCACCGCTTGGACGCCACGCGCCACCTGATAGTGCTCCTCACCCACGATGTCAGGCTGGAGCGCCCGCGACGTCGAAGCGAGCGGATCGACCGCCGGATACAGGCCCATGTCGGCGATCCGGCGCTCCAACACGGTCGTGGCATCGAGGTGGGTGAACGTGTTGGCCGGCGCCGGATCGGTGTAGTCGTCCGCCGGCACGTACACCGCCTGGATGGACGTGATGGACCCTCGCACCGTCGAGGCAATGCGTTCCTGCAGTTGGCCCATTTCCGTGGCCAGGGTGGGCTGGTAACCGACGGCCGACGGCATGCGGCCGAGAAGCGCAGACACCTCGGAACCCGCCTGTGTGAAGCGGAAGATGTTGTCGATGAAGAACAGGACGTCGCGCTGCTCCACATCGCGGAAGTACTCAGCGAGCGTCAGGCCGGACAGCGCCACGCGGAGGCGCGCACCGGGCGGCTCGTTCATCTGGCCGAACACCATGCACGTCTTGTCGAGGACGCCCGACTCCTTCATTTCATGGTAGAGGTCGTTACCCTCGCGCGTCCGCTCGCCGACGCCGGCGAACACCGAATAACCGCCGTGCTCCTTCGCGATGTTGTGAATGAGCTCCTGAATGAGCACCGTTTTGCCGACGCCCGCGCCGCCGAACAGGCCAACCTTACCGCCCTTGACGTACGGAGCGAGCAGATCCACGACCTTGATGCCGGTTTCGAAGATCTCGGTCTTCGTCGTCAGATCCCCAAACGCGGGCGCGGGACGGTGGATCGGCCAGCGCTCCGGGGCATCGACGGGCCCCCTCTCGTCAATCGTCTCGCCGAGCACGTTGAAGATGCGCCCCAGGGTGCCCGGTCCTACGGGCATCGAGATGGGCTGCCCTGTATCGACGACTTCGACGCCGCGGACGAGCCCGTCCGTCGACGACATCGCGATGGTTCGAACCACGTTGTCTCCGAGGTGCAGCGCCACCTCGAGCGTCAGATGCACGGGCAGATCGCCCTCGTAATCAATGCGGAGGGCGTTGTTGATCGCCGGCAGTTGTCCTTCTGGAAAGCGGACATCGACCACCGGGCCCATGACCTGCACTACATACCCTTTGTTCACGAATGTCCCTCCTTGCGGCCGTTTCCTTCGTTATTTCAACGCTTCCGCGCCACCGACAATTTCCGCGATCTGGGTCGTGATCGCCGCCTGGCGCGCCCGGTTCAACGACAGCGTCAGTTTCTCGATCAGCTCAAGCGCGTTGTCGGTCGCGTTGCCCATCGCATTCATGCGCGCAGCATGTTCGGAAGCCTTCGCGTCCAACACCGCCTGATACACCAGCGTCTCGGCATACCGCGGAAGGAGAGCCGCCAGCACCGACTCCTCGTCGGGCTCGAACAGATAGTTGCGCCGTGGCCCCTGCACGTTCTCGCCAAGGGAGGCAAGAGGCAGCACTTTGCGCACCACCGGGCGTTGAACCGCCGCGTTGATGAACTCGTTGTAGATGAAATACAGCTCGTCGAACTCCTCGCGCTCGTACGCCGCGACGATGTTCTCCGCCAGATGGCGCACGGAGTGATACGTGGGCGTGTCGGGGAGATCGACGACCTCGGCCGCGATCGGCAGCCCACGGCGCTGGAAAAAGTTCCGCCCTCGCTTGCCGACCGTGTAAATGGCGTACGAGCCCTTGTCTCGCTTGCCAAACTCCTGCATCGCGGCGCGCACCACCTGCGCGTTGTACGGCCCGGCCAGGCCGCGATCGGCCGTGATGACGAGGTAGCCGATGCGCCGCACGGGTCGCACCGCGAGCAGCGGATGCTTGACGAGCCGCGCCGAGAGCGACAGGTTCGCCAGCATCTCCTGCATCTTCGAGAGGTACGGCTTCGACTGCTGAACCGCATCCTGCACGCGGCGCAGCTTGGCGGCCGCGACCATCTCCATCGCCTTCGTGATCTGCGCAGTATTCCGGACGCTCTTGATGCGCCGCCGGATGTCGCGCATGCTGTTTTGCGCCATCGCCCGTTCTCACCACCGGTTTGGGCCAAAGCCCCGATTCATACGGCACGGCCCGTGAAGGGCCGTGCGTCAGCCGTCCATCAGGGCACAAACGTCGGCTTGAACTTCGCCATCGCTTCTTTCATGAGCTCGATGGTATCGTCCTCAAGCGATTTGCGCTCCTGCATCTGTTGGAACACCTGCGGATACTCGCGGTCCAAGAAGGCGAGCCACTCGCGCTCGAACTTCTGCACGGCCTCGACCGGGATGTCGTCCAGATAGCCGTTCACGCCCGTCCAGAGCGACGCGACCTGCCGATCGAACGTCAGCGGGTGATACTGCGGTTGCTTCAACAGCTCCGTCATCCGTTCGCCCCGGCGCAGGGTGTCCTGCGTCGCCTTGTCCAGATCGCTGCCGAACTGGGTGAAGGCCTGGAGCTCGCGGTACTGGGCGAGATCGAGCTTCAGCGTGCCCGCGACCTTCTTCATGGCCTTCGTCTGCGCGGCGGAGCCCACGCGGGACACCGACGATCCGACGTTGATGGCCGGCCGCACGCCCGCGAAGAACAGATCCGACTCGAGGAAGATCTGGCCGTCCGTGATCGAGATGACGTTGGTCGGGATGTACGCGGAGATGTCGCCCGCCTGCGTCTCAATGAACGGCAGGGCCGTGAGCGAACCGCCGCCGTGCTCGTCGTTCAGCTTCGCGGCGCGCTCCAAGAGGCGCGAATGCAGATAGAACACGTCTCCCGGATACGCCTCGCGGCCCGGCGGGCGGCGCAGCAAGAGCGACATCTCGCGGTATGCCGCGGCCTGCTTCGACAGGTCGTCGTACACCACGAGCGCGTGCTGCCCGTTGTACAGGTAGTACTCCGCCATCGCGCACCCGGCGTAGGGAGCGAGGAACAGGAGCGGAGCGGGCTCCGAAGCGCTCGCCACGACCACGGTGGTGTACTCCATCGCGCCGTAGCGGCGAAGCGTCTCCACGACTTGCGCCACCGTGGACTGCTTCTGCCCGATGGCGACGTAGATGCACTTCACGTCCTTGCCCTTTTGGTTGATGATGGTGTCGAGCGCAATGGCCGTTTTCCCCGTCTGGCGGTCGCCGATGATCAGCTCGCGCTGACCGCGTCCGATGGGCACCATCGAGTCGATGGCCTTGATGCCCGTCTCGAGCGGCTCGTGCACAGAGCGGCGCACGATGACGCCCGGCGCCGGCGACTCGACGGGACGATACTCCGTGGCCTCAATGGGGCCCTTATTGTCAATGGGTTGACCCAGCGCGTTCACGACGCGCCCCAAGAGCTGCGGACCCACCGGCACCGTGACCAAGCGTCCGGTGCGGCGCACCTGTTCGCCTTCGCGGATGCCCTGCACGGACCCGAGCACCACGACGCCGACGTTGTCCTCCTCCAGGTTCAGCGCCATGCCGTACACGCCGCTTTCGAACTCGACCAGTTCGCCCGCCATGACGTTGTCCAAGCCATAGAGGCGCGCAATGCCGTCGCCCACCGACAGCACCGTGCCCGTGTCGCGCACCTCGGCCTTGACCTCGAACTGCTCGATCTGTTGCTTGATGAGCGCGCTGATTTCATCCGGACGAATGCTCAACGTATTCCCTCCTTACGCACTGCGCGGGCTAACAGGCGATCGCGGAACTGGCGCAAGGCGTTCGCCGTCGTCGCGTCCAGCACGCGATGGCCCATGTGGATTCGGACGCCCGCGATGAGCGCCGGATTTTCAATGACCTTCGGAACCACCGTCTTGCCGCACGCCTCCGTCAGTCGACGGACCAACTCGTCCAGATCCGCCTCGGTCAACGGTTGCGCCGTCTCGATCTCGACCCGCACGCGGCCGTTCAAGGCGTCCGCGAGGTCCTGATACCGATCCGCCACGAGCGCGACGTACGACCCGCGCCCCCGCTCCAGCAGGACCGTGAGAAACCGTGCGACGTCAGGGCGCAGCGGCTCCCCGAGCACGCCCTCGAGCGCCTTGATCTTGTGTTCAGGCGTGACGATCGGACTCGCGAGAAATTGCGACAACTCCTTGGACGCCCCGAGGAACGCGCGGATCTTGCCGAGCTGTGCGCCGATGTCGTCCACGGCCCCGTGCTCCTTTGCGTACGACACGAGCGCCCGTGCATACCGATTCGCCACCGCGCCGGTCAGCATACGAGCTCACCCAGCTTGCTCTCGGCCTCTGCCACGAGTTCCTTGTGCAATTCGGCCGTGACGTGATCGCGCAGCAACTTGGTGGTCAATTCGACAGACAACTCCGCCACGCGCTTCGTGACGGCGGCCAGCGCCTCGTCCCGCTCGCGGACAATGGCTTGGCGGCTCTCCTCGAGAATCCGGGCAGCCTCCTCTTCGGCCTTCTGCACGATCTCGCGCGCCTGCTCATCGGCGCGAATGCGGGCTTGATCCAGCAGGTTCCGCGCTTCTTTGCGCGCCTCTTCCAACAAGCGCTGTTGTTCGGCCAGCAGCCGCTCTGCTTCTTCGCGGCTCTTTTCGGCCTCGCTGATCTGGGTCTCGATATGAATTCTCCGCTGTTCCAGCATTCGCGCCAGCGGCTTGAACGCAAACCGCTGAATGATGAAGAACACGATGAGGAACGAGATCACGGAGAAGATGAACGTTCCAACTTGAAAGATGCCGCCCACCTGGAACACTCCCTCCTCCTTGGATTGGCATCCGGCTCACAAGGGCGCCCGGCGCGAGGGGCCGGGCGCCAAGGCATCAGAACGCGCCCTTCGTGAAGAGGATGATGATACCGAATGCCAGCGCGATGACCGGGAAGGCCTCGACCAACGCGACACCAAGGAGCGCGCTGCCGAAGATGGAACCGCGCGCTTCAGGCTGGCGAGCGACGCCTTCGACGTACTTGCTCATGACCATGCCGTCGCCGACGCCGGAACCGACGGCCGCCAAGCCGAGCAGGAGCGCCACCGCAATGTCGTAAATCGCTTTGACCATGTCGAGTTGCATCAGTCTGTTCCTCCTTTTGTTGATGGACGTAAACTTCGTTCGCGCAAGCCCTTGCGGACGCCGAGGGTCAGTGCTGGCTGTCCGCCTCAAATGACTTCATGCCGATGTACAGGCACATGAGAATGCTGAAGACATAGGCTTGAATCGTCGCCACAAAGCCGCTGTACAGCAGCCAGGCGATGATGAACGGAAGCTGCCAAGGGATGAAGTGGAACGCAAACGGCGCGCGCAGCAGGAGCCCCAGCAGGATCTCGCCGGCGAAAATGTTGCCGAAAAGTCGCATGCCGTGCGTCAGCGGATTTGTGATTTCCTCCAACAGCCCGAACGGGGGATGGCGGAGCAAGTGGCGAAACCACTTGATGGGATGCCTCAGTCCCCGCGCGTGGCTGATGAGCCACACCAGAATGGCGAGCCCGAGCGCCATGCTCATGTTGGACGTCGGAGAATCAAAGAGTTCCACGTCCCCCTTCGCGGACTGAAGGTCGGACGGACTCAAGCCCCAGACGTGAGCATGCGGGTCGAAGTGCACCGTGATGGTCATGATGAGCCCGAGCCAGTTGGCGACGAACAGAAAGAGCAACATGATGAACGCGAGAGGTCGCACGAATCGCCGCGATTCCTCGCTCGGCATCACATCTTTCGCCATGCTCTCCGAGAAGTCGAAGGCCCATTCCACAAGGTTCTGCAACCCGCGAGGGTGACGCATGTCCATTCGCGCCACGGCCAGCCGCAGCAGAACGAAGACGATGAGCCCCGTGAGGAAGATGGTCGCGATCACGACGACGTTCGTCTGCCAGATGGTCCCCGGGAATAGCGTCGGGAAGACCGGCACGTTTTCACCTTCTTTCCGTCATCCTTGTTGATCAGGCGGGTTCTTGGCATACCGATACATCCCAATGATGACGAACACAAAGCTCAGGGCGTACCCGACCAAGGCTGCGTAGGGATTGAACAGCGCCCGGAACTTCAGCGCAATCACCATGATGACCACGATGAGCGCAAGCCGCGCGAACATGCCCACCATCCCAGAGGCAAAGAGCAGCTGCCCCTGAACGTTGTCGTTCAGATGCCCCTGGCGGATCATGCTGAAGATCACGAACAGGCCGCCCATCTCACCCAACAGCAGGCCGCTGAAGACGGGACGCGTCTCCCTAAAGACAGCGACACAAAGCGCGGTCAGCAACATCAGCCCGAGCCACGACCATTGAATGGCTCGCAGTCGCTTCATGAGGGAATTGGCACTCATCGTCGGTCTCCTAGAACCTGTTTGACGAGGAACGTAAGGCCCGACACTCCGGCGATCACGCCGAGCACCACGCCCGCCACCGTCGGCCACAGCCGATGGACATGCAGACTCACGACATGCCCCACAAACCCCAGGCCAACGATGCACCCGGCGAGTTGCAGCGTGGCACCTGAGTAGACGGCGAACAACGTCCAGTCACTCGGCTGCTTGCGCGCAGAACGCGCCTCGTTGCGGTCTTCGTCTGCGAACGCACACACCACCTAGAACAGATTGAAGAGAGGGACAAACTTGTGTGATGCAAGAGACTGAGTGGAGCTTTTGCAACATTCCACCACATACCTATAGAGTTTCCGCTTGCAAGCCAGGATAACCATAGCAAGGAAGGCGTTTCCAGAAATGGGCGCGCTAGCTCACCCTTCTCGTAGGGCGAAACGCCTGTTTGTATGGTGAAATGCCAGAACCCTCGCCTATAGTACACTAGCCCAAAATTCGATGTCAACGCGGAAACCCTGCGGAATACCCGGGATTTTGCCCGGCTGTCCCGGTTTGTTCACAAAATCCTCGACCTGCGGCCCGCCATCTCGATGCGCACCATCCTTTCCACAAATGGAAGTGAAAGCGCAAGCACATACTGGAAATCCTCATCGGCGCTGAAACGGCCCTTCGGATTCCAGATAGCGAAATGGCTGAGGACGCTCGGCAAGACCGAAGTGATATAGGATGGCTTGCACAATGCGCTCCGACGCACGGCCGTCCCCGTACGGATTTTTGCGCAATGCCATATCCCGGTATGCTGCTTCGTCCGTCAGCAGACGCTTGGCCTCGGAGAAGATGGTTTCCTCGTCCGTTCCCACGAGCTTCAGAGTTCCCGCCTCGATGCCCTCCGGCCGCTCGGTGGTATCCCGCAGCACCAGGACAGGCACACCGAGCGACGGCGCCTCCTCCTGAATGCCGCCGGAATCCGTGAGGATGAGCGTCGCGCGCGCCATGAAGTTGTGGTTGTCGATCACGCCGAGCGGATCGAGCAGGTGGATCCGCGGATGGCCGCCGAGGATGGAAAATACCGTGTCGCGGACGCGCGGATTCAGGTGAACAGGGTAGACCAAATGGAGATCTTCGGCGAGGTCCACCACCCTGCGAGCCGCGCGGCAGATGCTCTCGAGCTTCTCTCCCCAGTTCTCCCGGCGATGGCTCGTCATGTAGATGAGGCGGGCGCCCTTTGGCATGCCGTCCAACACGGGGTGCGTGTACGCTTTGCGGACGGTTGTGCGCATGGCATCGATGGCCGTGTTGCCCGTCACAAAGATGGCTTCCTCTGGCCGACCCTCCTGCCTGAGATGCGCCGCAGCGACATCCGTCGGGGCAAAAAAGAGGTCGCACAGCACGTCGGTCAATTGGCGATTCATCTCTTCTGGGAACGGGCTGTATTTTTGGTACGTCCGAAGCCCCGCTTCGACGTGGCCAATGGCAATTTGCTGATAAAACGCGGCCAGGCTCGCGGCGAAGGTCGTGGTCGTATCGCCGTGCACCAGCACCAGGTCGGGCTTGCGCCGCTCGAGCACACCCTCCAGTCCCGCGAGGGCCTTCACCGTGATGGTCGCCAGCGTCTGTTTGGGCTCCATGATGTCGAGATCGTCGTCCACGCGAATGGAGAAGACCTCCAACACCTGGTCCAGCATCTCGCGGTGCTGCGCGGTGACGCACACCAGCGACTCGATCTGCGGATGCGCCTCAAGCGCCTGCACAAGCGGTGCCATCTTGATGGCTTCTGGCCGCGTTCCGAACACGGTGAGCACACGGACGGGCGTTGATTTCAACGATAGGACCCCCTCATTGTCTTTCCCTGGCTCGTCCGAGCGAAGCCGTCTACCGTCTACTTCGTCCCGAAGAGGCGATCCCCCGCGTCGCCGAGGCCCGGGACGATGTAGCCGTGATCGTTCAGATGGTCATCCACGGCTGCGAGGTAGATGTCGACGTCCGGGTGGTGTTCCTGAACGGCCCGGATCCCTTCGGGAACGCCGACGAGGCACATGAGTTTCGGGCGCTGTGCCCCGCGCTCCTTGACCGCTCGGAGCGCTGCCACCGCGGAACCCCCCGTGGCGAGCATCGGGTCGACCACGTACACGTCTCGCTCCTCCAGATGAGCCGGGAGTTTGCAGTAGTATTCGACGGGCATGAGCGTCTCGGGATCGCGATACAGCCCGATATGACCGACCTTCGCGCCGGGGATCAAGTTCAAAATCCCTTCGACCATGCCGAGCCCCGCGCGCAGAACCGGCACGATGGCGAGCGTCTTGCCCGCGATGACCTTCGCCGAGGCGACGCCCACGGGCGTCTCCACCGTGACCTCCTGCAGAGGCAGATCGCGCGTGATCTCGTAGACCATGAGCATCGCGACTTCCTGGACGAGCGCTCGAAACTCTTTCGTCCCCGTGTTCTTGTCGCGAATGAGGGTCAACTTGTGCTGAATGAGGGGATGGTCAAGCACATGCACCTGTCCCAAGGAAAACGCTCCTTTGTCAAAATGGGGCCGCCCTCGCGGGCGGCTCTCAACCATCTCGAAGTTTCATTCGACGTAGGACAAAGTCGGATAGAGCGGAAACCGGTCCGTCAAGCTGTCGACGCGAGCGCGAGCCTCGCGCTTCACCTCGTCGCTGAAGTCGCCGAGGAGCACGAGCTTGAAGATCTCGGCAATCTCCTGCATCGCGCCCTCGTCCATGCCGCGCGAAGTCGCGGCAGGCGTGCCGACGCGGATGCCGCTCGTCACCATCGGGCTCTCCGGATCGAATGGGATGGCGTTCTTGTTGACCGTGATGCCGATCTCGTCCAGCCTCCGCTCGGCTTCTTTGCCGGTCAGCCCCGCGCTGCGGACGTCGATGAGCATCAGGTGGTTGTCGGTGCCGCCGGACACGAGGCGGAACCCGTACCCTTTGAGCGCTTCGGCGAGCGCCTTCGCGTTCTTCACAATCTGCTCCTGGTACGCCTTGAATTCGGGTTTCAAAGCTTCCCCGAAGGCGACGGCCTTCGCTGCAATCACGTGCATGAGGGGACCGCCCTGGACGCCGGGGAAATTCGTCTTGTCGATGAGCTTGGCGACGTCCTTCTGACAGAGGATGAACCCGCCGCGCGGACCCCGAAGCGTCTTGTGCGTCGTGGACGTCACGAAGTGCGCGTACGGCACGGGGGACGGGTGAAGCCCCGCGGCAATGAGGCCCGCAATGTGCGCCATGTCCACCATCAGATACGCGCCGACCTCGTCCGCAATCTCCCGCATGCGTTTGAAGTCGATGACGCGCGGGTACGCGCTCGCGCCGGCGACGATCATCTTCGGCCGATGTTCCTTCGCGACCTTGAGCACCTCGTCGTAATCGATGAGATGGGTCTCCGGGTGGACGCCGTACGAGACGAACTTGTAAAGCTGCCCGGAGAAGTTCACGGGGCTCCCATGCGTCAAGTGGCCGCCGTGCGCCAGATTCATGCCGAGCACCGTGTCGCCCGGCTTGAGGACGCTGAAGTAGACCGTCATGTTCGCCTGCGAACCACTGTGCGGCTGGACGTTCGCGTACTCGGCGCCGAACAGCTCCTTGACGCGATCGATGGCAATGCGCTCGACCACGTCGACGTACTCGCAGCCGCCGTAATAGCGCCGGCCTGGGTAGCCTTCGGCGTATTTGTTCGTCAGGACGGATCCAAGGGCCTCGAGAACGGCCTCGCTGACAAAGTTTTCTGAAGCGATGAGTTCGATGTTCCGCTGCTGCCGACGGAGCTCGGCCTGCATCGCAGACGCGACATCCGGGTCAACCTGCTGCAGAAGGGTGGTCAATCCTGCGCAACTCCTTTCATCCAGCGCCGCATGCGAGAGGACGCCGCGATTCACATTCATCTTACGGTTCGAACACGGGGCGCACAAGCCCTGAACCGCGCACGGGCGCGGGATGACGGGGCGAGACACGCGCTTGGCTCACGCGTCCCTTCGAGGCGGCGTGTCGGCGGACATCCGCCGGCGCGCCTCTTCGGGGTCGTACACCGCGCGGGCGCCGCCGACGAGGGGCGGGCGCGATCGCGCCATGACGACGTGCGCCCGGCCGATTTCGCGCAGGGGGCCTCGAACGGGCACCACGACGGGCCGCAGGTGCATCCCAATCAGCGTGTCCCCAATGTCGATCCCCGCGTCCGCGGACACAGAGCTCACCAGGCACGGATCCGCCATCGCCCAATACGCCGCGGCCGCCGCAGCGCCGCCCGCGCCAGAGACCGGAATGGCCGTGACTTCTTGGAAGCCGCGCGATCTCGCCACGGCCTTCTCCACGACGAGCGCGCGATTCAGGTGCTCACAGCACTGGAAGGCCACGTCGCACCCCTCTTCCCGAGCAAACGCGAGCACGACCTCCGCGATGGCCTGTCCGATGGCGACGGACGTCGCACTTCCGATGCGCTCGCCCGCCACCTCGCTCGTCGACGCGCCCACTACCAGGAGCTTGCCCGGCCCCAGGTTTGCCTCGCGCGCGAGGTGCGCCAAGAGCACCGGTAGGTCGCGCCGGACGGACGCAATCGACTCGGCCTCAATCTCCCTGCTCGGAGGCGCCATCCCTGCTTTCCCCCTTCTCCGCCGCGCCGCCCGCTGCGTCCCGCACCAGGCGAGCAAACGCGCGCTGGACGAGATCGGCGAGGTGTTCGGCGCACGCCTCGTATTCTTCCTCACCGCCGCCGAACGGGTCGACCACATCCTGCGCCGCGTCCTCCGACACCTCGTGCGCGAAGGCGTACAGCGTGTGCACCTTCTCGGCCAGCTCTGGAAAGACGTCCACCAGCGCCTGCCTGTGCGATCGCGACATCGTGAGGACGAGATCGGCCTCGCGCAGCATCTCCCGGGTCAGCCGCTTGGCCGCGTGCCCCTCGGCGGGGACCTGTCGGCGCGCGAGGGCCTGCGCCGCGTGCTCGGTCATGGGGGCCCCCTCCATGGCCATCAGGCCCGCCGAATCGACCTTCCAATCGAGCGCGCGTTCCTCGACAAGCCTACGCAAGAAGGCCGCAGCCATCGGACTGCGGCATGTGTTTCCGGTACAGACGAAGAGAATCTGCATTGTTTCCTCCATGCTTTTGGCTTTGGTTTGCTTCTACGTTTGCCTTCAGTATAGGAGGTTCCTATGGCGCTCGCAAATCGAAAAACGCCGTCACATCGTCTTCTCACACGAGCCACATCAGCCCACAGAGGATGAGAATGACGCTTCCTGCCATTTCGCCCACACGGCCGACCGCGCGCCCAAACTGCCGTCCAATCAACAGCCCCACCCCGCACATCAAGGTGCTCGCCACGCCGAAGGCCAGGGCGGAAGTCACCCCGTAGGCCACCGTCTTCAACCCGAGACCAAAGCCGACCGAAAGGGCGTCCATGGAGACGCTGGCCGCGAAGGTCATGCGACCGAACCAGTTTCCGAGCGGCCGAGGACGGGGCTCCTCGGATGGCCTCCACGTGTGATAGGCCATGTGCAGGCCAAGTCCAAGCACCACCAACGCAGCGAACCAGCGCGCCACGTGGCCCAGGTAGTGGCCGACGAGATCGCCAAAGACGAGCCCGACGAGCGTGAGCATGACATGCCAGACACCGATGGTCAACGCGAGTTCGAGACCCTGCTTGCGCGTGATGGCGCCGAGTCCCACGCCGATGCTCAGAGACAGCGCATCCATCCCGAGCGCCACAGCCATCATGGCGATCTCGATCGCCGCCTGCAGATTGGACAACGAGGCCCCCTCCTTTGCACCTCTCCATCTATATGCGCGGCCTGTCCGCGCGATGATGGAGGGGATAGGGATCCTCACCCAGATGCACAATATCCACAAAACACCACGAAAGTGGGGATCATGTTGCATCGAGGGAGATGGGCCTTCGGAGGTGTAGGATTGGGGCTTGCAGCGGCGCTGAGTTTCACGCTCCCCGTGCAGGCGAATCCGGCGCTGTGGCGGATCGAGGAGACGATTGAGGAGAAGGGCGCGGACCAGATCACCCTCGTGGTCAGGCCGGATGCGAAGGCGGTGGGCGACAGCGCGATGGTCTTAACGCCTACCGCGATGGAGAATTACATCCGAGCTCACCCGGCTCTGGGGGATCTCCGGCGCGCCGTGTGCAGAACCGAAGACGGCCGAGATCTGCTCGCGACCGAATTCAGCCGCAATCGGCGTGTCGAACCCGCGGTCGACGGCGAGCGCGCCGAGATGGCCGTCGGCCCCTCGCTCTCCGAGACGCCTCCCGGCGTGGCGCTCGATCCGTCCGCGTCGGCGAGGCGCTCGGACCCTGAACCTGTCAAGGCGGCGGCCGTTTTGCAGGCCGCAGAGGAGCTCATCGGCACGCCACTCGCCTGGGGTGCTGATCCCGCAATGGGCTTTTGCGATCCGGCCACGTTCGTCGCAGCCGTCTACCGCCGCGCCCTCGGGTACCGGCTTCCCACCACCCTCGACGGCCTCTGGGAGGCGACGGGTGTGAGCGTCCCGGTGTGGGACGTGCGGCCGGGCGATCTCGTCCTCCTCGACCGCGGCGAGCTCGTCGGCATCTACCTGGGCGCGGACGAGATCGCAGCGTGCGATCCGTCCGCAGGCGAGGTGGTGCGCTTGGCCGTCGGGCCAGGGAGCGGCCTCACGGCCCGCATCGCGGACGTCCGCCGGCTGTTCTAACCTCGCCGTCAGCGATCCACGGCCGGTCGACGCCCCGGTGCGGGCTCCGTCTTCGGACGCGTCTGATACATCCCCCACGCGATGGTGATGACCACGAGCGCGACGGGAATGGCCATCTCATTGTAACCGGCGTGTGCAATGACTAGGCTCGCGACGCCCGCGCCCACGCCGTAGATCACCACAGCCAACACCCACATCCACACGAGCCACGGTTTGGTCGGATCGAAGGGCTCCGAAGGGTTGCGGCGCGACGGCGCAAGCCCCATCAGTTTCCACACCAGCGTCTCCATCAGCCCGGTGGTCGTGCTGGTGATGACCGTCGTGGTGATCCCATTGATGCCTACGCGCCGCGCCATGGAGCCCTGTGCCCCCATGCCGAAAGCGAGAGCGAACAAAAGCGCGCCGGTGTGGCGGACCACGCCCGCGGGCCCCAACGCGTCCGCGGCGATCCAGAACGCGACAAGCGCCGCGAGCTCGAGCCACAGCGCGTGCGTCACCGTGCGGCTCCATCCGGATCGCTTCCGCTCACTCGCCGCCACCAAGCCGGACGCCGCGGCACCGCACGCAAAGCCGACGAGGGCGACGAGGTAGTGCACGGCATGTCGAAAATCTCCCGCGGCGACCGCGATCCCGCCGAGCACCGTGTTGCCCGTCATGGCCGCGGTGAACACTTGGCCGAGACGCATGAAGCTCATGGCGTCCACGCAGCCCGAAACGGCCGTCAGCACCAAAAGAAACACGCGAGCGGAGACGGCCGACATCTCTCGTCGCTCCAACCCGTATCTCCTCCCCCAGGTCTCCTCGAAATGCATGCTTGCTTCTGGCGTATCTTCCTTCATCATACCACGGCTAGGCTCACACAAATCTCTCGCAAAATTCGACCCGGTGCGCGATAATGTTGTCGACTCTGGATGGACAAATGGAGCGGATAGGCCGTGAACAAGAGCCGATGGCCCAAACGGCGGGTGGCCAAATGGATAGCTGGAGGTGCGGGATGCGCAGTTCTGGCAGGTTACGCGTGGTTCATGATCTTTGGGCTGAACCCGCGCTGGCAGGCGTACGCCCTGGCCGCCGCCCATCCCGCGCCTGGGTCGAACGCGACAAGGGGCGTGACCCAGGCGTCGATGGGATCTGGCGAAGGTACCACGGAGTCGTCGTCGGGATCGAGCGAGATGGTGCCGACCAACGAGCCTGCCTGGTCGCCGAATGAGCAGGTGGCAACGGTGCAGAATCCGCTGACGATGCCGCCGAAAACGCAGGCCGTGAGCACGTCGACGGGAGCGAGCGCGGGCAGCGCGCCAAGTTCGGGCGGCACGCCGGTCACGTCCTCGCATTCCCCCTCGAGCGGCGGGACGCCGCCGACGAGCCAAACCAACGCGGGTGGGGAAAGCGCATACGGCAACGGCGCAGGCCCAGGCGGCGGGCAAACGGGCGGACAGGGCGGCACGAGCGGGGTATCCAATGGGACAGGCGTGAATTCGTCCACGGGATCCGGCGAGTTGGGCACGGGAATCGGCGGGAACTCGGCGGGCGGCAACGCGACCTCCTCCGGCGGGTCCAGTGGAAGCACCCAGCCTCAGACCGGCGAGCAATCGTCGCCGGCAAGCGGCAATTCCACCGGCGCCGCGCCTGCGCCGCAGACAACCAACAGCGCATCGATGGGGACCAGCCCGGCGAGCACCGAGTCGCCTCGCGCGAATCCGTCCGGTCCGGAAAACGCGGCGCCAGGACAGCCCCCGTCCTCCGCGGACGGCGGAGCCGCCACCAACAACGTCACTGCGCACTGAGCTGGCGCGCATGGAGATAACCTTGTCCCCGACGTTCGCCGCGGCGTGAGACGTTCAGGGCCGCAATGCGAGTGCAAGGGAAAAGGACGCGAAGAAGGGCAGCCCCTCGTGCATCTGCACGCTTGGGACTGCCCCTCTCGTCCGATGTATGGGAAGCGCTGGCCGAAGGCTAGATTGCCCGCCTCACGCCGACGTGCGCTGCCGATTGCGAGCAGCCGCTGCGGCGAGGAGCGCCTCGGCCTCGCGCGAGTCCTCGTGAACCATCCGATCCACCACGCGGTTGCCGATGAGGAGCGCCGAACCCACAACCAAAATCAGTGCGATGGTGATGATGAACAAAGCCAGCTCCATTTTGCTCATCTCCCGCTTTTCATCGTTCTTCCCTGCTGACACCGCCATTATATCCGGCACTCCCTGCGGCATCCGCCGATGAAAGCGGCTTCAGAAGACTTGTCGCACTTTGTTCGAATTGGCGCCGAAGTTTCGCCATACATCAGGGTGATTTTGGAACACGGTCTAGCCGACCCACCGCACGCGGCCAGCCGACGCCTTGTACAAGCGGTTCATCACGGCCGCCCCCACGCCGTGCGTCGGATCCACGCCGTGGACCAGCACGTCGGTCGCGCCGGCGCCATCGAAGGCGCGGAGCAGGCGGTACAAGTGGCGCGCGAGTTCCTCGGCGTACGTATCGGCAGGAAGAACGGCCTGCCGCTCGTCCGACAGCGCCCACCCGAAGCGCCGCACGAAGTCGTCCGGCGCGATGAGCGCCGGCACCATCAGGTCGTCGTCCTGCACGGCTTCGAGCAAAAAGGCGCGCATCGCCTCGTCAATGGCCTCCGGCTCTCCCCACCACACGTGCACCCTGGCGTTCGGCGCGTAGTGGCGGTACTTCATGCCGGGCGCCAGAGGCGCGGAAGCCACATCGAACACGTCGGCCGCGTACAGCACCGGTCGGTCGATCACGCTCGCGATCATCTCCTGCGTCACGCCGCCCGGCCGTAGGATGCGGGCGCAGTCGGGCTCGAGCAGGAGCACCGTCGACTCCACGCCAATCGGGCACGGCCCGCCGTCGACAAGCCAGTCGATCCGGCCGTCGAGATCGGCAACCACGTCGTCGGGCGTCGTGGGACTCGGCCTGCCGGACCGATTGGCGCTCGGCGCCGCCACCGGCACGCCCGCCTCGGCGATGAGCGCCCGGGCCACGGGATGATCCGGCATCCGCACCCCGACGAGCGGCTGCCCAGGGTGAACGGATGGCGCGAGCCGCGCGCCCGCCGGCAAAAGGAGCGTGAGCGGCCCCGGCCAAAAGGCCCGCATCAGCCGCACCGCGTCCTCGTGCAAGGGTTGGTTCTCGTCGATCACGTCCCGAAGCTTAGCGTCATCCGCGATATGCACGATCAGCGGATTGTCGCGCGGCCGCTCCTTGGCGGCGAAGATGCGCCTCACCGCCTCCTCCTCCAGCGCGTTGGCGCCGAGGCCGTACACCGTTTCGGTGGGAAACGCCACAAGCCCGCCGCGTCGCAGAGACTGGGCGGGCTCCCTCAACATCTCGCGCAGTTGCGCTTCATGGCGTATCCCAGCCACCGTCAATCGTCGCATTCCATTCCTCTCCTCATGCTCGTCAGTGAAAGCGCGCCGCAATCGCGCGAATCCATTCTTCGGCGTGATCGAGCGTCCAAAGCCGCACCTGAACCTTTTGGGTATGTCCGTCGCCCGTCGGGATGGACAGGGTCTCGAGCGGCGGCAAATCGGGAAAGCCTCCTGTGTTGGGCACTGCATCGCCTTCCGTGATGTCGATGAAGCAAAGCGGCGGGTACAGGACGCACCACCAGTTCGCGCCCTGGCCTCGTCCGAGCACGATGCGCAGCGCCTCGTACTCGCCGGCGGGATACACGAGGTTGCCGTACTCCTTCGTCGGAAACGGCACCCGCGCCACCTCCACCTGGACCGACTGGTCCACGTGCCACGCCGCTTCCACCGCCAGCGCGGTGGCGCGGATTTGCGGCACGTGTGCCTCCACGATGGCGCGCGCCTGCGCCTCGGAGTGGGCCCCCTGCAGCCAACGGCCCACCTGCTCGATCACCGCGTTGCGCACCGCGAGCTTCAACGCCTGATCGCGCGGGCTGTCGCTGTTCGCGATGATCCGAAGCCGCAGCGCGTCCTCCGGGATCGCCGGCGCGTGAGGCGCCGCGATGCTCGCGAGCACGTCTCCGTCGCTCGCGCCGCGCACGTTCGCGTGCGCCATGGCCGCTCTGGACAGCGCCACGCCGATCAAGACGGCTGTGACCCATCCCGCAAACCGCTTCGCAAACCCCATCGTCCATCCCTCCTGCCGTTCTGGCAGTCAGTATGGACAGGAGCTGTGAATCTTAAACCACTAGCGGCGCGCTGCGCTAGATTCAGAGATTCTCCGATTCCGGGGGAGATCCAGGCTCGCGCGTCACGGCAATGACGCGATCGATCCCCCGCAGGTCCTTCACCTTGCGCACGCGAAATCCGCGTTCGCGCCACGGCGCGAACAGGCGGGCCACCTCATCGGCCTGGTTGTGGCCCACCTCGAGGAATACGCCAGCACGGCCGCGAGCCAGCACGTACGGCGGCAGCGCCGCCATCCGCCTGTAGAACTGCAGCCCGTCCTCGCCGCCGTCCAAAGCGAGCCGCGGCTCATAGTCGCGCACGGACGGTTCCAATTGATCGATCTCGCCCGTGGGAATATACGGCGGATTGCTGACAATGGCGTGCCACGGCCGCCCGCGTTCGGCCCGTTCAATCAGCCACTCGATGCCGTCCGCCGCCGCCCAATCGACCACGGCGCCGAATCGCTCGGCGTTGCGGCGGGCCACCGCGAGCGCGTCCATGGAAAGATCCACCGCCGTAACCGACACGCCCGGGCACGCAAGCGCGATAGAGACCGCGATGCACCCGGACCCCGTCCCGACGTCGATGACTCGCGTCCCACTGGGCATGCGCTTCAGGAACCGAATGGCCTCCTCCACCAAGACCTCGGTGTCGGGGCGCGGGATCAGGCAATCCGGCCCGACTTCAAACGTCCGGCCGTAAAAATCCTGTTTCCCGAGGACATACGCGAGCGGCTCCCCTTGGACCCGCAGGGCCGCCAAGCGCGCGGCGCGTTCCGCGATCTCGTCCGGCACCTCGTCGCCAAGCGACTGGAGCAGTTTGACGCGATCCCAGCCGAGCGCGTGCGCCACAATCTGCTCGGCCTCGCGCTCCGCGAGCCGCTTGCGCTCATCGAGCGGCAACGCTCGGTACGCCGGTGACTGGGGAAGTTGTTCCGCGATTGCCTTCAGCAATCTTGCGACAAAATACTTGGCCTCGCTCATGCTTCCCTGACCCTCAGCATCTCCGCCTGGCTCTCGACGATGAGCGCCTGGATGATCTCATCCAGCTCACCGTCCAAGACGGCGTCAAGTTTGTGTAACGTCAAGCCAATGCGATGATCCGTCACTCGGCTTTGCGGAAAGTTGTACGTGCGAATGCGCTCGCTGCGGTCACCCGTGCCCACCTGGAGGCGCCGCTTTGCCGCGAGCTCCTCCTGCTGTTCGCGCTGAGCCTTCTCGTACAGGCGCGCGCGCAACACCCGCATCGCTTTTTCCTTATTTTTCAATTGGGACTTCTCGTCCTGGCAGGACACCACAATTCCCGTCGGAAGATGCGTGATCCGCACCGCAGACTGCGTGGTGTTCACGCTCTGCCCACCGGGGCCCGTCGAGCAGAAGGTGTCGATCCGGAGATCCTTTTCGTGAATCTCCACCTCAACCTCCTCCACCTCCGGCAGGACCGCGACGGTCGCCGTCGACGTGTGGATCCGCCCGCCCGACTCCGTGACCGGCACGCGCTGCACGCGGTGCGTGCCGCTCTCGAACTTCAGCTTCGCGTACGCGCCCTTGCCGTGCACGGCCATCACCACTTCGCGGAATCCACCCATATCCGTGTAGCTGGCGTCGATGATCTCCGTCTTCCAGCCGTGTTTCTCGGCGTAGCGCTGATACATCCGCAAAAGCTCAGCGGCGAAGAGCGCGGCCTCCTCGCCTCCGGCCGCAGCGCGAATTTCCACAAACACGTCCTTGTCGTCATTCGGATCCTTGGGGAGGAGGAGAATCTTAAGCCGGTGCTCCAGGCCCTCCCGCCGACGTTGCAGTTCCGCCAGTTCAGCCCTGACGAACTCGCGCATTTCGTCGTCGAGCTTATCCTGCAACATCGCCTTGGCCTCGTCGATGTTCTGGGAGACCTTCTTCCACTCGCGGTACACCTCCACCGTCTCCGCCAGCTCCGCCTGTTCCTTGGCGTACGATCGGAGCTTTTCCGGATCGGACGCGACATCCGGCCTGCAGAGCAGCTGGCTCAGGTGTTCGTACCGCTCTTCCATGCTCGCCAACCGATCGAACATCGACGCACCTCCCTCCCAATCCCAGCTGTTCCCCTCTCGAAGATGCAGCCGGGAGAAACGCCCATGAACAGAAAAAGCCAAAGCAGGCCCACCCGCCTCCCATCGCGGCCGGTGAGCCAACCATGGCTTGAGTCTCGTTTGCGCTCAGCGCTCGCCCTGAGCCTGAAGCCCATACTTGCGGTTGAACCGGTCGACGCGGCCGCCCGAATCGACCAACTTCTGCTTGCCGGTGAAGAACGGGTGGCACTTCGAGCAGATTTCGACGCGGATAGACTCCTTCGTCGATCCGGTTTCAAACGTCTCTCCACAAGCGCACGTCACCGTGACTGTATGGTAGGGCGGATGAATGTCCGGCTTCATGGTTTCACCCCTATCTGCTTAAACACACTGCCGATGATTATAACAAAAGGCTCCCCACTTGTCACGCGCCATTCACAGCCATGGGGCGACCTGCCTCATCGGCGCATCCTTCTTTACAAGATCATATCCCATCCGTACTTGTTCGCATTGCCGCACAAGCGCGGGAGCTTGTACGCTCAAAGTGCGCGCGAGGATCCAAGAGCTCTTGGATGAGCAAGAAATTGAAATGCCATTGAAACCGAGAGAGGATGATCCTTCGTGAACAAGTCGCAATGGGTCGCTCGTGTCTTGGCCGTATCCGCCGCAACCGCAGGTTCCGGAAGCTTGGTGTGGGCCAGCACCGCGTTCGCCAGCACGGTTCCACACTCGCACAGCGCTTCCATTCAGGCCACGGCGTCCATACAGTCCACGCCCAATCAGCCGAGCTTTGTCTTTCTTCCCCCTTGGCCGGACGAATGGGAGTAAGGTCCGCGGACGGCGAGGCAGCGTCACGCGGCTTGAGGCAGTTGCATCGCTGCGGCCGCAGAACCTTGCGCGGCGAAACCCCCCCCTCCCCCGTCGCGGTCGGAGGGGTGTTTTTCTTTTTCGCTTGCGCGCTCAGGTTTCGCTCGTGACAGGCTGCGCGGCTGGCTTCTCCGCACTCGCAACAGGCTTCCGCTCGACCCGGTTGAGACTCAGGCTGTCGAGGAACTCCTTGTTGGTCTTATAATGGCGGAACTTGCGCAGGAACATCTCGGTGAAGTCCTGATTGTCGCCCATGGATTTGCGAATCGCCCACACCTTTTCGAGCTCTTCCTTGGGCATGAGCGCTTCCTCTCGGCGCGTCCCGGAACGGCGGATGTCAATCGAGGGGAACACGCGCTTCTCGGCGAGCCTGCGGTCGAGATGCAGTTCCATGTTGCCCGTGCCCTTGAACTCCTCGTAGATCACGTCGTCCATGCGCGAACCCGTGTCGATGAGCGCCGTGGCGAGGATGGTCAGGCTTCCGCCCTCTTCGACGTTGCGCGCCGCTCCGAAGAACCGCTTCGGGCGGTGAAATGCAGCCGGATCGATACCACCCGAGAGTGTGCGCCCGGACGGGGGAACGACGAGGTTGTAGGCGCGCGTGAGCCGCGTCAGGCTGTCCAGGAGGATGACCACGTCCTGCTTGTGCTCAACGAGGCGCAGCGCCCGTTCCAGCACCAGCTCGGATACCTTGATGTGATTCTCGGGCACCTCGTCAAACGTGGACGCAATCACCTCTCCCTTGACCGAGCGCTGCATGTCGGTCACCTCTTCGGGGCGCTCGTCGATGAGCAGGACAAACAGGTGCACATCGGGATAATTTGTGGCAATGCTGTGGGCAATCTCCTTCAAGAGCACCGTCTTGCCCGCTTTCGGAGGCGCCACAATCATGCCGCGCTGCCCGAAGCCGATGGGCGCGAACAGGTCGATGAGGCGCGTGGCCAAGTTTTCAGGTGTGGTCTCGAGCACGATGCGTTTGGAAGGAAAGAGCGGAGTGAGCGCTGCGAAATGAAGCCGTTCGGCAGCTACCTCGGGACTGTAACCGTTGACCGCCTCCACGTGCAAAAGGCCGAAGTACCGCTCGTTCTCCTTGGGCGGTCGGACTTTTCCGCTGACGAGATCGCCCGTACGGAGATCGAAGCGCCGAATCTGGGATGCCGCGACGTAGATGTCCTCCTGACTCGGCAGATACCCCACGGGCCGGAGAAATCCGTACCCTTCCGGCATGATTTCGAGCACGCCTTCGGCGAACATCAGGCCGTCCCGCTCGGCCTGGGCTTTGAGAATGGCAAAAATCAGCTCTTTCTTTTTCATCGATCCGTAGTGCGGGATCTGAAATTCTCGGGCATATTTGTATAGCTCTGTTAATTTCTTTTCTTCAAGTTCTCGAATGTCCAAGCATCGTCCCTCACATTCGTGTCCCGGCGGCACACGCCGCGCCCGGGTAAATTCAGACGGCCTGAGGCGGGCTGCGTCATTCTATGCGCCTTGCGTCGTCGCGGCTTGTTCTCACACCACTCGGGGACCCAGATCACAGCTTAAAAAGAGGCGATTCAGCACGGTACGTGCCATCCAGGTGAAGCCCATTGGAGTCTTCAATGCGAGGAGAAGCGCTGCGCGCGAGGAGCGCGGAGAAGCGAATCCAACGGCTCAACCGGACGTTGTTGCGGCTATCCGTAGTATAAACACGCCCTTGAGATTCTACAAGGGCGAGTGTTGTCGAATGAGCGCCATCCGGATGGAACGGGCCAGGGCCGGCAATCCAGCCCTGGCCTCCGCTCACTTCTGGCTCATCTTATTCCAATCGGCCAAGAACCGCTCGATGCCGCGATCCGTCAGCGGATGCTTGATCATCTGATCCAGCACGCTGAACGGACACGTCGCGATGTGCGCCCCCGCCTTCGCCGCGGCGGTCACGTGCATCGGATGCCGGATGCTGGCCGCGATGATTTCCGTTTCGATGCCATGGATGTCGAAGATCTGAGCGATATCCGCAATCAGTTCGACGCCGTCCATGCTGATGTCATCCAACCGACCGATGAAGGGGCTGACGAACGACGCGCCGGCGCGAGCGGCGAGCAGCGCCTGGTTCGCGCTGAAAATCAGCGTCACGTTCGTTCGAATCCCGCGCTTCGCGAGCTGATGAACCGCCTTGAGGCCCTCCGCGGTCATCGGGATCTTGATGACGATGTTAGGGTGAATTTCCGAAAGAGGCAGCGCCTCCTTCACCATGCCCTCGGCGTCCAGGCTCACCACCTCGGCGCTGATGGGCCCATCGACGATCTCGACAATTTCCTTCAGCACCTGAACGAAGTCACGTCCCTCTTTGGCCACGAGGCTCGGGTTGGTCGTGACACCGCTCAGAATGCCCATATCCGCTGCCCGGCGGATTTCGTCGACGTTCGCCGTATCGATGAACAGCTTCATGTTCCTCATCCTCTCCTGTCCCCAAAATCTCCGGTCCTCTGGTCGCCACTCATTCTCTCTCTGCTCGGCTCACCTGAGGGCTCGCGCGGGCGACCCGCGTACCACCTCTATGATACCATGCTTTCGGCGCGCAAACTCACTGTTCGGCTCGGCACGCAAATCCCTCACTCGGCCTGTGCACGCGCCTCGAGGTGCTCACGCACTGTCCGCCGCAGCTCATCGATGTCAAAGGGCTTGGTGAAATGGGCCACCGCGCCCATCTCCATCGCCTCGTGAATCAGATCCAGTTCGCCGTACGCGGTCATCATGATGACCTTCGCGTCAACGCCCAGTTTGCGGAGATTGCGCAGGATTTCCAACCCATCCATTCCCGGTATCTTCATGTCCAAAAGGACGAGATCGGGCTGCTCACGTTCGACGATGCTGAGGGCGCTCGGCCCGTTCGAAGCCTGAAACACCTCATAGCCTTCCCGCTGCAGGACTTCGTGCAGCAACACGCGGATCCCGAATTGATCGTCGACCACGAGCACCTTGTATGCCATGCCCCCACCTCTTCGCTAGCTCAACTCGTCTCGAGGATCTTCGCCGGACAGGATCGAAATTCCTGTCTCTTTGCCTAGGCGGGGGATCAGGAATGAGCGCGATGGCGCCCGTAGTCAAGGCTCGCCGCCACGAAGTCGCGGAAGAGCGCGTGCGCGCGGTTCGGCCTCGACTTGAACTCGGGGTGAAACTGCACGCCGACAAACCAGCGGTGCTCGGGAATCTCGACAATCTCGACGAGACGGCCGTCGGGTGAGGTGCCCGTGATGGCCAGCCCGTGCGATTCCAGTTGCCCCCGGAAGTCGTTGTTGAACTCGTAGCGATGGCGGTGCCGCTCGGAGATGAGGTCCGAACCGTACGCCTGATGCGCGCGCGATCCCGGCTTCAGTCGGCAGGGATACGCGCCCAAGCGCATCGTGCCGCCTTTGTCCTCGATCTCCTTCTGCTCCGGCAGCAAATCGATCACGGGATAGGGCGTGCGCGGATCGATCTCGCTCGTATGCGCGCCGGCCAGCCCGGCGACGTGCCGCGCGTACTCGATGACCGCGATCTGCATGCCGAGGCAGATGCCGAAGTACGGGATGTTCCGCTCGCGGGCATAGCGGCACGCGACGATCTTGCCGTCGATGCCGCGATCGCCAAATCCCCCCGGGACCAGGATGCCGTCGACGCCCTCAAGCAGCTTGTCCACGTTCTCGTCGGTGACGTCCTCCGAATTCACCCAGCGGATATGCACGCGGGCGTCGTTCTCGAATCCCCCATGCTGGAGCGCGGCCACGACGCTCGCGTACGCGTCCGGCAGGGCCACGTACTTGCCGACCACCGCGATCTCGACGTCTCGGTGCAGGCGCTTGATCCGCTCCACCATCGCCTCCCACTCGCGCATGTCCGCGGGTGGGGCCGAGATGCCGAAATGCCGGAGGACAATCTCGTCCAGCCCTTCGTCCCGCAGCCGAAGCGGCACCTCGTACAGCACCTCGGCGTCGCTCGCCTCAATCACGCTGTCCTCGTCCGTGTCGCAGAAGAGCGCGATCTTCCGCTTCACCTCCTGCGAGAGGGGAACTTCCGTGCGGCACACGATGATGTTCGGGCTGATGCCGATGCTGCGCAGCGTCGCCACGCTGTGCTGCGTCGGCTTCGTCTTCACCTCGCTCGTCATTCGCAAGTACGGGATGAGCGTGACGTGAATGTACAGCACGTTGTTGCGCCCGACCTCGTTTTTCATCTCGCGGATGGCTTCGAGAAACGGCTGGCTCTCGATGTCGCCGACCGTGCCGCCGATCTCCGTGATGACGATGTCCGTGTCCGGCTTCGCGGCCTGCATCACCCGCTCCTTGATCTCGTTCGTCACGTGCGGGATGACCTGAACCGTCGCGCCGAGATAGTCCCCGCGCCGTTCCTTCTGAATGACCGACCAATAAATCCGCCCGCTGGTGACGTTGTTGTCCTGGCTGAGATCGTTGTCGATGAAGCGCTCGTAGTGGCCGAGATCGAGGTCCGTCTCCGCGCCGTCTTCGGTGACGAACACTTCCCCATGCTGATAAGGGCTCATGGTCCCCGGATCGACGTTGATGTAGGGATCAAACTTCTGGATGGTGACGTTGAGCCCGCGGTTCTTCAAGAGGCGGCCCAAACTCGCGGCGGTGATGCCCTTGCCAAGTCCGGACACCACGCCGCCCGTCACGAAGATGTACTTCGCCGTCATGACTCTGTCCTCCCTGCCAAGCACGCGACCTAAGCACACAAAAACCGCGTTCCGGAAGGTCCAGAACGCGTCCGAAAGGCGCGGAAGACTTCAGTCCTCCTCGTCTTCCTCGACTTCCTCCTCTTCGTCGAACAGCGGCGCATCGTCGTATTCGTCTTCTGGCAGGATCTCGTCCTCGTCTTCCACGACCTCGACGTCGTCGAATTCGGGCTCCTCGTCGACCGCCTCGACCTCGTCGTAGTCGAGCTCGTCGTCCTCGAGGACGTCCTCCTCCTCGTACTCCTCTTCGTCGTCCTCCTCATCGCCAAACGCGTCGCCCGTCTTGCGGATGAACTTCTTGCCGCCCGACAAGCGCTCGGCGTTGCGATCCGTCGGATACCAACGATTCAACCCCCACACATTGTGACCAATACAGACGAACCGGCCATCGACGTTGATCTCTGTGAATACCCGCGCGATGACGTCCGCCACCTGCTCGTCGGTCATGTGGCGGAGCTCCTGGATTTCCTTCATGATATCGCGGAAGTACATGGGCTCTTTCCGGGCTTTCAAGATCTCGTACACGAGCTCCACGAGAGGCATTTCCTGTATCTCGTGTTCCGTTCGTGCCAATGAGATGGCCATCTTGGAATCTTCCCTTCCAGCTCGGGATAGGCCGGTGGCCAACTTCGACCCATGAACACAGCTCGAATGACCGGCTTACATGTTATCTAAGTTTAGCACATGACGCAAAGACTCCAAACCGACATTTTTGCGGCAGCCAAACGGTAAAATGCGAAGGGCGCCAGCCGCGCATGTGCGCAACCAGCGCCGACCGACATGCTCAACCGAGTTCGCTCGTCGAGTTGATGAGCCCGTTCGCCAAACCGACCGACACGCACGGTTCAGTCCTCGTGAAACCTCGCCTGGCGCTTCTCCTTGAAGGCCGCCATGCCCTCGTGCGCGTCCCCAGAAGCAAAGCACAGGCCGAACTGCGCCGCCTCATACGCCTGCGCGCGAGCTGGATCCTGCCCAAACCCGTGGTGGGCCGACCGCTTGATGGCCGCCATCGCGGCGCTCGACTGGCTCGCGAGTTTTCGCGCGAGATCCATGCCCCTCGCCTCGAGCTCGTCAGGCGCCACCACCTCGTTCACGAGCCCGTACTCCAGGGCCTTCTCGACCGGGATCCGCTCCCCCAGAAGCATCATCGAGAGCGCGCGCGCGAACCCGATGGCGCGCGGGAGCCGGTACGTCCCGCCGAAACTCGGGTTGACCCCCAGCGTCACCTCGGGCAGCCCGACGACGGCGCCTGCGGCCGCAATCCGAAAATCGCACGCGAGCGCGAGTTCAAGCCCCCCGCCAAACGCCCCGCCGTGAATCAGCGCAATCACCGGAATGGGCAGCTGTTCGATGGCCTGGAACACGCGCTGCCCAAGGCGCGCCATGCTCTCGGCCTCCACGGCGCTCATGTGCTGCATCTGGCCGATGTCCGCGCCCGCGCAGAACACCCGGCCCTCGCCGCGGATGACGAGAACGCGGACGTCCTTGAGATCCAACATCGCAAGATGCGCACCGATTTCCGACAGCACTTCTCGAGAAAGCGCGTTCAAAGCCTGCGGACGATTGAGCGTCAAAACCGCCACATGATCCTCCACGCGGTACGTGGTGAACGTCTCTGTCAAATTCCTCACTCCATTCGTCTAAGCTGCGACGCGCGCCCAAACGGCATCAGGCCGGCCGAATTTGCACGCCCGCATGGGGCAGCCGTTCGTGTAGTGCCTTGGCGAGCTCTACGGCGTGCGGACCGTCGCCGTGAAGGCAGACCGTGTCCGCCGCCACCTCGACCCACTCGCCTGTCCGCGAGCGAACACGCCCTTCGCGCACCATGGTCAGCACCTGCTCGCAGGCCTCGTCGAGATCGCGGATGATCGCGTCCGGGTGCCGTCTCGGCGTGAGCTGGCCGTCCGCCTCGTACCGCCTGTCCGCGAAGACTTCGCAACAGGCGCAAAGCCCGATGGCCTCCGCCTGCGCCGCGAGCTCGCTGCGGTAGGGCGCGTACACTTTGAGCGACGGATCGAACTCGGCGACGGCCCGGCAGATGGCGCGCGCGGCGGCGCGATCGACCGCGGCGCGGTTGTAGAGGGCGCCGTGCGGCTTCACGTGGTGAAGGCGGACGCCCTGCGACCGGGCGAACGCGGCGAGCGCGCCCAGTTGATACAACACAAACGCGTAAATCTCGTCCTCGTCAAGCGCCATGTCCCGCCGGCCAAACCCCTGAAGATCCGGGTAGCCCGGATGCGCGCCGACGGCCACGCCCCGCGCTTTGGCCAGGGCGACCGATCGCGCCATCACGACGGGATCGCCCGCATGCATGCCGCACGCGAGATTCGCGGACGTCACATAGGCCAGGATCTCGCCGTCGTTCGCCAGGCGGTAAGCGCCGAAGTCCTCGCCGAGATCCGCGTTGAGATCCACACAAGCCACGCTCAATCCCCTCCTTCGCTGCCCCACGCTTGCCGCGCTCGCTCCGCGACGAACCGGAGCCACACGCGGGCAAGTCGGTCATGCACGCGCCGCAGCCTGAAGGCTTCCTCGAAACTCACTTCCACAAAGCGCACCGAACTTCCTGGTCGGAGATGCGCCAATTTGTCGAGATCGGCGGAGATGACCGTCGCAAGCTTGGGATAACCGCCCGTGGTCTGGCACTCGCGCATGAGCACAATGGGCAGGCCGTCCTGCGGCACCTGGACGCTGCCGGGCACGACCGGCTCGCTCGCGAGCTGCCGGGACGGCGCGCGCAGGGGCTCGCCGCGAAGCCTGAGGCCCATGCGATCCGACCGCGGCGCCACCTGCCACGTGCGGTCGAAGAAGGCGCGCCGCGAGCCTTTTTCGAACCAATCCGCCTGCTCGCCCCGCACCACGCGCAGGATGACGATCTCGTCCTCGATCTGATCCAGCCACCCGCCGACCTGGAACGGCGCGACGGCCGCGCGAGGAGAGATGGCGCGGAAACCCGCCGGCGGCGCGGCGGGTCCAGGCTGATAGGTCATCTCGTCTCCCGCGGCCAGGAGCTTGCCGATGCCGTAGCGGGGCAGCGCGCTCCGGCTGTCGAGCACTTGCTCCACGAGAAACCCGCCGCGGATGGCCAAATAGCCGCGAAATCCGCGCCGGGCATTCCGAATCTCAAGCACCGCGCCGCCTCCGAGCCAGACCGGGCGCTGCACGGGCAGTGGCTCGCCATCCACATACGCCAGGAAGTCCGCGCCACAGAGCGCAACGGCGGCGGGCGCCTCAAACGCGAGCTTCGGCCCCGCGCCCGTCACCTCGAGCGCCGCGCAATCTTCGGCGTTTCCCACCAGCCGATTGGCCGAGCGGAACGCCAACACGTCGAGCGCGCCCCCGAGCGGCACGCCCAGGTGGCGGTGATGCGGGCGCCCTCCATCCTGCACGGTCGTAAAGAGCCCCGGCGCCAACACGCGCACGCGCGCGATACCTGGCTCATGTGTACGCGCCAAAGCGGCCATGGTATTCCTCCTCCGTCACCGCTTCAAACCGCACCTCGTCGCCCGGCGAAAGAAGGCTCGGCGAAGGGCGGTGCACGTCAAACAGCGCGACCGGCGTGCGGCCGATGATCTGCCACCCCCCAGGTGTCGCGAACGAATACACCCCGGTCTGAAAGCCCGCGATCCCAACCGAGCCCCGTTCGACCCGGCTTCGCGGGGTCTCGCGGCGCGGCACGCGGAGCGGTTCCGGCAAGCCGATGAGATAGGCGAACCCCGGCGAAAATCCGATCATCGCCACGCGGTAGACCGCCTCCTGATGAAGGCGGATCACGTCCTGCGGCGAAAGTCCGGCGCGTTCGGCCACCGCATCCAGGTCCGGGCCGAAGGAACCGCCGTAGACCACCGGCAGCGTGACGACTGCCTCCGGCCTCGTCGCAGGCACCGGCGAGCCCTGTGACCCCTGAATCGCGCGGCGGGCGCGCGCCAGCACATCGTCCGGGGACACGTCTTCGAAGCGCGCGTAGACCGCGACGGATCGATAGCCAATGGTGATGTCTTCAATTCCATCTACGCCTTCGAGCTCTCGCAAAAGCGCCGCTCGCAAAGACAGAAGCCTGTCGAGCGCCTCACCCGTCTCGATGGGGACTTCCTCCGGGAGGCGCAGGAGAAGCGCCTGAACGCCCATGAACTCCAGTCGCACCTTGTCTTCGATCACGGCCGATTCCCACGCCTTCCGCGATGATTTACACTCATTGTATCGAATCTTCGCGTCATGTTCCGCGCAAAGGAGGGGTTCGCCATGTGCACCGGGGGAGAGCCGCGCGTGACGGTGGTGCTCGCCGTGTACAACCGGGCGCGCGATTTGCCGATGGCCATCGCAAGCGTGTTCGCACAGACCACGCCGGCATGGAATCTCGTCGTCGTGGATGACGGATCGACGGACGGATCGGGCGAGATCGCGCGGCGCTACCTGTGGGACCCTCGCGTGCGCGTGTTGTCGCTCGGGGAAAACGAGGGCCTTGGCAACGCGCTGCAGGCGACGCTGCCGCACGTGCGAACGCCGTACTTCGTCACCTTGGACAGCGACGACTGGTTCGCGCCAACGGCCCTCGCCGAACTGACCGCCGCCATGGACGAGGGACCCGCCGACGCGGTCGTCGCCTCCGCCAACGCCCAGCACTGGCGAGAAGACAGCGGCCGCCTGATGCGCGATCACGTCCTGCGCGGGCGTGCGTTTTCGGACAAGTTCGACGTTTTTCGCTACGGACCGTATCTCGTGCCGCGCTTTTACCGCACGGAGGCCGTCCTGCGCGTCGGAGGTTTTGAGCGCGATCCGCACGGCCAGGGCCGCTACTACGAGGACAAACTCATCCTCCTCAAGCTCGCCGCCATCGGCCGATTCCTGCACGTGGATCGCGTGCTGTACCACGTCCGCCTGCACGCGGCGAATCTCACGCGGCCCGAGGAGCGGGCGCGCCTCAACGCCATCAAGAAGGCGATGTACGAGCGGATGATGCGCGAGTGGGGAGATCCCTACGAGATTGTGTGGAAGACGCACCCGGAGGGGTGGCTCGATGTGGCCGATCTCGTCCCGCGCGAGTCCGCCGGCGCTCAGGATCGGCGGACCCACTGAAAGACGAGATCGACCGACTGCTCTACGTCGTCCGCGTAGATCAGGTCGAAGATCACGTGCGCGCGGCCTCCCGCCTCGCCCACAGACACCTGGACAGATCGCGTCTCGGCGCGGACCGGCAGCTCCTTCCCGTAGGCGCGAAGGACGAGATCCTGCGACTTGCCCGCGGCGAAGACCTGTGTGAGCGAGACTTCGCCGCGGCGCACCATGAGGACGCGATCGCGCTCCATCCGCACGGCGTACATCGCCTCGCCGTCCTGGAACGAGAGCAGGTGGCCGCCCTTGGTCTGGAGCCAGCGCGCGTCCTTCGCCTCGCCGCGGGTGGTTTGATACCGCGCCCGCCCGCCTTCGCGCACCCGCGCGCGCCGGCGCCAGGTAACGTGGCAGCCCCAGGACACGCCCTCCTGCGGTTCCAGCCAAGCACTCACGGCCTTCACCGCACAAACGCGAGCAGGGCCTCGCGCACGATTTTCGCGGCGAGGATCTGCGTCTGCTCCGTCGGATCGATCTGAGGTGCGACCTCGACGAGATCGAAGCCGACGACGCGCAGGGCCTTCATATAGGTGATGGCGCGAAACGCCTCTGGCGCGAAGATGCCGCCGTGCTCCGCCGTGCCCGTGCCCGGGGCCGTGGCCGGATCGAACACGTCGATGTCCCAGGTGATGTACACCGGCTTCCCGTGCAGCTCCGGCAGCACGGCGAGGAGCGGCTCGGCGAGCTCGAACGGCGCGAAGTGGGTGTGCTCGCGCGCCCAGCGGAATTCCTCGCGCGTGCCGCTGCGGATGCCGAACTGGTACACGCGATCCGGCCCGATGAGATCACACACCTTCTTGATCACGGTGGCGTGCGAGAGCGGTTCGCCCTCGTAGTGATCGCGCAGATCGGTGTGCGCGTCGATGTGGATGACGTGCAGATCCGGGTAGCGCTCCGCCGCCGCGCGGATGGATCCCCACGAGACCAGGTGTTCGCCGCCGAGGCCTATCGGCAGCTTGTCCGCGGCGTAAAGCGCCGACACGTACTGATAGATGCGATCCAGGCTCTCCTCCGGATTGCCGAACGGAAGCGGAATGTCCCCCGCGTCAAAGTAGGCGATCTCGCTGAGGTCGCGATCGAGATACGGGCTGTACTCCTCAAGCCCGAGGCTCACCTCGCGGATGCGCGCGGGACCTAAGCGCGCCCCGGCCCGGAACGACACGGTCCAGTCCATGGGCATGCCGTAGATGACCGCCTTGGCGGCGCCGAAATCCTCCGTGGCGCCGATGAACACATTGCCGCTGTAGGCGAGCGGAAAAGGCTTTTCGACATCGAACGAGAACGTCATTCGCCGACGAGCTCCTTCACAAAATTCGGAAGGACGAGCGAGGCGTGGTGAATCTCGCGGTTGTAATACTTGGTGTCGTGCACCCGGACCTCGCGGACGTCCTGCGGGCGATACTTCTTGCTGCCGAGCGTGAAGCTCCACATGCCCGTCGGATACGTGGGCACATACGCGAGGTACAGCTTCGTGATGGGGAACGTCGCCCGCACGTCGCCGTACACCTGGCGGATGAGGTCCTGGTTGATGAACGGCGACTCGGTCTGGGCTGCCATGAGGCCGTCTTCCTTCAGCGCTCGGAACACGGACTCGTAGAACGGGCGCTGGAAGAGCCCGACCGCCGGCCCCACCGGATCCGTCGAGTCGATGAGGATGACGTCGAACTCGTTCGGGTGCTCCTCGACGTACCGGATACCGTCCACAATCTGCACGTCCACGCGCGGATCGGAGAGGCCCGAGGCGATGTGCGGAAAGTACTTCTTGGACGCCTCCACGACGCGCCCGTCGATCTCGGCGAGCACCGCGCGCTCGACGGACGGGTGCTTGATGACCTCGCGGATGATGCCGCCGTCGCCGCCGCCCACAACGAGAACGCTCTTCGGATTCGGGTGCGTGTGCAGCGGCACGTGCGCCAGCATCTCGTGGTACACAAACTCGTCCTTGTCCGTCGTCATGATGCAGCCGTCAAGCACGAGCAGATTGCCGTACTGGACCGTCTTGTACACGTCGAGCTGCTGGTACTCGGTCTTCTCGCTGTGAATGGTCTTCTCTATCCGCAAGCCAATCGTCAGGTTGTCGTTCTGAAGCTCCGTAAACCACAGATTGGTCTGTGCCACGCTCATCCATCCTTTCTCGGGCGGTATTATATCAAACTCGCCAAAAAGGCCCGAGGACAAGCGTACAGAATTCAACGCGGAGGATCCAGTTGGAGTGATGGGTCACGCGCGCAAGCCGTGAGTGCTGTGGATTGAGTGAAATTGAATCGTCTCACATCTCTCGTTGGGCAACTGCCGTGATGGCCGTGACGCTTGCCATCATCTCCGCTGAGGGAACCATCGGGGCCCTCATGCTATCCAGACCCCATCATCCGTAGCACTCGTCCGCCCGTTCCGCAAGGATGCCTCGAGGACCACCGCTGGTTCAGCAAAGCGCCCTTCTTTTCCCCCCTTTACACGAACGAGGCAGCCCTTCTCCAGAGCTGCCTCGACTGCCTAAACACAGCGCCGATTCAATCGATGGGATACCCGCCTTGTTCCACCACTGCGCGCGCCAACTTGCGCCGCCTTGCGATCCCGTCGGGATCGCGCAGGCCCGCGAGGTTGCGGATGGCGTCGAGTGCCCGCTCCCGCACACCCGCGTGATCGCCAATCGCGGCGAAGAGCGCGACCGCGGCCTGCACCGCCGCCTGGATCTCATCGTCCACCGCGACGCTGGCAAGCGCCGCATGCACCTCGGCCTGCGCCCCGGACGCCGCCTTTTCCGCGCGCGCCAGCGCGCTCTCCGCGGCGTAGAGCGAAATGGCGAGATCGGCCAGATGCATGGCCATCTCTTGCTCCGCGTCGAGCCGGCCGGCGAACCGATCCGCCACCAAGGCGCAGCCGGCGAGGTACAGCGCGCGCATCTGCTCGATGGCCGCGCGCTCGTGGGCCATCGGACCACCGCGCACCTCCACCCGCTTGCCCAGCGCGTCCACAGCCGCGGACAAGCGGGAGACCATCTCCGGTTGACGACTCACGCGGCGCAGGAAGTGGGTGGGGATGAGCAGACGATTGATCTCGTTCGTTCCCTCGAAGATGCGCTGAATGCGCGCGTCGCGGAGCATCCGCTCGACGTGATACTCGCGGATGTAGCCGTACCCGCCGTGGATCTGCACCGCCTCGTCCGCGGCCTTCCACAGCGTCTCGGATCCGTGCACCTTGCACACCGCGCACTCGATGGCGTGCTCGCGCAGCCGGGCTTCCTTCTCGCGCGTGGGCAGTTCGCCGTAGAGCGGCGCCAGCGCGCCTTCGAGCATCGCCGCCGTCCGGTAGACGAGCGACTCCGCCGCATAGATCCGCGCCGCCACGGAAGCCAGCTTCGCCTGCGTGGCGGGAAACTCGGCGATGGCCCGGCCGAATTGGCGCCGTTCCGCCGCATAGCGGGCCGCCACCGCCAGTGCCCGCTTCGCTCCGCCGACGTTGCCTGCGCCGAGGTTGAACCGGCCGAGATTCAGCACGCCAAGCGCCACCGCGTGCCCCCGGCCCACTTCGCCAATGACGTTTTCCACAGGCACCGGGCAGTCGTCGAAGATCACCTGGCGCGTCGACGATCCATGGATGCCCATCTTCTGCTCCTCGGGCCCGAGGGAAATGCCGGGAAAGGATCGCTCCACGAGGAACGCGGTGAAGTGTTCGCCATCGATCTTCGCGTACACGACGAACGTGTCCGCGAATCCCGCGTTCGTGATGAACTGCTTCGTTCCCGAAATGAGGTAGTGCGTGCCGTCTTCGCTGAGCCGCGCCACCGTCTTCGCCGCGAGCGCGTCCGATCCGGCCGTCGGCTCGGTCAGGCAGTAGGCGCCGAGATATTCTCCGCTCGCCATCTTCGGCAGGACGCGGTGCTTAACGGCCTCGCTCGCGAAGTACGTGATGGGCAGCGTCGCGATGCAGGTGTGGTTGGAATGCGCGACGCCGTACGCCCCCGTCATTCCCACCATCTCGCCCACGATGCCCTTGGAAATCTTGTCGAGCCCCAGGCCCCCGTACGCCTCCGGCACGCTGTGCGCGAGAAGGCCGAGATCGCCCGCCCGCTTCAGAAGCTGGACCACGCGGTGGAAGTCCTCGGCCTCGATGGCATCCTGCTGGGGCCAGACCTCCCGCTCCACGAAGTCGCGCGCGGTCTTCCGAATCATGCGGTGTTCCTCGGTGAACTCCTCCGGCGTGTAGACGTCCGCCGGATCGGCCGATTGCACCAAAAATTCCCCACCTGGCACCTGAACCTGCTCCATGCTCCTATCTCCCTTCTCGCTCCGGCCATGCGTCCGCATCGCGTCACGACACGGATACGATGACCTTCCCAACCGTCTTCCGCCCGCCGAGCGCATCCATCGCGGGAATCACGTCTTCGAACGGGTACACATGCCGCACCAGCGGGCGGATGCGCCCCGCCTCATACAATCGGATGAGCTCCTCGTGCATCTCGCGAACCGCGTCTGGGTACAACCGATGGAAGAGTCCCCAGTGCACGCCCACGAGGCTGTAGTTCTTGACAAGCGCGTGGTTCATGGGCGCCTGTGGGATGCGCCCGCTCGCGAATCCGATGACGAGCAGCCGCCCCTCGAACGCGATGCACCTGCGCGACGCGTCGAACACGTCTCCGCCCACCGGATCGAAGATGACGTCCGCGCCGCGGCCCGATGTGAACGCTTTCACCGCTTCCACAAAATCTCCGCTGCGGTAGTCGACCGCCTCGTCCGCGCCAAGCTGGCGGCACGTCTCCACCTTTTCCGGTCCGCCCGCCGTCGCAATGACGCGTGCGCCCGCCGCTTTGCCGAGTTGAATCGCCGCCGATCCGACCCCGCCCGCGCCCGCATGCACCAGCAAGACCTCGCCGGGTTGGAGCCGCGCCAGGCGATGGAGCGCGTAATACGCGGTGTGGTAGGTGATGAACATCGCCGCGGCCTCCGCCGGAGGCGCCCCCTCGGGCACGCGGTGCACCTGCGCAAGCGGCACCACCACCTGCTCCGCCAGGCCGCCGTGCGGCAGCTGCGGCAGGGCAATGACGCGATCGCCCACCTGAAACGTCGATCCCGGCGCGACCTCTTCCACCACCCCGCACACCTCGACGCCAGGCGTGAAGGGAAGGGGCGGCTTCTCCTGATACTGCCCCTGGCAGACCAGCAGATCCAGGAAGTTCAGCGCCGCCGCCTCGACGCGAATCCGGGCGCTCCCCGGCTGCATCGCCGGAACGGGGGTATCTTCAAGGCGCAGCACGTCGCGATGGTGCCCCAATTCTCGCACGACCCAGGCCTTCACCGGCATCCTCCTTTCGAATATGAAACAAGAATTCACAATCGAAACAAACGGACTCCACGTCTCTCTTCTCAGTGTACGTGACCTCGCTCCCTGTGGCAAGCATCGGCCTCGCATGGGCGCAAGCCTTGGCATATTTTTCTTATCACTGCACACACTACCGATGTGCCCATCTTCATTCGTGTCCGGAGGTCCCGCGCCATGCCGAAACCTTTCCTTTCCGACGCCGATTCGCCGCTTCCGCGCCGCACCCGGCGTTCCTTCGCCCGAGTCGCTGCCATGGCCTTTGGTGCCGCGTTCGGCGCCGGATTCGTCGGTACCTCGCTCGTGCTCGTGGGCCTCAAACTCCTCCCTCTTCCGTCGACCGCTAAGACCGCGCCGACCGAACTGACCAGCGCGGACGGCCGCCCCATCGCGCTCTGGTCGCCCGCCGGACAGGCGCGGGCTGCCCTGCCTCTCGGTGCCTTCCCGCGCTGGCTGGTCGAGGCCACACTCGCGACCGAAGACGCCAATTTCTACCGCGATCACGCCATCAGCGTGCGCTCCACGCTCCGCGCGGTGGCGGTCAACGTACGCCATGGCGAGATCGTCCAGGGCGGATCCACCATCACGCAGCAGCTCGCGAAAAACCTGTACCTCACCCAGGATCGCACGTTCGGCCGCAAGCTGCGGGAGGCCATGCTCGCCCTGCAGCTCGAGTTGCACGAGCCGAAGGACTGGATTCTGGACCGATACCTCAACGTCGTCTACTACGGGCACGGCGCGTACGGCGCCCCCGCGGCAAGTCAGCTCTACTTCGGCAAACCGGTTCAGTCGCTCGATCTCGCCGAAAGCGCCTTGCTCGCCGGTTTGCCCAAGGGCCCGGCGCTGTACTCGCCGCTCGATCACCTGGAGCGCGCCAAGGCCCGCCAGAGAGTGGTGCTCGAGCGCATGGTGCAGACGGGTTACATCACACAGGCCGAGGCGGACGCCGCGTACGCCGAGCCCCTGCACATTGCGCGCCACCAACCCCCGACGCTTCAGGCGCCGTACTTCAGCGAGATGGCGTTCAACGAGGCGAAGCGCATGGCCCGGCTCACGGACGGCGATCTCGACGCGGGCTACGTCCGCATCCACACGACGCTCGACCCGCTGCTGCAAAAGGCGGCGGAGCGCGCCATTCAGTCGACGCTGCCGAAGGGAAGCCAGCTCGAAGCCGCGCTCGTGGCCCTGGATCCGCAAACCGGCGCCATCCGCGCGCTCGTCGGTGGGCGAGACTACCGCGAGAGCCCGTTCAACCGGGCGCTCGGCAAGCGGCAACCGGGATCGACGTTCAAGGCGTTCGTCTACGGGGCGGCGCTCACGCGCGGTTGGACGCCCGCGCGCGAGGTGGACTCCAAGCTCACGACGTTCATCTACGGCCCGTCCCCCAAGGACGAATACACCGTGCACGACTACGGAGACATCTACGCCGGCCGGCCGCTCACGCTGCGGGAAGCCATCGCGCGGTCGGACAACGTGTACGCCGTGCAGACGGAGCTCGCCATCGGAGCCCAAAACGTCATGGATTTCGCCAAGAAGCTCGGGATTCAAGAGGAGATGAAGCCGTATCCCTCTCTCGCCCTCGGCGTGTTTCCCGTCACTCCGGTGGAACTGGCTGCGGCCTACGCGGCCTTCGCCAACGGCGGCTACAGGGTCACGCCGCACGCGGTCGAGTCCGTCGACACGCCGTACGGGCGCACGGTCCATCCGCTCGAGAAGACGCGCGTCATCTCGCCTGAGCTCGCGTTTCAGATGACCGATCTCATGCAGAGCGTGCTCGCCCCCGGCGGAACGGGATATGGCGCTCGGCCGTACCTGCACGCCCCGGCCGCGGCGAAGACCGGCACGACCGATACAGACGCCTGGATGGTGGGTTACACGCCCCGGCTTGTGGTGGCGGTGTGGGTGGGTTACGACTCGGGCCGGCCGCTCACGGTGCAGGAGTCTCACCTCGCGGCGCCTATCTGGGGGAAGTTCATGGGGACGGCGCAGGCGCACCTGCCCGGGCCGTGGTACACGCCGCCGTCCGATCTCGAGGCCGTCCGGATCGACCCGCTGTCCGGCGCGCTCGCCACGCCCCAGTGCGGCGCCGCGGAGACGGACTACTTCCTGCCAGGAACCGCCCCCACGGCCACGTGCCCGCTTCATCGGCCTCCGGTCGTGCCCGAACCCGCGCCGAGCCGATGGTGGAACTGGCTGCGGCGGCTCTTCTAGGCTCGGCGCGGCCCGCGCCCTGCGCACTGCCGCACGCGCGCGGGCAAGGCTCGCTCCGGCGCGGAATCTTGCGACAAGTCGAGCCCGGCCTGTGGTACAATGGCGGAGAGTAATCCATGGGGGCGTGAACGAGTGGAAGAGCGTCTGTCGAGACGAGTCAGAACCATCCGGCCGTCGGCGACCATGAGCGTCGACAGCAAGACCAAGCAACTCATCGCCAAGGGCCAGCCGGTGATCAACATGAGCGTCGGCGAACCGGACTTTCACACGCCGGTTCCGGCCGCCTTCGCGGGCATCCGCGCCATCACCAACGGGCAGACCCGCTACACGGAGGCCGCGGGCATGCTGGCCCTCCGCAAGGCCATCGCGCATAAACTTCAGGCCGAAAACGGCCTTCATTACGCGCCGGAGCAAATCGTGGTCTCGAACGGCGCGAAGCACACGCTGTACAACATCTTCGTGACCATCCTCGACGAGGGGGACGAGGTCATTCTCCCTGCGCCATATTGGACCTCGTACCCCGAGCAGATCCGCGTCGCGGGCGGTAAGCCCGTCGTGATCGAGTGCGGGCCCGAGACGGGCTTCAAGCTCACGCCAGACCAACTCGCTGCGGCCATCACGCCGCGGACGAAGGCAGTCCTGCTGAACAGCCCGTGCAACCCCACCGGGTCCGTGTACCACGAGGAAGAGTTGAAGGCGCTCGGCGAAGTCCTCCGCCAGCACGACATCTACGTCGTTCTCGACGAGATTTACGAGCGCCTGGTCTACGGCGTGAAACACGTGAGTCTCGTGGCCGCCTGCCCCGATTTGTACGATCGCTCCCTCGTCGTGAACGGCTTTTCGAAGGCGTTCGCGATGACGGGGTGGCGCCTCGGCTACGTGGCCGCGCCGCTCGATCTCGCCAAGGCCATGGCGAGCTTCCAGAGCCACTCCACGGGCAGCCCGGCGACCATGTCGCAAATCGCGGGCGAAACGGCGCTTGCACACTTCGATCCAAGCGTGATCGACGTGTTCCGCCGCCGGCGCGATGCGCTCGTGGCGGGGCTGAACAGCCTCGAGGGCGTGCGCTGCCTCGTGCCCGAAGGCGCATTTTACGCGTTCCCCGACATCCGCGGCGTCCTCGGGCGCCGATACGAGGGCCAGGCCATCGAGACGAGCGCGGACTACTGCGAACTGTTGCTCGAGCACGCGCTCGTCGCGAGCGTCCCGGGCGAGGCGTTCGGCGCGCCGGGCTACGTCCGCTTCTCGTACGCCGTGCGCGACGAGGACGTCATCGAAGCCGTGAATCGCATGCGCGAATTCCACAGCAAGCTGACGAACTGACATTCGCAATTCGACGCAAGGGCCCCGAAGCCTCGGGGCCCTCAGTTTGTGTTGCGGCGTCACTGCGGTTCGCTCGAGGCACCCGGATGCGCGGGATGGATCTCTCCGTGCGCATCGAGGAGTTGGTGATCTTGCTGCACCTCGATAAGGCCCGCGTTGTGCAACGCCTGCAACACCTCAAACAGACTGTCGCGCTTCTCCTCCGGCAGCGATCGCACGAATTGATTGATATCCTGCGCCGGGGCCAGTTGCACGAAGTGCACCCCGCCGTACTTCGCGTACAAGTCGCGCCTGTACTTCATCCGCTCCCCTCCTCGCTGTGCCAACAAGCGTATTGTCCACCGAAGCCGCCGAGCCTATGCCACTTGGGCGCGTGCCCCGCACGGCCCTCAGGCGATTGTCATACGCTTTAGGAGCAGGCTGGGGAAGCGAGGTGGACTGTGATGAATGCCAAGCCCCAGAAGGCCGAGCGCATCCCCGGCGTCGCGCTCGCGAAGGCGCAGGCGGCGCGCCCCGCGAACGGGCGGGGAACAAGAAAAGCCGCCGCGCGATCCGGCGGGAGAAACGGCGCGCCCGCGCAGGCGAAGGCGGGCAGCAAGGCGCCTGCCCCATCGCAGCTCCTGACGCCCAAGAACATGCAGGACACGCTGAAGACGGTCGGCAATCTGCGGAACATGGTCAAAAACTGGCTGAACTATCTCCAGCAGGCCGACAAGATGCTGGATACCTTCTACGTCACGACCGGGGCTTTGAAGGAAAGCGGCGTACTCGACAAACTGCTCAAGTTCAAGGGCCGCAACCTGACGACCGAAGATTTCACCAACATTCTCGCGGCGCTCTTGTCATCGCCCTTGGCCGAGGGATTCCTCAAGGGATCGGGCGGCAACAGCACCGACAACGGGTCGGCGCAAGAAACAGGTGGATCGGCGCAAGGCGCGCAGTCCGCGCCGAGCGCACCGAACGCGGCCGCGACCATGCAGCAGCCGCCCCAAGCCCAACAGGCGCCCGGGCCCATGTACGCGCCGCCTGCCTACGCGCCCTACACCGCGCCCATGCAGCCGTACGCTGCGCCGCAGCCGATGTACGGAGCGCCGCCACCGTATCCGTACGCCTACGGGCCTCCGCCTTCACCCGTGCCGCCTCCGACAAGGCCCGCCACCGGGACGGACGGCGGTCGCGCGTCCAACTGAACCCTGCGTCAGAAGCCGCCTTGCCATCGGCCCGGCGGCTTCTTGTTCCTCTTCACGAAATTTGCGCATGTCCGAATCATCCCGTACGCATGCCTCTGCGGTACAATGAAGACAGGATGAACCTGTTCGGGGAGGCGCCATGGCCGTGCGCAACCGGTGGATCTCCTGGTTCACGAGGTACTTCAGTTTCGCCGTGAACATCGCCCTGACCGTGAACCTGCTCTTCTTCGTCGGCCCGGGCCCGCTTTGGATTCGCGTGCGCGATCACGCCTGGATGGTGGCCCTGTTGTGGCTCGTGAACCGCCGCTCCGTCTACCGCGCGTTTCCGCAGCTCGTCGGTATTCGAGACGAGCCGGCTTCGGACTCGCGCGCGCAGGCCGGCCATGAGCCGCCCCAATCAAACGACCCGCAGACGTAAAATCCCCCAAACGCGGCGAAAGGGCTGGTCCCTCGCCGCATCGGCGGGGATCAGCCCTCTTCTCGTTTCAGTCCTTCGTCTGCTTGGGGACGAACTTCTTAATTTCCTTCAGCGTCTTCTCGTCGACGGGCGGCCCATACTTTTTCACGATCTCGTCGACGTTCGTCGTCGGGCCGTTCTTCGTCGCGTCCGTGTACGCCTTCACAAACTGCTTGAACCGGCTCTCGGGCACGGGCAGGCCGAGCTTGTTCGCGAAGTTTTTCGCCAGCGACTCGACCTGGTTTGGATCCCGCCACGACTCCGGCGGAACGTTCTTGACGTCTTCGAGGATCTCAAAGATGGCCTTCCGCTTTCCGGCCAGGTTTTGCTTCAACACGTCGAGCGATCCCGCCGGCGGCTGCTGCGCTGCGACCGAAAGCGGTGGCTGATCCACCGGCGCCGCCGCCTGCTGCGGCCGCTTGGCCTTCGCCTGTGGCTTGCGCCCCTTCTTTCCGGATGAAGCCGCCATGGTTGCACCCTCCTCCTCGCATTGCCCCTACCGGAGCCTCTCCTCAGGGTATGCGAGCCGAAGAAAGGGTGTCTCGATTCACGCCGCCCAAAATGGCGCTGGCGGCGAGCCTACGACTGCCTCACCTCGGGGCTTCGCAGGCGAATGTCGATGGCGGCGGCGAGAATCGCCGCGAGCACCATCAGCGCGCCGCCGATGGCGCCCCACCACTCGCGGTGCGCCGCGCACACGAGAAGCGCAAACCCAGTGAACAGCATCAGGCTCAAGCCGACAAACGCCACCACAAACATGTGAAGGACCTTGCGTACCACCTTCACGAGCCTTCCCTCCGCGTGCTTGGTGACAGCATCATACCAAGGGATGGGGCGAAACGAAAACAGGTCAACCTCCGATGCGGGACATCTCCACTTTCGGCTTTCTCGCCGTCGCCTCGCTCCGCAGTTCCGAATATCGGTCCTGGCGCTTGCGCCACACGTCTGCCACAAACGCCGCGATCTCCTCCTCCGCCGCGCCGCGATCGAACAGCGGCCGAAGCGAAACGCCGCGCGCGCCAAACAAGCACGTGAAGAGCTCCCCTGCCGCCGTCACCCGGAGCCTCGTGCAAAATCGGCAAAACGGTCGGGAAACCGAGTGGATCACGCCGATTTCGCCCTGACCGTCCCGGTACCGATAGCGCGTCGCCACCTCGCCTTCGCGCCGCGGAGGCAGCGGCTCGAGCGGATACCGCGCCCCAATCCAGGCGAGGATCTCGTCCGCCGTCACCACGTCCTCCATGCGCCAGCCGTTGGTCGTCCCGACATCCATATATTCAATGAAGCGCACAATCACGCCTGTCCCTCGGAACCGCTCGGCGATGGCCACCACCTCGTCCTCGTTCCACCCGCGGCGGACCACCACGTTCACCTTCACCGGCGCAAGCCCCGCTTCCTCGGCGGCCTCGATGGCCGTGAGGACCCGATGGACCGGAAACCGGACGCCGTTCATCCGCGCCGCCACGTCCGGGCGCAGGGCGTCGAGGCTCACCGTGATCCGCGTCAGCCCCGCCTTCTTCAGCGCCATCGCCTTCTCGCGCGTGAGCAAACTGCCGTTCGTCGTCATGGCAATCTCGTGAAGCCCGGGCACGGCAGCCACCTTCTCGACGATCTCGACGACCTCCCGGCGCAGAAGCGGCTCGCCGCCCGTGAGCCGCACCTTCTCCAGCCCAAGCGGCACAAGCGCCCGCACCAGCTTCGCGATCTCGTCCGGCGACATGAGCGCATCGGGGCGCAGAAACGGATAATCCGGCCCGAACACGTCGCTCGGCATGCAGTACGGGCAGCGAAAGTTGCATCGATCCGTGAGCGACACGCGCAGGTCCCGAAGCGGCCGCCCGAGCCGATCCGTCAGCGCCTCTTCCCCCGTCGCCATGGTGCATCCCCCATTTCTCGCACACCTTCAGTGTATCACGCGCGTCCCTTCGGTCCATCATTCCCCCAAAGCCACCTTTGCGCTACACTGAGGGCGTAAGATTTGCCGAGGAGGCACAGAGATGAACGTTGCCCTCATTGCGCACGACAACAAGAAGGACGACATGGTGAACCTGGCCATCGCGTATCAGAACATACTGAAGCACCACAACCTGTTCGCTACCGGCACGACCGGTCGCCGCATCCGGGAAGCCACGGGCCTTGAGGTCCATTGCTTTCAGTCCGGCCCATACGGCGGAGACCAGCAAATCGGCGCTATGGTCGCGAACGACGAGATGGACCTCGTCATCTTCCTGCGCGACCCACTCACGGCTCAGCCGCACGATCCCGACATCTCCGCGCTCTTGCGCATCTGCGACGTGCACAACGTGCCTCTTGCGACCAACCTCGCCGCGGCGGAGATCCTCGTCCGCGCCATCGAGCACGGTCTGGCGGAGTTTCGGCCGCGGGATCGCAAGGCTTAAAGGCCGGGTCTCGTCCCCGCCGGCCCCATCCTGTTAGCCCCAACTCGAGGAGGTCTCCCTCATGACGGAAACCATGAATCCGTACGCCAAGCGCCGGGAGGCGCTGCTTCGCCGCATCCCCGACGGCGCCATCGCGCTCTTCTTCGCCGGCCAGGCTCCCCACATGTCCGGCGATCACGCATACAGCCCCTTCCACGTCAATCGCAACTTCTTCTATCTGACCGGCATCACACAGGAACACTCGCGCCTCCTGCTCGCGAAGCTCGGCGGCAGCGAGCAGGCCATCCTCTTCACGGAGCACGTCTCCGAAGTGGAGGAAAAGTGGACCGGCAAACGACTCCCAGACCATCTCGCGCGAGAGATCTCTGGCATCGCGGAGGTGCAGGATCTCGCCCAGTTCGAAACGACGCTCGGGCGCATGCTTCGCACCGGCGAATACGAGTGGCTGTACCTTGATCTCGAACAGGACCGGTATCACCAGACGGAAACCGAGGCTCACCGCTTTGCGCGCGCCTTCCGCGACAAATACCCGGGCATCGGCATCCGCAATCCGTACGCCGAGGTGTGCCGGATGCGCACCGTGAAGGACGAGGCCGAGATCGAATGCATCAGGCGGGCGATTGACATCACGCGCGAAGGCGTGATCGCCATGATGCAACACGCGCGGCCGGGCATGCGGGAATACGAACTCGAGGCGCACTTCGACTTCGCGCTCCGGTCGCGGGGCGTGCGGGAGCACGCGTTTCCACCCATTGTGGCGGGCGGCGAGCGCGCGTGCGTGCTCCACTACGTCGACAACGATCAAGTGATCGAAGACGGCCAGCTCGTGCTCTGCGATCTCGGCGCGCAGTACGGCTGCTATTCGGCGGACATCACGCGCACGTTCCCCATCTCGGGTCGATTCACGGCGCGCCAGCGGGAGATCTACAACATCGTGCTGGCAGCGATGGAGGCGACCATCGAAGCCATTCGCCCGGGCGTGACGACGGGCGAATTGAACGACGTCACGAGATCCGTTTTGGCGCAGGAGTTGAAGCGCATCGGCCTGATTCAGGACGACAGTGAAGTCGCGCGCTACTATTACCACGGCGTCAGCCATCGGCTGGGGCTCGACACGCACGACGTCGGATCGCCCAAGTGGCCGCTCGAGGCGGGCGACGTGATCACCGTCGAGCCGGGGCTATACATCGCGGAGGAGGGCATTGGCATCCGCATCGAAGACGACGTGTTGGTGACGGAGGACGGAGCGGTCAACCTCTCGTTGAGCATCCCGAAGGACCCGGACGAGATCGAGCGCATCATGCGCGGTTGAGAGAACGACCGCTGCCCGCCGGCGAGGCCGAGGAGGTCTTGGTGTGGGCCCCTCGGCCGGTCACCGGGCGGCGCCTGACGACTCGCACGTCTGTGGAGGATGGCGTGTCACTGAAAGCGAATTCAATAGAAGCGCAGCGCTGCCCGCAGGAATGGCCGGGCCGTGGATGGGCGCGGCCGTACGGAAAGGATGAGGCACCTTGACGAACGCAGGTCGCTGGGTGTTGCGAATTGCGGTGGGCGTGATGGTCCTTGCAATCCTGGCCTGGCTCGCCACGATGGCCATTGGGTACGTGGTGGCGGAAAAGTTGACGCATCCCGCGCGCAAACCCATCTCCACGTCGCCCGCCGCGTATGGCCTGAAATACGAAAGCATCCGCTTCCCGTCCCGCGTGGATCACCTGATGCTCGCCGGCTGGCTGATTCCCGCCGCGAGACCGACGGATCGCATCGTGATTGAAGCGCACGGGTATCGGCAGAACCGCGTCCTGGATCACCCGGCGCTGCCGGTGGCCAAGGCGCTGCACGACGCCGGTTTTGCCGTGCTCATGTTCGATTTCCGCGACGAAGGCGAATCGCCCGGCAGCGAGGTGACCGTCGGCGACTACGAGCTGCGGGATCTTCTCGGCGCCATCGATTACGCGCACAAGCTCGGCTACGACGAGGTCGGTCTCATCGGCTACTCGATGGGCGCGTCGACCGCGCTCGAAGCCACCGCGGCCGATCCGTCTGTGGACGCGACCATCGCCGACAGCCCGTTTGACGATCTCGAGACCTACCTTGAACAGAATCTCAGCGTGTGGACCAACCTGCCCTCGTTCCCGTTCAACGGAGAGATTCTGTGGGAGGTCAAGCACCTGTTCGGCCTGGACCCGAACGCGGTCGACCCGCTGAAGCAGCTCGCGTCGGCCAAGCCTCGCCCGATTCTCCTCATCGCGGGGACCGCCGACACCACCATTCCGCCGTCGAACAGCGAAGCGCTGTACGACGAGTTGCATCGGCGCGATCCGGAGGACACGCTGTGGCTGGTTCCGGGAGCGAAACACGTGGGCGCGTACGATGTGGAGCCAAAGGCGTATCTGGAGCGTGTCGTCGACTTCTTCGAAGCGTACATGCCGGTGAAGGTCACGTCGTCGTGAAGCGGCAGTCTGCATAAGCGGTATTTTCAGCGCTTTCTCGGAATCAGCCACGCGTTGTCGGCCTTGTCAAAACCGATATGCGGGTAATACGACATCGCCGTCGGAGCCGCCAACAGAAGCAACATGACTTCATCCGACAGCACTTCGCGCGTCATCTCCACCAGCCGCTTGCCAATGCCCTGCCGCTGGTACGCGCGATCCACGGCGAGATCGGACAAGTAGCAGCAGAAGCAAAAATCTGTGAGCGATCTCGCCACACCCACCAGCCGTTCGCCGTCCCACGCGGTGACCATCAGATCCGCCGCGTGGGCCATGCGCTCCATGCGAGCGAGATCGTCAACGGGGCGGCGGATGCCTGAGCGGCGAAACACGTCGGCCAATTGGGGGCCGGAGACGGGACGCGTGCTGGAGTATTCAATCTTCATAAAATGGCTCCTTTCGCGGACAGCAAGCTCTGCAAGCGCCTCGAACCTGTCATGGCATACGGTTGTCGCGCGTGCGTCAATCGATCCCGTAGAGGCGGGCGACGGGTGTGACCATCTCCATGTACTTGCCTGGGTCCTGAATGGGGCGGAAACCATCCGCGGAAATCTCCACGCCCCCATCGCGCTCCGCCCAAACGTCGTATATCATCATCCGCGTTCTCTCGCTCCTTCGCCGTTCAATTTCGCCATCACAGCCGCGACCTTTTCGTCCATCGAATGATGGACGTCGCGGCGATCGTCGATTTTGATCACGGTCGACAGCCGCTTGGCGCCCATGGCCACCAGCGCCTCGTGCATCTCCTGAATCGCCGCAAAGATGGTGCTCAAATCGCCCTCGATGGTCGTGAACATCGGATCCAGCCGATATTGGAGGTCAGGATAGCGCGCGAGCACGCGCTCAGCTTCCGCGACAAAATGGCTTACACCCGTCTCGCCCGTGCCGATGGGCGAAATGCTGACGGCGACCATGGCCATGCACAGTCCCTCCCATGCAAAACATGGCAATCCCCAAACACCAAGGCTAAACTGATGATATCAGAATCGTCGCGCGATCGGAGGTCTCCTCATGGAACGTTCCCGGCCCAACATCCTATCCCCCGCACACGCTCCGTTCGAGTGACACGCTCGTTCATTTTTCCACATTATTAAATCTGCGGGTCAAATGGTGAAGGCTGACTGCACATTGACGAATATTCGCAATATTATACACTTAAACTGAAAAGAGCGCCGGGGGTCGCGACTCCGGCGCTCAGGCACCGACGCCCGGGCAGTGTCCCTGCCCGTCGCTATCTGGCGTGATAGCTGTAAGCAGTGACCGCCCCGAGGCTGGGGGGCGGTCACTTCCGCGTCAAGGCAAGAACCAGAGCCTTTTTTGTATTTTCAGTATCCGTGTGGTCTGCGCCCTGACTTCCCCACCAGCCCTTGTCGGAAACGAGTGAGTTGCGCGCAGGTGCCGATGGTTGATGGAATCACGAAACCCGGACGCAAATCCCCCTTGCTCCGTGAAGCGCTTTCGTGTATGTTGGGTATATCGATTTCGTAAATCGTTTACTTCCCTTTGTCGCTCCAGCGCCTGCGCTCCCTTGTTGGCGTCGGGCATGCCGCGCGCTGGAGTCGGCTATCCTGACCTGCAAGGGGGATTGCTCGTGAAGCGCTGGTGGATTGGCCTGCTCATTCGCCTCGGCGTGCTCATCAACTACTTCGACCGAACCAATCTGTCGGTCGCAGCAACGCCCATCTCGAACTCATACCATCTCTCCGACGCCCAGATGGGCATCATCCTGTCGGCCTTCGGATGGTCGTACGCGGCCTTCCAGATCCCGGTCGGCGCCTTGCTCGACAAGATCGGCGTGAAATGGCTGAATCGCATCGCGACCGTCCTCTGGTCCATCGCCACGTTCATGACGGCCATCGTCAGCGGCATGGGCCTCATCATCCTTTCGCGCGTGCTGCTCGGCCTCGCCGAAGCTCCCGCCTTCCCTGCAGCATCCAAAGCGACGGGTTACTGGTTCCCCGTGCGCGAACGCGGTGTGGCGACCTCCCTATTTGACGCTGCAGCGAAGTTCTCGAACGTCATCGGCACGCCGCTCGTCGCGTGGGCGGTGACCACGTGGGGCTGGAAAGGCGGCTTCTGGCTGACCGGCGCGCTCAGCCTCGCGTACGCTGCCTTGTACTGGGCGTTTTATCGCGATCCGCACGAAACCCGACTTTCCCCGGAAGAAGCGGAACTTTTGCGGGAGGGCGGCGCTCAGCAGGCGGGCGAGGCGGAGGCCGGGATCGGCAAGAGCCTCACGTACCTGCTTCGCCAGCGCAAGGTCTGGGGGCTCACACTCGGGTTTGCGGCCTATGGCTACTCGTTCTACCTGTTCCTGACGTGGTTGCCGAGTTACCTCGTCAAAGAGATGCACATGACCGTGCTCAAATCGGGTTGGTACACCGCCGGGCCTTGGCTGGTCGCCACCATCACCGATCTCGTCATCGGAGGCTGGCTGGTCGATCGCCTCATTCAACGCGGGCACGACGTGACGCGCGTCCGCAAGACCGTGCTCGTCGTCGGCATGATCTTCGGCCTTGCCGTCATTCCGGCCGCGTTCACGCACAACGCGAACACGGCGGTCATCTTTATCGCCATCGCGCTTGGAGGCCTGGCGTTTTCGGCGCCGGTCGGCTGGAGCATCCCGTCGCTCATCGCGCCGAAGGGCACCGTGGGGCTCGTGGGCAGCATCATGAACTTCGTCAACAACCTGATGAGCATCGTCGCGCCCATCGTCACGGGATTTGTGGTGCAGAGGACGGGATCGTTCGAATCCGCGTTTGTCATCGCGGGCGTGGTGCTGTTGCTTGGCATCTTGTTCTACGTGTTGATGCTCGGTAAGATCGAGCCGATTCCGGATCCGAAGGTGTGACTGCGATGAACCGAGATAGCTGTATCGTGGGCCTGGATTTGGGCACCACGTCCATCAAAGCGGTCGCGTATACGCCGGCTGGCGAGCTTCTCGCCAGCCGTTCGGCTGTGGTGAAGACGGAGACCGGCCCGGACGGGCGCGCGGTGCAGAACCCGGTCGACGTCAAGGAGGTGGCAGCGGCGGTGCTGAGCGGTCTGGCGGACGAGATCGCGCAGAAAGGTTATCGCATCGCGGCACTCGGCATGTCGGCCGCCATGCACAGCCTCGTGGCGCTGGACCATCGCGACGAGCCGCTCATGCCGGCCATGACGTGGATGGACGCGCGGCCCGCCGAGGTGGCGCAAGCGCTTTGGGCTTCGCCGGACGGCCCGCGGCTCTATGCGCGGACGGGCACGCCAATTCACGCCATGGCGCCGGTTTGCAAACTGGCCTGGCTTCGCCGGGACATGCCGGACGTGTTTGCGAAGTCGCGCCGCTTCGTCTCCCTCAAGGAGTACGTGTGGCACCACCTGTTTGGCGAGTGGGTGTGCGATCCGGCCATCGCCTCGGCCACGGGCCTGTTCGACGTGCAGAGGTTGCACTGGGACCAGGCTGCACTCGAGTTCGCAGGCGTCCGCGCGGATCAACTGAGCCGCGTGGCGCCCGCCGACTGGAGCCAGCCGCTTGCGTCGTGCCGCCTTGCCCCACGCCTGCCGCTCGCGGAAGGCGCACAAGCGGTCATCGGCGGATCGGACGGCGTGTTGGCCACCGTGGCAGCGGGCGCCAAGGAGCGCGAAATGCTGATTGTGACCATTGGCACGAGCCTCGCCGTGCGCGCCGCGAGCCGCAAGGCTGTGACGAATTCCAGCCTGCGCACGTTCTGCTATGCCCTCGGCGAGGGCGAATACGTGCTCGGCGCGCCGAGCAATGCGGGCGGGATTGTCATCGACTGGCTCGTTCAGACGCTGTTGGGCCGCCCGGGGGAGATTGAGCAGTTGCTCGCGGCGGCAGGCGACGTTCAGGTGGACCATCTCCTCGCGCTGCCGTATGTGGCGGGCGAGCGCGCGCCATTTTGGGACGAGCGCATATCCGCCGCATGGGTGGGCCTGCGCCTGCACCACGGCCCAGCCCACATGGTGCGCGCGGCGGTGGAAGGGGTCCTCTTTCACACGCGCTGGCTCGTCGAGGAGATGCTCGGCCTCACCGAGGGGGCGCGCGGCGTGATGCTCGCGGGCAGGCTGTTTGAACAGCCCTGGATTGCCGAGACAGCCGCAGCGCTTTTGCCCGTGCCCGTTTGGATGCAGGCGGACGCGGACGGCGCCGCCTACGGCGCGGCGATGATAGCAGGGAGGCGCGCAGGCGTGGACCTGCCACCGCTCGCTGTGATGCCGGGGCCGCAGGCGCAGGCCGCTAAGCGCGCAGAGCTGGAGAGGCGTTATGCCGCATGGCGAGAGCTCGTCGAGAAGCTTCGCGCGTGACCGCAAAGGATGATCCGAGCGATCCAAGCGGAAGAGTGACACATGGCACCTGACGCCACGAGCCCAAGTCCCTGCAAAGCCTCAGTCTCTCCGCCGGCAGGCACAAAGCCTAAGGCCCCGCGACGGGCGGATTCAAAATGTCATCCGCAAACTCTCCCGCCTTGGGAGCGCCCGACTTCCGGATTTCCGCTGCGGCACGCTCGAAGTCGTACAGCGTCTCCCGCAATTCGATCTCGGGGCCGATGAGCGCCCAGCACGCGCCCCGCGCTGCGCTCGGAAGGCCGACGCTGCCCGCGTTCACGACGCGCTTGCCCGCCACCATCCGGTCAAACTGGATGTGCGTGTGCCCACAGACGATGATGGACTCGCCCACATGCGCCACCATCGGCAAGATCTCCGCTTCTGGCGTGTCCCGCCGAATGGCCTCCTCGTCACTTCTCGGCGATCCATGGACGAAGAGTACGTCGCCGAGCCCCTCCACATGAAGCGTCACGTGAGCCTTCTGACTGAGCAAGAACTCGCGTTGATCCGGCGTGAGCTGGTCATGACACCACGCGTTCACTTCCGCAATCCAGCCCCGCACGCCTTGCTCCACGCCGTGGCGCTCGGCGACCTCCCGGTCGGTGTTGCCGCGGACGAAAGAAACAGGGCCGCCGAGCGACATCACCCGTTCCAGCACCTGCCGGGGCTGCGGTCCGAAGGCGAGATCGCCCCCAAACACCAACGCGTCCGCGCCGGCGCGCTCGACCTCTTGGAGCACCGCGTCCAAGGCAGCCAAGTTCCCGTGGATGTCATACAAAGCCGCGACTCGAGCGGGCATGAAAAACCCCCCATTCCGGGGCGGAACAATTCCGCGCTCTCACGCGTTCAGCCCTCCGTTGGACATCGCCAACCCTTCGCTTGAATCATCATAACTGTTTGACGCATGCAACGCACCCCTGTTATGATGGAATAAATCTTATAAAACAAATCTTCATAGTTTGTTTTTGCACGACGGATTGGCGCCATTGACCACCGGGAGGGATCACGTCCGTGGAACAGGAGAACAACTGGTCGATCGAAACCATTGCGGTTCACGGAGGACAGCAGGTTGACCCTGCCACGCTGGCCCGCGCAGTGCCGCTGTACCAAACCACATCTTACGTCTTCCAGGACCCAGATCACGCCGCTCGCCTTTTTGCTCTGCAGGAATTCGGGAACATCTATACGCGTATCATGAACCCCACGACGGACGTCTTTGAGCAGCGCGTCGCGCAACTGGAGGGAGGTGTGGGCGCGCTGGCCGTCTCTTCGGGGCAAGCGGCCATCACGTACAGCATCCTGAACATCGCCGAGGCGGGAGACGAGATCGTTTCGTCAACGAGCCTATATGGCGGAACGTACAATCTCTTCGCGCACACTTTGCCAAAAATGGGTATCCACGTGCGGTTTGTGGCCCCGGACGACCTCGAGGGCTTTCGACGGGCGATGACACAGCGAACCAAGGCGATCTACGTGGAGACGATTGGCAACCCAAAGGGCGACATCCCCGACCTCGAGGCCATCGCAGACCTTGCCCATGAACACGGCCTTCCATTGATTGTCGACAACACCTTTGCAACGCCGTACCTCTGCCGGCCCATCGAGCACGGCGCGGACATTGTCATTCATTCTGCCACAAAGTTCATTGGCGGTCACGGGACCTCGATTGGGGGCGTGATGGTTGACAGCGGCAAATTCAACTGGAGAGAAAGCGGAAGATTTCGGGGGCTCACGGAGCCTGATCCGAGCTACCACGGCGTGGTCTACACGGAGGCATTCGGTGAATTGGCCTACATCCTGAAGGCTCGTGTTCAACTCCTGCGCGACATCGGGGCCTCACTGTCTCCGTTTAACGCATGGCTCTTTTTGCAAGGATTGGAGACCCTGCACCTCCGCATGGCTCGACACAGTGAGAACGCGTTGGCGGTGGCTCAGTTTTTGGAGCAACATCCAGTCGTCGAATCGGTGAGCTACCCAGGACTTGCGAGCCATCCTCATCATTCGCGTGCCCTGCGGTTCTTGCCCAAAGGGCAGGGCGCCATCCTAACGTTTGAAGTTCGGGGCGGCGTGGAGGCTGGGCGAAAGGTCATTCAATCGGTGCGCCTGTTCTCTCACCTCGCCAATGTCGGGGATTCCAAGTCTCTCATCATCCATCCCGCAAGCACGACCCACCAGCAATTGACGGAGGAAGAGCAGCGCGCAGCCGGTGTGACGCCTGGCATGATCCGGCTATCGGTCGGTACCGAGCATATCGACGACATTCTGGAGGATCTGGATCACGCGCTGCGCCGCAGCCAAGCTTAAGTCCGAGGTGAAAGGCCCTGCAGTCGATGGCAGGGCCTTGTCGCGTTATCACCAAACATTCGTTTGGGCGATCTTGCAGAAGATCATTGAAATCTGAGAGCTTGCCTCAACTACTGTCAAAGCCGCAACAGAGAGTCATCGAAATCAACAATGAATTGACATGCAGTCAGCCTAGTCATACAATTAAAACGAAGTAATCAAATCAGCAAACTTTGTTTTAGGGGGTGATGCAGATGTGTTCGTGTCCTCTTCATTCCATTTGAGAAGGAGGGGTCAACGTGTCAGTTTCACTGGACACCGAACAAAGAACGCTATTGCGAGCCACCCACGAGGATTGGTGGTCCGTCGCCCTCGGACTATTCCTTGTGATGATTGTGGCGCTCGCGTATTGGATTGGCACACCGTTTGATGTACTTCAGACTTCGGTCCCCAAGCCCTGGCCCAAGGTGGATTTGGGATCTCAGTTTCATGAACATTGGCCGTCCTATGTTGTCACCTGGTTGATCCTGCTCATTCTTACGTCGATCCCGGCTGTTCAAATGGGGATATCGATGGGTCAATACGCAGCCGGCTTCACCGTGCTCTTCGCCGCCGCCACGTTCATTCTGATCCTTGGCAGTCAGCAGACCTTGAAGACCGATGGCTTGGAGTACCCTTTCTGGGCGCTCGTCATCGGAGTGGTGATTGGCAACTTAACCCGTCTCCCAAGTTTTGTGACGTCCGTCACCGCTTTGTCGGAGCTTTTCATCAAAACGTCCATTGTGCTGCTGGGAGCGAACTTGCCGTTTACAATCATCGCCAAGTCGGGGCTGAAGGGGTTCCTGGAGGCAGCCATCATCGTCGCCGTTGGGTTCGCCGTTTCCCAAGTTCTTGGTCGTTGGATGAGGGTGGAAGACCGCTACCTGGCCGTGATCGGCGCGGGCGCCTCCGTGTGCGGCGTTTCCGCAGCGATTGCCGTGGGCAACAGTGTACGAGCGAAGCCGCGTCAAATTGGGTATGTGGTGTCACTCGTCGTTGTCTACGGTTTGATCCTCATCTTCGTTCTACCCGCTCTTGTCCGAGGGTTGCATCTTAACCCGACGGTTGGTGGAGCGTGGATTGGCGGTTCCGAACTCGCAGATGCTTCCGGTGCGGCAGCCGCACAGTTGGTCGGAGATGAGGCTGTTAAGAGCTTTTCTCTGGTCAAGCTAAGTCGCGACGTTTTGATTTCCCTCGTCTGCCTCGTGTTCGGAGCCATCGCATCCGCGGTCTGGGATCGGCGTGAAGGTCTGCAACCAAACGGTCAAACCTCGCTGGGAAAAGTCGTTTGGGCCCGTTTTCCCAAATTCGTTCTGGCCTTCCTCGCTGCATCGCTATTGTCCACGTGGTGGCAAGCAACGTCGGGGAAATCGTTTGGCACGGACTTCACGAACAACTTAAACGCACTTCGCACGTGGCTTTTCACGCTCACGTTTCTCAGCATCGGGCTGAACACGCGCTTCCGCGACATGCGTGACGTAACCGGGAAGGCCGTTGCGGTATTCACCTGCACTGTGCTTGCCAACGTGATCGTTGGTTACCTTCTGGCGACTCTGTTGTTCTAGCGCCTGGGTTTGTTCGTCCATTTCGCCATGTTCCACTCCTCGATTCGGCAGGATGACGCGTCAACGCGAATCCTTGCACTTCTCCTTCCCAGTCAGCCCGGCCCCACGGGATCGAACAGGCTTTATCACGCACTCGTTGGCCCATTGTCCCCCATCAAATTGTACTTGACTTTCCCATACAACTGTGCGAATCTACAGGCGGCAGGTAAAATGTTCATCTCCCACTGGCCGGAGCCCCATGCTCCGTTCCCCGAGCATCGGCACGGTGCTCACGTGAAGGTGGAACGCGCATGCAAAACCGGCATCGAATCCTCCATAGGACAACCTCGCGTGCCAGTCTGCGCTTGTCGCGACGGGAGGGTGTGTGATGCGCTCTCGTCCGATTCGCTCCGTGGCAGTTGTAGGCGCAGGCATGGGTGGCCTCACTGCGTCCCTTTATCTGGCTCAGCGCGGCCACGAAGTCTTTCTCCTCGAACGAGCCAAATACCCGGGCGGGACGGCCGGCTTCTACGCAAAGCGCGGTATGGTGTATCCGACCGGCGCCACGCTGACGTTCGGGCTTGAACCCGGAGGTCTGTTTGCGTCCATCCTGCAAGAGGTGGGCGTGCACCTTCCGCTCTACCCCGTGAACCACGTGATGGACGTCCGATTGCCGGATCGGAACGTTCCGGTGGTCGCGTCCAGAGCGGAATGGTTGGCAGCGCTGAAGACGTCTTTCCCCGAACGCGCCTCCCAAGTGGTCCGCTTCTGGCGCGCCGTGGAGAAGACCGCGCAAGCTGCCTATCTGTTTGCGAAAGCGCGAGCGGCACTTCCCGTTCAGACTCGGGAAGACTTCCTGCACATTTTGGCCACGATGGCCGCGAACAAATCCATGCTTGGCTTTGGTGTCCAACGCCTGCGAGCGACCGTTGCCGACGCACTGCGAGAGTTCCATCTCGACGACTATGGCCCGTTTCGCCTCTTCATCGATGCGCAGCTGTTCGACGCGGTTCAGACCACGAGCGAGTGGGCCGCATGGCTTCCGTCGTGTCTCGCGCTGGATATCTACCGATACGGCGTGTGGCTTCCTCAGGGCGGCGTGCCGGCCTTGGCGGCGGCCATGGCGGATCGGGCGCGCACGCTGGGTGTCCATGTGCTGTTTTCGAACACCGTGACCGACGCCACCTATTTCCAGGCCTCAAAACAATGGTGCCTGAGGACGAATCGTGGACACGAATTGTGTGTCGACGCCGTCGTCAACGCGACGGGAACGCGCGTGACGACGCAGACCGACGAACCCGTGAGTGGGGACAACTCAGCATCACAGGTGAGCGGAGCCCAGTGGGGCGCGGTTCGGATCGACGCGCTGATGAGCGGACAGGGAGTTCAAGAAGCGTGGTTTCACCGGGATGACCCCCGTGCACCTTTCGCCATTCAAATCGCGGACGACGCTGGTGTGGACGCCCCTCATGAAGGGCCGTGCGGTCCCCTTTACATCACGTTTCATCCGGAAGAACCGGCGGAAGATCGCTATGGCGCGCCTACTGGCGATCACGCCATACGCGTCACGGTTAGTGCACACACCCGCCCTCATGACTGGCTGAACCTCCCGAAGGCGATGTATCACGAGCGCAAGCAGCGGTGGTTGCAAGACATGTTCGAGCGCATCGACCGGCGTCTGCCCCACTTTTCGGAGCACATGGTCACGTGCTCGATGGGCACGCCTCTCACGTACGCGCGCTATCTGAACAAGGCCTGGGTTGGCGGCGTTCCGCTCACCGTTGCCAACGCCATCAGCCGACCGAGAGGTCCGAAGACGCCTTGGCCGCGCTGGTACTTGGCGGGAGACACGGTGTTCCCAGGACCCGGTATGCTGTCCGCAGCCTTGAGCGGCTTTTTTGCCGCGCGCTCCATTGATCCGCGGATCGGTCAACGGGCGTACAAGATGGACGAATCACCCAGTTCGCTCGTCAGGCGCTGACGACGCGATCGTCAATCGCGCGAGATGGGACACGTACCTTTCATACCCCAGCGAGGAGGAAGACCTGTGGCGACGTTCCACGTCAATGCAAGGCAGGTGCAGCTTCAGCATCAGGCGAAATCCGTCGATACCGCACGGATTGAACAGGCGGTTCGGATGATTCTCGAAGCGATTGGAGAGGCGCCGGATCGAGAGGGCCTCGTCGACACGCCCGCGCGTGTCGCCCGAATGTACCAAGAAATCTTTTCGGGATTGCATCAAGACCCTCGGGACGAGTTGACCGCTCGCTTTCACGTTGAACACGGCGAGGTCGTGCTGGTGCGGGACATCCCCTTCCATTCGATGTGCGAACACCACCTGCTCCCGTTCTTCGGAATCGCGCACATCGCCTACCTCCCGCACAACCACGTGGTGACGGGCCTGTCCAAGCTGGCGCGGCTCGTCGACGTCGTGGCGAAGAAGCCGCAGGTCCAAGAGCGCATGACGAACGAGATCGCGGACGCGCTGGTGGAGGCACTCGAGGCCGAAGGCGTTCTGGTGGTCGTGGATGCCGAACACCTGTGCATGAGCATGCGCGGCATTCGCAAACCGGGGAGCCGCACAACCACCGTGGCGACCCGCGGCCGTTACCTGCATCATCCTCACGAGCGCGAGGAAGTGCTCCGGCTCATCCGTCTCGGGGGTTGACGCGCTCAAGTTCGAAACGGGGGAATCGCCATGCCGATCACGACCACGGCTCGCGACATGCTTCAGTCCATCGAGGAACACTTGGCCAGGGCGACCGCGTCCATCTCGGAGTCGCAGGGCGAGATTGAAGCCATGATCCGCTATCACCTGGGGGTGCACGCGGCCCCGCCCGCTCGGCCCCTCGGGCACAGCAAGCGGGTTCGGCCGCTGCTTCTCCTCACGGCACACGCCGCGCTCGGCGGAGACTGGCGAGCGGCCCTGCCGGCCGCCGTCGCGATTGAATACGTGCACGGATTTTCGCTGATCCACGACGACATCGAAGATCGGTCGCCCCTCCGGCGCGGGCGGGCAAGCCTGTGGGCCGTGTGGGGGGTGGACCGCGCCCTGAACGCGGGCGACGCGCTCTTCGCCCTTGCGTTTCGCGTCATGGGCGATCTCGCCGACCACTTCGACGCCCGATGGGTCGTCGAGACCTATCAGGCCATGACGGACGCGTGCATCGCGCTGTCCGCGGGACAGGAGCTCGATCTCGCCTTCGAACAAGTTGAAAACGTCTCCATCGAACAGTATCTGGCCATGGCGGAGTTGAAGACGGGCGCCCTCTTCGGCGCGGCGCTCGAGGTCGCCGCGATTTTGGCCGGGCAGCCTCCGTCCGTGCGTGACGACCTGCGAAACGCCGGGAGGAAGCTCGGTGTGCTCTTTCAGATTCTCGATGACTTTCATGACCTGTTCGGCCGCGAGGAGGATCTGGGAAAACCGACCGCGCAGGACGCCCTTCGCCGCAAGAAGACGCTTCCGGTCGTGCTCGGGCTCAGTCGCGATCGCGAATTTGCCGAGATGTGGCGGTGCCTGCGCGACAATCAGGAGATGTTGCCGCACCTGCGCGCGCGGCTTGTCACCGATTCGATTCTGCGCGAGGCCATCGCCATCGAGGAACGGGTGCGCGCCGAGCTCCAGCACCGCATGGAGCGCGCGCCCTTCGTGGACGCTTGGAAGCCGGAGATGCTGGAAACCATCCATCGCCTCGTGCAGCGGCGGAGGTGAACGCAGTTGGATGAACGGGTCCTTCGCTTTGTGGTGGAAGAGGGGCGCCGCGCCGCCCATGAGCTGTCCGCTTCCCCCGCTTCACGCTGGACGCGCCTAGGGGATCTACCCCGCGTCGGACATATCATCCGCCAACACAGCAAGACGTTCAGTCTTGCCGCGCGGTGTCTTCCCAGGCGCTCGCGCAAGGCGGTGGAAGCCTTCTACGCCTTCTGCCGATCCGCCGACGACTTCGCCGACCACCTCGGTGAAGAGGGCAAGCGACGCCTGGAAGCCTATCTCGCGGCCATTCGCGGCGGCGCGCCCGCACCGGACCCCATCCTGGCCAGTTGGCTCGCCATCGGCGATGGCATGCGTATTCCGCGCCGGTGGAGCGAGTCGCTTGTCGAGACGCTTTTGGCAGATACCCAGCGCTCCGTGGTCCCCACGCTGGAGGACCTGCTTGGGTACGCGTACGGTGTCGCGTCCACCGTCGGCCTCATCACGACGGTCATCGTCGGCTATCGGCGAACGAGTTCTCTCGAGGACGTCTTCGCGCGCGCCATCGCGCTGGGGATTGCGATGCAGTTGACCAACATCCTGCGGGATGTGGCGGAAGATCTCTCGCGGGGTCGCATCTATCTCCCCGTCGAAGATCTGCAACGTTTTGGCGTCACGGCCGACCATCTCGCGTGCGGCCGCCTTCACGAGGGTTGGCAGCAACTCCTTCAACACTACATCGCGCTCGCGCGCCAGCTCTACGAGTACGCCATCCCTGGCATTCGCCATCTTGCGCCTGCCGCGCGCGTGCCGGTCGCCTTGGCCGCCGTGTGGTACCGGGCCATCTTGCGCGATATCGAACGCCACGGCGGAGACGTGTTCACACGCCGAGCGCACGTACCGCTGCTTAGGAAACTCCGCATCGCGTGCTCCCAAGGGTTGCCCGCCGCCTTCGGATGGAGTATGAGGGCTCGCGCGCGCTCCATGGATACGTCGTTCCACAGCATTCACTCGCAACAAGGAGGTGCGCCATGACTGGGAAGCGCATCACGGTCATTGGTTCGGGTTTCGGCGGCCTGGCGGCTGCCGTACGACTGCAGGCGCGTGGGTTTCAGGTGGATTTGTTCGAACGGCTCCCCGAACCCGGCGGCCGAGCGCGCACGTTTCAGATGGGCGGCTACCAGTTTGACGGCGGGCCCACCGTCGTGACCGCACCCTTTCTGTTTGAAGAGCTGTTTGAACTCGCGGGCCAGCGTTTTGACCGCGCGGTCGAGCTTCTCCCCGTCGACCCGTTCTACAAACTGTTTGGCCAGGGCGAGAACGTCCTTACCTACAACGGCGATCCGGCGTTCGTCATGCCGCAAATGGAGGCCATTCACGCCCCGGATGCGCCCGGATACCTGCAATTCCTCCGAGCCGCCGAGCCCTTGCTTCAGAAGGGCTTTGTCGAACTCGGCGCTGAACCCTTTCTCCGCGCCACGGACATGGCTCGCGTCGCCCCGGATCTCGCGAGGCTTCGCGCGTACGAGTCCGTGTACCGTTTCGTCGGCCGGTACATTGAGCACCCCTTTCTCCGCCAGTGCTTCACGTTTCACCCGCTCTTTATCGGGGGCAATCCCCTCAAGGCGTCTGCCATCTACGCCATGATCCATCTCATCGAGCAGCGTTGGGGCGTTTGGTACCCCCGCGGCGGCATGCGCTCCCTCGTGGAGGCGCTCGTGGCGCTTTTCTGCGATCTCGGCGGCAGACTTCACCTGGGCACATCCGTGGATCGCATCCTCGTCTCCAATGCGCGAGTCGAGGGCGTGATCGCAGGGGGAGAGCGCGTCGCGGCGGACGCGGTCGTGTCGAACGCCGATGCCGCAACCACCTACCTCCAGCTCGTTCACGAAATCCCCTCGTCCGTGCGGCGCAGACTGACGCGAGCGCGGTACAGCATGTCGCTTGTCGTGTGGTATTACGGCCTCGCGACGGACGATGTTCCCGACACGTTGGCGCACCACAACATCGTGTTTGGCCCGCGCTACGAGGACCTCATCCGCGACATTTTTGAGCGGAAGATCATCGCGGACGACTTTTCCCTATACCTGCACGTGCCGACTCGGACCGATCCGTCCGCAGCGCCTCCGGGCAAAACCGCCATGTACGTACTCGTCCCGGTGCCCAATCTCGCCTCCACCATCGCGTGGGACGAGGAGCTGGGGCGACTGGAAGAGCGCGTGCTGTCGTCCATCGAAGCGCGATTCTGGCCGGGATTTCGGCGCTTCATCGAAGTGCGGCACAGAATTGATCCGCTATACTTCGCCAACGACCTCAACACCTATCTCGGCACGGGCTTCTCGCTCGAACCGCGCCTGACCCAGTCGGCATGGTTTCGCCCTCACAACCGAAGCCCCTTCATTCGCGGGCTGTATCTCGTGGGCGCAGGGACCCATCCGGGCGCCGGGATCCCAGGGGTCCTGCTGTCGGCCAAAATCGCGGAGAAACTCGTCGTGCGCGATATGAGGGAGGTGAAGGGGCATGCGTGAAGACATCCATCGAGGCATACCCTCGACGCGCAGTCTAAGACCCGAGGAGGGGTGGCGAGCGCTCCGAAACATGCTCGTGCCTCCAGGCAGTCCACTGATGGGTTTGCTTTCGCTGCACCGAACCTTTGCGTCGGATGAGTTCGAACTTTCCGCTCCGCGGTTGCGCATGCGCGTCGCGGCAGGTCCGGCATCGGTCAAACGCGTTCTGCACGAACAGGCTGACGGGTATCGATCTCGCCTGGAAGGCGATCCCGTCACCGCCCTCTTCGGCCAAGGGCTGCTTGTGATCGATGGCCCAAGACACGGCGCTGTGAAGGACGTGATCGTCAGGTCCAGCACGCGCGGCGTCCTCGAGTCGCGCCTCCGGGACACCCTGCCCGCGCTCGACGAGGCACTTCAGCGCGCCCTCGGCCAGGGCACGATATCCCTTCCCGACATGCCGAGGCGCATGACGTGGCGCGCGCTGGAGTCCGTGTACTTTCACCATCGCTTGACGCCCGAGGAAGAGCGCGCGCACCTCTCCGATCTCACCCATCTCGTCCACTACATCGGCCCCGGATGGTGGCTGTTGCTCGGCAAAACGCCCCGGTTGCCCAAGGCGTATCACCGGATGCGCCTTCGCCTTTCGGCGATGTACGAAAGAGCGCTGATCCGACCGGACAACGCGCCCATTCATGCCCTCGCACGGGCATGCGGAGACGAGGAGACATCGTTCGCCGTGGATCAACTCATGACGCTTTTAGTGGCGGGGCACGACACCGCCACGTCGCTTTTGTCCTCGCTCCTCATCCTGCTCGCACAGCGTCCCGGCCTCCAGGATGCGCTCTGGGGAGAGATTCAGGGCGCGACGGGGCGCGAGCGGCCGGAAATTCGCGTGCTCGACCGGCTGCCCCTTCTGGATGCCGTCGTGAAGGAGACGCTGCGCCTGTATCCTCCCATCCATTCCGGGTTGCGCTCCGAGGTGGAATCTGGCGATCGCGTCATGGTGAGCTATTTTCTCCTTCATCGCCACCAGGAGATCTGGCCGGACGCGGACAGCTTCGTCCCCGAGCGTTGGCTGACCGGCTTGGCCCCGGGCGCCTACACCTACCTGCCGTTTGGGGCGGGTCCGCGATATTGTCCTGGAGCGACCTTTGCGCGCTTGGAGGTCAAATGGATTTTGGCCCGACTCCTGCAACACGTGAGCCTTCAACCCATGTCACGCCCGCCGCGCATCGCCATGCGCGCCGCGCTGGAACACCGTCCGACCGTGATCGCGGTGAGGCGCCGATGACCTATTTCGGCTTTCTCCTTCGCTTCATCGTCGCCGCCAACGCCGCGCTGTGGGTTGCGCGCGCTGCACTTCGCCGCGCCGGCCGCGAAGGTTGGGTCACTCGCGTAGTACACCAGTCCCCAGGTCGCATGACAGGATACTTCGGTGTCTTGGCCGCGGTGATTCTCCTGTACACGACGCCCTGGGACGGCGCGCTCATCCACCTCGGGGTCTGGGCATACGCCCGGCAACGCGTGTGGGGGCTGACGCTCGACGGCGTTCCTTGGGAAGAGATTCTCTTCTACCTTCTGCAATCCGCGCTCGTCGCCCAATGCTTTGACCTGGCGACGGCCTTCCGCCCCCACACCGCATGGGCGAGAACGCAGCCCACAAGGCAGAAAAGACATCTGCCTGTCATCGCGTTGTGGATGGGCCTTGGATTCGTCATGCTGGGATCTGTTTACGTTCTCATGAATCGGTGGACACACCTCACGTATCTGGCGATGCTTGTGCCGTGGATTTTGCTTCCGCTCGCGGTCCAGGCCTCTTACGGGTTCGACGGAATTGCAGCACAGGCGGGTCCTGTCGCCATCTCCACTGTCGTACCGGCGTTGTACCTGTCCATCTGCGACGGCATTGCCATCCATAGCGGCATCTGGTTCTTTCATCCCGAGCACATCACGGACATCAGACTGGGCGACGTCCCCATCGAAGAAATGCTCTTCTTCTCGGGTTCCAGCCTGATCGTCGCAACCTCACTTGCCGTGATCGCGTCGAGGAAGAGTGAGCGGTGGCTCCGAAATACGTGGGCAGGGAGGTAGGCACATGGATGCATGGATGAGGTGGCCGCTTGGGCTCGCGGCCGCGTTCATGGTCGGGGCTTGCCCGTTTGCCATTTGGCTAACGGGCGCAAGCGGTCGAGATCCACGGTCGTTTGGAGACGGCAATCCGGGGGCCGCCAACGCGTTTCGAGCGGCTGGTTTTTGGCTCGGATCCGCCGTCCTCGTGTTGGACGTCGCGAAGGGATTTGTGCCCGGGTATTTCGCCTTTCGTCACATCTCGACCCATTGGCCCCTCGCTGCACTTGCCGCCGCCCTCCCGGTGTACGGTCATCGCTTCAGTCCGTTCCTGCGCGGCCGCGGCGGCATTGGCCTGGCGAGCTGGATGGGATCCGTCGCTGGCTTCCTCGGCCCTCTTGCGGCGGGATTTCTCGGCTGCGGCTTCGCATGCGGTCTTGCCATCCGGCGCCTGGATCGCGCCCGCACGGTGGCACTTGGAGCGGCGGTCCTGTTGATCGGCATCACCGCGTTTCCCCAGGTCCTCTGGCCTGTGTGGCAGGTTCACTCGGTTTGGCCCGCACGCTTGTTCTGGTTGCTGACCGCGCCGCTTGTGTGGTGGGGATACCGAGTTCGAAACGTTCGGCGGAAGGAGGTGTGAACACATGCATGGACCGGTGCTATTCTACGATGGCCTGATTTGCCTCATTGCGCTGTTGAACCGCCTCCTGTGGCCCCGTTTGAACCGGGACAGGGAAAACGTCGGGCCCAAGGCGGAAACCTTCACGAGTGGACGGTGGAAGAATCTTGCGCCCGTCGCCCTCCTGATTCCGGCGCGGAACGAAGCGCACCAGATTCGGCGGTGCCTCGAGGCCATTGGTACGAGTACCGATTCATCCCTTGAAATTATCGCGCTGGACGATGAGTCCACGGACGACACGTGGAGCGTGTTGAAAGAGACGAAGGCCGAAGCGAATCAGAACCTGACCCTTCTTCGCGGAACCCCAAGGCCACAGGGATGGCGAGGGAAAAACTGGGCATGCGCTCAACTGGCCGATCACGCCGGAGACGCCGAAATCCTCATTTTCATCGACGCGGACACGCGTCTCGAAGCAGGCGCCGTCGAGAACATCCGATCCACCATGCTTGCGCGAGACATCCAACTTCTTTCCGTCCTGCCACGCCAAGAAGCACACGGCCTGGCCGCCTTGCTTGTCTATTTGCTCCCTTGGAGCTTGATGGCCCACGTTCCCTTGTTTCTGGGCCGATGGCGTCGGAAAGCCCTCCCGATTGCCATCGGCCAGGTGCTCGCCTTCCAGCGCTCGGCCTATCAGACCCTTGGCGGCCACGCGGCTGTACGCAGCGCCATCGCTGAGGATCTCGCGCTCGCGCGGAAAGCAGCCAGGATGGGAATGATAGGCGCCTTTCTAGATGGGGCCGATATCGCCTCCTGCACCATGTACACGTCCTGGGTCCGGGCGTGGCGCGGCTTCCAGAAAAACTGGTGTTACACCGTCGGCCACCCCCTGCTTTCGTGTCTCATCTGGGCGTGGCTCACGTATGCGTTCACATGGCTACCCATGTACGGCCTTGCGGAAGCCTGCCTGGGACATCTCGATCTCGCCGCCCTCTCGCAATGGCCCGCGCTGCTCTGGATAGGAGTCTGCTCCAAAAGATACCTGCAGATGCCGATATGGGTGTTTGTCACGGCGCCCATCAGTGTTGCCCTCGGCTTTGTGCTCGCATGCGATTCGTGGATACACAATGCGCGCAACACGACCATTTGGTCGTAGACCAGCACACGGCGCGGTAGCAGGTCGTTCCTCACACTGCGTAGTGTCTCAACTGCCACACGCTGCGTAGTGTCTCAACTGCCACACGCACCGGGATCGTTTGCAGAGCGGGGTCCTTGGTTCATGGTGGTCGTACCAAACGAAATGATGCACGTCGATGTGCTGCGAACTGAAGTAAAGAGGACGGCATCATATGGAGGTTGGACAGACGTCTTCGCGAGCATATTCATCTCTCCCTCGAAAAGGACGACGTTCGACATGGCTGCTTCCGCGACATCCACAGAGCAGACGAATCGCCGTGTTGACGGAAAGCTACCAACGCGCCCCACACGATCCTCGTACAAACCGCCTTCTCCCTCACTCATCATTCCGCCCGTACCTCACTTCCTCATACGCCTCCGTGAGTTTTCCCTCGTCCACTTGCCCGTCCTCTGCCACGCGCATCGCGAACCGGCGCGGCGTCTCGGCGTGCCGTATGGTCAACCCGCGCCGATCCATGGCGAGCAGCCAGCGCTGGTATCGCAAGCGAACCGGGTGATCCGTCGACACGAAGCGCAGGCTATCCCGCAGACGCTCGTGCACCCACGTCACCTGAACCGTATCCCCCGTTTCGCTCGCCTCCTCGGCTGCGCCACCTCGCCAGAGCTTCCACGCCCAGACCGCGATACCCGCCGCGCACAACGCGATGGCGATGCCCGTGAACACCCACATGTCGCCTCGAGGAGAGCCTTGCACCCGCGCGTTGGCCAACTGGGTGAGGACGCCCACGCCGCGTGAAGTGGCCAACAATCGAAGGTATGCGCGAAATGCAATTCGCAACACGTACCCGAGAAACGGATACACAAGCATCAACGCGGCCGCTCCCAGGCCCACGCCGAGCAGTGCGGCACCCAGAATGACGCCGATGGGCCCAAGCGTCGCCCTGAGCGCGGCCAGCACCCACCCGAAGGTGCTTCCCATCCGCTCCGCTTCGTGCACGCGAGCGCGCTGAAGCCTCATCATCCACGCCAAGTGACCGACGGTCACGGCGCCAGCCAGCCATGCCGCAAAACCAAGCGGCACACGGTGCGCGGCGTGGAACGATTGATCTACCCACAGCATGAGCGCAGAAAGTGCCACAAGGCCGCTGTACGCCACCAGCGCAAACCTCGCCGCGGCATCCACATCTCGGCCTGTCAGGTACACAGTCCAAAGGGCGACGGCCCACGCGCCCGCCATCCCGCCCGACACCGCCATGGCCACAGACCCCGCGTGCAAAGCTGCCAGCGCGACATCTGCGCCGAGATAGCCCAGCGCCAGTCCGATCACGCGCCTTTCGACGCCGAATTTCCCAGAAACAATCGCCATGGCGACACAGAGCGCCATCTCCAGGACGCACCCAATGGCCATCCCCCACAGCGATCTCGGCGAATTCCAGTCGAAGACCATCGTCACAAGCCAACTCGATAACCCCGCCGTGAGACTCGCCCAGAGGCGCAATGCGAGTGGCAGGCTCGCCCATGCCGCGCTGCGGCGCTCAGATTCGGTGCAGGAGGTCGTGATGGCCATCCGTCTCACCTTCCTCCTCGCAGAGCTTCGGTCGAACCACCTGCAAAGCCTTGCCCATGCGCTCGAGCTGACGAAGAACCACCGTATGGCGCGCGGACTCCCAGGAGCTGAAGAGAATGAGCTGGTCAGGACAGGCGTCTGGCGAGCGAAGCACCGGCAACAGGAGGGCCTCCAAGCCAAAGGCCGCATAGGGGTGCGCGTGCGCCAGAAGGGACCGGAGTGCACTGGGCGTGATGCGATCCGGCGCCGACTTGAGGCGTCTCAGGCTCACGGACGCATTGGTCGCGAAGAGGAGTTCCGCGCCGCCTCGGTGCAGCGCATCAGCCGATGCGCTCAGCTGCTCACAGAGCGCCTCGAAGGCCTCGCGATAGTGGCGAAGCCAGTGGGGTTCGCTGACCTGCGCGTTGAGGAGCACGAGGAGATGGCGGTTCGTGGTGGGGAAGAACTGTTTCACGACGAGATCGCCGAGTCGCGCGGTCGCGCGCCAGTCGATGTGGCGGACGGGATCGCCGTACTGGTAGAGGCGGACCCCGCGGATCCACGTCTCATCCTCGACGAGCGCGTGGGGTACGGCACGAAGCCCTTGGAGCATGCGAGATGGTGGGTGCGCGTGGCTGGCGCGCCGCGCCGGTCGAATCGCCAGCCAGATGGCGTTTGCCCCAGAGGCCAGCGGACGGACGGCCAAGCCAAACCCTTCGTGACCAACGACGCTCACGTCCGAGAGGATCTGCGGACCGCGCCGCACCCCGTACACCTGAACCCTGATGCGCGCCCGCGATTTGATCCAGACGCGGGTGATGACGGACAGATCAGGCCGTGCGACCGACGGGTGGAAGGACAGCCCTTCGGGCAGGCGGACGCGCACCTGCGTGAACGGGAGCGGAACGAAACTGCGATTGATGACGTCGATCTCGACGGGAACGCCTTCCCCGGCCTCGCATTCGCGTCGCTCCGATGCGATGGCGCACTCGACACGGCCCTGGACCGCGGCGTACCATAGAAGCGGCCATAGCCATGCGAGGATCAGAATGGCGAGAGGGACGAGAAACCAAATCACGACCCGCGCCTCCATCCGAAAGCCTTTGCTGATGATCATAAATCTTCTGTCAATGTGCGCACCAGAAGGGCCTTGTTGGATGTCGTCGGAGGGGGCATGTCGGTCGTCGCTCGTCTGGGTGTTAAATGGATGTGGCCTGTTCAAAACGTGCGATACGGCAAGTACTTTCCGCTCATGATGACGCGGACGCGATCCCCGTGCGGGTCGGGTTCCCGCTCGACGTGCATCTCGAAATCAATGGCGCTCATGATGCCGTCGCCAAACTTTTCGTGCACAATTTCCTTGAAGGCCGCTCCATACACCTGGATGATCTCGTACAGCCGATACAGGACGGGATCGGTCGGCGGCATGGATACGCCCCCTCGATACGGTGGAACCGTCAAGATCTGCACCGCCTCGGCCGGCAGGCCGAGCAGGTCGACGACGCGCTCGGCTTGATGAAGCTGCAAGGTCCCCTGCCCCAGCAGCGCAGCGATGCAGTGGATCTCGGGCATGCCGACGTGTTGCGCGATCTCGCCCCACGTCAACTTTCTTTCCTGTTTCGCCTGCCGTATCAACTCAACCAGTGATTCGCGTGTATACACGACTGAAATTCCTCCCCACACAAGAGCTTGTCGCACATATTGTATCGCACTTTTGTACTTCTCAGAAGCATTTGTGTTAGGTAGATTTACATGATGAGGTGCAGCAAAAGCTTGCCGCCGAACCGCCGTCCGCGTAACTCGATTGGCGGAACACGTGAAGAACGCGAGGCGCGCGACGTCATCGCTTCAGCAGAATGGAAACGTGGTAGAGCGTCAGGATGGTCAGGAGGAGGCTCAACCAGTTGAGTTTGCCGGAAAGCTTGTGATAGCTTTAAAGTCAATCTAAGCGGGTGTCTGATTGTTCCGACGCCACAGGATGAGAACGCTTGCAGTGCTGGCGTGGTATGACCGAACGCGATGAATCCGCTCTGCCACCCGAATCAAAGGAGTTTGATACCGTGACCATGGACAGTTTTGCATTCGTCGAGTCGACGCACCGAGAGACGCTGGCCGTGATCGACAGCGCCACAGATGAGGAGTTCAACGCATCGCCAGGACCTGGGCGCTGGAGCGTCGGGCAAGTGTTGGAACACATTTGGAAAACCGATATGTCCATCATCCCCGTCTTCCGCAGCGCCGCCAAGGATCGCCGACCTTACAGCGGGACGCCGAAGGGCGTCGAGCGAGCGACGGATCGCACGGTGAAGATTGAAGCGCCAGAATTCATTCGCCCGTCGGACGGACCGAAGTCCCGCGATGCGTTGCGCCAAGCGCTGGAGGAGGCGAGACGGACGCTGATCGAATCCGCAAGAGCCTTGGGCGGACCTCAAGAGTTGGAGCGCCTGGGAGCGCCCGTTCCCCATCCGGTGTTCGGCGAATTGTCGCTGCGAGAGTGGCTCGAGTTTGTCGGCTACCACGAGCAGCGCCACGTGGCGCAAGCTCGCGAAGCGCTTGAGGCTGTGCGCCGCGCGTGACGCATGCGTCGGGCGGCACGCGGGCGACGGGAAACGCGGGGTGCGTAGCATGCCCCCGAGCTGAGTCCAGCGCGGTGCGATTCTTGCTTTCACCGGGGCGAGAGGGAGGCGCGAAGCTTGGTCCGAATCTCGCGCATGCGGCGGGTGTGATGATGTTCCACCGCATGAAGGAGTTCTCGAAGCCCGACCCGGAGGCCGAGATATTCGACGCGAGTGCAGAACGCGTGGACATCCCACGCGCCTAGGCAAGCCGCATAGTGATCGAGCACGTTCCGAACGAAGGCTGGCCCGTAATCCCAGTACAGCCCAGCGAAATCATAGGCCGGATCGCCAATTTGCACGTCGCCGAAGTCGATGATGCCGATGGCTTCGGTGACGCGCGGGTCGTACAAGATGTGTGCATGCGTGAGATCGCCATGGAGTAACGCCCTCGGAAGGGTGCCGCTGAGGGCCTGGTCGAAAAAGTCCCCAAATCGAGCAAGAATCACTCGCTGCTCATCGCGATCCAGCAGGGGCAAGACGCAATCCTGCATCTCACGCCAATCCTGTTGCCAGAAGGATTCGGTTTGAAAGGCCGGTACACCCTGGGTCTGAAACGCGGAAACATCGGCGTCATGCAAAATGGTCAAGAAGGAGCCCAGATGCTCGGCAATTCGGTTGGACGTCGATGCGTCCAGGCCGTCCAACACCGCGGCGCGGAGAGGCTCTCCGGAAATGAATGGATAGCGACTCCCAATGACCCACCCACGCTCGTCCTTCACGGGACTCGGGCTCGGTACGCGAACACCTGCTTTTTGGACGCCATGGCCAATGTGGTTGAGCACACGCTGTTCAACGCAGAGCCGCTTTGCGACGTCTGGCCGACGGGCAAATCGGAACACCCAAGCGCGGTTCACAACCACGACCCAGTGGTCCCATCCTTCGTCGTGAACTTCCAGCCGATCCACAGCGAGACCCGGGAGGTGAGAACGCACAACGTCCAGCCAGTCGTCGGGTACGCCAACCGTCAAGCCTGACACCACCTTGCCGCAGTCAAGCCGCAATCTGCGTCCATCTCTGAACAGCCTTTCTCAATACCGGTCTTTAGGGTGTTCATGTGGATCTCTCCGCCGAGCCCAGCGTTCTGCAGAGCGAGAGCAAACGGGCATGGACCAGGAGACGCGATCGCGACCTCCCACGCTCTCCCTTTCGCCGAGATGACGGGCCTTCCCAGGTAAGAAATCGAAGAACTTGCTCGAAAGCAGGTGCATTGACACAAATCGATGCGCCCGCAACCTTCCCCTGGCTCCACGGGGTTCTCCTATGCTATGGCAGCACCAAAGCGGTGTCGGGAGGAACATGGCCAAGGTGCCGCGCCATGGTGGGGAGCGCTTTATCCCCGCCCCGTCGACCCCCTCATCACGACGGTGGACGGCACAACGAGGACCTCCGCAGCTACCGCTTCCCCCCGCAGGCGGGCGGTGATGATCCGCCCTGCCGCTTCGCCCATCTCCTCCACGGGCTGACGGACGCAGGTCAAGGGCGGATCGACGAGATCGGCCCAGTCCGGCTGGTCGAAGGTGGCAATGCCCATGGCATCCGGCACCTTGTGGCCGAGCGCCCGGAGCGGCCGATAGCATTCCATCAGCACGAGGCCATTCGCGGTGTACACGGCGGTGCGCTCCTTGCGCGCACAGGCGTCCACACGGGCGAGCGCTTCGCGGAAGGAAGCCGGATCGCCGCGCCGCACGCGCATCACCACGGGCTCCCGGAGCGCCACGCGGCATGCGTCCAGATACCCTTCCAGGCGATCCGTCCGCGTGGGGATCCCGCGCTCGTCCTCCGTCAGATAGACCACGCAGTCGTAGCCGAGGTCGAACAGCTGCCACGCGATCTCGCGCGAAGCGTCGCGGTTGTTGGTGCCGATGGCGTACGCGTTCCGCAGGGCGAAGGCGCGATCGACCAACACCACCGGCATCTCGCGCGCCAAATCCTCCAGGTAGTCGTTGTTGGCTCCACTCGTCTGCAGCGCGATGGCCTCCACGCGGTTGGCAACAAACGACTCGATGAGCTGTCGCTCCCGTTTTGCGTCGCCCTCGGACTCGGCCACCATGAGGTGGTACCCGGCAGCGCTGAGCGTCCGCGAGAACGCGCGGAGAAAGCCGACGCAAAACGGATAGCTCATGTTGACCACAATCGCGCCCACGGTCTCCGTCCGCTGCGCCTTCAGCCCCTTGGCGAGCGCGTTGGGCCGATAGCCGAGTTCCGCGATGACCGCGGCAATCTTCTCTCGCGTATTCTCGCTCATGGACTCGTAGCGCCCGTTCAAGTACCGCGACACCGTGGTGACCGACACCCCGGCCGCTCGCGCGACGTCCTGGATGGTGGCCCGCTTTGGCACGCTGTGCCTCCTCTCCCATGCAAAAGGCGGTGGCGCGCCGCCACCGCCGTCCTGGCCTGCGATCACGCCCGCTCGACCGCGTGACCTCCGAACTCGTTGCGAAGCGCCGCCTGCACCTTGCCGCTGAACGAGTCGTCCTGCATCGAACGATACCGCATCATGACCGAGGTGGCGATGACCGGCACGGCCGCCTGAACCTCGAGCGCCTCCTGCACCGTCCACTGCCCCTCGCCCGAGGCGTGCACGACGCCTTTGATCTTCTCCAGCCGCGGATCCTCGCGGAAGGATTTTTCCGCCAGTTCCATGAGCCAGCCGCGAATGACCGATCCGTTCGACCAGCAGCGCGCGATCTCGGCGAAATCGTAGTCGAACGGCCCCTTCTCCAGCACCTCGAACCCTTCGCCGATGGCCGCCATCATGCCGTACTCAATGCCATTGTGCACCATCTTCGCGAAGTGGCCGCTACCGGCGCGCCCCGTGTACACGTAGCCCTTCGGAACGGCGGTGTCCCGGAACAGCGGCTCGATGGTCTTGAAGACCTCCGGGTCTCCCCCAATCATGTAGCAGGCGCCGTGGCGCGCACCTTCCATGCCGCCCGAGGTGCCGACGTCGAAGAAGTGAATGCCGAGCTTCTTCAGGTCCTCGGCGTGGCGAATGCTGTCCTTGTAGTGGGAGTTCCCGCCCTCGATGATGATGTCGCCCGACTGCAGAAGCGGCTTCAACTGATCGATGAGGTTGTCCACCGGCTTGCCGTGCGGGACCATGAGCCAGACAATCCGCGGCGGTGTGAGTTTCGACACGAGGTCGGAAACAGAAGTGGCCGGCGTCGCGCCCTCATTGGCGACAGCGTCGACCGCCGGCTTGTGCAAATCGTACGCCACCACCTGGTGCCCGTGGTCCATCATGTTGAGCGCCAGATTGTAGCCCATCTTTCCAAGACCAATGAGGCCGACCTGCATCAAAGAACACCCTTTCCTGCTCCACACGTGATTTCTGTTTCTGTCGCCCCAACTCAGTGTTCCGGCTGAGCCGGCCATGTATGCGAGCCAGGGGCCCTACGGAGATGGTGTTCTCAAGTGCGCGGCCTAGAACCGAATGGCCGTCTCCAGCGCGATCTCGACCATCTCTCTAAAGGATCGCTCTCGCTCTTCCGCGGACGTCTCCTCTCCCGTGAGGACGTGATCGCTCACCGTCAGAATCGACAAGGCCCGCGCGCCAAACTGGGCGGCCAGGGTGAACAGTTCTGCGCTCTCCATCTCCACCGCTAGCATACCGAATTTCGCCCAGCGCTCCAAATCCGCCGTCCCGTCGGCGTAAAATAGATCTGTTGTCATGACGGATCCGACGTGAATGGATGTTCCTTTCTCCCGGGCGATCTCGTGCGCGGTCCGCAGCAGATCGAAGTTCGCCGTGGGCGCATACTGCACGTGGCCAAACCGAAGCCGATTGGGCGCACTCGTGGTGGAGGCGCTCATCGCGAGGATCACGTCGCGGACGCGGACCTCGGGGCGGATGGCGCCGCAGGTACCGACGCGGATGAGCGTCTTCACGCCATAGTCCGCGAGGAGCTCGTGGACGTAGATGCTGATGGACGGCACGCCCATGCCCGTGCCCTGCACCGAGACGGGCACGCCCTTGTAGCGGCCCGTGTAGCCGAACATGCCACGCACCTCGTTGTAGCAGACGCTACCCTCGAGGAAGGTGTTCGCGATATACTTGGCCCGAAGCGGATCGCCAGGAAGCAGGATGCGCTCGGCGATCTCGCCCGGCTTCGCGCCGATGTGCGTGCTCATGGAACATCCTCCCTTTCTTCTGATGCGATCATATCACGCGGGCCATCCGGGCGCATGCTGGATTGGCGTCGCGCAAAATTCGAACGTGGAGAGGAATCAGGACGATGCAGACGGCTGAAGAGATCATTCGCTATATTTCGGAAAGCAAGAAGAAGACGCCTGTGAAGGTGTATCTGCGCGGCAAGCTGGACCAAATCGCGTTCCCCGAGGGCCTGCGGCCGTTCGTCGGGCCCACGTCGGGCGTGGTGTTTGGCGAGTGGAGCGACATTCAAACGTTCCTGCAGGCGAACCGGGAACTCATCGAGGACTATGAAGTCGAGGCGGATCGCCGCAACAGCGCGATTCCGCTCTTGGATCTGAAGGACATCCCGGCGCGCATCGAGCCGGGCGCCATCATTCGCGACAAGGTGAAAATCGGCGAAAACGCCGTGATCATGATGGGCGCCATCATCAACATCGGCGCGGAAGTCGGACCCGGCACGATGATCGATATGGGCGCCGTGCTCGGCGGGCGCGCCACGGTGGGCGCCAACTGCCACATCGGCGCGGGCGCCGTGTTGGCAGGCGTCATTGAGCCGCCGTCCGCGAAGCCGGTGGTCATCGAGGACAACGTGCTGGTCGGCGCCAACGCGGTCATCCTCGAGGGCGTGCGCGTCGGCAAGGGCGCGGTCGTGGCCGCGGGCGCGGTGGTCATTGAGGACGTGCCGCCAGGAACCGTGGTGGCGGGCGTGCCCGCCAAGATCATCAAGCGGATCGAGGACGTGGAAGCGAGCAAGATCGAAATCAAGGAAGAGCTGAGGCGCCTGTGATGGAGTGGGATGTGTACGAAGCGCGGCGCGCCCTGCACCAAATTCCAGAGCCCGGATTTCGGGAGTTTGAGACGCAGAAACTGGTGCTCTCGTATCTGCAGGCGCTCCCACAGGAGCACCTGGAGATCCGCACGTGGGAGACGGGCGTGATTGCGCTCGTGAAGGGACACAGTCCGAAGCGACGCGTGGGCTGGCGCGCGGACATGGACGGGCTGCCCGTGGCGGAGGAGACGGGCGTCCCGTATGCGTCGCGCCATCCGGGCATGATGCACGCCTGCGGGCACGACGTGCACATGGCCGTCGCGCTCGGCCTCGCTCAGCACTTCGCCCACAACCCTCCGCCGGACGATCTCGTCCTCGTCTTTCAGCCCGCCGAGGAGGGCCCGGGCGGCGCACAGCCGATGCTCGCGAGCGAGGCGTTTCAGGCCGTGCGGCCTGAGATGATCTTCGCACTGCACGTGCAGCCCGACATGGCTGTAGGCGAGATTGGCATCCGGCCCGGCGTGCTGTTTGCGAACACGTCCGAGCTGTTCATCCATCTCGTCGGCCAAGGAGGGCACGCGGCCTATCCGCACCGGGCCAACGACATGGTGGTGGCGGGTGCACACCTCGTGACGGCGCTGCAGACCATCGTGGCGCGAAATGTGGATCCGTTAGACAGCGCGGTCATCACCGTGGGGCGGCTGGAGTCGGGCACGAAGATGAATATCATCGCGGAGCGCGCGCGCCTCGAGGGCACTGTCCGGGCACTCAACGCGGCCACCATGCCCCGCCTCAAGAACCGAATTGAGGCGGTGGTGGCAGGGATTGAGCGGATGTTCAACTGCCAGGCCGAGATCGACTACGGCGCGAATTACTACCAGGTGTACAACGACGAGCGCCTCACCCGCGGGTTCATGCAGTTTGTCGAGGAGGCCGGGCTCGCCGACGTGCACGAGGTTCCGCCCGCCATGACGGGCGAGGATTTCGGCTACTTTCTGCGCGAAATCCCGGGTTTTCTGTTCTGGCTCGGCGCGGCCACGCCGTACGGCCTGCACCACGCCAAGATGCTCCCGGACGAGCGATGCATCGACGTGGCGCTGCGCGTGCTCATCCCGTACTTCGCCGAGCGGCGATACGAGGCTTGAGGGTGCTAGAGCCAGTGCATGATGAAATAGCGGTGCACGCGGAGCAAAAGCAGAATGACAGCAATCAGCGCAAACAGCACGGCGCCGACGGCGACTCGGGTTCGCCTCGATTTGGTACGCATGCCATCGCCTCCAGCGGACGGGTTCGCCCATAATGTGGGCTGCGCGCGCCCTTTTCATGCGATCCCGCCCGCCGCGGCTATCTCATGCGCCCCAGCCCCATCCCACCGGCGCTGCCCCATGCCCGTCCGCTTCGAGCAGTCTCATCCTTGCCGGCGCCGCTCGACGAACCGCTCGATCCGGCCGAGCGCTTCCTGCAACGCCTCCGGAGGGCACGCGAGCGAGATACGGACATATCCCTCGCCGCAATGCGTGAAGCACGTCCCGGAGACGAGCGCCACGTGCGCCTCCCGCGCCAGTGCCTCGCAGAACGCGTCCGACGTCATGCCTAACGCCTTCGGCAATTCGGGAAAGACGTAAAAGGCGCCCGCAGGCTCCACCACCGGCACGCCCATGCGATGAAGCGCCTCTACGGCCAGATCGCGATTGGCCCGGTACGCCTCCCGCATCGGCCGGCTGTCCTCGTGGCCGCAGGTCAGCGCTTCAAGCGCCGCCATTTGGCTGATGCTCGACGGGCAGCTCACGCTGAACTGCGCGGCTTTCGCCATCTCCGCGGCGATGGGCGCCGGCGCGAACGCAAACCCAATCCGCCACCCCGTCATGCTGTGGGACTTCGACAGCCCATGAATGACGAGGGTCCGATCCCGCATCCCCGGCATGCGCGAAATGCTGGCGGGCGAACCGTCAAACTGAAGCTCAGCATAAATTTCGTCCGACAACACGTACAGATCCCGCTCGACACACACGCGGGCGAGCGCGGAAAGCTCGTCCTCGCTGTAGACGGTGCCGGTCGGATTGGCGGGCGAAGCGAGGATGAGGAGCTTGGTGCGCGGTGTGATGGCCTGTCGCAGCGCGTCCGGCGTCAGGAGAAAGCCCGTAGACCGCGTGTCGACGAAGACGGGATGGCCGCCCGCCAAACGCACGGCGCCCTCATAGCCGGGGTACGCGGGCGCAGGGATGATCACCTCGTCGCCTGGCGCGAGGAGCGCCCGCATGGCGATGTCGATAGCGTGCGTGGTCCCCACGGTGACGAGCACCTCGCGATCTGGATCATATCGATGCCCGGTGAAGCGCTCGTAGTAGGCAGAGGCGGCTTCACGCAGCGGGCGGATGCCGCGGTTCGGCGTGTACGACGTGAAGCCCTCGTCAATGGCCCGCTTGGCCGCCTCCGCAATGTGCGCAGGGGTAGGAAAGTGGGGTTGGCCAATGGTGAGGATGATGGCGTCCGGTTCGTCCGCGACGAGATCGGCGAATCGGCGCATGCTGGCGAAGGCCAGTTGGCGCGTGCGCGCGGAGAGTTCCTGCATGGATGTTGCCCCCTTGACGTATCACAGCCTGATCTGTTTCGAGCGCGAGGTTGCGTGGATGCCGAGTGAGAATTTGGGCCGTTCCGGAAGACTAGCGTCTGTCGGCCACGAACACCTCGGATTCCACGCCAATCGCGACATTGCCAGCCCCATCATACCCCATCCACTCCGTATGCGAAGCCCAAAACTGCGTTGACCCGTCTGCTGTCACATGGTAAAAGGAAAGAAAAGATTGGTTGAGGAGGTAGGTCCATGTCCTCCGTGGAGCGCAGGACTCCCTGGGCAGCGATGGCGGCCTTCTTCGCAGCTCAAAGCGTCATCACGCTCGCCCTTTACCTTGTGTGCGGCGTTCTGTCGATTCTGTCCATCCCACTGACGGGATCCTACGGCTACGCCATCTCGGGCCCTGTCGCCTTTGCGCTGTACGCCGCCATGTGGGGCGGCATTTGGTACGCTTCCTACCAGAACAGCGGCATGCAGCACTTCACAGCCAAACTCGCGGCCGCCACGCTTCCACTCGTCGGCCTGACCGAACTGTACCTTGCATTCCACCCAAGGCCCGATGATCGCCTGATGATCCCCATTCTCCCGCAGGACATCCATTTTCAATTTGCGGCTCTCATGACGCTCACGCTGCTCTTCCCCTGGTACGCGGTGGTGTGGAGGAAGAGCCTGGCCAGCCCCCGCCGCGTCTCGCGGTTTACGGCACTCATGATCCCGACCGCCATCGCAGGCGCGCTATGCTATGCCGCAAGTTACACCATACTGCCCGCGAACTGGTGAGCGGCGTGGAAGGCCCACCCAGAGGATTCTGGCCAAACTGTTTTGAATATGGGTCAGATAGCGAGCTTCGCAAGACTCGCTCGTTCCACACCGCTCCATCAAAAGGGGGATTTGTGCATGATTCGCACCACGGGTTGGAAAGCGCCGGCTCTTGCAACCGTATCGCTTTTCGCGGCTGGGGCACTCGCGGCATGGCCGCACATCGCAGCGGCACCCACTGCACCTGCCATCTATCACGCGCCGCGGCAGGCGCTCTCGCCGAACACGGCGCCGAAGCCAAACAGCATTCAGGCGTCCAGTTTCGGCTGGTCCGCCTCGAACTGGTCCGGATACGCAATCACCGGCAGCACGTACAACGACATCACGGGCAGCTGGATTGTGCCAGCGGTGAGCCCCTCCAAGAGAAATACGTACTCATCCAGCTGGATTGGGATTGATGGTTTCAACAACAGCGATCTCATCCAGACCGGCACGGAACAGGACTATGTGAACGGCCACGCGCAATACGACGCCTGGTGGGAGATCCTACCCGCCCCTGAGACCGTCATCTCCTCCATGACCATCGCGCCTGGAGATCACATGAGCGCTCACATTCACAACAACGGCAACGGGACCTGGACCATCACCTTGACGGACGTCACGCGCAACGAAACGTTCTCAACCACGCAGTCGTACACGGGCCCCGGCTCCTCCGCCGAGTGGATCCAGGAGGCGCCCCAGATCGGCGGCCGGATCGCCACCCTCGCGAACTACGGCGAGACCACGTTCGATCCCGGCACCGTGAACGGCGGCAATCCGGGCCTGACGATGTCCGACGCCGGCTACATGGTGCAAAACAACGCGGTGGTCTCGGTTCCGTCCGCACCTGATTCGGACACGGACGGCTTCAACGTGGCGTACGGATCCAATCAACCGAGCCCGCCCGCGTCCTGATGGCGTAGGCGAGATGGGATTGGGCTCCAACAAGCATGTCTCGCCCCGGTCGGTCTGCGCCCCGACCGGGGCCAACGAGATGCCTGGAAAACGGCCATGTCACACGCGCATGCACGGCTCCCTGATGTCGCACGTCATCAGGCCTCCGGCGCTTTCGCCTGCTGAGGCACCCATGCCGGCTTCACCAGGATCGAGATGAGCGCCGCCGTCACCACAATCCCGATGAAACAAGCGGACGCGAAAAACAGCGCCTGGATGGACAGCCACTTCAGGAGTGCCCCATCAATCGCATACGAAACGGGTCCGAACACGATGGAAGCCGTCCAGAGGATGGACATCACGGGTCCCAACGAGGGGCCGCGAAACCATACCTGGATGAGCGAGATGGATTGAATATTGACCCACACGAAGGCCGCCATACTGAGCGCCATCAGACAAGCACACCATGCGACGTGCGGATAGAGTGGGATGAGGAACCAAAACAGCGTGCCCACGTACAAGCCACCCAACAACAAGTGCACCGATACGCGAAATCTGCTCGTCAGCGTCAGCAACAACATGCCCGCGAGCGATCCCGCCGCTCCACTCCCGACCATGAGTGCATAGATCGACGCATTGCCATGCAGTGCCGAAGAGACAAACAGTGGAATGCCAATCCCGGTTGGACCGAGGTAGCCCAGGTTGATCCCGAGCGTCAGACCTAGGAGCAGGAGAAAGGCTGGACTGCGCCAGAAATTGGGCCGTGCCTCGGCCGATGCATCCGATTCGCCCTCGCCTTGCACCTCGCCATCCTTCATGCTCGACTCCGATTCCTGTTCCTTTGAAGCACCATGAGCCCGCAGGCGAGGAAGTGCCAGACTGGTGACCAGATAGAGCGCCGCGACGCCCGCACAAGATGCCCAATACGCGATTTTCTCGACGAAGGGCGCCAAGAGGAAGCTCACAACCATGCGCCCGACTTGGTTGGTTCCCTGGATCAGGGCGTTGGCCTGCTGCCAGGATTCCTCGGGAAGGAGTTGAGGCACGGCTGTACCCACGGCGGGAAAATACAGGCCTTCCGTGAACGCCATCACCATGATGAAGGGCATCAAGACCCAGACATCGCGGCGCGACAACAAAAGCGCCGACGCGAAAGCGGCCGCCATGAGCGTTGCCGTCCAGGACGCCGTGCGCATCACGGAGACAGCCGGATGTCTCTTGTTCCACCAACCTGCCGACGCGGACCCGATAACCCGCGGGATGGAGGTCAAGGTCATCAAGAGGCCATACACGCCCGGCGAGTGAACCGAGCGAAGATAAATCCATGGCAGCACGATGTACAACAGTTGTCCGCCGAACACGCGCGCCGCCTCTGAGGCCCAGAGCCTGCGAAACGGCGCCGGTGGGACATAGAATCCAATCACGCGCATGATGCGACCCCCAGGACGCGCCAGCCTGGCCGCTTGTACGCCAGGCACGCCGGAAGTTGAGGCGCGGCGACTCAGATGCGTGACAGCGATGCTCGGGAGCGCCTTGTTGATTGATACGACCTTTCCCGACGAAATTCCTCTCTCTCCCTGGAAACATCCCGCCACCTGTCTCAGACCACGCCTCGGTCCATTTGCCATGGCAGCGAGCCCCCCTCACCCTTGCGCGCCCTGTTCGAGCTTGCTATATTCTCAGTGGAACCTTTCGAAGCCGTGGGTTCTGTTTGCTATGACTTCACAATCGAAGACGTTCCGCTGTGCGACTGGCGGCTTAGCGTGGAGCACCACGAGGAAGCACAGCGATATCTGCCGACCGCCTGGGCCCGACGCACCCAGGCGGTCATTTGCATTTTCGCGAGAGGCCAACGCCGGCTAAACGACCCGCTCCTTACCCATTCTAATTCCAGGAGGTTGTCCACCATGCCGAAACCGTTGCTTGGCCGTCCCGTCGCCAAAGCCTTGTCCCACGATGTGAGGAAGACCGTGGAGACCTGGAAGTCGCGCGGCGTGCAGCCGAAACTCGTCACCCTGCTCGCCAATGACGATCACGCCGCGAGCGTGTACGCCAACCAAAAGAAGCGCATCGCGGAGCGGCTCGGCATCCAGTGCGACGTGATCGAGCTGCCGCAACAGAGCGACACGGAAGCCATTGTGCGCCAAATCCAGGCGCTGAACGACGATCCGTCCGTCCACGGCATCATGATTGAGATGCCGCTCGCGCCGTCGGTCGACGTGCAGCGCGTGGTGGGCGCGATTCACGCCCTGAAGGATGTGGACGGGCTATCCCCGTGCCACTCGTTCGCCAAGCCGACGCCGGAAGCCGCACTCTACCCCGCGACGCCGCTCGCCTGCATCCGCCTACTCAAACACTATGGCTACCAGCTCAAAGGCGCCGACGTCACGCTCGTCGGCTGTGGTCAGACCGTCGGGATGCCGCTCTTGCACCTGCTCATCGCCGAAGGCGCGACCGTGGCCGCGTGCCACGAGCACACGCGCGATGTCCGCGCCCATTTGCGCGACAGCGAAATTGCCATCGTCGCGGTGGGAAAAGGCGGCCTGCTCGGCCCTGACATGGTGCACGATGGCCTCACCGTCGTCGATGTGGGCATCTCGCAGGGGGAAAACGGGGACGTGCAGGGCGATCTCGCGCCGGAAGCCGCGGCGAAGACAAAGGCCTACACGCCAACGCCCGGCGGCGTGGGCGCAGTCACCACGGTGCAGATCTTCGCCAATCTGATGCACGCCATGGAGCTCCAGGAGGCCGCAGGTATGGTGTAAACGCCTCGGTGCCAGGTGCAGGGCCAACGCGGCCCTGAGAGCGACCTGCCGATCTCGCCTGACACTTGGAAGCCTGGAAGCTCAGCGCGGAAAGATAAACCACCTCGTCACGTTCATGTGCACCCACGCGCCCGGGGACCAGCGATGGCGATCCGCGCTCGGGACGTGAACCTCCCACACTTCGCCATCCTTCGTGCGAATCCAGCACGCGCTGTACGAGCCTTTGAAGGCGGATCGCACCACCTGCGCGTGCGCTTCGCGTTCGCTCGCAGGCTGAAGCTCGACATCCTTTGGGCGCACCACCACGGCGACCTCGGAGCCCTCGGACACGGCGGGATCGACGGGCAGAGCCGCGCCCGCCACCTCGATTCGGCCGTTTTGCACGGCGCGCGTCCACACGTTGGACTCCCCGATAAAGGAGGCCACGAAAAGCGTCCCAGGCTTTTCATAAACCTCTTCCGGCGTCCCGAACTGTTCGACGTTCCCCTCGTGCAGGACGAGCACCCGGTCCGCCACTTCCAGCGCCTCCTCCTGATCGTGTGTGACAAATACGCTCGTCACGCCCATTTCATCGTGGACCTGGCGGACAAACGTCCTCAGTTCGCGCCGAATCTGTGTGTCAATGGCGGCGAAGGGTTCGTCAAAGAGGAGCACCTGCGGGCGAGGAGCCAATGCGCGCGCCAATGCCACGCGCTGCTGCTGCCCTCCCGAGAGCTCGTGCGGAAAGCGATTCGCATACGACTCCAGCCGCATGAACCGCAGGAGTTCCCTCACGCGCGCGTCCATCTCGTCTTTCGGAACCCGTTTTTCCCTGAGGCCAAAGGATACGTTGTCATAAACAGTCATGTGCTGAAACAGCGCGTAGTTCTGAAACACGAGCCCCACATTTCGCTTTTGAGGGGGCAGATCCGTGACCCGCTTGCCCCCAATCCACACATCGCCCTTGGTTGGACGTTCGAGTCCCGCGATTAAGCGCAGGATGGTGGTCTTTCCGCTTCCGCTCGGACCCAGCAGTCCCACCATCTCTCCCTCGCGAATTTGAAAGGAGACACCTCGGACGGATCGCGCGCCGCCTGGGTAGATCTTTTCAACGCCGACGAACTCAATGGTCACGCAGGTTCCTCCCCCCTGCACGCTTCAGGAATTGCAACAGCAGGATGAGTGCAAACGAGGCCAGCGCCAAAAGGGCGGACACCGCATAGGCAGCCTGCATTTCGTTGTTGACGGACGCCTGATACACGAACAGCGTCGCGGTCTCGGTCACCATGACGATGCTGCCAGACACCACGAGCACCGCCCCAAATTCACCCAACGAACGGGCCGTGGTGAGGGCCAATCCGTACAAGATGCTCCACTTCAATTGGGGCAGCCACACGCGCCACAACGTCCGCCACGGCGATGCGCCGAGCACGTACGCAGCCTGTTCTTGCGTATCACCGATGGCGCGAATGGCTGGCACGGTTTCATGCACGATGAAGGGAAGCGTCACGAAGATGGTCGCGAGCACCATACCCGGAAAGGCGAATGCAACTTTCACATGTATGTGCAACAGGAATGCCCCGACGAGCGCGTTCGGCCCATACACGACGATGAGTGCCAACCCCGCGACGACCGGAGATACGGACAGCGGCAGTTCCACCAGCCACTGCACGATCCGCCAACCTGGCACGTGTCTTGCGATCCAAAACGCCATGGGAAGGCCGAGCACCAGGTTGGCGAGCAGAGTCACCCCGGTGATTTCACCCGTCATTCGAAGCGCGAAGAGCGCCTCCTGCGAGGTCACGCTCTGCCAAAATGGGCCCCAGCCTCCGGCCAAGGCGCCTACGAGGACCGCGGCGAACGGAACCCCCACCAGGAGCAACAGCCACACATACGCTATCGAAGTCCCGACAACCGTCCAAACCTTAGACATGAGGGGTCCCTCCCTCAGCTGCAGCCCATCGCACGGCCCTCCTTCTCCCGAGAAGTGCCAGAACGCGGGACTCAAGGACAAATGCGAGGGCACACAGGAACATGAGAACCACCGCTGCGGCGGCCGCGCCACGCTGGTCGTAGTTCTCGAGGAGTCCATAAATGTACACCGACGCCACCTCGGTTTGCATGGGCTTGTTGCCCGACACGATGACCACCGACCCAAATTCAATCATGGCGCGTGTGAATGTGAGGATCAGCGCACTGCCAAGCGCGTGGCGAAGCGCCGGGACGATGACCTTCAGCCAAACGCGACGTCCAGACGCGCCGAGAACCCAAGCCGCTTCTTCCTGACGCACATCCAGCGCCTGAATGGCGGGCTGCAAAGCTCGAACGGCGTACGGCACCGTGACAAACAGGAGGGCAAAGAGGATACCAAGCCGCGTGTAGACCACCGCAACCCCGTGTTCGGTGAGCCACCTGCCCACGGGCGATACCGGCCCGTACAGAAGGACGAGCATGAGTCCCGATACGGTGGTGGGAATGGCGAGCGGCAAATCGATCACGGCGTCCAGCGCGCCCGAACCTACTGGCCGCCACCGTTCCAAAACGACGGCGATGAGAAGCCCCATCGCCGTGTTGAGGATAGCCGTGACGAACGAGATCGCCAGGGTGAGTTCAAACGCCCGAATCGCGATTGGACTCATCACGGCCTGCACGAAGGAAGACCAGCCACCGGAAAACGCCTGTTGAATGACTGCGCCAAGCGGCAGGACGAAGATGAGGATGAGCGCGCCCGAAATGAGGGAATAAAGCGCCATTCGCCCGAAACGCATCAGCGCCCCTCCAACACTTGATTCCAAATGCCGTTTTGTCCATAGAGCGTTTTGTTGATGCTGGACCAGCCTCCCACGTCCGCCGCTGTGAAGAGGTCCGCAGGCGTCTTGAACTGCTTCTCCGCCTCGGCCTTCAAGGAAGGATTGACTGGGCGGAAGCCGTACTGCATGAATACGCGCTGCGCGTCCGGCCCCTCGAGCCAGTTGATGAAAGCCTGCGCCACCTGGCGATCCCCGTGCGCATCCGCATTTTTATCCACCAGCGCAATGGGGTTCTCGATGAGCATGGTGGACGAAGGAATCACTTCGTCGAACGTCTTGAGATGATTGCTCTTTTCGAGAATCTCATTTTCATAGCTCACGCACGCGTCGCCGACGCCATTGACGAACGTCGTCATGGAGGCCTCTCCCGACTTATCGAGCACCTGCACGTTCTTCACAATGGCGGCAAGCAGGGACTTTGCTTCACTGGCCGAACCATGGCGCAGGGTGGCGTAATAGATGGCGTTGATATCCCATTTGGCTCCTCCCGATGTCGCCGGATTCGGAAGGTCCACGATCACGCCAGGCTTGGCGAGGTCCGCCCACGTCTCGATGTGCTTCGGATTGCCCTTGCGCACCGCAATCGCGACGATGGAATCCGTGACCATCCCGTGCGTTGGCGTGTCCTTCCAATTGTGCGTGATGAGCCCGGCCTTTTGGATTTTGTCAATGTCGGACTCCAGCGAAAGTGCGGCCACGTCCACCGGCAGTCCGTTTGCAATCGCCGTCGCCTCGGCCCCAGAAGCATCAAAGGACGCTTGAAACCGCACCGTTTGACCCGTCTTCTGCTTCCAATACTTCTGAAACATCGGAAACAACTTTTGCTCGTAGATCTGCTGTGTGACACTGTAGGACCCGAAATAGAGCGTGACAACCTTCCCTTTGACGTCCGCGGATTTGACCGACGCGCTCGCTGCGCTCGACTCCTGCGAGGAATTGGGCGATCCGCATCCGCTGACCAAACCTCCCAGCACGGCGCCCACCATCGCGCTCACACCCAACGCCTTCTGCCACGGCTTTCTCATGTGCGTATTACCCCCTTATCCATGATGATCGTGATGCATGCGTTTATTCTCATTAATCCGATTAAGATTGTCAAATATATTGTGATATCATGATGAGCATGATGTCATAACAAGTGAGCTTCGAACGTCTCCCCGAGAGCGTCTGCTGCCTCCTCTCGGGGTCTCGACGGTTGACCTTATCCGCTATGCCTCCATCGGTGCGGCACCGCGCGAGCCGACCCTGTGCGCCTCGTTGTCGTCGGCGGACCCTCGCCCGAGGATGGTCGCCAGCACCTTCGATTCGAGGCGCAGAAACGAACTCGAGCGCTCCCTCGGACGCGGAAGTGGAACCTCGAGATCGAGCGAGACGCGCCCGTCCGCGATGCATATGACGCGATCGGCCAATCGCACGGCCTCGGAAACGTCGTGTGTGACCAGTACCGCGGTGAACCGCTCCTCTCGCCAAAGCGACTCGATGAGCGACTGCATCTCCAGTCGGGTCAGCGCATCCAGCGCCCCCAGGGGCTCGTCGAGCAGTAATAAGGGCGGCCTGACGACCAAGGCGCGGGCCAGTGCCACGCGTTGGCGTTGACCCCCTGACAACTGGGCGGGCCACTTATGCCGATGTTCCAACAGCCCGACGCGATCGAGCGCTTGTTCGACCTGAAGCTTATCGGGCTTCGGAAGAACGACAGCCACGTTGTCGAACACGCTGAGCCAAGGCAGCAGACGGGCATCCTGAAACATCACCCTTGCTGTCGGCGTGAGCCCAGTTACCGGCGAATCGTCGATCAACACGTCTCCACGAGTGGGTTGCTCCAGGCCCGCCAGCAGCCGCAGAAGCGTACTTTTTCCGGTGCCGCTGTGTCCAACAATCGCGATGAACTCGCCCTTCCCGATGCGGAGGTCCAAATCGTCAAGGACGACGCGCTGTCCATAGACCTTCTGGACGCCCACCAATCGCACGGACACGCCCTTGTTCCTAACGGCCACAGCCTTCCGCCTCCCTCCGTCAAACTGCTTGCATCCCAATGGGATGCCATCGCAACAACCTCGTCTCGAGAACTCGCGCGATCACGTCAGACAGCTTTCCGAGTAGCGCATAGAGGACCACGCCTAACACGACAATGTTCATTTGCATAAACTCCTGCGCATTCATCACCATGTACCCAATTCCCGAATTCGCGGAGATGGTTTCCGCGACGATGAGCGTCACCCACATGACGCCAAGGCTGTATCTCACCCCGGACAAAACGGACGGCAGCGCTCCCGGCAAAATCACCCTCCCAAACATCTTGAGGCGACTGAATCGATAGACTCGAGCCATCTCCAAAAGTCCCGGATCCAGGGACTGAATGCCGAAGTATGTGTTCATGTACATGGGAATCGCCGTTCCGAGCGCGACCAGGAACACCTTCGCCTGCTCGCCGATCCCGAACCACACAATGACTAGCGGTACCAGAGCGAGGTGCGGGATGGTGCGGATCATCTGAATGGGGGTATCCAGAAGTCGACTGGCCTTCTTTGAAATACCGTTCAACGTGCCGAGGGTGAAACCGACAGTGGCACCGATGAAAAACCCGCTGAACGCCCGGGCTGCACTTGTCGCGATGTACGTCCACAGCACCCCTTGGCGCGCGAGCATCAGCGCCGCGTCCACGACCCCAAGCGGCGTGGGCAAAATGCGTCGAGATATCACGCCTGCGCTCCCGAGTGCCTGCCATATGACAAGGACGGCAACCGGGAGCACCCAAGGTGCCACCCGGTTCCAAAACCACATGCGCCATCTGCTCACGCCTTCGCCGCTCTCCTTTCCTCAGGAATCCATGCGTTCGCCACGATCTCGCCGAACGGCCCCGTAAAGGTCCGTTTGCTGGCGTTCGTGTCAGACCTTCTGACCAAGGGAAAGACCAACTCCGCAAATCGGTAGGCTTCCTCAAGGTGGGGATAGCCCGACAAGATGAAGGTTTCGATGCCGAGGTCGGCGTACTCGCGGATGCGTTCCGCCACGGACTCTGGGTTGCCCACGAGTGCGGTCCCCGCTCCGCCGCGAACCAGGCCCACGCCTGCCCAGAGGTTCGGACCCACCACCAGCTTGGACGGATCGCCTTGATGGAGGGACTGCATGCGGTGCTGACCGACCGAGTCCATGCGCTGAAACACCTCCTGCGCCCTGCGAATCGTGTCGCGATCGACGTACCGAATTAGATCTTTCGCAGCTCGCCACGCTTCGTCTTCGGTCTCGCGGACGATCACGTGCAGGCGTATCCCGAATCGCACGGTTCGACCCTCTCGCGCTGCGAGCGCTCGCACGGTCTGAATCTTCTCGGCCACATCCTGCGGTGGTTCACCCCATGTCAAGTAAACGTCGACGTGCTTGGCAGCAACTCGCTTCCCTGCCTCCGAAGAACCTCCAAAATAGACCGGAGGATACGGACGTTGAATCGGAGGATAGAGAATGTGCGCGTCCTCGACTCGCAGGTGACGGCCGGCGAAGTCCATGTGTTCGCCTCGCATGACGCTCCGCCAGACGGTCAGAAACTCGTCCGTCACCTCGTAGCGCGCATCGTGGTCGAGGAAGAGGCCATCGCCCCTGTTCTCAACGGGATCGCCACCGGTTACGATATTGACGGCCAGACGCCCTTCCGAGAGACGGTCGAAGGTCGCGGCCATCCGCGCAGCCAGGACGGGCGACATCAACCCGGGCCGCAGCGCCACCAGAAAGCGCAGGCGCTCCGTCGCGGGAATGAGCGCGGATGCGACAATCCACGCATCCTCGCAACTGCGGCCGGTGGGCAGCAGCACACCGTCGTACCCGAGGTTGTCGGCGGCCTGAGCGACTTGGCGCATATAGCCGAGATCGACCTGCCTGGCCCCGTACGTGGTGCCCAAATAGCGCGTGTCTCCGTGCGTCGGAATGAACCAAAAGAAATCCATCGAAGAATCACCTCATCCGTCATGGGAGTTTGTGCAGATGGAATGTCCCCTGCCAGACATCGTCCTGGACGCGGATCGGATTCGGAATCAGACCTAATTGATAAAACTCGTTCGCAATGGATTGCTGTTCGGCCACGATATCCTTGGTAATCGGCTCGATGCCAAAACGGTGCTTGGCAAACGACTGGTACAGCGAGGTCACGTCGATGTCCATCTGCGGCGCCAGTAACTTCGCGGTGTCCAGCTTGTGCTGGTTGACCCACTCGTCGGCCTGTTCCAACCCACTGAGATAGTCCTGAACGATATCCGGGTGCTGTTGCGCGAAGGAGCGAGTCACGTAGTAGAATTGATAATTATTGGTGACTCCTGTGCCGTCCGCAATGGCGCGCGCGTGCATCGTGTTTTCAGCAGATGCCTCGTATGGATCCCAAATGGCCCAAGCGTCCACCTTGCCCCCCTCGAAGGCGGCTCGGGCGTTGGGAGGCGTCAGGAAGTCGAGCGTCACATCGTGGATGGTCAGGCCTGCCTTTTTGAGCTGTTGAACAAGCATGTATTCCACATTGGAGCCCTTGTTCAGCGCGATGGTCTTGCCTTTCAGGTCCTTCACAGTGTGAATGGGAGAGTTGGGCGGCACCAAGATGGCTTCGCCCTTCGGATCAGCAGGCTCATGCGCGAGGTATAACAAAGGCGTACCGGCGGCCTGCGCGAAGATGGGCGGGGCGTCTCCCGTCTCGCCGAAGTCGATGGCGCCGGCGTTCATCGCCTGCAGGAGTTGGGGCCCACCGACAAATTGGATCCACTGCACCCGGTAGCCCTTTTTCTGCAGATCCTCGTCGAGCCACTTTTTCGCCTTCAGAATGATGTCGGTCCCGTCCAACTGATAACCGATGCGAACCACGCCGCGGTTTGCGGTGCTTGCTGCCCCCTTTGAAACACCCTCGCCGAGAGAGGTGGCCTGTGTGTGAGCGGTCGCACCCGCGCGATTCTGTGCATGGCCGAAACCCGCGGAGATACCCGCCCCTGCCAGAACCACGGCGAAAGTTGAGATGAGGAAAGCATCACGTCGCTTCAATGAAATCGACCCCCTTGTGACCATTTGCGTGTTGAGTTGTCATACGACAGCGGTTTGACGACGCACGACGGCTCGAACCAACTCCTCGACACTGGCGACTAAACGCTGGCGATCGGCCTCGTCCATCTGAACCGACGTTTGGTCAACGTGGATGGCCTGATCGAGAAGGTATACGCTTGAAACAAAAGTCCTCGCGCCCAGGGCCGTAAGCACAGGCTTCAACGCATAATCGATGGCGAGCAGATGTCCGAACGATCCGCCTGTCGCAATTGGAAGCACGGTGGTATCGTGAAGCGCGTCCTGGGGAAGAAGGTCGAGAAACGTCTTCAGCAAACCTGTGTAGGCGACCTTGTAAACCGGCGTCGCAATCACCACCGCGTCACTGGACACCACGGCGCTCACCGCGCTCTGAATCTCAAAATTGGCGAGATCGGCGGAAGCCAGTGCATCGAATGGCATCGAACGAACATCCACGCGCTTGGTGCGCAGACCTGCGGACTCAAGCATCTGCTCCACCACGCCCATCACGGCTGCGGTCTTCGAACGCTTGGAGGGACTCCCCTGCACCAACGCTACGCTCGTCAAGCTTCATGCACCTCCAAAACATGAAGGAGACCCGCCAGGCACAACTTCCCCTGTGCGAGTCTCCAGATGACTGGTCGACCCTGGACCCAGACGCGAATCCATGGTGCTTTTGTTCCGCGTCCCTCGCGGTTACGACGAGAACCTCCATTTCTCCAGGCGATTGATCTGGACCACCTGCCCTTGATGAACGACGATCTCGACGGACCCGTGCGACATGCCCTCCAGTGCCCGAAGGACGTGTTCCACCCACTGGGGCGGATGCTGAATGTCCAACTTGACAGTCGTCGGCATGCGTCCACTCCCCCCTGATTGAAGTTTCATGCGTTGCATCTGGTGATGGTCTTATCTTATTAAACCAATCAAAATTGTCAACATTATGATGACATCATGACAAGTTACGCATTGACGCTCACGTAATTTTTCAGTATATTGAGCCCAAATTCGCGTCATCTCGCGGCGAGGTGCATGCTCATGCGCCGCTACTACACCATTCGAGATCTCGCCGACATGTTCGACATCACCCCGCGCACCCTGCGCCACTACGAGGATATGGGCCTGCTGAAGCCCGCACGCCGAGGCGCAAAGCGCCTGTACAGCGAGCGGGATCGCGTCCGCCTGCAACTCATCCTGCGCGGGCGCCGCCTGGGATTCAGCCTGCCCGAGATCGCCGAGATGCTGGATCTGTACGATGCCGATCCGACCGAAATCACGCAGCTGCGCGAAGTCATCCGGCGAGGCGACGAAAAACTGCGCCACGTGGAACTTCAGATCTCCGAACTGGAGGCCCTGCGCGACGAGCTTATCGCGATGCGGAGCCGCCTCCAACAAGTGCTCGACGACAAGCTGAAACAGTGTCATCAGAAAGGGTGTGACGATTGATGCGCGCGCTGTCGTACGCCTATGGAACCAACCACTTCTCCCAGGATATTGTCCTCCAGGACGTGCTTCGCCACTTCTGGCCGCAGTTCGAGGCGCACGAGGCCGATCTCACCCGTTTCGGCTCCATCGCCGGCCGCGAAGTGTACGAGACGGTGTATCACGTCGATCACGACGCCCCACCCGTCCTCGTCCAGCACAATCTCGACGGCAAGCGGATCGATCGCGCCCGCCTCTCCCCCTCCCACCTCGCCTTGTTGAAAGCGCTTGCCTTCATCAACCGCCCACCCTACGAAGGCGACTCCTGGCATCATCATTTCGCGTACGGCTATCTCATCGGCGATCCCGGCCTGTATTGCGTCCTGACCATCACCCAGCAGGTCGCCTACGCGATTCACAAGTACGCGCCGGAATTCGCGGAGTGGAAGGAGGCTCTCCTCTCCGGCCGGGCGTTTGGCGCCACATGGATGACCGAGGTCCAGGGCGGGAGCGATCTCGGCGCCAATCAGACCACGGCCCGCTTCGACGGCGAGGTGTGGCGGCTCTCGGGAGACAAGTACTTCGCGAGCGGGGCTGGCCTCACCGACTACGCCATCGCGACGGCCAGGCCCGAGGGCGCGCCGAGCGGCCCCAAAGGGCTCGCCCTCTTTCTCGTGCCGCGCCTGCGCAAGGATGGAAGCCTCAATTTCCACGTGCGGCGGTTGAAGGACAAGAGCGCCACGCGCGCCGTGCCCTCCGGCGAAGTGGAATTCGTTGACACCGAGGCCTTTCTCATCGGTGACAAACACCTCGGCATTTATTACACGCTCGAAAACCTGACCGTGTCCCGGCTGGCCAATGCGGCGGGCGCCATGGGCATCGCGCAGAAGGCCCTACTCGAAGTCATGCACCGCGTCCGCCACCGCCGCAGCTTCGGCCATGCCCTGCGCGATCACGCCCTCATCCGGCGCGATCTCACCGACTTCGCCGTCCGCCACGCCGGCGGGCTCGCGCTCACGTTTCAGGCCGTCGACCTGTTTGATCAGGCGTGGCACGAGCGCCCGCCGTACAGCCCGAAGTACCATATCGCACGGCTGTACACCCATCTGGCCAAGACGCGCACGGCGGATCACGCGGCTCACCTCACCGCCATGGCCATGGAGCTGTTCGGCGGCCTTGGCTTTCTCGAGGAGTACGCCATCGCCCGCTGGCACCGCGAAGCCCTCATCACGCCCATTTGGGAGGGGCCGAGCAACATTCAGGCGCTGGATTTCCTGGAGACGCTGATAAAACTCGGCAGTGTGGACGACGTCATCGACCGCATCGCTGCGCCACTTTTGGGCCACGACGTACCGGGAGGCGGTGACGCCGTGAAACGTGTGCGCCAGGAGGTTGCGGCGCTGCGCGCGCTGCCCCGCCCCGAGGCGGAGTGGCAATCGAAGTCGGTTCTGCGCACCGTGGCGGATCTCGCGCAGGCGGCAAGCCTGTACCGGCTGGCCGAAACCGCAGGAGAGCGGTACGAGAAGCTGGGACAGCTGTACCTGTCTCACTTCCTGGATGGCCAGGAGTATCCGTCCTGGGCCTTGTACGACTCTTCCGTTTGGAGTTGGGATCTGCGCGCTTAAAGATTCACGAGATGGACAAAGAGGAATTCTAAGAGTAACCTTTGCGTATCTCGTGAGTTTTGAATCCATGTAGGATCCCAAACGTAGATTCGAAATGAACCGGTGCGAGATGCGGAAAGCCGTCATCGCGTTACGCACATCGAGGCGCCCGTGGTCGAGCTCATCATCGGCGAAGGAGTCATGTAGAATGAAAATCAAGCGAATTTCTTTTGTAATATTCCTTATTCTCTTGGTTGTGTTCATTTTAGCATGTTTGTATCTCTATATCGCAAACCAACAGGATGCCTATGTATCCAGGGTGTTGAAGCAAGACATGGTTCGTGCGGAGGCGCAAAGCTTTCGACAGCTTCCCCTCGCAACGGTGGATGATTCGAATACCGGAGCACAGTATTTGGCACCGTATCTAAGCGATCCTCGGTTGACTGAGAAAGTATTCAAACATGACCTCATCCTATTGGTAAACCGATCGAAACTGCCCTTTCAGGTCAGAGTCATCAACGCATGGCTTTCTAGCCCGAATTTCACCGATGGAAATGCGGTCGTGTTTGCAACCTATCGAAATGGCCTTGGGCAGATCCGAAACCTACAAATCCTTCAGGACTTCTCGGTTCCCCACTATCCAATGAAGCATTGAGCATTCGTCATCGCATGAGGAAGGGCACCGATCATAGGGAATTACTTCGCAGTCATCTTCGATAGGTAGGACGTGTGGAATTGGGCCGGGCGGCTCGCGTCGCGCCCGTCGCTGGCACACCCGCTCCTTCCCCGTCTATTCGCCTCGCCCCCTGCCCCAATGTTCAGATCCGCATCGTCACAGCGCGCATTCTTCAATCTCAAACCCGAGGTCTTCGATCATGGCCCAGTCCTCCGTCGGCGCCTGCCCGGGCGTCGTCAAGTAGTCCCCGACGAAGATGGAGTTGGCCGGGTAGAGGCCGAGCACCTGCAGGCTGCGCAGGTTTCGCTCTCGCCCGCCTGCGATGCGGATCTCCTTCGACGGATTCACGAAGCGCATCATGCAGAGCAGCTTCAGGCACCGCCGCGGGTTCAAGGTCTCCATGCCTTCGAGCGGCGTGCCTGGGATGGGATTCAGAAAGTTGCACGGGATGGAGTCGGCGTCCATCTCCTTCAGCGCAAACGCCATGTCCACCGCCTCCTCGTCCGATTCGCCCATGCCGAAGATGACCCCCGAACACGGCGAGATGCCCGCCTCTTTCACGTGCTCCAGGGTCCGGACGCGATCGTCGTAGGTGTGGGTGGTGCAAATGTCGCCATATCGATCTCGGCTCGTGTTCAAGTTGTGATTGTACCGGTGCACGCCGGCCCGGGCGAGCCGATCCGCCTGGGCGGGCGTCAAGAGCCCGAGGCAGCAGCAGATCTTGAGGGTTGTGGTGGCGCGGATTTCCTCCACGGCCTCGGCGATGCGCTCAATCTCCCGATCCGACGGCCGCCTTCCGCTGATGACGATGCAATACGTGCCGGCCTTGCGACGCTCGGCTTCGCGCGCGCCGGCGATGATTTCCTCTTTGGAGACCAGCGGATACTTGGACACCGGGGCCTTTGAGATGGCGGACTGGGAGCAGTACGCGCAGTCTTCGGGGCACATCTTCGACTTGGCGTTGATGATCATGTTGAGCTTGACCTTCTTACCGAAGTAGCGCCTGCGAATCAAGAAGGCGGCGGCGAGGAGATCTAGGAGTTCGTCGTCGCTCGACCGCAGAATGTCGAGGGCTTCCTCGCGAGTCACGCCGCGCCCATCAAGGACGCGACGGGCGAGGTCAATCCAATTGGTCTGATAATCGATTTTCATCATGGTCAATGCCCCCTCGTGCACGCATTCACAGAGCAGATTGAATTGAACTACACATTGGGTCTTTCATATATAGCATTCATGGATTTAGCTATCCCAAGCACATCAATATTTTGTTCGACAGCGTTCACAATCTCTAGTTCGACAGTGCATGACGACATATTCGGCAGCACACCAAATACCGGAACACCTGTCGCTTCGCGAATGTAGTCGCTATTCGTCCGTTCTAGAAGAAAACTGATCTGTTTATCCGGAGCATCGTCCGCGTAAGTATCGCTGCCCCTGTTCAAGACGACGCCCAAAACTCGAATTCCGCGGCGGTTCAGGTATTCGATGGACAATATCGTGTGATTTATCGTTCCCAGCCCAGCTCGTGCCACAAGTAGGACTGGAAAATTAAGAGCTTGAATGACATCTACAAGCCACGCATCGGATAAATAGGGAACGGCAACCCCACCTGCCCCCTCCACAAACACCCACTCATGCCGCTTCGCAGCCTGGCCAACGAAAGAGAGTACGTGATCAAGAAAGAGATCCAAACCGGACAACTTTAAGGCTAGCTGTGGTGCAACCGGATGAGGTAGGGCACATAGACAGATGTCCGAGACGCTGTCCGATACACCTGCCAAGCGCTTCAGCTTCGCAGCATCGCCCTCTGGGTCGTCCAAGTGGTTTCCACTCTGAATGGGCTTGCAGACCCCGACGTCGTAACCCCTGTGGCGCAAGGCACATGCCAAAACGCCAGTTACCCATGTTTTTCCTACTTCTGTGTCAGTTGCTGTGATAAAGAGTCCTTTCATTGTTCTTCTCCCGTGCAAGAGGTTCCTCCATCTCCCGCTCACCGAGATGGTTTCCAATCCTTTAAGACGTCGATAACAAGTCTTACATCCGTCATCTCATGTGCTGCCGTGAGGCTGAAACGTAGTCGGCACTTTCCTTCAGGAACAGACGGGGGCCGGATCGCAGGCACATAGATTCCATAGCTCATGAGATGCCTGGATATGGTCAGTGAGCTATGTTCGTCACCTACAATGACGGGTACAATCGGCGTTTCCCCACCTCGCACGACGTAACCCAACTGCTGAAGACTTGTTCGGAGTGCGCTGCTCAGAGAAAGCACTTTTTGCCGCCGCCAATCCTCGAGCTCCGCAATGCTTCGAGCCTTTCGGGCCGAACTCGCAACCATCGGTGACAAGCCTGTTGAGAAAATGAACGACCTTGCGCGATTAACAAGATATTCAATCAATATCTTTCTTCCGGCCACATAACCCCCTTCTGCCCCAAGGGCCTTAGAAAGCGTTCCGATGTAGACAATATCGTCGACGTTCACAATACCAAAGTTTTCAAGCGTTCCTGCTCCCCGTCTACCCAACATTCCCACGCCGTGCGCGTCATCCAAAATCACTACCGCCTCGAAGAGACGCGCGATTTCAATCAATTCGGCAATGGGCGCAATGTCCCCATCCATCGAAAAGACAGCGTCTGAAACCACGAAGCGCTGACCGCGACATGGTGTCTCCCGCATCAGCTGCTCCAGGTGTTGCACATCAGCATGTCGATACACAACGACCCTCGCTCGTGTCATACGACACCCATCGATTAGGCTCGCATGATTGAGCTCATCGGAAAACACGACATCATCGGACCTCACGAGAGCAGAAAGGACACCGACATTGGCCGCATAACCCGAGGAAAATACAAGGCTTGCCTCGGCACCATGCCAAGACGCCAATTCTGCTTCCAGCCCCTCTATCTCGGGATGGTTTCCAGAGATAAGTCGAGATCCAGTAGCTCCCGCCCCATATTCATGGGAAGCTGCTTGGGCAGCCTCGCGCACGCGGTGGTCAAAACTCAGGGCGAGGTAATCATTTGAGGAAAAATGTAAAACTTCTTTCGATTCCAGCCACATGCGTGCGCCTCGTACGACAGTTGAATGCAAGCTTCGATGCCTTCCAGCCTCACGTAAGTCAAAGAGCTCATTTACGATCCTCGACTCTAAGGATTTCAACATGAGGAAACCTCCCGTAGGCCGCGTTCAATCGCCTCGCAGAGAATAGATGTCATTTCAAAAATCTCATCCTCAGTCGATGCGAGGGGAGGCATGAACACGACCACGTCCCCTAGCGGTCTCAAGAGCATCCCGAGTTCTCGTGCTTTCCAGCAAACTCTCCAAGCCACCCTCTTATTGACTGGAAAAGGCCTCTTTGACTCACGGTCTTGAACCAATTCGATCCCAACCATAAATCCGGCTTGTCGAACATCGCCGACGTGGGGATGCTGGCGCAGAGACGCCAATCTCATTGCTAGAAGAGGAGACAATTCTTTTACATTATCAACAATTCTATTTCTATCCATTAGGTCCAGATTCTCAAGTGCACACGCACAACCAAGCTGATTGCCCGTGTAAGAATGCCCATGGTACAGCGCCTTGAACTCGTCGTACTCACCGTAAAACGCGTCGTAGATTCTATTCGTTGCAAGTGTCGCTGCGACAGGTAGGTATCCCCCTGTCAACCCCTTCCCAATTGTCAGAATATCAGGCGTAACTCCTTCATGATCGCAAGCCCACATGCGGCCTGTTCTCCCAAAACCCGTAGCCACCTCATCGACGATAAGTAGCACGTCATAGGCGTCACAAAGAGCGCGAAGTCCCTGCAGAAAGCCCTTTGGTGCCGGTACAATACCACCTGCACCTTGCACAGGTTCCACAATAAGCGCGGCAATTTCATCCGCCTTCCTTTCAAAAAGCTGCTGGACTGCATGTAGTGCTCCCTCTCGTGGCTCAGCGTCTCTGTACGGATTTCGATAGCTATTGGGAAAGGGGACTCTATAAGACGTGAATAGAAGTGGCGTATAACGGGCATGGAAGAGCTCAACGTCCCCTACAGAAACGGCTCCAATCGTGTCTCCATGATATCCATCGGACATGGAGACAAATTTGTTTTTTCGCGACTTTCCTACATTTTGCCAAAACTGAAATGCCATTTTCAGCGCGATTTCCACAGCTTCAGCGCCAGAATCAGAAAAGAATAACTTCGCCAAACCTGAAGGAACTATCTGGACAAGCCGCTCAGCAAGGAGAATTGCAGGAACATTACCTTGACCGAGGAGAGTAGAATGAGCGATTTGATCCAGTTGCCTTCGAATCGCCTCGTCCAGCTCGGGTACCCGATGTCCGTGGACATTGAGCCAGAGGGACGAAACCCCGTCCCAATAGGCCCTTCCGTCTACATCAATAAGCTTTCGGCCCTCGCCGCGTGCAACGATTACTGGATCGCGGTCAAGATAGTCTTTCATTTGCGTAAATGGATTCCAAAGGTATCGTCTGTTCTTTTCCAGAAGGTCAGCGTATGACGTCAAGGTGTGCCCCCCTGATATCGTTAACTATTAGATGATTTCAGGTTAACATATTATCCAAGCCGTCCATCTATGTAAAGACGTAACCCATGCGTTAAGTCACCTTTATAAAGCTCCTTTCAAGCTAAAGCACCCGGAGGTCAGATAAGCTCCGTTCCGCCCATCATCCACGTCCACACGAGCCTGTCTCCGAGCGGTGCGGTCCAGCGAAACAGGGTGTCCCGCGCGCAAGCCGCGGCTTTCCCTTCCCACTGCATGACATCGCCGAGCCAGCGGGTGACCTGCGCCATCCGCGCTACGCGCCGCCTCCGCACCTCAGCGTAGGCGCGAAACGCCGCCGCCAGCGCGCCAGGCTCCTCCGCCACCCGGTGCGCGACAAGCGCCCGCATGAGCGCAGCGCCGTCCTCGAGCGCAAGCCCGCCCCCAAACCCCAGGTTCGGCGTGATGGCGTGCGCGGTGTCGCCGAGAAGAGCGATCCGGCCCATGGCAAGGGGCAAACCGGGGGCGAGATCGTGGATGGCGTGCGCATACACCGCCTGCATCGGCGTTGCCGCCATGATCCTTTCCACCTCCGGCGGACCTTCAGCAGCCAGAGCGGCGAGGATGCGCCACGCTTCGGCCGCATTGCCCACTGGCGTCAGTCGGCTGCGATTGACGGTTGCAAACCAGTACACGTCCCCCGCGCCCATCGCGGCGTAACCGAACCGAAAGCCGCGCCCCCAGATCTCCCGCATCCTGCGCCCAACATCCACGCCGTGCGCGATGCCGCGCCAGGCCACGTAGTGGGTCGGGCGCGTGCGCGCCTGCACGAGCGAGTGCCGAGCGGTGCCCCGAATGCCATCCGCCAGGAGCAGGCCGTCGTAGGACCGGAGCCCCGCATCCGTCGCCACCTCCACCCGCCCCCCGGCCGCCGCCACGCGGCCCACCTCGCATCTCTCGATGCGCGGGCTCCCCACTGCACTGTGCATCTGCCGAAGCAAATCCGCGCGGCGCACGCACACGGGCAAAAAGCCAAACCGCGCCTCCATCCACGAGAGCGGCAGCCGATACAGCGCGCGCCCGCGCATGTCGGCAATGTCGCCCTCCTCAATTGCCGCCCACCCCGCGCCGCGCACGTCCACGCCGAGATCGCGCAGGGCCCGAAGCGCGTTCGGCCACAGCGTCAGCGCCACCCCGCCTGCGAGCGGTTGGGCGGCGCGATCGAGCAACTCGTACGCGATGCCCGCGCGGGCGCAGGCCAGAGCGGCGGCGAGCCCCGCAACCCCCGCGCCCACGATGCCGAGCTTCACGTCAACACGTCCTCCCGCAGCTGCTGATACCGGTTGAACAGCGTCGGGTACGTCAGGAACCCAATCACGATGCTCGTCACGGCCGATCCCGCCAGGATGCAGAACAAAATCATCAGCTGGTACCGCACCGCCTGCACGGGGTCCTGGCCCGCGATGATCTGGCCGGTCATCATGCCCGGCAGCTGCACCAACCCCGTCGTCTTCGTGGAGTCGATGGTCGGGATCATGCCGGCGCGGATGGCCTGCACAAGCCGCGGGTACATCGCCTGCCGTGGCGTTCCGCCGAGCGCCAGAATGGCCATGATCTCGCCCCGACCGCTCTCCACCTCGCGCCGCAGCCGATTCATCAAGAGGCCCGCCGCGACCATGGAGTTTCCGACAATCATCCCGGACGTCGTGATCACGTAACGCGCCTGGAACGGGATCACGCCGAAGCCCACGAGCACCGCCTGGGTGAGGATTTCCGTGACGACGAGCCCGAAGGCGATGCGCCAGAAAGCGCCCGGGATGCCCTTGGCTCGACCACGCGCGTTCCAGGCGGCGACCGCGATGATGAGGGCGACCATGAGGAGGATGAAGATCAACCGGTGGGATGCAAACACGAGTTTTAGAATGTACCCAATCACGATGAGTTGCACCGCGGCGCGCACCGCGGCCACCACGATGTCGCGCGCCACGCCGAGGCGCAGCCACAGCGAAAGCGCGATGGAAAGCGCCACAAACAGCACGGTGAACGAGAGCGATAGGTAGCTCATGACTTCACTTCTCCACCCTCCGCCAAAAACGACTTCAGCGCCTCACTCCGCGGTTCGGTGAAGAGCTCATCCGGCGATCCGCGCTCCACGAGCCTTCCTCCCGCGATAAACCAGACCTCGTCCGCCACGCGGCGCGCCTGGTCGAGATCGTGCGTGACCCAAAGCATCGTCTGGTGCAAGGTCTGCTTCAGGCGAAGGAGCGTCGATTCCACCTCGCGCTTCGCGTGCACGTCGAGCGCCGCGGTCACCTCATCGAGAAGCAGGATGTCCGGCTCCATGGCGAGCGTGCGCGCGAGTGCGACGCGGCTCTTCTGGCCGCCGGACAGGTCTTCCGCGGCATGGTCCGCGAGATCGGCGGGAAGGTCCACCATGTGGAGGAGTTCCGCGACATCCCGAGGCGGGCGGCGATGGAGCTCGAGCCCGAACAGCACGTTGTCTCGCACGCTGCCGGGAAAGATGACGGGCGACTGAAACACCATGCCCACTCGCTGCCGCAGCTCACGCACCGGCCACTCCCGCACCTCTCGCCCGAGCACGACAATTTCGCCTTCGGTCGGCGTTCGCAGCAGATTGATGAGCGAAATGAGGGTGCTCTTCCCCGCGCCGGACGGACCGATGATGGCGACGGTTTTTCCGACGTCCACCTCGGCCGACACCCCGCGAAGCAGCCACAAGCCGCCTGTTTCAAAGCCGACGTTCTTCAGTTCGACTGCGCGCGATGCCACCGGCTTTCGCCTCCGCTCTCCGCATGGTGTATACTGAGGTCCGGGCATCCGTATTGTGCCCCAATGGTTGGTGTATCGAATTGGACGGAGGTGCTCCCATGACTGTCACCGCCAAGCGCATCGTGCTCGCCAAGCGGCCGCAGGGCACGCCCACGCTCGACTGTTTTCGCTTTGAAACGGTCGATCTCCCGCCGCTTAATGAGGGCCAGGTGCTTGTCAAAACGTTGTATCTGTCGGTGGATCCGTACATGCGCGGGCGCATGAATGACGTGAAGTCGTACGTGCCCCCCTATCGCCTCGATGAGCCCATCACAGGCGGTGCCGTGTGCGAAATTGTCGAATCCAAGGCGGAACATCTCCGCCCTGGAGACGTCGTGCTCACCCAGACAGGATGGCAGACGCACGCCGTCGTGCCGGGCACCAAGGTTCAGAAGCTCGATCCGGCGCCCCAACCCTTGACGCTTGCGCTCGGGCTCCTGGGCATGACCGGCTTGACCGCCTACTTTGGCCTCATCGACGTGTGTGACCCGAAGCCGGGCGAAACCGTCGTTGTGTCCGGAGCCGCCGGCGCGGTGGGCATGGTGGTGGGCCAAATCGCGAAGATCCTGGGATGCCGAGCCGTCGGGATTGCCGGATCCGACGAGAAGGTCCGCTTTCTGACCGAGGAACTCGGCTTCGATGCGGCGGTCAATTACAAGTCGCCCACGTTCGCGGAGGACCTGAAGCAGGCATGTCCCGACGGCGTTGACGTGTATTTTGACAACGTCGGCGGCACGGTCTCGGACGAGGTGCTGAAGCGCATCAACGAATTCGCGCGCATTTCGCTGTGCGGGCAGATTGCGCTGTACAATCTCGACAAACCGGACGTGGGTCCGCGCCCGGGTCCGCTGCTCCTCACGCGAAAGGCGAAGATGCAGGGGTTTATCGTCGGCGACTACGCCCCTCGCTTCCCGGAAGGACTTCAAAAGCTCCAGACCTGGTTCAACGAAGGCCGCCTGAAATCGCGCGAAACCGTGATCGAGGGCTTCGACCGGACCATCGATGCGTTCCTCGGCCTGTTCACAGGCGTGAACACGGGCAAGCTCGTGGTCAAGGTCTCGTGAAACCACCTCAAAAAGGGCAAGCCTCGCGGCTTGCCCTTTCTTATGCGCGCCAAAGGTGATCGTGGAAAAATTGTCGGTACATCCAGGCGGCTAGGACGGCGGACAAAAGCACGTGCAGGACGAGCGCGATGTCGTGTCCCATGGCGCCGTGCGGGATATACAGATAGCGGAACGCCACGATGCCGACCAATTCGAAGCTGAACGCGAACAAGACCCCTGCGGTCACGATGGTCAACAGGCTTCTCGCCAACGTCGTGAGTGCGCGCAACACACTAGGCCCCCGCATTCCGCACAAACTTGGTATTCCCGATTATACCATGGAACAGAAGGGATCAACATCAAAAGTCCCACTTGCTCGTCGTGATGGCCATCGTGTCACCGGGACAAGTCGTCCGACGTCTATCCTTGATGAGGAGAAGGGCCCGGGAAGGCCATGCGCGCGTGACGATTTCTTGAAAAGTGAGCGCAAAAGCGCATGTCGCCGTTCGGAGGGCATACACCATGATCGTGGTCCGATTGCAGCGTTCGACAGCTTGTGACGCTGGCAATCGGTAGAGTATATATGGATGGAAGAAGATTCTGTCGACGACGGTGGGTTCTGCCCCAGGTGTTCGCCGGAAGAAGACGGAGAGATGGTCATGCGCACACGGTGGATTCGTTGGATCGCTTTGGCGTTGGCGTTTTGCGTGTGGCTTAGTCCGCTGCCTTTTTCGCTCGGCGCGACGAGCGATGAACCCGCGCTCCCATCGCCGAACGTCCCACCGGACTCGTGGAGTTCTCTGCAGCAGGACTGGAAGAGCCTTCAGAACCTCGCGCAGAAGGCGGTCCCATCCCCGTCGAGCAGCAAGAACGGAACCCCCTCATCTGGGCATGCGGCCAAGCGATCCACGTCAACGGCGCAGGGCGTGGTCATTGGCGTGGGCGATGTCGGCCCGAAGGCGCTGTGGCTCAACGAATCACTCGCGGTCCTGGGTTACCTGCCCGCGACGTTCTCGCCGTCCGCGCAAGAACCGGCGCAGGCCGTGCGGCTCGCCCTGTCGGCGGGCGCCCACGCGCAAACCTTCAAGCCCTTACAAGGAACTTGGAAACTTCGGTATGACCAGCCGAACGCATGGGTCTCCCTCTGGTCGGCCGACGAAGACACGCCCATCACCGAGGGCGCCGTGATGGCGTTTGAGTCCCAGCATCACCTCGCGGTCGACGGGATCGCGGGGCCGGATGTGATCCACGCGCTGTCCGAGGCGCTGGCGGCCGGCGAGAGGGCCCCCCAAGTGCCGTACAGTTACATCCTCGTCACCACTTCGCTGCCGGAGACGCTCGAACTGTGGGTCAATGGCAAGCTCGTCCTGACATCGCTTTGCAACACGGGCATCCCACAGGCGCCCACGCCGTATGGGACCTACGGCGTGTACGTGCAGTATGCATCTCAGGAGATGAAGGGCAAAGACCCGAACGGCACGCCGTACGACGATCCCGACGTGCCCTACGTGAGCTACTTTGATCAAGGGTGCGCGGTGCACGGTTTCATCCGCCAGAAGTACGGCTTCCCGCAGAGCCTTGGCTGCGTGGAACTTCCTTACGCGGCTGCCGCGAAGGTATTTGCGTACACGCACATCGGCACGCTCGTCACCATCACCTCCGCGCCCCTGTCCACGTGACTGTGTCGTTTGTGCGAACATCCGCGTGTGGGCGGGATCGCCCGCGGTGAGACGAGGTAAACTACTGAAGAGAAAGGTGATGTCGTGCCTTCAGGAGGCGTGAAACGATGAAGTTCGTGTACTGGCTGATCTCCGCCGTCATCGTGCTCGGTGGATGCTATTACCTGTATCTTTACATCCGAAGGCAGGACTCCGTCGAGAGCAGGTACTACCGGTTGCTGAAGGAATTGCCGAACCACCCGGATGACGAGGCGTTGCGCCAGGAGATCTACGCCGTCGGTCGGAGGTTTTACCGCAACCGCATGTCCGGCATCGACGACGCCATCCGGATCGATATCGAGCAGGCGCTCGCGGGCGAACTGAAGACGCCGGAGGACTACCAGCTCCGGTGACGAGTCGATTGGCGGCGCGGACGCGCACGGCGAACGCGCCAGCAACGTCCGCGTCCGTGTCATCGACTAGACGCTCGCGCAAGGCATCCTCTCGTGCGGCGCGATGCTGAGGATGGCGTGGTACAGCAGGCGGTTGATGGGTGTCGGCACGCCCAGTTGTTCGCCGAGTTCGACCACCTTGCCCGCGAACTGCTCCACCTCGGTCGGCCGGCCGGCTTCGACGTCTTGAAGCATGGACGTCTTGCCACTTGGCGACATGGCGTTCAGGATGTCGTCGAAGCCCCGCACGTCCTCTTCCGTGAGCGAGATGCCTCCTTTCTGCGCGATGGCCACCACTTCGCGCATCGCCATGCGCATCACCTCGCGCGCATCCTCCGACTGCTGAAACACCCCGTACGGCGCGCGCAGCACCGCCGACGCCTGGTTGATCCCCACATTGATCATGAATTTCCACCAGACGACTCGCAGAATATCATCGGGCGTCTCATAGGCGATTCCCGCGCGATCGAACACGTCACGCACCGCGCGCACGGCGTCCGCGTGGCGCCCCGTGGCGTCTCCAAAGGAGATGTAGCCCAGGGTGGAATACGTGACGTCGCGCCCCTCACGCACCGCGTCGATGGCGACGCTGATGGCGTGGAGGACGACGTGGTGGGGAAACGCCGCCTGGATATCCTCCTCGCTCGCAATTCCGTTCAACAGCGACATGAAAATCGTGTTTGGGCCTACGTGACCTCTCACCATCTCGATGGCCTCAGCGAGATCGTCATACTTGACGCAAAAGAGCACCAAATCTGCCGGTTCTACGGCGTCCGCAGGGACAGCCAGCGGAAAGTCGATCCGCCGCCCGTTCACGTGAACGCCCGATTGCTCGTAGCGGCGCTTTCGCTCCTCGTCCACGAGCACCCTCAGTTCGACACCCGGCGCCGCGAGCAGCCGCTCCCCATAACTCGCTCCGATGGCGCCGAGCCCCACCAGCGTGACGCGTCGTACGCGTGTCAACTCCCATTCCCCCTCGCATGCCAAAGCTCGCAGCCACCCTCATCTTGATGGAATCCATCGCGACCGTAAAGACCGTCGCCTTCGCATGTGATACACTCTTCCTGCAGAACGGTGTCAACGCGAGAAGGGAAGACCCTACATGAAGCCATTTGTCCGTGTCACCCGCGGTGCGGTCGACGAGAGCTGGCACGCGGGCGCGATAGCCATCGCGAATGCGGAGGGCGAGATCGTCGCCCATTACGGCGATCTCGACTTCTTCACGTTTGCCCGCAGTTCCTGCAAGCCGATTCAGGCCATCCCGGTGGTCGAATCGGGCGCACTGGAGGCGTTTGGGCTTGGCGAAAGCCACCTCGCCCTGATGTGCGCCTCGCATAGCTCCGAGCCCATGCACGTCGAGAAGGCGAGCGAAATCCTCCAAAGCATCGGTCTCGGGCCTGAGCACCTCGTCTGCGGGATTCACGTGCCGCACAGCCGAGAGGCGTACGAAGAGATGGTGCGGCGCGGAGAAGCGCTGTCCGCGATTCACAACAACTGCTCCGGCAAGCACGCGGGCATGCTCGCGTACTGCAAAGCCACAGGAGCCGATCCTTCGACGTACGCCGAGATCGATCACCCGCTGCAACAGGCCATCCTCCGCACGCTGAGCGAACTCGCGGGCGTGCCGAGAGAGGACATCCGCATCGGCGTGGACGGATGCGGCGTTCCGGTGCATGCGATGCCGCTCAGGGCTTGGGCGCGCGCGTTTGCGTCGTTCATCGCCGACGGCGCCCCGCACGCCGCCGCGATGCAGCGCATTCTGGCCGCCATGGGCCGCCACCCCGAGCTCGTGGGCGGAAGCCGGGATCGATTTGATACGGACCTCATGCGCGCGACCAACGGCCGCATCGTGGCCAAGGGCGGCGCGGAAGGATTTTTGGCCGTGATCGACACGGGACTCCGCCTCGCGATGGTGATCAAGGTGCTGGACGGCAACGCGCGCGCCATCCCGCCGGTGGCATTGAAGGCGCTGACCGATCTCGGCGCCATCTCGGCGGCGGAGCGAGACCTGCTTCAGGCGTACGTCGAACCCGCAGTGCTCAACACGCAGGGGCGCGAGGTCGGCCGCATCATCGCGGAGTTCAGCCTCAGCCGACCTTGACGCCCATGCGGCTTTTGGCGCGGGAAGGCGGGAAGCAGGATCTTGGGGGCGCTTGTCGAACATGGACACTGGTGATGGCCATGGCTTTACCGGAAGATGTTCGCGAGTTCCGCAACGGTGCACAGCGCGCAATTCAGATTCATCGGCTGTTTGTCGCGCTCTTCCTGGCCGGGGACCTGCTGTTCCTGCCGGGCGAGTGGTGGCTGCATCGCGCCCATCTGCTGCCGCTCGCCTTGCGAGCCTGGGTGTTTGCGCCGCTTGCCATGGTCTGCATCCAGGGGGCCGCGGAATGGAGCGTGCGCAAGCATCCTCAGTCCCGGGAAAACATGCTGATTGCGTCCGGCACCTTGCTCGCGCTCGTGGCCATCGCCGCGTATCCAGGCGCCGAGTCCTTGTGCGCCTCGCTCCTGTTGCCCATTGTGACGTCCATTCTCCACCTTCGGGTTGAGAAGGTCTGGCTCGCCGGTGCCGCGGCGTTCGCGGCCGAACTGGTGCTGACCTTGATGCAATTGTCCAGCAGTGCAAGCGCCCAGGCCATTCTCCAGTCTCTGGGACACCTGGCGCTTTGGAGCCTCATTCTGCTGTGGACGACGGCCGCATCGCACATCGTCTTGCGATTTGGCCTTCGAATCTGGGACGAACTGCGCGTGCAGACGCGCGCGCAAACGGAACTCTGGGTTCGGCAAATCTTGTCTGAGAAAGAGGCGAAGACCGACGCGCTGACCGGCCTCTACAATCGCAAATCCTTCGATGAATATCTGGACTTCGCGCTTCAGATCAGCGATGGCACGAATACCCCGCTGCACCTGGCCGTGATCGACATTGACAACTTCAAACAAATCAACGATCAGTACGGCCACTTGGTCGGCGACGAGATCCTTCGCCGCACGGCGCAGGCCATCCAGCAGCACCTCGCGGCCGGCGACTTCCTTGCGCGATACGGCGGCGAGGAGTTTGCGGTCATCATCCCTGAGGTCACTCATGAGCAGGCCGTTCAGAATATGGAGAAAATCCGGGAGTATATCGCCAACGTGCATCACGTGGAACTCGACGGAAATCGTGCCACGGTGAGCATCGGCTTGTCGACGCATCGCCCAGGAGAAACGCGCGACGAACTGTTCGAGCGAGCGGACCAGTGCCTGTACCGGGCCAAACAGACGGGCAAGAACAAAATTGTGGCTTGGGAATCGGCGGTATCGGGGTGAATGCACCCAAATTGAAAGGGCTGGAAGGAAGTAAGCTCGAATCCAGCCCTTGAGCCCATCACACATGGATGGAAAACGATATGCCCTGCGCACGAGCCTCACGAACGTCATCTGGTGTGAACACGCGAACAACGCTCTCGAGACTTCCACCATCTCCTGATCCTTGAACAAGATGACATTCGATCAGTGTTCCTTCCGAGGTGGCGAGGGCCTGTAACACGCGATCACAGTAGGCGCCGTCTTCATAGCTAAACGTCTCGCCGTCGTCCTCATAGCATCGACCCGAGGCTCGACCGTTGGCGTCCACGAAGATCTCCCATCCTAGCTGGGTCTCGCCCGACCGCTCCAAGAGGTTCACGGGGATAGCGCTCCCTGCCCTCACGTACAGAGGGATACGATCGAGAGGCGCATACGTCAAGATGTACTGACGCCCTTGGTATCGCTCACGCGTCTCATAATCAATCCATTCTCCATCGGGCAAATAGACCATTCTATGGGCCATGCCCGGCTTGAGGATGGGTGCCACGAGAAGATCGGAACCGACGAGGAACTGATCATCGACGTGGTGCGTGTTTGGATCGTCGGGATACTCTAACACCAAGGGCCGCATCATGGGTAAACCTGTCTCATGGGCTTCCCGTGCGAGCGTGTACAGATAAGGCAGGAAACGATAACGGAGCCGGATGGCACGTCGAATGACGGCTTCGAACGTAGGGCCGAATGCCCAAGGTTCCTGTCGATGCGTTCCCATGGCACTGTGATTTCGAAAGAACGGAAAGAACGCCCCCATTTGCGTCCATCGTGCAAGCAATTCACCTGAAGCGTGATGAGCGAAACCGCCCACATCTGGGCCCCCGAGCGGAATACCGGACATCCCCATGTTGAGCACCATCGGGATGGCCATGGCCATATGTTCCCAAAAGCTTCGGTTGTCGCCCGTCCACACCGCCGCATACCGTTGAATTCCGCTGTAGCCAGCGCGCGTGAGCACAAAAGGCCGCTTGCCAGCCAACTGCGCTTTCAGTCCGCGATACGTGGCTTCAGCCATCCAGAATCCATAGAGGTTGTGGACCTCTCCGTGCGTGTACAATCGTCCGTCGCCTCGGTGGACCACGTTCACGTCCATGGTCTTCGTCTCATTGAACACAGCCGGCTCGTTCATATCATTCCATATGCCCTCAATTCCCATCTGGGTGTACACCCGATGCCACTTGCCCCACCACGCCCGCACTTCCTCCGACGCGAAATCAGGAAAGGCACTCAATCCGGGCCATACCTCACCAAGATACACTTGACCCTCGGCGGTTTGGCAGAAGTGGTTGTGGGCTAGCCCGTCCATGTAAACGGGATATTCAGGATCCTGTTTCACCCCCGGATCCACGATGGGGACAACGCGCACCCCAAGCTTCCGCAACTCGTCGCACATGCGTGCCGGATCGGGAAATCGCCTCTCATCAAAGGTGAACACCCGATATCCATCCATGTAGTGAATATCCAGATACAAGGCATCCACCGGAATGTCGCGCTCGACAAACGTTTGCGCCACCGACAGGACCTCGCTCTGGGTCTCGTACGAGTACCGAGACTGATGATAGCCGAGCGCCCACTTGGGTGGCATCGGCATTCGCCCCGTGAGCTTTGTGTAACGTCGAATGACATCTTTGAGCGAAGCCCCGAAGATGAAATAAACGTCCAACCCGCCTCGTTCTGTCGATATTTCCACGTCAGGGTATCTGCTCCTGAAGTCAAAGCGGGATCGCCCTGGATTATCCACAAAGATGCCAACGGCCGTTTGGTCTTGCAATCGCAAAAAGAACGGGATCGACAGGTATAGGGCCTCCATCTCTGGCACGTGAGGCGCGTAAACGTCCGAATTCCACATGGTGTACGCCTCGTGCCGCTTGTCAAGGGGCCCCGGCTTTTCGCCAAGTCCATAGAACCGGGCATTGTCGAGCGAAGCAAACGTCAATGCGCCGCCTTTTTTGCGCTTGTACCACGTGATGGCCTCGACGGCTGTCCCAAAGCCGAGATGGCGTATACTCCATGTTCCGTCGTCCCGGTTGATTTGAATCTGCCATCCGGCAACACATTCCAGTTGCACGCGTCGCTCTTCCTGAACGAGCCGCCAGGAGTGCCGCTGCGACATCTGTTCCACAATGGCAGGTGTGCTCGTCGGCCACTCCCCAGGGGACCTGCAGTAGGCTACGCGTAGCACGGTGTCGTCGAGTGCGGCGACACCGACCATGACTCCAGCGTCATACTGAACCGTCGCCCAGCCATCGTGATCCACATCAAACCGGCTGGGTCGCCCGAGAAAAGCCCAGTCATCTGGCGGCGAGATCAGCGTATCCGGGCGGATCGCCTCACTGGTTGTGAAATCCGTCTGCTCGTGAATCATGCCCACACCCCTCAGTTGAATCGCATTCCCATATCAGGATCTTTCGTTCCTCGCCCGATGTCCGAGATGGCACATCCCACGCGAATAGTGGGGAGTCCACTTCCGCGCCGAAGTCTCGACGTTTGCAAACAGCAATGTGAAGATGCGGACCTGTGCCGTTTAGCCGTACATAATGCAGCACGCCAGAGTTCGCATCGCGAATCTCCATTGTATCTCCTGCAAGCGCGGGATGGGTTCGCTTGAGCCATGCGAGTTGCCGCACGGCTTCGCGAAGATCAAGCTGCCATAAGTTCGCGTCCCAGATCATGCCCCGACGGCAATCCGGATCGGTTCCACCTTCCATGCCGATCTCGTCCCCATAATACACCATGGGAATTCCGGGTAGCGTGAAAAGCATTGCAAACGCCAACACAACAGAGGGAACATGACCGCGTGCGCGCGTAAGCGCGCGTTCAGTATCATGACTGCCCAACAGATTCCACATCGCGCGCCATGCCGGACGCGGGTACTGCAGATAGAGGCGTACCCACGCTTCTGCGAAAGCAGGTTCATCTATGGATTCGTCCATGGCATAGCGCATGACAAGCTCTCGAAGCGGATAATTCATCACGCCATCGAAGGCATCGCCCATCAGCCAAGGGAGGCTGTCATGCCATATTTCTCCTATCAACAAGATATCAGGTTTCAAGGCGCGCAGTTCTGATCGCAACCGTGACCAAAAGTGGGGATCGATTTCGTTGGCGACGTCAAAACGCCATCCGTCGATATCGCACTCGAGAACATAGTGTTTGGCCACTTGCAGAAAGTATTCTTCGGCAGCAGGCTCTGCCAAGTTCAGTTTTGGCATATGTCTGAGGCGCGTTGCGAAAGTCTCATAATTGACGGATTCGACGTCAACGCGGTCCCCTTGCACGAAGAACCAAGACCAATAGGGAGACGCCGTACCGCGCGCAATGACGTCCTGAAAGGGGGCAAATTGAAACCCCGAATGGTTGAACACTGCGTCGAGAACCACGCGAATCCCGAGGCGATGAGCTTCTCGTACGAGCAATTGCAGATCGCCCAAGGTACCGAATGCGGGGTCTACGGCAAAATAGTCCTGCGTGTCGTATTTGTGGTTCGATGGAGCCTGGAAGATAGGCGTGAGGTACATCAGGTTCACGCCGAGATCGCTCAGATACGGGAGTTTGTCCACAATCCCTCGCAGGTTCCCACCAAATACACTATCAGGGGTTGGACGCGCGTCCCATGGATCCGTCGGACGTACCAACTGTTGTTCACCCACAGCAAACCGATCAGGAAATATTTGATAAGCCACCGCATGCCCCACCCAATCTGGGACAGCGAGAACCCGAGATGGATGAATGTACGGATATTGAAAGGGCTGGACAGCATCCAATGTATCCGCGAGCCCGCCCTCACCCAGGTACACAGCCCGTCCAGTTGAGGATAACACTTCAAATGCATACTTCAGTCTTCGCGTCGGTGCGGCAACTCGACACGTAAACCAGTCAAATGTTCCGTCCGATCCGTATCTTCGAGCCTCACTTGAATTCTGAAAGTCAGGTTCGTACCGATCTCCAAAGTGCACCCGCACCCGCTGTGCGGGTGTGCATCGCGCAACGCGCAACACAAGAACCATGGTTGACAAGTCAAGCGGGTAAGCGTCTGCCGCCCAACGATGCTGCCACACAAGTTCCATGGCCAACCCCCCGGGACCGCCATTCTTCAGGTTGTCAACGTGCCGATGGGTTTTGCACCGCAGGAATATCGAATCACCAGTTCATGCTTGACGATGACATGCCGTTGCAGAGGTTTGCCTTGGTCAATCTCCTCAAGCAAAAGTTCGGCAGATCGGACACCCAGCTCATGCATGTGAACCCGCACACTGGTAAGCGCCGGATGGGCGAGCTCTGCCAAGCGAATATCGTTAAATCCGACGATGGCGAGATCGCCAGGAACCTCGAATCCAAGTTCATGAGCCGCACGCATGCCGCCAAACGCCAGCACGTCGTCTGCACACAGGACCGCGGTGGGACGATCGGGGATCGCGAGCAAGCGCATCATGCCGAGATAGCCTCCTTGCTCAAGAAAAAAGCTTGAGACCTCAAGCCGAGAATCAGGTTCCACACCGTGGTCCACCAGGGCTTGTCGATAGCCGGCGACGCGATCCATCGTCACAACCAAGTCGGAAGCGCCTCCTAAAAATCCAATGCGGCGGTGCCCCAGGTTCAACAAGTGAACTGTCGCGTCGTAAGCGGCTCGCTGATTGTCGTTATTCACCCAACTGATGGGTGCTGGATCAGCGGGTCGGCCGAGAAGAACAGCGGGACAGCGCAACTTCGCGACCTCCTGCAGGACGGGATCGCCTTGCCGCGCGCCGATGAGGAGAACGCCGTCCACACGCCTCCCCCGTATCATGTGATCAAGTGTTTCGATCTCTCCCCTGGCGGATGTGGAGAGCACGGTGTCAACTCCCCGCTGCCGGGCCACCTCGGCCACGCCCGCCATCCACTCGGCGAAGAATGGATTCACGAAGAACTCTTGCGCTGAGGGAGGAATCAGAATGCCGATGGCGCCGGTCGAATTCGTCACCAGGCCGCGTGCAAAGGCGTTCGGGTGGTAGTTCAGTTGTTCAAGCGCAGCCCGAACCCTTCGCTTGGTCTCTTCAGAGATGCGGGGCGAGTTGGCGAGCACTCGGGACACGGTGGACGGTGACACATTGGCGAGGCGGGCAACGTCTTTAATGGTGGCCACGGCGTACCCCTCCTTCCAGCAAACATCAGCCTTTTACCGAGCCCGCCACCAACCCTTTTGTCAGGTATCGCTGTGCGACGGCAAACACGATGGCAAGCGGCACAGCCGACAAGAGTGCAGCTGCAGCGAATTCTCCCCAGTTCTTGGCGAACTGCCCGCTAATCAGATTGTACATTCCAACACCGAGTGTGTAATTCCAGGGCGACTGAAGAATGGTTCCTGCGAACATGTACTCGCTGAAGATGCCAACAAGGGTCAGAAAGAAAATCACGACCATCATCGGGGTGGACAAGGGCAACGTCACATGAATGAACCTCTGCCAAGTCGTCGCACCGTCGATCACGGCGGCCTCGTCCAGTTCTTTCGGCACGGAATCCATGTACCCCTTGAGGAGCCAGATGTTAAAAGCACTCGTTCCAAGCATAACGAGGATGTACGAACCTAACATATCAATCATGTTTAACTTCGCGAGCGCGGTGTAGAAGGCCGCGATCGCCAAGATATTGGGGAACATCTGAAGCAGGAGAAGGGTCATCAGACCATACTTCCGCCCGTAAAATCTAAGCTTCGAAAAGGCGAAGGCGGACATCGCTGTGATGAACGATTGTGCCATCGCGACGACAACACCGACCACTAAACTGTTGCGAACCCACGTCCAAAACTGGCCACCTTGAAACAGGGCTTTGTAGTTCGCGAGGGAAGCATTCGACGGGAACAACGAAAACGAAATGTACGAATTTGAAGGATTGAAGGACGCAATGACGACAAACCACATGGGGAGCAGAACCATGACGATGACGCACCAAATGACGATGCGCGACACCCACAGAGCGACTTGCTCTCCCGGCTGCATGGACCGGCGACGACGCGTGCGAGCTGCGATTGGGCGCTGGGATTTCATTGCGGAGAAACTCTGACTCGACATAGCCATCACGCATCGACCTCCTTAAAGGCTCCGGTATAGCGCATCTGCACCCAGCTGATAAGAGCCACAAGAATGAACAGCAGAACGGAAATCGTCGCTCCTAAGTCGTAGCGATTGAACGTAAGAGTCATTTTGTAGGCCGCAGTTGCCAAAATGTCCGTTTGACCCAGGAATGGGTTGTTCGAATTGGGCGGTCCGCCTCCAGTCAACAGATACGATGCGTTGAAGTTGTTAAAGTTGTATGAAAAAGACGGTATCAGGAGCGGCAAAGAGATTCGCCACACCGAAGGCATGGTCACATACCGAAACACTTGCCACCAGTTGGCTCCGTCAATTTCCGCGGCCTCATATTGGTCGGTCGGGATCGACTGCAGAGCACCTAAACAAACGGTCATCATGTAGGGAAAACCGGCCCAAACATTGACCATGATGACAGCGATTCGAGCCCATAACGCGCTCGTGAGCCAGGGAATGCGCGGCAGGCCAAACACGCCATGCAAAAGTGCATTGATTTGCCCGTACTGATCGTTCAACAGGCCCTGCCATGCGAGCATTGAAATGAGGTTCGGAACCGCCCAAGGCACGATGAGCAGTGTTCGATAGAGAGTGCGCTCCCGCATGTGTTTGTTATTGAGTAGGACGGCGAGGAACAATCCCACGAGATACGCGAGCGCCGTGGTACAGAGCGCGTACACCAAGGTCCAGATGAATGTCGGCAAAAATAGATTCGACAACGGATCATGCGGATTTAAAAGTTCCTCATAGTTCTTCAAACCTACGAACTGATAAGAAAGAAAGTGCATTTGATTAAAATTAGTAAACGAGATGTATATAGTGTAAAAAATGGGTAGGATGCTGAGAACACAGATGGTGACGAGCGCTGGAGAGAGGTACCCGTAGGCGACCCAATCCACGCGCCGCTTTGCGCGCTCCCGGCCGTGAGACCTTCTCATCTCCATGACGGTGGCCATAGGCTTACCCCCTCGTAAGGAAAGGAGCCAGCCACAGGCCGGCTCCCACCTGCGTAGCCGATGATATCAGGATCCTTGTGCCATGATGCCTTTTTGAATGTTTTGCACAAAATCCTTCGCACCCTGCTCTGGTGACACCTTGCCCGCAATGATATTCTGCAGGATGCTCATTGCTTGCCACACGGCCTGCATTTGCGGAATGTTGGGCATCGGTACCGCGTAGCGCAACTGTTCGACGAACGCTTTAAAGGTTGGGCTCGACTGGACGGCGCTCGACCTCTGCACAGACAAGAGCGCAGGAATCTGCTGGGAATCTCTGAAGTACATTTGCTGCGCCTGCGCACTGGTCAACGCTTGAACAAGGCTCCAGTCAGCTGCCTGGGTCTTGGACTCCTTGTTCACAAATGCCGTGATAACGCCTAAGAAGGGCGTGGCATGCTTGCCGTTCGGCAAGGTGGGCCATGGCGTTACACCGAAGTCAATTTTGGCCTTCTCAATATCCGCCGTGTCCCATGGGCCACTCACGTACATACCAATCTTCCCAGCCAGAAACTCAGCCTTCGCGATAGAGCCATTCGTGCTCGGGGTCATCCAGTGATACTTGGAGACCATATCCCTCATCAGCGTGTAAGCCTGCACAGCCCCCGGTGTGTCAAGACCTATGTTGTTCGGGTCGAGTGTGCCGTTGTTGTCCTTGAACACATACCCGCCATAGCCGCCGATAATGGCGTAATCGAAGTAAAGATTCGCTTGGTCATACATGAAGCCATGTGCATTTGCGTCTTTCACGAATTCGGCCCATGTCTGCGGTGGCTGCGGCACAAGCTTTTTGTTGTAGTAGATTGCCGCGACCTGAACGGATACTGGCACCGAGTACATCGTGCCGTTGACCTTGATGGCGTCGATCGTATTAGGTGCATAGAGACCCGTGTTGAGCACGCCAGACGGTACCGGCGCCATCAATCCTTCTTCTGCGAAAACGCCATTGTTGTCGTGCGGCATTCCAAACACGACATCAGGCCCCTTGCCCGTGCGAGCCGCCGTGGCGTAGAACTGGAATCCCTTCGGATTGGAGCTTTGGTCGACGACAATGACCTTGTCCCCATGAGCCTTTGCCCACTGAGCGGCGATCTGCTTCACGTCTTGCAACTCCGGCCCTGTCTGCCACGACCAAACGGTGATGGTCTGCCCTTTGGGCAGAGCGCTTGCCTCCCCTTTGGCGCTCGACGAGCTCGTGGAAGGAGACGTGTTTTGACCACCGTTCGAGGTTCCACAGCCCGCGATGGCTCCGCCCGCCAACACGAGCGCGGCCACACCTGTCGATACGATTCCCCATCTCCTCACCGACACAACCCCCTCTGTGCATTTGCTTGCGCAAACGTTTGCGCGATTAGTATAACGCTTTCATCCGATCGCAATCAAGATGTTATCTCGAAAAAATTCCGATAGCCCTTTTCGCGAGGCATCACTTTTTCGAGAGCGATAGGGTCAATGGATTGGTCACAGCTTGCCCATCTTCGTTTTGCGCAGCCACGCGGTAGGTCACCGACGAGAAACCTGCAGGTACGGGCACTGTCACGCGAATCGTCGCGTGAGGCGAGTTGGCCGGACCTTGCGCAGGAACTTCCCCTATAGCTGCGGAATCGCCACTTGTGGAGACCGTCGCGACCGGAGCATACGATCCGTCGCCCTGTCTCTGGTAGATCACATACTGCGTCGCGCCTGAAACCGGCGTGATCGAGACCATCGCACGATCTCCAACCACACGACCACTAACGATCGGCTGACTCAGGCGTACCGCGGGCACATCGACGGGAAGCGATACCGTCTTAGGTGCCGACACCGGAGACTGGGCGTGATCAGACGCCGAAAACAGCGCTTGTACAGCAAACGTTTGCGCATATGCATCGCGTTCCACCGTGACACTCAAGTCCGTGGCAGGAAGCACAGGTCCAAAGGGCACCCATTGTCCATTCGGATTCTGTCTCCAGACGCGATAACCGATGGCACCTTGCACAGGCGTCCACGCAATCTCGTTCTGAGAATCCTCCTCTTGCAGATAAGCCATCGGCGCGTCGCTCGGCGTCACCAAAATGGCACCTTGATACGATTGCAGCGTGAGTGTAATGCCACCATTCTGCACCTTGTACCACTGGTTGTTCAGTTCATCGAGCATCGTGGACCCGTCCGCAACCGTCCCATCCGTCGGAATGGTCACGGTGATAGCTTGGTTCTGATTGTTGATCGCCACAATGGCCGTGGCATCCTCCGCTGGCACACCGAAGACATCTCGCCCATTCCGAATGGTCCTTGCAAATGCGTACACCATGCCCTGTGCGTACAACGGCGTGAAATCCCCCGTCTGAAGCACAGGATTGGCGTTTCGAATGGCCCCGAGCTTGCGGTAGTGGTTCAGGAGATCGAGATTCTGGTTGTCCCACGGATAGGTCCGACGATTGAGGGGATCCGAATAACCAGTGAGCCCTGCCTCGTCGCCGTAGAAGATGGTCGGATCGCCCGGGAAGCTGAATTGAAAGTCCGATACAAGCTTCAGCCTCTCGATCCCCAACTGTTCAGCCGCAGGAGACGGCCTGTACTCATCCTGCTGGAGCGCGGATAGATCGCCTGGCTGCGGCGCGTTCTCCAAGATGGTCAGGATCCGCATGGTGTCTTGCGAATCGACAAGGTTCATCATCGAGTAGAACGACTGCAGAGGATATTCACTGTACAGGCGCATCAGTTCCTGGTTGAATCCCGCAGCGTCGACGGCGTGGTGCTGCACGTTTCCGTCGTTGTACGTGCCGCGGAAGAAGTCGATCACGGCGTTCCGGAACTGGTAGTTCATTACACTGTCGAAGGTCGATCCCGTCAACCAATCCGTTCCATTGTCATTCGTCGCATTGTCCCAGATCTCGCCGATGATCGCTGCGTTGGGATCGATCGATTTCACGGCCTGCCGAAAGCCACCCCACCATGCCGTGTTGAAATTCCCGTTGTCGGCCGAGTCCAAGCGCCATCCGTCCGCACCTTCCCGGATCCACACACGCGCGACTGAGTTGTCGCTCCCATACACGAATCGCTGATAGGCGGGGTTCGACGTGTCCGTAAGTGGCAGCGTGTCGATCTGAAACCACGAATCGTATGGGTTTGAGGTGTTCCCTGTCCACACGTACCACGAGTAGTAGGGCGACAGCGACGGCTGGTTCTTCAGGTACGCCTGCCACGCACCGTTGGAGTGGAAGTTCCCGAACTTGTTGAAATATACGCTGTCACTTCCGGTATCTTCGAACACCCCGTCGAGAATGATATGGAACCCCTTCGCGTGCGCAGCCTGTACGAGATTCAGCCAGTCCTGCTGCGTTCCAAATCCAGGGTCAATCTTGAAATAGTCGGCTGTGTCATATTTGTGATTGGATTCCGCCTCAAAGACGGGCATCAGATACAGCGTATTGACTCCAAGGCTCTTCAGGTAGTCCAGCTTATCCTCGATGCCCTGCAAATCACCTCCGAAAAAGTCAATGTTCCATTGGCCATTGCCTCGCAGACTGGCAATTTTGGGATCAGATAACGGAGGAATATTCGGATCATAGGGCGGCGAGTCCCAGTTCTCGTGGAACTGGATGGGGCCTAATGACTCCGTTCCATCGGCCCCTACATAAATCCCCTTTTGCGTATTCGGATTCTCCTCCGTGGCGATATTGCCATTGTAGAACCGATCCGGCATGATTTCGTAGATCACGGCGTGCTTCAGCCAATCTGGCGTCTGAAATCCCCGTTCGTATACGCTGATCTGGTAGCTCGGTCCGTCGGAAGACAACCCAACCTGGCCAGGCCCTTCAAGCTGAGCTCCATTGTCATCGTAGTAGACCACCTGGCCAGTGTCCGTCTCCGTCACGAACTGATACCACATCGTCCCGGGTGTGGTCACATCCGCCGCAGGGATGGTCACCGTCCACCACGTGTAGTCGTTGATGTCCTGCACGCCGGTTTGTTGCGCCAACTCGTCTCCCGACATTTGGAGCTTCTGCATCGGCAGGTCGATCTCGCCTGACTGATCCGCTGCCCCCCAGAGGCGAAGCGTCGCACTCTTCACGCTGAGCGGAGCCCGCAGGCGAAGCGTGATGGGGGTTCCTGTGGACACGGCTCCGAAAGGCGATCGGTAGAACGCCTGAAACGAATCATGTGCATACGCTTGCATCCACGCGGGCAGAGGCCCTACAATAAGCTCCGCACTCCTGTCCAATTCGACATTGACCACCCCATCCGCGTCCTTGGCGACCGTGTCGATCTCGACGCGATACAAGCCGTTTGGAAGGCTCTGTGGGACTGTGAACTGCACGCTGTTCCAGCTCGCGTTCGTCCCATTGACTGTGGCGGCCGTTTCGCCCGACGAGTTGACAAACCGTATCACCGTGTGATTGGGTTGATCCTGGCTTCCGGCGAAGTCACCTACAGGGTCGGAGACCGTCACCGTATCACCGGGATTCGCCTGAAGTGTCGAAAGCGTGACCGTCCCCACGGGCAACGGGAAATTGTTGTTGATGTCGTCAGACGTGTGCAGTCCGTCACCTGAGAGACACGCAAAACTGGTGCCATCGTATATGTCAAAGCGATAATAGATCGTTCCGCCGTTTGAAGCGGGGATCGTGGCAGACCAGAGCTGATACGGTCCAAACGTTCTGCCTGGAGACATCTCGACCTGGAAACCCTTGTTTTGTGCGGTGTCCCAGCAATTCAGGATCACCTTCGTCAGGTTCCCGCTGTACGCTCGAAGGCTGATCGTCACCTCTTGTCCAGGGGAGGGATTCGGATCTGACACGTACATCGCGCCATCGGATGTGTAGATTCCATCCCACTGAATGGTGTCGGCCGTCGTATAAGGCATGACCTGAAGTCCCTGTCCTGAAGGCGTCGAGACCGAATCACCTCCACTTTCGACGGTGACCGTGTACGTACCGGCGCCAAGCCCGTCATCCCCGGCAGGAAGGTGCAAGGCAATCGAATTCGGCCCCGTTAGCACGGAATCACTTGTGACGTCGATCACGCCGTTGAGGCTATTCGATACCACAACCTTGAAACTCGAGGGGTTCAAGTTCAGTCCATTCACAGCGAGGACGACCGTGGCCCCGTTTCCAGCGCGAAAGCCATTGCCGCTCACAATCTGCACGGCATTCGAGTAGGTCTCTCCTGCTGTGCCACCGCCTGCGGACGCCCCGGTCGGGGGCGAGGCGTTAGTACTATCCGCCGCGGTCGCCGCCAGAACGCGTTCCGTGCCGACGGAACGGGTGTTTTCAAACGCCGCGAACGGAAGCGCTGCAGACATGACGATGGTCGTCGCAAGGCTCGCGGCACCCGTCCACTTCACGTGCATCAACCTCCTCTTGTGCAAACGATTGCACTAACGTTGTCGTCCTGGATTATACGCTCAGCCTTCCCGACGTCAATGGTGCTCTTGCATCGTTCATTGTCCGAATCCTTTCTTTTCTCTCAAGACCCTTGTTCCCTTCCCCACCCTTCCACTGTTAAAATGTAAGTGAGATGTCCCATCGCAGAGGAGGCGACCCACATGCCGCTCGATCCCGTCATTCAGCAGGTGCTCGATCAACTCAACCGCATGCCTGCCCCGGACTACAAACATCTCTCCGCCCAGCAATTTCGTTCCCAACAGTCGCTGTTTCCTCCTGTCAAGAAGGAGCCCGTGGCCGAGGTCCGAGAGTTTGACATGGATCTGCCTGGCCGCACGCTCAAGGTGCGCATGTACCGCCCGGAGGGCGTCGAACCGCCCTACCCCGCGCTCGTGTATTATCACGGCGGCGGTTGGGTCGTCGGAGACCTCGAGACGCACGATCCCGTCTGCCGCGTCCTCGCGAAAGACGGCCGCGCGGTCGTGTTCTCCGTCGACTACCGCCTGGCGCCGGAGCACAAGTTCCCTGCCGCCGTGGAAGACGCCTACGACGCGCTTCAGTGGATCGCGGAGCGCGCAGCGGACTTTCATCTCGATCCAGCCCGCATCGCGGTCGGCGGAGACAGCGCCGGAGGGAATCTTGCCGCTGTGACGAGCATCCTTGCCAAAGAGCGCGGCGGGCCGGCCATCGCGTTCCAGCTGCTCATCTACCCTTCCACGGGGTACGATCCGGCTCATCCTCCCGCATCTATCGAAGAAAATGCGGAAGGCTATCTCCTGACCGGCGGCATGATGCTCTGGTTCCGGGATCAATACTTGAACAGCCTGGAGGAACTCACGCATCCGTGGTTTTCACCCGTCCTCTACCCGGACTTGAGCGGCTTGCCTCCGGCGTACATCGCGACGGCGCAGTACGATCCGCTGCGCGACGTCGGCAAGCTTTACGCGGAAGCGCTGAACAAGGCGGGCGTCAAGGTCGAGATCGAGAACTTCGAAGATCTGATCCACGGATTCGCACAGTTTTACAGCCTTTCGCCTGGCGCGACGAAGGCGCTCGTCCGCATTGCGGAGAAACTTCGAGACGCGCTGGCCTGACCAAAAGGCGGATGCAAGCGAGAGGAGGCACTCACGTGGCATGGATGAAGTTCCCGGGCGCGCATCGCGCGCCCCTCATGTTTTACGAACACGCGCGGATCTTCCCTTCGCGCACAACGCCGTACATCGACCCGTTTCTCCTGCTCGATCACTTTTCCATCCAACACCCGGATGGGTTCCCGGACCACCCGCACCGGGGCTTTGAGATTATCACGTATGTGTTGCAAGGCGCCGTGGCGCACGCGGACAGCGCGGGCCACCAAAGCGTCATCCCTGAAGGGGGCGCGCAACACGTGACGGCGGGGCGCGGGATTGTGCACTCCGAGATGCCTGGTACGGACGGGATCGACAGCGGACTGCAGCTCTGGATCAACATCCCGAGGAGCGACAAGGGCATGGATCCGGGCTACGAGGATATCCCGCCCGACGCCCTGCCCGTGGACGAACCTGCCCAGGGCGTGCGGCGGAAGTGGATTGTGGGCGGTGGATCGCCGCTTAGGACGCACCGCCCCATGACGTACCAGGACGTCGAAATGGTCGCGGGCGCGTCCTACACCCTCGAGGCCCCAGCGCATCATCAGGGCTTCATCTTCGTGCTCGACGGCGCGGGGCACCTTGGCGAGGAAGAGATTCCGATGCAGAAGGGCGATCTCTTCATCTGGCACCGAGCCGCCGACGAGGCGTTTGTGCCCACGCCCGTGCGGGCGGCGGAGTCGCTTCGCGCCGTGATGGTGTTCGGCGAACCCGTGGGAGAGCGCCCCATCTTCAACGGCCCGTTTGTGGACTGAGATCAGCCCTCGCGCAGGAAGAAATGTGCGAGCAGGTCGAGGTACGGGCGCGATCGCGGCACGAAGTCCGTCCACCGCGCGGTGCGCGCGTCTTTTTGCAAATGGCCCGGAAGCACGCGATAACCGGTGAGCACAGCTTCCTGCCGGCGGCCGAAGGCGAGATCGAAGAAGTCACGAACAGAGAGTTCGTAGATGCCCGCGATCTCGTCGACCGCTGGGCGCAGGACCCCGAGCGACAAATCTGGGACGATGGCAACATACAAATGGTGAAATTCGCGGTCCCACACCGGCCCGAGCCGCACCTCGTGTGCCACCACGCCGAGCTTGTGCAGGCGTCCCGCGGGGACATGAAGGCCGAGCTCCTCCTCGATCTCCCGCACACCCTCTTCCGGCGATTCTCCCGCCTCGAGGTGACCCGCGGCGCTCACGTCGAGGCGCAGTGGATTCGTGTCCTTGCGGGCGCCGCGCAGTTGGACGACGAGGCGCCCCGCAGGACTTCTTCCGGTGGCGATCCACGCGTGAAACGTCTGGTGCCACAACCCGCGCTCATGTACGATGGACCTGGGAGCTGTGCCGCAGGGGATCATTTCGGAAGTGAAAATATCAAGCCATTCTTCGCGCTGCATATCTTTGCCCACGCTCTCCACCTCAGGTTCACCGTACCACAATCACCACCCGCGCGAAACGGCCGAAGGAGGATCTCCGTGCCGAGGCCGCCGTCACGAAGACCAGCGGCCCGAGGTTTCACACTCTGCGTCTGCGCGAGCGGCCCAATCCGTCAGGACGGCAGAGAGGGCCCGCAGTCGACGCCCGTTCAATCGATAAAACGTAAATCGCTCGTCGTGCGGATGGCGGCGCACCTCCACCAGCCCGTGCTCGCGAAGCTGCCTCATGTGATGGGAAAGGGTGTTTTGGCGCACGCCGAGGCGCTCGCTCAGCGCGCCCGCGGTCTGCTCGCCCTCGGCCAACGCCCGGAGGATGCGCAGCCGCTGGGGCTCGCCGAGCACCGCCAAGCACCGCATGCAGACGTCCTCTGGCATATCCGGTCCGTGCGTCATGGTTTTTCTCCTCGCTTCGCGACAGACGCCTCACGCCGACATCAGCCGACAATGCTGTGATGCGTCGTGGCTTGCGGCGACACCTGGATCTCCTCGGTGTCCTCGAGGGATCTCTGCTTCATCTCGGGAACCGCAAGGAGGGTGAGCAGCGCCCCGAGCAGCGCCACGCCCGCCAGCATGCCCATGGTGACACTCAAGCCCGCGGCTTTGAGGATACCCGGCAGCACGAACGCGCCGAGGAACGCGCCAATCTTGCCAGCCGCCGCCGAGATCCCGTGCGCGGTGCCGCGCAGATTCGTCGGGAACGCTTCGGACGGCACGAGGAACGTCGTCGTATTCGGGCCGAATTCGATGAAGAAGTAGCTCACCGCGTACAGCAGCAGGAACAGAATGGGCATCTTCGCGATGCTCGGCACCAGGAACAGCGCCGCATATGCGGCCGCCATCACCACGAAGCCGAGGCTCTGAATGAATTTGCGCCCCCACTTGTCCATCAGGTTGGCCGCAACGAAATAGCCCGGCAGCGCAGCCACCATGAAGATGGCCGTTGCGACAAGCGTCGTGGTGACGAGCTGCGCGTGCGGCAGGAGCGCCTTCAGGATGAGCTGCGACGAGACGCTGTTCCCATAGAACGCGACGTCGATGAGGAACCAGCTGCCTGCCGTCCCGAGCAAGCGGAGGAGGTGCTTCGGCGTCCACAGCGACTGCTTGGCGATCACGGCGCGCGGAGCGGCCTCCGCCGAGGCGCGCACGGCCTCGCCCGTCAGTTCCCGGGCCGCGCTCGCCGCCGCGTCCGCGTCCTGCTTCACGGCCATGAGATAGCGCGGCGACTCGGGCATCTTGCGGCGCAGGTAAATCACAGAAGCCGCCGGAATGGCGCCGAGCGCGAGCATGATGCGCCACGCAATGTCATGCGGGATGCCCGCGGAGAGCAGGATGGACGCGACGAGCGGACCTGCCAAAAGCCCGAGCCCCTGCATGGCAAAGACCATCGTGACCATGAAGCCGCGATTTTTGCGATTGGAGTACTCCGTCATGATGACCGAACTGGTGGGATAATCGCCGCCCACGCCAAGTCCGACGATGAAGCGGAAGATGACGAGCCAGATGAAGGACGGCGCGCAGGCCGAGAGAATGGCGCCCACAGCGAGCATGATGACCTCAAATCCGTACATGGCCTTGCGCCCGAGCTTATCCATCAGTTTGCCGAAGAACAGGGCACCGAGCGCCGCCGCCGCGAGCGACGTGCTATTCAAAATGGAGAGTTGCGCGGTGGAAAGATGCCAGAGGGGTGTGAGGATGGCCGTAACCGTGCCGATGATGAAGAGATCGTAGGCGTCGGTGAAAAAGCCCATGCCAGCCGTGAACATCGTCTTCCAGTGGAAGCCATTCAGCCGACTTTCGTCCATGGCCTCGAGAACTTTCGGATTGACGGACACGCGAGTCGCCCCTTTTGTGGCTAGGTTTGAGCTGCGACGGGTCAGTGCACTTGCCGCGGTCGCGATTGAATCCATACCCATTGATTCAATGGATATCGATCCTTTCCGTCATCACATGCTACGCGCCATTTGTGAAATCCACGTGTTCGGATTGTGAAGAGTGTGTAAAGACCGAGGAAAATCGTGGGGATGGTCTGCGCGATCCGGCCGAACACGAATGAGCCGAGATCGCGCAGTTTTTTACCATTTGGCAACCGCGTACATGAGTAGGATATTGACCGCAAGAATGATGACGGCCGTGGGCCATTGCGCCCGGATGACCGCATACTGGCTTCGCAGTCCAAGCAGCGCGGCGGGAACGATGTTGAAGTTGGCCGCCATGGGCGTCAGCAACGTGCCGCAGTAGCCCGCGAACATGCCAATGGCCGCGACGCGATCCGCATCGACGCCGAAGTGCCCAATGATGAGCGGGATGGCAATCCCGGCTGTCATCACGGGAAACGCGGCGAAGGCGTTGCCCATGATCATGGTGAACGCGGCCATGCCCACGCAGTACGCGAAAACCGCCCAGAAGAGCGAGTGATGCGGAATCACGTGGTTGGCCAGGCGCGCCACCACGGTGCCCACACCGGCGGACGCGAACAAGGTGCCGAGGACCGCGAGCATCTGGGGAAGCACGGCCGCCCAGCCGATGGCCTCAATCAGGCGCCTGGCTTCGCGCAGGGATGTCACGGGCGAACTCCGGGTGATGATCCACGCGACGATGAGCGCGATGACGGCGGCAATGCCTAGCGCCACGAGCGTGACGTTCGTCGGATCCAAGAGTGGCAGAGCGCCGACGTGAATCCGGCTCAGCCCTTCCACGCCAGCCACGGTGAGCAATGGGATAAGCACGGCCGGGATGAACAGCCGATTGCCGAGCCTGGCCCGGCTCGCCTCGCGATCCGCCGCGTCCGCCTCCCCATAGCTCCCGGTGCGCACCCCGCCAAAGCCCGCCAGCAGGACGATGGCGATCACGACAAGGCCGAGGACGAAGGATGGCAGCACGTCCGCCAGGATGAACGCGAGCCCATACAGTGCGTAGAAGAGCCCCGTGGTGATGCGCCGCGGGTTCGCGCGATCGCGAAACGTATACAGGCTCGAGAGAACGAGAATGAGACCGACGAGATCGTAGACGTATTGGATGCGAATCACGCGTTGACCCCCTCTCCGGGCGATGAGGAAGCCGCGGCCGGGCCGGCGGACAGCCAGCGCCGGAGACGCCGATCCAACAAGTACAGCCGCACACTGTGCACGACAAAGACGGCGATGGCCGTCGGCAGCGCCCACAGGCCCATGAGGATAGGTGTGGAGTGAATGTGGAACTGATCAAACACGCCCTTCATGAGGAGGACGGCACCGACCGCGACAAACACGTCCTCACCGAAAAAGAGGCCGACGTTGTCGACGGCGGCGGCGTGGGCGCGGATGTGGTCCCGTACGGGTTGGGGCAAGTTGCCGTAGGCGGCCTCCGCGGCACCTTCGGCCATGGGCGCCACCACCGGGCGAACCATCTGCGCGGGCCCGCCGATGGACGTGAGTCCGAGGGCAGCCGCCAGTTCGCGAATGAACAGGTACGCGTTCAAGATGCGGCCCGTCGTGGCGGCGCGCACCCTCGACACGAGCCGCTGGGCCTGTTCGCGCAGCCCGTGGCGCTCGAGCAGTCCGATGACAGGCAGCGTGGCGACAAACACGGCCATGTAACGATCCTTCGCGAACGCAGCGCCGAATTGAGACAGAATGTCATACGGCGATTCGTGCGCCAAGAGGCCGGTGACGATTCCGGCCACCGTCACGACGAGCAGAGGGTTCACGCGAAGCGCAAAGCCCACGATCACGACAAGCACACCGATGAGAACCACGGAGATACCTCCTGTCATGTGTGGATGAATGCTGCACTGGATGCCCGCGTTGAACAAGGCATGCTTGTAGACAAGGCACATAGAGCGAATGGGAAACTACGTGTGGCGAAACATCACCCTTTCGTGCCGAGCGATCCCTGTGCAACCCGCCCGGGGTGTCGCGGTGGTCATGGCGACGGGATTTGATCAGGTGGCTCAGCCGTCGCGGAGACCGTGACGGCTGAGGACAGCTCGACTGCACGGCGGCCGCGGGGGCAGCGGGGGCGTTTCGGGAGCTCGCCTGCACCACTGCGGTGCTAAAGCGATGGAGGTAGAAGTTCGACCTGAATTCAGGGAATCCTGCATCGATTCTGTACGAAACGAGCGTCGAGTGACATGCGTGTGCGCACGGTACGCAACCGAGCGATGCGCGAACCGGGATCGATGGCGAAAGCCCTGGAGGTTCGCGCAAGACGAAAAATGCGCATGGAGACTGGATTTTTGGCCGGTGAGAGGGTATGATGAGGGCAGTTGGAAGGCGTGTGAAGGGCGCGCGCCGCATGGGTTCGCGATTTACGCCCAGGAAGCCGCGCCAGGAGCCGGCTCTGGAGGGTAGCGTTGATCCGCCGAGATCGTCGGCGGCCCCATTGAAGGCGGATGTACGCCAAGTTTGAGGAGAATGGTCGCGTGGGTTGATCCGCCGAGATCGTCGGCGGCCCCATTGAAGGATGGCCCAAATGGTGTACGAAGCGGTGACCGGCTGGATGTTGATCCGCCGAGATCGTCGGCGGCCCCATTGAAGGAATCCTCCAAGATCGTCGGCGCGTTCGGCAGCATGGTTGATCCGCCGAGATCGTCGGCGGCCCCATTGAAGGCACAACATCATCCACAACCGCGACAGCGGGTTCACGTTGATCCGCCGAGATCGTCGGCGGCCCCATTGAAGGGTGCCGCACTGGAATACGCCGATAAAATCACGACGCGGAGTTGATCCGCCGAGATCGTCGGCGGCCCCATTGAAGGATCCATGTCAAACATTCGCTTTGTTGTACCAATCACAGTTGATCCGCCGAGATCGTCGGCGGCCCCATTGAAGGACTATGGTAGCGTGTTTCAGTCGGTGGCCGACCAGGCGGTTGATCCGCCGAGATCGTCGGCGGCCCCATTGAAGGCGTTTCCGACACGCCGCAGGTTTCGTCGCGGCCCAAGTTGATCCGCCGAGATCGTCGGCGGCCCCATTGAAGGATGCGTCGTGCGAAACGTAAGCGCTAAGCCAAACCCGTTGATCCGCCGAGATCGTCGGCGGCCCCATTGAAGATTAGAACTGATCCTATAATCGGATCATTCCCTAACCGTTGATCCGCCGAGATCGTCGGCGGCCCCATTGAAGCAGGGGCCGCGCCAGCATAAGCGACGCAGCCCAACCGTTGATCCGCCGAGATCGTCGGCGGCCCCATTGAAGCGCGAGCGTCACATTAATCAGCATATATGGATTCCTGTTGATCCGCCGAGATCGTCGGCGGCCCCATTGAAGCTAGTGGGCTTGTTTCGGCACCGTCGACAGTAGCGGTCGTTGATCCGCCGAGATCGTCGGCGGCCCTATTGAGACCTTTGAACGCGGAAATACCCGGTTGGTGATTCCGGTCTCCTGTTGCGGATGTAGGAGTCGGCGTTTGCGCCAGAGGTGGGGTCACGGAGAACGTGAAATGGTTATCCAAGATCACGAAGCCTAATCCACCGGAAGCCGTGAAATACCTGGCATTGATCGATAAACTGCGGTGGATCGCGTTTCTGTCGGGAATGGCGTTCGGCGGCACACAATTGATACCATGGATTCGTCATCAGAAAGTTCTGAGCTTCATTCTGCTTTGGACACTGGAATCTATATTGGCAGCCGTATGCATAGGTGCCGTGTACGCATTGATCAGATATCTCATTGCGTATTTCAAGGATAGCCAGTGAAGTGTCCCGCACACGGTTTGCGATTTGAACTGCAGCTTAGCGCCTAGTCGCATCCTAGCCGGCTTCTGCCCGTTCTGTTCCCGGATTTCCCACGCATCACAAATCGTTCACCTGCAAGTGCAGGTGTGATAGCTCCGCCCGCAGGTGGTCTTTGGCGTGTCATTCGGCAACCATGGGTGTACCCCGCTCGAAGCGAGGATTACGGACGTCTCCCCGATGGATGATACGAGAAAGCCCCGGGCATCGGTTCGCCCAGGGCTCGCGTCGCGTCACAAATGATTCAATACGCCCCATACACGCCTGCGCCCGCGCCCGGCGTACAGCCGCAGCTCGGCGCCGCCATGCCCACCGCGGGAACCAACAGGAAGAACAGCACGAAGATGATGAGAAACACCACAGCCCAGCGCGTGTAGCCGCCAAACGTACCCATGAACGCTACCCCTTTCAGGCGAGATGGTTCATCGTACGCCGCGACTGCGCGCGCCAAAGCCGACAGGTGCCCCATGAGCGCTTCCGCTCCCGCCGTGCCGCGGCGCGAATTCGTATCCTCGCCCCGCTTGCCGCTATTCCCGCACCTGCCCGTGTCCGTACACCACGTACTTGTAGCTCGTCAGCTCGCGCAAGCCCATCGGCCCGCGGGCGTGCATCTTCTGCGTCGAGATGCCGATCTCGGCCCCAAACCCGAACTCGAACCCGTCCGTAAACCGGCTCGACGCGTTGTGGTACACGGCCGCCGCGTCGATGGATGCAAGGAACACCCGCGCCGCATCCTCGTCCTCCGTGACAATGACCTCCGAGTGCTGCGTGCCGTAGCGATCGATGTGCGCGATGGCGTCCTCCAGGGTGTCGACCACCCGGACGGCGAGGATGAGATCCAGATATTCAGTTTCCCAATCCGCCTCCTGCGCAGCCACCGCAGGGATGCCAGCGCGGCGCAGGATGTCGAGCGCGCGTGGGCACGCGCGCAACTCCACGCCCCGCTCCACGAGGGCGCGCGCCGCCTCCGGGAGCCACGCATCCGCAATTTCCGCGTGCACGAGGAGCGTCTCCGCCGCATTGCACACGGACGGGCGCTGCGTCTTCGCGTTCACCACGATGCGCGCGGCCATCTCGAAGTTCGCGGCGCGGTCCACGTACACGTGGCAGTTGCCCACGCCCGTCTCAATCACCGGAACCGACGCGTTCTCCACTACACGGCGAATCAGCCCCGCGCCCCCGCGGGGAATGGCGAGATCGACAAGCCCCCGCGCCCGGATGAGCACATCCACCGCGTCCCGGTCCGCGTGGGCCACGAGCGACACCGCGGCTTCCGGCAGTCCCGCCTGCCGCAGCCCGTCGTGGATGGCCGCCACGAGCGCCTGGTTCGACCGAAGCGCCTTGCTCCCGCCGCGCAGCACCGCCACGTTGCCCGTCTTCACCGCGAGCACCGCCGCGTCCACCGTCACGTTCGGCCGCGCCTCGTAGATCATGGCGATCACGCCCATCGGCACGCGCACCTTGCGGATGTCGAGGCCGTTCGGGCGGAGGATGCGCTCTACCTCTTCGCCCACCGGATCTGGCAGCGCCTCGACCTCGCGCACGCCCTCGATGATCTGCTGAAGCCGCGCCTCGTCGAGCATCAGCCGATCCACGCGGGCCGCGGGCTGCCCTTCCCGCCGCGCCGCGTCCACGTCGGCCGCGTTCGCGGCCAAAATCTCGCTCCTGCGCGCCCAGATGGCGTCCGCCATGTGCGAAAGCGCCTCGTTCTTGACGCGCGTCGGCGCCGTGGCCATGTGCCGCTTCGCCGCCTGCGCGCCGCGCAGGGTGGAACGCACCGATTCCACCAGTTCCGCCTTCGCGTCGACACTCATCCCGCCGTCGCCTCCGTCCAGATCACCATGTCGTTTCGGTGCACCACTTCGTGCAGCGCGTGCACGTCCTCGCCTGCGCGCTTTTTCGCGAGCCACTCGGCGAGATCGCGCGAGGAGAAGTTCGAGATGCCCTTGCCAAACGCCGCGCCGGTGGGCCCGACGAGTTCCACCACGGCGCCCTCCTGAAACTCGCCATGCACCTGCACGAGGCCCGGCAAAAGCAGGCTCTTGCCGCCCGCGATGAGCGCGCGCATGGCGCCGTGATCCACCTGCAGGGCGCCTTCCGGCTTCGGCGCGTGCAAGAGCCACGACTTGCGCAGGCTGACCGGCTCCCGCGACGCCAGAAACCGCGTGCCCACCGGCTCGCCGCCGAGCACCCGCTCAAGCACCCGCGGCTCGTCCCGATGCGCAATGACGACCTCCACGCCGGACTGCGTGGCAATCTTCGCCGCCGCGATTTTCGTCCGCATCCCGCCCGTGCCTGCGCTCGATCCGGCTCCGCCCGCGATGCGCTCGATCTCGTCCGTGATGGCCTCGACCTCCGCAATCCGCGTCGCTGTGGGATCCTGGCGCGGGTTGGCCGTGTACAGGCCGTCGATATCGGTGAGCAGCACCAACGTGTCCGCCTCCGCCACGAGCGCCACGAGCGCCGCCAGCGTGTCGTTGTCGCCGAAGCGGATCTCGTCCACCGCCACGGTGTCGTTCTCGTTGATGATAGGCATCACGCCGCGCTGGAGCAGGGCCATCACCGTGTTGCGGATGTTCACAAACCGCTTCCTATCCTCCACGTCCGCGCGCGTCATGAGGATCTGCCCCACCGCGATGCCGTGCTCGGCAAACAGCCGCTCGTAGTGCTCCATGAGGAGCACCTGGCCCACCGCCGCGGCCGCCTGCTTCTCCGGCATCGAGATGTGCGCGCGCTGCCAGCCGAGCCTGCCGAGCCCCGCCGCGATGGCGCCCGAGGAGACAAGCACAAACTGGCACCCCGACTCACGCTCGAGCCGCACCATATCGGACACCATCTGGCGCATCCGCGACAGTGCGAGCGATCCGTCCGCCTCGGTGAGTGAGCTCGACCCAATTTTCACCACCACGCGTCTGCGCCCACGTCCATCCCTCGACATGCTTTCATCTCCCAAGCGTCGACCATTCCGCGGGTTCAGCCCGCCACAAGCCGGTTCTCGAGCCGCCCGAGCCCATCAATTTCGCACGCCATCTCGTCCCCCGGCTTGAGCCACACCTTCTTCTCCCGGCCCAGGATCACGCCCTCCGGCGTGCCGGTGTAGACGAGATCGCCCGGCTCAAGCGTCATGATGCGGGACAAATCCGCAATCACCTGCGCCACCGAGAAGATCATGTCCGCGGTCGACGAGTTCTGGCGCAACTCACCGTTTACATAGAGCCGTAAGCCCAGGCGCTGCGGATCTCCCACCTCGTCGGCCGTCGCGATGTACGGGCCGAGCGGCGCGAAGCCGTCGATGGCCTTGCCGTACAGCCACTGCGACGCGCGCATTTGGAGATCCCTCGCGCTCAAATCGTTCCCGATGGCGTAGCCAAACACCGCGCCGAGCGCCTCCTCCTCTGAGACGTTGCGGCACCTGCGGCCGATGACCGCCACCAGTTCCACCTCGTAGTCCACCTCGCGCGCCACCTCGGGAATGGCGATCTCGTCCCCGTGCGCGGCCAGACTGTTCGCAAATTTGGCGAAATAGACCGGCGACGAGGGAATCGGCATCTTCGACTCCTCGGCGTGCTTGCGGTAGTTGAGCCCCACGCACAGGATCTTCTGCGGGCGGGTGACGGGAGGCGCGAGCCGCAGGTCCGACAGCTTCCCGGCGGGAACGCCCTTCTCCTCGATGGCCTCGAGCGCGCGCCGAACGTGAGTATATTCCGCGATCACGGCCTCCATCGTTTCGGGCACCGAGATCCTGAGTTGCGCCGCGCTCGCCGCGACGTCCACCACCTCGTCGCCGCGCACAAGGCCGAGCCGCAGCGCGCTCCCTTCCCGGTAGGTGCAGAGCTTCATGGCCATCCTCTCCCTTGTCTCCGTGGCTTCACACTGCCGCCATTGTAGCAAATTCGAGCGCCTGGCGGCGACGCCCCCGGCCAGCCGACGCCCCGCCATCTATCCGCGCAGACGGGGCCGCGGAAGTCCACCAGGCACCTCATTGCCACAGGGAGTCAAAATGTTACCATTCCTATCGAAGTGAGGCCGCAAGATATTGCCGTGACCGGACAAAATCATCTGATACAATGCTGGCACAACGTGAACGGTCGGCGTTCTGCGAGGAGTGACACCCATGAAGTTCACCGACGGCAACTGGCTTGTCCGCGAAGGCGTCTCCATTCATCCCGGCCTCGCCGTGCAGGAATGGCGGCAAGAGGGAGACGGCGTCCTCTTCTTCGTCGCGTGCCGCCCCGTGGCGCACCGCGGCCACATGCTCGATGGCCCCATGCTCACCTGCCGCATCTCCTTTCCCCGGCCTGGTATGGTGCGGGTGGAGCAGCATCACTTTTTCGGCCGGATGCCCCGCGGGCCCCATTTCCCGCTTGAGCTCAAACCTCAGCCGTTTGACGCGGCGGAGACGGAGGACGGTGTCGTCCTGCGCGCCGGCGAGATGGAGGTGCGCGTGCGGCTGTCCCCATGGTCCATCGCGTTTTACGAGAACGGCCGCTTTCTCACCGAGAGCGGCCCTCGGTCGACCGCGTACGTCGTCGATCACGGCCGCCCCCACATGCGCGGCCAATTGCATCTGTCCGTGGGTGAAAACGTCTATGGCCTTGGCGAGCGGTTTACGGCGTTCGTCAAGAACGGCCAGTCCCTCGACATCTGGAACCGAGACGGCGGGACGGGATCGGACCAGGCGTACAAGAACGTACCCTTCTATCTTACCAACCGCGGCTACGGCGTGTTCGTGAACCATCCCGAGCGCGTGTGGTTTGAAATCGGGACGGAGTTCGTGTCCAAGGTGCAGTTCAGCGTCGAGGGGGAGGCGCTCGATTACGTGGTCATTGGCGGCTGCCATCCGAAGGGCGTGATCGAGCGATACACGGCGCTCACGGGGCGGCCGGCGCTGCCGCCGATGTGGTCGTTTGGGCTGTGGTTGTCGACGTCGTTCACCACCGACTATGACGAGGAGACGGTCAGCCAGTTTGTCGACGGCATGGCGTCTCGCGGCATTCCGCTGAGCGTATTCCACTTCGACTGTTTCTGGATGAAGCCGTTTGAGTGGTGCAACTTCGCGTGGGACACCGCCTGCTTCCCCGATCCGGCGGGCATGCTCGCGCGCCTCAAATCCCGCGGGTTGCGCATCTGCGTCTGGATCAACCCCTACATCGCGCAGAAATCGCCGCTTTTCCGCGAGGCGATGGAGCGCGGCTACCTGCTCAAACGCCCGAACGGCGACGTGTGGCAGTGGGACCTGTGGCAGCCGGGCATGGGCATCGTCGACTTCACAAACCCCGACGCCCGCCGCTGGTACCAGTCCCACCTGCGTCGGCTGCTCGACATGGGCGTCGATGCGTTCAAAACGGACTTCGGCGAGCGGATTCCGACGGATGTGGTGTACCACGACGGATCGGACCCGCAAAAGATGCACAACTTCTACAGCTACCTGTACAACGAGGCTGTGTGGGAAGTCCTCCGCGAGCGGGGAGGCGGTGAAGCATTGGTCTTTGCGCGATCCGCCACCGCTGGCGGCCAGCGCTTCCCGGTGCACTGGGGCGGCGACTGCCGGGGCACGTACGAATCCATGGCGGAGACGCTTCGCGGTGGCCTGAGCCTCGCCTTGTCCGGCTTCGGATTCTGGAGCCACGACATCGGCGGGTTTGAGGACACAGCCCCCGCCCACCTGTACAAGCGCTGGATTGCCTTTGGGCTCTTCTCGAGCCACAGCCGCCTGCACGGAAGCGGATCGTACCGCGTGCCGTGGCTGTTCGACGAGGAGTCGGTGGACGTTTTGCGCCACTTCACGCGGTGGAAGCTCCGGCTCATGCCATATCTTTGGTCGTGCGCCGTCGAGGCGCACCGCACGGGCGTGCCCATGCTGCGCCCCATGATGCTCGAATTTCCGGACGATCCGACCTGCGACACCTTGGACCGCCAATATATGCTCGGCCCGTCGCTTCTCGTCGCGCCGGTGTTCTCGGAGACGGGTGAGGTCGTGTACTATCTCCCGGAAGGGCGCTGGACGCACCTGTTCACCGGAGAGACGAGGCAAGGCGGCAGATGGTACCGCGAACGGTACGATTTCATGAGCCTGCCTGTGTTCGTGCGCGAAGGCAGCATCCTGGCCATGGGCGCGGAAACGGACCGGCCTAACCAACCCTACCACCGCGAGGTGGCCATCCACGTCTATCCCATCCGGCCGGACCATCGCAGTGCGTGCACTCTGTTTGACGAACAGGGCAACGAATTGGGCACATGGCATGCCTTCTGGGATGGAGACCATCTGGTCCTCACCGCGCAAGGTCGGAGCGAGGCATGGAGCGCCGTATTGCACGGTATCGACGATCCGGCAAAGCTCGCCGCGCAGGGCGCGGAATGCCGCGTCTCACCCGAGGGAGTCGTGATCAGCCCGCACCATCCACAGGAGGCGGTGCGGGTGGCAGGTTGCCGGGAGCAATGGCGGGCGGAATGAGGAGCGTGCGGGGTGTCGCTTCAGCGGCCCGCGTGCCCCAGGCGCGAGGCATAGTCCGGCGTCTCCCCATCGGATGGCGCCCATCAAGCGACGAGCCCACCCTGCGGACCGTTGCACGGTCCCCGCAGCGTGGGCTCGTTCCCCTTCTGTTCGCTTCACCGCACCACCAGGACGGCCTGCTTCGCCCGGTGCAGCACGGCCGTACTCACGCTGCCCATGAGCAGCCGGTCCACGGCGCTTTTCCCATGGCTGCCCAGGACGATGAGATCGGCCCCCAGCTCGTCTGCGGCTTGCACAAGGCGCTCAGCAGGCGCGCCGTGCTCGACGCGGAACGCCACTCGCGGGCCAAACGCCGCGAATCGCCGCTCGATCTCGCTCCGCAACTCGCCCGCGAGCTTCTCCGCCTCCCGCTCCATCTGCACCGCGTACTCCGCGGTCCACTCCGACGTCGGCACCGCAGGCACGTGCACAAACACAGCGGTCAGCCTGGCTTCCGGCCATTTGTCCAGACACTCAGCCGCCATGTCGCCCGCGCGCCACGCACAATCCGATCCGTCCACCGCCCATACGATGTGTTTCACGGCCGCGCCTCCCCTCGGACGAGGCGCCAAGCGCCCTTGGCGCCTCACACCTTCACCCTCAGTCTACCACTTCTTTTCCTGCACGGCCGATTCAAAAGTGGTCAGCGCACCGACAAGTACTGCATCTGATAGAATCCGCCCCAGGACCACGGGTTCGGCTGCGCGCCCGTGATGCCCGTGCGCTCCAGGTAATACGTCTCGGCGTAGTAGAGCGGAATGGTGTACCCCTGCTGAATGAGCTGAGTCATGAGCTTCGCAGCCGTGGCCGCGGAGGAGAACATGTCCGGGCTGTTCTGGTACTCAGCCTGCCACATGCGCCAGGTGCGGACGTCGTTCGACTCGTGCTGATCCCAATACACCTGCACGTCCAGGCTGCCGGTGTTGATTCCGCCCCCGCCGGATCCCTCGGAGTAGGGCGCTACAAACTTCCAAGCCTGCACCCATGCCGCGTGCTTGGCCGCCGCCGTCTTGGCCTGCTTGAACTGCTGGACAATTTGATTCCACTGCTGCGTAAGCGACGGCGATCCCGGCGGGTCCATGATCTTCCTCCACGCTGCGGGCTGCTCGGCCGTCCATCGGTTCAGGTACGCGATGTCGGCCTGTGCGGCTTTGACGAGCGGCGCCCACTGGCTCCACGTCACGCCCATGTTGGGGTTGTTCGGATCGCCGTACTTCTGGATGGAGGCGGGATCGTACGGCGTGTTGTACCAAGGCAGGACGTGCTGCACAAAGGCGAGGGAATACCCATAGGTACCCGGCCAGTACACGCCCTGATCTCCGCCCAGGTTGAGCGAGGCGGGGTCCAAGTCGTTCGTTCCGCCCACCGCCACGTTGTAGCCGGGCTGGATGCCTTTCTGCGGACCGCCGTAGGTCAGGTTCCCCCATTGGGTGCTGTTCAGCTGCACAATCTTCGTATGAATGCCGAGGTTCATCTGGAGCTCCTGTGCGACGGCCTCCGCCACCGGCACGAGCTGTGGATTGGAGGACGGCACCTCCGCGTACAGGTAGAGCGTCGGGAAGCCCTTGCCGCCGGGATATCCGGCTTTGGCGAGTAGTGCGCGCGCCTGCGTGACGTTCTCGGGCAGGCCGCGCTCGTACTTGGCCGTGGGCCACCCCGGTACTGAGAACGTGGTGGTGGTGCCCGCCATGCCTCCCAGCACATCCTGAACGATGGGCGCGCGCTGGATGGCCTCCCCAATGGCCTGGCGGACGAGCGGATTGGTGAGCGGCGATGGAACGGCCGAATTGTCGTACTGAAGGTACGTCACGGCGTAGTCCGGCGCCTTGTGCAGCTGGGCGAGGAGGGCCGGATGCGTCTTCACGTACTGAAGATCCGACGGCGTGCCCACTTCCACCACGTCCACCTTGTTCGCCATGAAGTCCTCCACCGGCACGCTCGTCCCGGGCACCACGTCAATCTCCTGCGCGTTGCCCTCGTTCACCTCGCCCGGATGGCCCACGTATTTCGGGTTGCGCACCAAGACCAGCGTCCCGTTCGGCGTGAACGACTTCACCGTGAACGGCGCATCGCTCACGAAATACGGCGGCAAGAACCAGTCGGTGGGATGCGCCTTCGCCACCTGCTCGTTGATGGGCATCGATCCGGCCTCGGCGAGATCGCCCAGGATGTAGTGAGGCACCGAAGTCGTGATTTGAAGCGTGTAAGGGCCGAGCACCTTGAGGCCCAGCTGGCTGAGCGGCACGGTGCCTGCGTGATACGCATACGCGTTTTTCACGACGTTCAGCACACTCAGCCACAGCTGGCCGTTGGGATTCGTGGGGGCCAACTGCCGCATGTACGCGTAGTAGAAGTCATAGGCCGTGACCGGCTGACCGTTCGACCAGCGCGCGTCGCGGCGGATCTGGAACGTCCACGTGAGCCCGTCCTTGGACAGCGTGTACCCCGCGCAGAGCTTGGGCACAATCTGATTCTGCTGGTTGTATCCAAACAGCCCCTCCATGATGGTCCCCTGATCCACGAGAATCTGCGGCCCCCACTGCGACGGATCGAGCGTCGTCAGGTTGCTTCCCGTCGGCGCCGTGATCCGAACCACCCCTTGCGAAGCCGGTGCGGCGCTCGCCGCCATGGCCGGCGCGTTTGTGCGGTGCTCCACGGGCGTTCCGCACCCCGCCAATCCTCCCGCGGCGCCCACCACGCACATGGCCGTCGCACCTGCGATCCACTTCACTCGTCTGCGCACAGCGACCTCCCCTTTCTGTTCGATAGCGGGTTCCTGGCAGCGCTTTCACCGACGCCCGCGCGACTCGCGGGTCGGCAGGATCTGCCTGTGCACCGTATTGTAGTCGCGCCGCGCAGAGGCGAATGCGAAGATCGTGACTGAAAATCGAACAATTTTGACATTCGCGCTCCTCTTCGATCTCGCCGCCGTCTTGACAGAACTCGTTGCGTGGCGCATGCTGACACTGGAGTGCAAGATTCGGGTGCCAGCGGGCTCCGCTGAAATCGCTTGCATGCGAGGGACTTCGGGTGGAAGCCGTACATCTCCTTGAACATCGGCAGCACGGCGACGCGACCTTTCACATCCAAGCCTATCACGTGGTGCTGACGCCCGGGCCACATCAGCAGACCGTCAACCTGCATTGGCACAGCGAGGCCGAGTTCATCGTGGTGACGCGCGGCAGCGTGTGTCTGCAGGTGGGCAGCCAGCGCCATGTGCTTGCCGATGGCGGCGTCGCGCTTCTCAGCGGCGGGGAACTTCACAGCATGGCCTCCCCCGGCAAAGGCCCGTCCGAGTGCAAGGCCATCGTGTTCGGGCTCGACCTCCTGGAGGGTCCGTCGGGCGATCGCGTCCAGCAATCCTACCTCTCGCCGCTCGCGTCGGGAAAGCTTCGGCTGCCCGGCGCCATCGCGCACGACCATCCGGTTCGGCCACATCTTGCGGCGCGCCTTTGCGAGATCGCCGAAGCCCTGGAAGAGCAGCCTGTCGGCTATGAACTCGCGGTCAAAGGCTGCCTCTACGATGTGCTCGCGCAACTGTTTCGAGCCAAGCTTCTGGTCGAAGACAGCCCCAGGCGGGAGATGGACGACCGCCGCGCGGACACGCTGAAGGCCGTCCTCACCTACATCGATGAGCATCTCAGCGACAAGCTTCGCCTTGCGGACCTGGCGCGCGTCGCCAACATGAGCGAAGGACATTTTTGCCGCTTTTTCAAGGAGATGACCCACCGCAAGCCCATGCAGTACGTGAACGAGCGGCGCGTGGCGCGGGCGGCAGACCTGCTCAAGGACCCGAATCGAAGCATCACGGCCATCGGCATGGACCTCGGGTTTCACGACGTGAGCTATTTCATCAAGGTGTTTCGCAGCTACAAGCACTGCACACCGCTCGCGTACCGCAAGGCGCTGCTTAGGAAGCCACCGCGCAGTTGAGCGCGGTCTAGAGAGGCTTGTGGCTTCCACATGGACTCGAGTCCATTACGAATTCAACACTGAAGGGAACGATGACCTGTGGCCAAGCACGCACCCATTTTCCCGAACGTTCAAGGTTTTTTGCACGGAGGCGATTACAACCCCGATCAGTGGCTGGCGTATCCGGATGTCCTCGAACAGGATGTCCAGCTGATGCGCGAAGCGAAGTGGAACGTCGTCTCTCTGGGCATCTTCTCCTGGGTGAGCCTGGAGCCCGAGGAGGGCTTGTTCACGTTTGAATGGCTCGACGAGGCCATCGAACGTCTGACGCATGCGGGCGTGCGGATTCTGCTCGCCACGCCGAGCGGCGCGCGGCCCGCCTGGCTATCCGCCAAATACCCCGAAGTCCTTCGCGTCGGACCCGACGGGCGGCGCAACCGGCACGGCGGCCGCCACAACCACTGCTACACGTCGCCCATCTACCGCGAGAAGGTGCGGATCATCAACCGGAAGCTGGCGGAGCGGTACGCCCATCATCCGGGCGTGATCGGCTGGCACGTGTCGAACGAGTACGGCGGCGAGTGCCACTGCCCGCTGTGCCAGGAGGCGTTTCGCGAGTGGCTGAAGCGAAAGTACAAGACGCTTGACGCGCTCAACCACGCATGGTGGACGCCGTTTTGGAGCCACACGTATACGGATTGGTCGCAGATCGAGTCGCCCATGCCGCACGGCGAGACGTCGATTCACGGGCTGAACCTCGACTGGAAGCGGTTCGTGACGGATCAGACGGTCGACTTCTGCCGCCATGAGATTGAGCCCCTCAAACAGGTGAATCCGAATCTTCCAGTCACCACCAACTTCATGGGCACGTATCCAGGCCTCAACTACTGGCGCTTCCGCGACGTGCTCGACGTCATCTCGTGGGACAGCTATCCGCGCTGGCACGCGCACGAGACGCTCGTCCCGGAGGCGGTGCACACCGCCATGGTGCACGATCTCAACCGCTCCATCCTCAAGAAGCCATTTCTGCTCATGGAGTCCACGCCGAGCGTCACCAACTGGCAGGCGGTGAGCAAACAGAAGCGCCCCGGCGTGCACGTGCTCGTCTCCCTCCAGGCCGTCGCGCACGGCGCCGATTCGGTGCAGTACTTCCAGTGGCGCAAAAGCCGCGGATCGTATGAAAAATTCCACGGCGCCGTGGTCGATCACGTCGGCCACGCCAACACCCGGGTGTTCCGCGACGTGCAAGCCGTCGGCGAGATGCTGGAGCGGCTTGCGCCGATGGCCGGCGCGGAGGTGAAGGCGGACGCGGCCGTCATCTTCGACTGGGAGAACCGCTGGGCGCTCGAGGACGCGAAGGGCCCGCGGAACATCGGCATGCACTACGAGGAGACGGTCGTGAACCACTACGCGGCGCTTTGGCGCATGGGCGTGCCGATGGACGTGATCGACGAGGAACAGCCGCTTGACGGGTACAAACTGGTCGTCGCGCCGATGCTCTACATGGTGCGCCCCGGCGTGGCCGAGCGGATGAAGGCGTTCGTCGAGCGGGGCGGGTCGCTCGTCCTCACGTACTGGTCCGGCATCGTGGATGAGAACGATCTCGTCTTTTTGGGCGGCTTCCCGGGCCCGCTGCGCGAACTTGCGGGCGTGTGGGCTGAGGAGATCGACGCGCTGTACGACGGCGAGCGGGTGCCGGTTCGAGTTGCCGACGGCAATCCGCTTGGCCTCGCGGGCCACTACGAGGCGCGCGAACTGTGCGAGGTGGTTCACCTCGAGGGCGCGGAACCCATCGCGGTGTACGGCGCGGACTACTACGAGGGCATGCCCGCGGCAACGGTTCACCGCGTGGGAAAGGGCAAGGTCTACTACGTGGCCGCGCGGCTCGAGGACGCGTTTTTGCGCGATTTCTTTGCTCGCGTGGCTGCGGAAGCCGGCGTGGCGCGCGCCATCGAGCGGGAGCTGCCGGATGGCGTAAGCGCGATGGTGCGCTCGGGAGATGGCGTGGAGTACGTCATGCTCATGAACTTCACGCCCGAGGCGCGCGAGGTGGCGCTCGATGAAGCGGAGTACAAGCCACTCTATGGAGAAGCGCCGACAGACGGCGCGGTTCGGCTCCCCGCCTACGGTGTGAGCGTGCTCGAGCGACCGGCGCGAAATGGGTGAACGCCGCCGCTCTTTGGCCGTGAGATCCCGAAACGCCAGCAGGCGATCCGGCCTCGAGGGCCGTATCGCCTGCATCTCTTGTGGTGTGACGCGCGACTTCACAGATCCGTGAATCGCTCCAACTCGTTGTACGCCGGGATGCCGTGCGCCACCACGTCGATGCCCTCCTCCTCCGTCTCGGCGGACACGCGCATGCCGAGCGTGCGGTGCAGCATCCAGCCGATTCCAAGTGATGTGAGCAATCCCCACAGCGGGTACACGGCGCAGGCCAAGAGCTGGACCAGGGCGAGGTGAACGTGGCCCGTGGTGAGAAGGCCGTGGGTGGTGTCGAACAGGCCCACCGCGAGAGTCCCCCACACGCCGCCTGCGCCGTGGACCGCGAAGGCGCCGACGGGATCATCCACCTTCCAGGCGTCGAGCCAGCCCGTGGCGAAGACCACCACGATCCCTGCCACCACGCCGATGACAATGGCCGCCCAGTGGGAGACGAACGCGCATCCGGCCGTGATCGCCACGAGGCCTGAGAGCACGCCGTTCATCATCATGCTCGGATCCGCCACTTTGAAGCGGATCATGGTGACCATCACCGCGGCGGCGCCGCCAGCCGCAGCCGCGATGACCGTGTTCAGCGCGACGCTCGACAGACGCGGATCATAGGCGTTGAGCGTGCTGCCCGCGTTGAAGCCAATCCAGCCGAACGCGAGGATGAACGCCCCGGCCGAGGCGAGCGGGATGTTGCTCGGCGCAAACACGTTCACGCTCCCGTCGGCATTGAACCGCTGCGCGCGCGGGCCGACGCTCTTCGCGAAGCCGAGCGCCATGAATCCGCCCATCGCGTGGATGACGGCCGATCCGGCGAAGTCCTCCATGCCGAGATTGCCGAGCCACCCATTCGGGCCCCACGCCCAGTGCGCTCCGAGCGGATAGACCAGGGCGCAGACCAGGATGACGATGATGACATACGCGGAGAACTTCATGCGCTCCGCCACGGCCCCCGAAATGATGGACGCCGCCGCGATGGCAAACCCGATTTGAAAGAGAACGAAGGCGGCCTGCGGCACGTTCGCCGGGGCGACGGCGGGCCCGAAGCCCCACAGGTGGGCGACGTCCGGTCCAAACGCCAGGTGCACGCCCAAGAGGTAGAACGCCAGCACACCGAAGGTGAGATCCACAAACACCTTCATCGTGACGTTCACCGCGTTCTTCGTGCGCACGAGCCCTGCTTCCAACAGGCTGAACCCGCCCTCCATGAACAGGACGAGGGCGGCCGCGAGGACCACCCAGACGGCGTTCAGCGCGGTCTGTGAAGACATGAACTAGGTGTCCTCCCTCTTCTGGTTCAACTCATCGATGGTCTCGTCGATCTCGCCTGTGCGAATGTTGTACGCCTCGAGGATGTCGTACACGAAAATCTTTCCGTCGCCCATCTTGCCCGTCTGCGCGGCCCCGATGATGGCCTGCACCGTCGCGGGCACGTAGTTGTCCGAGACCACAATCTCCAGCTTGATTTTCGGATGCAGGTTGATGTCGTACGCGTGCCCTCGATACACGCCGATGGCGTCCTTCTGCTGGCCGCGCCCCTGCACCGGAATGACCGTGAATCCCGTGACGCCCACTTGCCGCAGGGCCTTGATGGTGGTCTGGAGCTTCTCTGGACGAATGATGGCATCGATGCGTTTCACAAAACGTCCTCCCCGGGGCCTCGGCCCTTCGGCCGAGGACTAGATTCAGTGTAAATCTTGCACACGGCTGTTGTCTACGCAATATGTAAATTAACCTTACGCAACCGCATACAAACCTGACATGAAAAGAGCCCCGGAAGCCCGGGGCCCTCGCGAGACGCAGAAGGAAAATTGAGTGCGTCAGACGCGAATGCGAATCACGTTCCACGACAGCGCTGGAAGTTCGACCGCAAGTCGCCCCGCGTCCACGGCGCCGATGGACCGCTTTTGGGGGACAACCTCGTTCGGACGTTCTTTCGTATTGACCGCTTTCATATTCGGATGCGTGAGCACGATGTGCTCTTCGGACCGGGCGTTGGGGAAACCGCGCAGGTCCACGTCGAGCGCGAGCGGCTCCTCGGCGCGGTTCACCGCCAGGAGGACCATCTCGCCCGCCGCCTCGTTCCACACCGGCACCGCCTCGAGGTATGGCACGTCCGTGAAGTCCTTGCTGTCGTATTTCGGCGACTCCACTGGCGCATACAACACCACGCCGTGCGCGAGGTTCGAGGCGTGAGCGAACGGATAGAAGATGGTCTGCCGCCAGCTCGGGCCGCCGTTTTCCGTCATGATGGGCGCAATCACGTTGACAAGCTGCGCGAGGCACGCAATCCGGACGCGATCGGCGTGCTTCAGCAGCGTGATGAGCATGCAGCCCACCACGAGCGCGTCTTCCATGGTGTACACGTCTTCGAGGAGCGGCGGCCCCACCTGCCACGGCTCGACCTGTTTGTCCGCCTCGTTCGAGTGGAACCACACGTTCCATTCGTCGAACGAGAGATAGATGGTCTTGTTGGAGCGCTTTTTCGCGCGAACGAAGTCGCATGTCGCCACGACGGCGCGAATGAACGCGTCCATATCCAGCGAACACGCCAGGAAGTTGGCGAGATCCCCGTCGCGGTTGCCGTAGTACGTGTGCAGCGACAGGTAGTCCACCTCGTCGTAAGCGTGCTCGAGGACAATCCGCTCCCAATCGGGGAACGTGGCCATTTTGGACCCGGAGCTTCCGCACGCGACGAGTTCGATGGACGGATCGACCCACTTCATGACCTTGGCGGCCTCCTGCGCGAGGCGGCCGTATTCGTCCGCCGTCTTGTGGCCGATCTGCCAAGGCCCGTCCATCTCGTTGCCGAGGCACCAGACGCGGATGCCGTGCGGCTGCTCGATACCGTGCTTGCGGCGGAGGTCGCTCCAGTAGCTTCCTCCGGGGTGATTGCAATATTCGACAATCTGCTTGGCCTCTTCGATGCCGCGGGTGCCGAGGTTGACGGCCATCATGACCTGGCTGTTCGCCTTCTTCGCCCAGCGTGCGAATTCATTGAGGCCCACGCGATTCGGCTCCAGGCTGCGCCAGGCGAGATCGAGCTGAACGGGGCGCTGTTCCACAGGCCCCACGCCGTCTTCCCAACGGTAGCCCGAGACGAAATTGCCGCCTGGATAGCGGACGATGGGGACGTTGAGCTCCTTGACGAGATCGATCACGTCCTGACGGAATCCGTCCTCATCCGCGGTGGGATGGCTCGGATCGTAGATGCCGCCGTAGACGGCGCGGCCGAGGTGTTCAATGAAGGACCCGTAGATGCGAGGGTCGGTCTCCGCGAGGCGGTACGCCGGGTCGATGGTCATGCGCGCTTTCAGGTTGGACATAGGGGATTCTCCTTACAGAATAGATTGAATATTGCCTAGACAAGCGCTTCGAAACCGGACACATCGAAAGCCGAATGAATTGATATATGGATTAATTAATTTAGTATAAACTACACCAAAGGACACACACCCCCATGATTACGCTTCACTAGGTCCAAGATAACGCGGATAAAGGGAAGCGTCAAGAGATTCTTCAGATCTATCTATATTGTTTTAATATGATCTAAATCAATCTCTCGCCCCACGCCCGTAGATCACGCGCACCTTGATGTCCTGATCGTAGTGGCCGAACCTCCGGCCGAAGATGGTCATCCCGCCCACGTGGCGCGCGTTCTCCGGCACCGAAAATCGCAGCGGAATGGCATGCCCCTGAAACGGCTGCAGATCCTCGATGGTCACGTCTGAGATCTTGCACCCATCAATGAATGTTCCTTCGTGGTTGACACGGACGAGCTTCAGATGTCCGTACTGGTTGAGGTGAGGCGGCCACCAGCTCGGATTCTGCCGCCCGCGTTCGTCGCCGAAATCGCCCGGGCTGGTCCAGTAGCCGATGTCCACACCGTTGATGGAGAAATGGATATCAGAGGGATAGTCGTTGTTGTACGAGGGCGCCTCGGAGGCGAGTTCCGCAATAATCTGGATCTCCTCCACCGGCCTGTCCGTGCGAATGAAATTCGGGATCCAATACTCCAGATATCCTTTTGTGAGCCACACAATCTCGGCGTCGATGTGCTGCGGATCGGCGAAGTAGCGCGGATCGTCAAACGTGCCAATGATGGTCTCGGCCGTGGCCAGGCCGCAGGTGGGCCACACCTCAAACGAGACATAGTGGCCCACCCGGATGTCCACCTCGTACACGTCCTGGTCTTTCGTCTCCGGGGCTAGTTCCACGAGGATCTTCTGTTCGTTGACGTAGCAAAACTTCTGCAGGCCGTGGCGCGCCCCCGCGGTCTCGGTGACCACGAGTCCGCATTCCTCAAGCTTTCGCACGTGCTGCGTCACCGCGCCGTTCGTGATCCCAAGCCGCTTGGCGATCTCGTCCATGTTCAGCCGCCCGTGTTCGAGCAAGAGCTCGAGCAGCGCGACGCGGACCTCCGAACCCAGCGCCTTGAACAACGGCAAGCCCGACCTCAACTCCTTGATGTGAATCACCCTATCACCCACCCCGGCCATTATCTTCACATGAGTATAAAACAAACCGGAGCTCTCCGACAGCGGGCGACAGGGCGACACCTCAGAGCGCGTTCGTCTCGTTCAACAGTCGAAGCATGGTGTAGCGGTTCCTGAGCTTGTGCGCGCGCTTCAGGCTTGCGGTCACAAGGCTTCGCTCAATGCCGAGCTCGGACGGTTCCGCCGGCGCGCCGATGCGGCGCATGAGCGCCCGGACGTGATCGCCGGACGGGATCGACCCCAGAATCGCGCGCACCTCCTCCTCGCGCCCCGCAAGGGACGCCCACGGCGCCTGTCCCGCGCGCACGGCCTCCGCGACCGCGCTCTCCACATGCGCGTGATAGACGTCGGCGATCACGCCGCACGCCGCGGCCACCTTGAGGCCGTGGAGGATCTGGCGCCTGCCGGATCGCAGAAACTCCATCTCCCAATCGTGCGACAGATGGTGTTCTCCGCCGGACGCCGGATGGGACTGCCCGAACAGAAGCATCACGAGCCCGGACAGGATGAGCGCTTCCATGAGGCTTCGAATGGCGTCGGTCCGCGCGCGGGCGAGGCCGTCCGCCTGAGCCACGGCCGTCTCCAGCGCTTCGCGCGTAAGCCCCGCGAGGTGCGCGCAGTAGGGCTCCCCTGCCGCGATGGCTCCGAACGCCCAGTCCGCGAGCGAGGTGAATTTGCCAATCACGTCGCCGAACCCCGCCCACACGAGTTCCTTCGGCGCCCGTTCGAGCACGTCCGTGTCGGCGAAGAGCGCGATGGGCGCCTGCGTCTGGTAGGTCGTCTTGATCCCGCGCACAATGAGGGGCGCGCCGGCGGAAGTGAATCCGTCGACCGACGGCGCCGTCGGCACGCTCACAAACGGAATTCGCATCTTGGAACTCGCAAACCGCGCGATGTCGTGCAGCGTGCCCGAGCCCACCGCCACGAGCGCTTCGACGTCAGGGCCCGTGGCGATGAGCGCCTGAACGATAGACCGCTCGTCCGCCACCACGTCGCCCTGACCGTTCGGCTCGATGAGGCAGGCCGTCCACAAAACGCCGTGATCGGTCAAAGCCTGGGCGAGCGCATCGCCCGCCGCCGCGCGCGTGTGCTCATCCATCACGAGGACCACGCGCCCGTATCGCGCTCGGATCCACGCCGCGGCCTTCGCCAAAGCCCCCGGCCGTACCTCGAGGTGTTCCAACGGGATGGCTTGGTGCGGTTGGCCGCACGGGCAGTCCGTCGCAAGCCTCTTCAGGTCATCCAAGCTCCAATTCACGCGCGTTCCCCCCAAAACAACGCGGGGCTGCGCCGTGGCAGCCCCCACATCCTTCGCTCAGCGGCCGTACACCGCATCGTTCCACCGAAGTTCGTTCGCAATCTGGCGCGGCGTCGAGTGCTCGTCGATCACGACGCACTCCACGCCCATCATGTCGGCGAGGTCCTGCAGTTGCTCCACCGTCACCCGATATGAGAACACCGTGTGATGCGCGCCGCCTGCGAGAATCCAGCTCTCGGCAGCCGACGCGAGCGACGGCAGCGGCTTCCACAACACGCGCGCCACGGGCAACTTCGGCATCGGGCGATCCGGCTGAATGGCCTCCACCTTGTTCACCACCATGCGGAAGCGGTGGCCGAGATCGACGATGGTGGCCTGCACGGCGGGCCCGCTGGCGCCGTCGAACACCAGCCGCGCCGGATCCTCCTTGCCGCCGATGGAGAGCGGGTGCACCTCCACGCTCGGCCGCGTCGCCGCGATGGTCGGGCACACCTCCAGCATGTGCGCGCCGAGCACCATCTCGTTGCCCGGCTCGAAGTGGTACGTGTAATCCTCCATGAAGGACGTGCCCTCGCCCTCGGCCAGGACCTTCAGCACGCGCACGAACGCCGCGGTCTTCCAATCGCCTTCGCCGCCAAAGCCGTATCCGTCGGCCATCAGGCGCTGCACCGCGAGGCCCGGCAGTTGCCGCAGCCCGTGCAGGTCCTCAAACGTCGTCGTGAAGGCCTCGAAGCCGCCTTCTTCGAGGAAGGACCGCAGCCCGAGCTCGATGCGCGCCTGCTCGCGCACCGCGTCGTGCAGCGGGCCGCCCTTCTCGCATCCCGGCGCGAAATCGTAGAACGTCTGGTATTCGTCGATGAGCCGGTCGATCTCGGCCTCCGACACCGCCCGCACGCGCTCGGCGAGATCGCCCACGCCGTAGCCGTTCACCGACCAGCCAAACTGCGCCTCGGCCTCCACCTTGTCGCCTTCCGTGACGGCCACCTGGCGCATGTTGTCCCCGAAGCGCGCGACTTTGAGCCCTCGGCTCACCGCCGCCGCCACCGCCGTGAGGGCCCACCCGCGAATTCTCCGCGCCAACTCCGCGTCCTGCCAGTGGCCAACTATGACCTTGCGCGACATGCCGAGGCGGCTCACCATGAACCCAAACTCCCGATCCCCGTGCGCCGACTGGTTCAGGTTCATGAAGTCCATGTCAATCGTGTCCCACGGGATATCGCGGTTGAACTGCGTGTGCAGGTGCAAAAGCGGCTTTTGCAAGGCCATCAGACCGCGAATCCACATCTTCGCCGGCGAAAACGTGTGCATCCACGCGATCACGCCCGCACAAGCGTCGTCCGCCGACGCCTCGAGGCACAGCCTGCGAATTTCGTCGGCGTTCTTCAGCACGCCCTTCCAGCGCAGGGTGAGCGTATTGCCCACAGCCGCCTGGAGCGCCGGTACCATCTCTCGCGCATGCGCTTCCACCTGGGCTAAGGCCTCTTCCCCGTACAGGTGCTGACTGCCCACCACAAACCAGAATTCATAAGCCGGCATCTTCATCAAACATCTCTCCCATCGACTCGTCCGGATACCTCAGTGCGCCGCCGCGCCGGGTTGACCGTAGTACGCGTTCTTTCCATGCTTGCGCTGATAGTGCTTGTCAAGCAAGAACGAATCCATCTGCGCCTCGCCGCCCGCAAGAAGCATGGTGTCGCGCGCCATCCGCGCCACCACCTCGAGCACCACGGCGTGATACACGGCCTCCGCCGGGTCTTTCCCCCACGTAAACGGCGCATGGTTCGCAAGAAGCACCGCCGGCATCGCGACGGGATCGAGCCCCCGCTCGCGGAACGTCTCGACAATCACCCGCCCCGTTTCGAGCTCGTAGCCGCGTTCGATCTCGTCCTTCGTGAGCGGCCGCGTCACGGGCACGTCCCCGTAAAAGTAGTCCGCGTGCGTCGTGCCGAGCGCTGGGATGGGGCGCCGCGCCTGTGCCCACGCCGTTGCGGCCGGGGAATGCGTGTGCACGATGCCGCCGATGGACTCGAACGCCTTGTATAGCTCGAGGTGCGTCGGCGTGTCCGACGACGGCCGCAAATCGCCCTCCACGACGCGGCCGTCGAGATCGACCACCACCATGTGGTCGGCGGTCAGCTCGTCGTATGGCACGCCGCTCGGCTTGATGACCACGAGGCCGTCCTTGCGAGAAATGCCGCTCACGTTCCCCCAGGTGAAGGTGACAAGACCGTGCTTGGGCAGGGCCAGGTTCGCCTCGAGGACCGCTTCTTTCAGTTCCCTCAGCATGTCTTCACCTCTTCCTGCGCCACGGCGCTCTTGATCCGCTTCAGCACCTTCATCACGTGGTTTTCGCCGCGGCCGAAGTAGTCGTACAAGCGCGCGTACTCGCGGTACAGCTCGTCATACACCTTGACGGCGCTCGGGTTCGGAACGTACGGCTTCTCGCGCACGCTGCCCATCTCCCGCGCCGCGTCCTCAATGGAGTCGTATCCGCCGCGCGCCTTCCCAGCCGCCACGGCGCCGAACATCGCCGCGCCGAGCGCCGGCGCCTGCGTCGATGCGCCGATATAGATGGGCATGTTGAGCACGTCCGCGTAGATCTGCATCATCAGCGCGTTCTTCTGCGCAATCCCGCCGCACGCGTACATCTCGTCGACAGGCACGCCGCTCGCGCGAAAGGTCTCGACAATCATCCGCGTGCCGAACGCCGTCGCCTCAATGAGCGCCCGATAAATGTCCTCCGGCTTCGTGGCGAGCGTCGCGCCTATCAGGAGGCCCGTGAGGTCCGCGTCGACAAGCGTGGATCGGTTCCCATTCCACCAATCGAGCGCAAGAAGACCCGTCTCGCCCGGTCTCAGCTTGGCCGCCTTGCGCGTCAGAAGCTCATGGATGCCGATGCCCTCGCGCCGCGCCTCGTCCCAGTACGTCGGTGGCACCCCGTTTTCAATCCACCACTCGAAGTGGTCTCCGACGCAGGACTGCCCAGCCTCATACCCCATGTATCCTGGGATGATGCCATCCTCGACCACGCCGCACATGCCCGGCACCGCGCGCTCCTCCGTCCCCAACAGGACGTGGCACGTCGACGTGCCGATGATCATCAGCATCTTCCCCGGCTCGGTGATCCCGACCGCCGGCATCGACACGTGCGCATCCACGTTGCCCACGGCCACCGGCGTCCCAGGCAAGAGCCCGATGCGGCGCGCCATCGCCTCCGTCAGCTCCCCTGCCCGCGATCCGATGGGCAGGATGGGCCCCCAGAGCTTCTCCTCCACGACGCGCTCCAAGCGCGGATGCAGAGCCCTGAAGAAGTCGGGGCTCGGATAGCCGGTCCGCTTGTGCCAGATGGACTTATACCCCGCCGGGCACGAGCTGCGCACGAGCTTGCCCGTCAGTTGCATCACGATCCAGTCGGTCGCCTCCACCATGGCGTCCGCCGCATCGTAGATCTCCGGCGCCTCGTCGAGGATTTGCCAGATCTTCGGGATCATCCATTCCGACGAGATCTTGCCGCCGTAGCGCGCGAGAAACGCCTCCCCGCGCTCGCGCGCAATCTCGTTCAACTTGTTCGCTTCGTCCTGCGCGGCATGGTGCTTCCACAGCTTCACGTACGCATGCGGATGCCGCTCAAAGCGCGGCTCCAAGCAGAGGGGCGTACCGTCGGCCCGAATCGGCAGCATTGTGCAGGACGTGAAGTCAATGCCGATGCCGATCACGTCCTCTGGCCGCACGCCCGACTCGCGGAGCAGCCGAGGAATCGTCTCCTCGAGGACCTCCAGATAGTCGCGCGGATGCTGCAGCGCCCAATCGGGTTCCAGGCGCGTCACCCCATCCGGCAGGTACTCGTCCATCACGCCATGCGTGTACTCCTTCACGGCCGTCGCAATCTCGCGCCCCGTCCCAATCTCAACCAACACGGCGCGTCCGGACTGCGTCCCGTAGTCCACGCCAATCGAATATTTGCCCATATCCATCCCCACATTCCTTCGCGCATTCAGAGGGTGGAACCGCAGACATCACCTCAATTGTACTTACAAGGTCGATCGAGCACAATGAGTTATTCGGACAAGTCAGGGTCAAAAATGGGCGCGCTTCGCGCGTTCGTGCGCGTCTCGTTGCGACAGCGACACCCCGCGCCCCGAAGCCATCCAGATGGATTCGATCTCCTCCAGGGAACGGTTTTTCGTCTCCGGCACCCAGGCCGTGACGAACAGCACCCCAAGGATGTTGATGACTGCAAACATCCAGAAGGTGTAGGCGCCGCCGAAATCGTTCAGCAATACTGGCGTAAACTGGCCGATGGCCCAGTTGGCTCCCCACAGGAAGATGGTTGCCACGCCGGCCGCGCGGGCGCGCAGGTGATTCGGAAAGATTTCCGGAATCATGATCCAAGGAATCGGACCCATCGACACGCTGAACGCCGCCGTGAAGCCCATGATGAAGAGCACGAGCCAGAACCCGTTGTGAACGTGCAGGTAAAAGGTCAAGCCCATCAGCGCCATGAAGATGGCCATCAGCGCGGAGCCGACGATCATCAGGGGCTTTCTGCCGACGCGATCGATCAGGACGACCGCGACAACGGTAAACACGACCCACATGGCGCCGAAGAACGCTTGAATCTCGAAATCGGAGTTGAGACTGAACCCCACCATCCTGAAGATTTCGGGGCCGTAATACGTCACGGCGTTCATGCCGATGATTTGATTGAACAGCGCAAGAAGAATCCCGACACCAAGCGCCTTGCGCCAACCGGGTTTCAGAAGATCGCGGATGCTTGCAGCGCTTTCACTCGCAATCGATTCGCGAATGGACTCGAGTTCACGTTGACCAGCACTCGGCCCATTGATGCGCACCAAGATCCGCAGCGCCTCGTCGATCCGGCCGACCTTCGCCAACCACCGCGGACTCTCGGGTGCAAACAGAAGGACGAAAAAGAAGATAGCCGCTGGCACGCAGCCCAGCCCCAGCATCCAGCGCCAACCCGTGTGCACGTCCCAGGCGACCGATCCGGAGCGTTGAATCAAGTAGTTGGTGAGATAGGTGAGAAAGATGCCGATGATGGTGAGCAGCTGATACAGCGACGACAGCGCCCCGCGGATCTGCGTCGGCGCACACTCGGAGATGTAGGTCACCGAGAGCGCCGATCCCATGCCGATGCCGAGGCCTCCGACGATTCGCGCAAGAATGAGCGTGGTGACATCGGAGGAGATGGCAGACACAAACGCCGCCACCGCGAACAGAACGGCGGCCGTCATGAGGACCTTGCGGCGGCCGACGCGATCGCTCAAGAAGCCGGAGACGGCCACGCCGATGACGCCGCCGATCATGATGCTCGAGATGACCAATCCCTGCATGAAGGGCGAGAGGTGATAGAGCGTTTTCAAGAAACCGATGGCTCCCGAAATGACCGCGGTATCGTAGCCGTAGAGCAGCCCTCCCATCGCTGCCGCCAGCGAGATGGTCACCGCGTAGGCGCGAGAGCCTTGTGTCTGCTGAGTGGACATGGCGAACCTCCTCCAAGGTGTGGGCACGACGTCGGCCATTCAACGATATGTCCGGACAACATGAATTGATATCTAGGATGTGCGTACAACTTGTAGGATAAAGCGGTTTCTTGTGTTTGTCAATGCGCTTTCATGCGCACAAATGAGGAAGACCGGCCGCCACGAGGCCGGTCAGTTCATATATCGATGCAAGTTGGAGGGTACAGGCCGGGGGTCTCACGCGGTGCCGACGACCACTGGCGCGGTCGAACTTCGAACCACCAGCTTGGGCTCGTACACGATGGACCCCGGTTCCTCAGCGTCGCGCTTCCCGCGCTCAATGGCACGCATCACCCACTTCGCTGCGTCAAGCCCCATCTGCGTCTTCGGATGCTCCACCGTCGTCAGCTTGATCTCCGTCGCCTCCGCCAGGTACGAGTCGTCGTACCCCACCAGCGACATCTCCTCCGGCACCCGGATCCCGAGCTCCCGCAGCACGTCCAGCACCTTCACCGCCAACTGGTCGTTGTAGCACACAATCCCCGTCGGCCGCTCTTCCTCGCGCTCCAACTCCGCCCGCACCCGACGCACAACCTCCTCGCCCAACTCCTCCGTCCGGTACGTGATCAGCCACTCCGGCTTCACCGACACCCCCGCCTCCCGGCACGCGTCCATGAACCCCTGCATCCGATACACGCCCTGCAAGTCGTCCGTCTTGAAGATCCCCATCAGCTTCCGATGCCCGAGCTCCAAGAGGTGGTGCGTCGCCATCCAACCGCCCTTCTTGTCGTCCATGATGATGTGCGGCGGATCGAGTTGCGGATAGTACTGGTTAATCATCACATACGGGATCTTTCGCTGCTCCAACTCCAGGTAGTACCGGATGTTCGGATTATACGTGCTCGACTCCGTCGGCTCCACAATCAGCCCAGCAATCGGGCGCTGCAGCATCGACTCGAGGCACTGCGCCTCTTTGGACAGGTTGTTGTACGTGCAAGCCAGAATCAGCGAGTACCCCTTGTTCGTCACGTACGACTCGATGCCGCGGATGATGGTCGGAAAAATGTAATCCGAGATGTACGTCGTGATGACGCCAATATACCTGCGCGCCTCTTGGCTCTCCCCCGACACCCGCTCCTCCTGCGGAAAGGCGCAGAACGTCCCGGCACCCTGCTCCCGGTACAGAAGCCCCTCGTGCACGAGATCCCCCACCGCCTGCCGAATCGTATGCCGGCTGACGCGGAACATCTTGATGAGTTCGTTCTCCGAGTAGATCTTCTGCCCGGGTTTCACCTTCCCCGTGCGGATCCACTCCCGGATTTGCTCTTTGACCATGACGTACTTGGCCTTTCCATCTCCCGGCATGCGTCACCCCCCCTTGTAAAAAAGGGATGCCGGAAGGCATCCCTTTGTTCCAGCTTTGTACATTTGAACAGTTCTTATTGTTGCAAGTACGCATTCACGTTGCTCTTCGTCACGATCGTCACGCCAGTATCCACTTCAGGCGGTACGGGATCAACACCGGACTGCTGCCAATTGGCGACAGGATGCACAAGGTTGTGATGAATCGCAAACAAATCCATGAGGCCCCAGAAGCCCATGTTCCATGTGCCCTGCGCGACAGTGGCAGTGATTTGTCCGCTCTTGATCGCGTTCAGCGTCGCCTTGTCTGTATCGAACGAGACAATCTTCACCGTGCCTGTCTTTCCTGCCTCCTGCACGGCGGTCGCAGCGCCGGTACCTTCGTCGGCCTCGGTGCAGAAGATACCCGCAAGATTTGGATAGGTCTGCAGCAACGCAGACGTGACTTGAGCGGTTTTGATTTGATCAGAGTTGCCGTTCTGGACGGCGACGACTTTGACCCCCGGATACTTCGCGGCCATTTCGTCTTTGAAGCCCTGTACGCGTTGGTCCAAGTTCAGCTCTCCCGGCGTGGTGATGACTGCCACTTCGCCGTGACCACCGAGAGCTTGTCCCAGATAATCCGCGGCCTTCTGCCCCGCTTCGATGTTGCTGGTTCCGAGGTACGCGTACCGCTTGCTTTGAGGCGCGTCCGAGTCGAAGCTAATGACAGGAATACCTGCCGCAATGGCTTGGTTGATGACAGGCGTCATAGCCTGAGCGTTGATAGACGTTACCAGAATACCCGCGGGATGTTTCGCGATGACCTGTTGCATGGTCGTAACTTCTTGGTTGATATCATACTGAGGAGCTCCAGTAAATACCGCCTTCACGCCAAGGTCTTTGGCGGCTGCCTGCATGCCGGCGAAGCATCCCTTCCAGTACTCGATACCTGACAAGAACGTCACCATGTAGTACGTTTCGCTCGATGAACCCTGGAACGCTGAGGAGCTGCCACCCGTCGAACCGGACGAAGTGGACGAGTTTCCGCCGCCTGTCGAGCAACCCGTCGCAGCCAAGACGATCGACGCAGCAGCTGCCGCAACCGCCGCGTATTTCTTTCCCGATTTCCAGTTGAACCGTTTCATGAGCGTACCCCCTTCTTAAGCTCTCGTCAATTTGCCTTTTTCCTGTGGGTCAGGACGTCTAACGTCACCGCAGCAATCAGAACGAAGCCTGTAACAAGGCTCTGCCAATAAACGGATACGTTCAACAGCACCAACGCATCATTTACGATGCCCACGAGCACGCTACCGAGCAGTGCTCCGAGGACGGTACCCTCACCTCCCGTCAAGCTGGCACCGCCGATGATACACGCAGCAATGGCCTGAAGTTCCATACCCTGCCCAGCGGTCGGTGCAGCTACGCTGAACCGCGAGAGTGTCAGAATTCCCGCGATGCCCGCCAATAGAGCGGTGAAAATGTAGATCCAAACCTTTACCTTGGAGACTCGAATACCAGACAAGTACGCAGCCGCTTCGTTGCTGCCGATGTAGTACACCTTACGAGCAACGACTGCACGCCTCATGATGAAGTCGGAGACAACAACCACGACCGCCAGAATCCAGATGAGAACGGGAATGCCCAGCAAATTGCCCTGACCAAGGTAGAGAAACGACTTCGGTACACCCGTGACGGACAACGGCGCACCCTGGGTCACGACGTAAGCCACACCTTGAACCACGCCCTGCATACCGAGGGTCATGATGAACGGATTGATCTTGACCTTGCCGATAAATAGACCTGTAATCAGCCCGGAGCACAGGCTGGCCAACAGACCAAAGATCGCCGCCAGCCAAATGTTCACACCATTTAATGCCAAGCTTCCCGTGACCACACCTGCCATGGACATCACGGAGCCGACCGAGAGGTCGAACCCTCCGGACACGAGTGCCACTGTCATGCCCACCGATACAATGGCTGTCATGACGATGCTCAAAATCGTCGTGACGATGTTATCAACACTCAGAAATGACGACGACATGAAGGACAGAATGATGCAGAGAGCCACGATCACGAGGACAATAGTAAGTTCTCGAATACGCGCGACTCTCCGAAGCCACGTCTCGCGTTCTTTGTCGATATTGACGGGAGCGGTGTCCACTGGTTGCATGTTCTCACCCCACAGCAGTTTCCTTGTGCAAGCCAGATGCGTACTCCATGATGGTTTCGTCATTCATTTGCGATCCACTTAGGATACCTGCCACGGTACCGTTGTGGACGACCATCACGCGGTCGCTGAGCCCCACGATTTCAGGCAGTTCCGACGAAATCACGATGATGCCGATGCCCTCGTTGGCCAACCTTCGCAACAACTGGTGAATCTCCGCTTTTGCACCCACGTCAATACCTCGCGTAGGCTCATCCAAGATGAGGACTCGCGGCTGACGCGATATCCATTTTCCTATCATGACTTTCTGCTGGTTGCCGCCGCTCAGACTTCCGACAAGCTGCTCGTCGTCCTTCGCTTTCACCCGGAGATCCCGGATGACGGATGTCGCGAGATCCCTAGCCCGACCGCGCTGCAGCAACCCCCGCGTTGAAAGATGATCTAGGTGTGTAACCGCCACGTTGTCACGGATCGACATTTTCAGGAAAAGACCTTGTTCCTTCCGATCTTCCGTGAGGTAGTACAGGCCATGTCGCATCGCGTCCTGGATCGTGTGGATCCGAACGGGATGTCCATCCATCACGATTTCCCCAGACGTCCTCGGATCGATCCCCGCGAGTGCACGCATCATTTCCGTTCGCCCAGACCCGACGAGGCCGAACACACCAAGAATCTCGCCCTTATGAAGCTCAAAAGACACATTCCTGCACTTCGGACCGGCATTCAGATTCTGCACCTTGAGCAAGACGCGAGCTTCCGGCTTCCCCTTATCTGGGTAAATCCGCTCGATGGAGCGGCCCACCATCATGCGAATGACTTCGTCCGAGTCCGTTTCGGAGGTTTGAACGGTTCCGATGAGCGCACCGTCTCGAAACACGGTGATGCGGTCTGAAAGCTGGAAGATCTCGTCGAACTTGTGACTCACGTAAATGACACCCTTGCCTTTGGACTTCAACTCCCTTAGCACGTCAAACAGGCGAGAAGCATCCTCTACACTCAGTGCAGACGTGGGTTCGTCGAAGATATACACATCCGCGTCCGTCACAAGCGCTTTCACAATTTCTACAATTTGCTGCTGGGAGACACTCAAATTCTTCACGACATCCGTCGGAGAGAAGCCCACGTGAAACCTCTCGAGGTAGCGCTCGCAGACCTCATGCATCTGTTGACGTCTCATGAGCCCCATTCGGGTCGGCGCCTGCCCCACGAGAATGTTCTCCATGACGGAGATATCGGGAAACAGACTCAACTCCTGATGAACGATCGCGACCCCCAAGCGGCGAGCATCCACCGGGGAGTGTAGCTTTACCGGACGGCCGGCAATGTGAATTTCGCCTGCGTCAGGTTGCAGAGCTCCTGTGACAATTTTGAGGAACGTAGATTTTCCCGCCCCGTTTTCGCCCATCAGCGCATGTATTTCGCCTTCAAAAAGCTCGAATGAGACATTGTCGAGCGCCACAGTACCCGGGAACTCTTTTCGAATTCCCCTGGCTTCCAGCAAGGTCCGAGCCAAGCACATCACCCCCTGCTATCTTGTACGCATATCCGTACAAGTTGAATCAAACAAAACCCGGCTTGTGCGGTGAAACCGGATTCACGTCTGCATCCTACCACAAGACCGAGCTTGCACTCAAGAGCTTTTCGTATTTGTACGCACATTTCATCTAGGTACCAAGTCTTCTGCAGACACCACCGAGAGTTCAGTCTGTCACTCGTCTGGTCGATCCACGGACCACCAGCTTGGGCTCGTACACGATGGACCCCGGTTCCTCAGCGTCGCGCTTCCCGCGCTCAATGGCACGCATCACCCACTTCGCTGCGTCAAGCCCCATCTGCGTCTTCGGATGCTCCACCGTCGTCAGCTTGATCTCCGTCGCCTCCGCCAGGTACGAGTCGTCGTACCCCACCAGCGACATCTCCTCCGGCACCCGGATCCCGAGCTCCCGCAGCACGTCCAGCACCTTCACCGCCAACTGGTCGTTGTAGCACACAATCCCCGTCGGCCGCTCTTCCTCGCGCTCCAACTCCGCCCGCACCCGACGCACAACCTCCTCGCCCAACTCCTCCGTCCGGTACGTGATCAGCCACTCCGGCTTCACCGACACCCCCGCCTCCCGGCACGCGTCCATGAACCCCTGCATCCGATACACGCCCTGCAAGTCGTCCGTCTTGAAGATCCCCATCAGCTTCCGATGCCCGAGCTCCAAGAGGTGGTGCGTCGCCATCCAACCGCCCTTCTTGTCGTCCATGATGATGTGCGGCGGATCGAGTTGCGGATAGTACTGGTTAATCATCACATACGGGATCTTTCGCTGCTCCAACTCCAGGTAGTACCGGATGTTCGGATTGTACGTGCTCGACTCCGTCGGCTCCACAATCAGCCCCGCAATCGGGCGCTGCAGCATCGACTCGAGGCACTGCGCTTCCTTCGACAGGTTGTTGTACGTGCAAGCCAGAATCAGCGAGTACCCCTTGTTCGTCACGTACGACTCGATGCCGCGGATGATGGTCGGAAAAATGTAATCCGAGATGTACGTTGTGATGACGCCAATATACCTGCGCGCCTCCTGGCTCTCCCCCGACACCCGCTCCTCCTGCGGAAAGGCGCAGAACGTCCCGGCACCCTGCTCCCGGTACAGAAGCCCCTCGTGCACGAGATCCCCCACCGCCTGCCGAATCGTATGCCGGCTGACGCGGAACATCTTGATGAGTTCGTTCTCCGAGTAGATCTTCTGCCCGGGTTTCACCTTCCCCGTGCGGATCCACTCCCGGATTTGCTCTTTGACCATGACGTACTTGGCGGGAGAAGCCATGCTCACATCACCATTTCCCACTCTATGGATTGGTCGTTCGCCTTCACATTCGATAGATTGAGGATGGTGCCTTGGAAGCGAAACCGTATTCGTTCCTTCGCACCCTGGGACACCACTCGACACGGTAGCATACCACCATGAGGGTGACGACGTTGAAGACTCCTATGCCCCAAAACCCCCGAACCTGCGTCATCGCAGAGCCGCTTTTCGTGATCCCCTACAACATGTATACCACATACGCGTCCGTCTACATGTTGCAACTCGGGCTCACCAGCGTCGATCTCGGCTGGCTCACCACCATGAACCTCGTCGTTCAAATGCTCTCCGCGCTGGTGAGCGGATACGTGACGGATCGCATGGGGCGCAAAAAGGCACTTTGGGTGGTCGATCTCGTCAGCTGGTCCTGCGCCACACTGCTCTGGGCCGTATCGCACAGCTGGTGGGGCTTCGCGCTCGCCTTCTTCCTCAACGGCTTTCAGCGCATCTCAACCACGGCGTGGTATTGCCTCCTGACGGAGGACACCTCCGCCAATATGCGCTCGCGCGTATTCACCGCGCTCCAGGTGGTCGCGACCGTCGCTGGGTTCTTCTCGCCCATCGCGGGTTGGCTCATCCATCGCACAGGCGTGGTCCTTGGCACGCGTTTGCTTTACCTCTACGCCTTCGCGAGCATGACCGCGATGATCGCCATTCGCCACCGAGGACTTCGCGAGACGAGCATCGGTCTTATGCGAATGGCCGAGACGAGACGGCTCCATCCTCGACACGAGTGGCACCGGATTCGTGCGGCTATCAAAGCCCTGTCCCGCAACCGTACGCTGATGTGGCTGTTTGGCGTCTACGTCATGTGGAACGTGCAGATCTCCATCCGAACCACCTTCGTCACGGCGTACCAAATGGACGCCCTCCACATCCCGCCGTCCTTCATGGGCCTGCTCCCAGCCCTTTCGTCGCTCGTCATGGCCGTCTGCCTCGCGACGTTCGCGCGGCGTTTTCAAGACGATCACGGCTACCACTGGATGCAGGCCGGCATCGGGCTCTTGACCGCGGCGACGATTCTCCTGGCGATCTCAGCGCCGAGGACATTTGCACCGACGATTATCGCAACAGTGCTCTCCGCCGCTGGCACGGTGTTCGCCAACCCGTTCGTGGAGTCGCTCGTGGCAAACGCCATGGACGACGCCGAACGCTCGACCATGCTTGCGGTCCTGAACGTGCTGATTTTGCTCTCCAGTTCGCCGTCCGGGGCCATCGCGGGCTATCTCTACGCATGGCATCCACGCTTGGCGCCTGTCTTCGCGGCGCTAGCGCTCGTAGCAAGCCTTGTGTGCGGCGAGGCCGCCCGGCGGGCACATCGCCGTCTGCCAACCGGCCCATCGAAACTGGACCTAGCGCCGTGATCGAGTCATCGATACGCCCATCTACCCACCTGCCCATCCGCATGCTATCATCAACACATTCGCATAACTTTTCTACGTTTCTTCAACGAAAGCGCATACATCTCCGCAGAGAGGGTGTTTCTCGGTGCCACCAGAGCCGTCGAAGCCGCGACCTCACTTATCCGTACAACTCCACTCCCCCTTCTGGTCTCGCTACCAACAACTCGTGCGCGAGACCGTGCTCCCGTATCAATACGAGATCCTGAACGATCGCGTCCCCGGCGTGGGGCTGACTGGAGCCATCCGCAACTTCCGCATCGCCGCAGGCTTGGAGACCGGCGAGTTCACGGGCATGCCGTTTCAGGACAGCGATGTGGCGAAGTGGCTGGAGGCCGTCGGCCACGCGCTGAAGACGAAGCGCGATCCAGAACTCGAGCGAATGGCGGACGACGTGATCGACCTGGTCGTGGCGGCGCAACAGCCGGATGGGTATCTCAACACGTATTTCACCATCCAGGAGCCGGGCAAGCGCTTCACGAATCTCATGGACTGTCACGAGCTCTACTGCGCGGGGCACATGATGGAGGCAGCCGTCAGCTACTACGAGGCGACGGGCAAGCGCAAGCTGCTCGACGCCATGTGCCGCTTCGCGGACCTCATCGCCGACACGTTCGGGCCTGGTGAAGGCCAGATTCACGGCTACGATGGGCACCAGGAAATTGAGCTGGCACTCGTGAAGCTCTACGGCGTAACTGGAGAGAAGCGCTATCTCGATCTCGCCCGCTACTTCCTCGACGCCCGCGGCACGGAGCCGAATTTCTTCCTCGAAGAATGGGAGCGGAGAGGGAGAAAGTCGTTCTGGTGGCCGTGGATGAAGGAGCCGGACCTCGCCTACCATCAGGCGCACAAACCGGTGCGCGAGCAGGATGTGGCGGTGGGCCACGCGGTGCGCGCGATGTACATGTACACGGCGATGGCGGACGTCGCGCGGCTCACGGGCGACGAGACGCTGGCGAGGGCGTGCGAGCGGCTGTGGGAAGATGTCACGCGGCGCCAGATGTACATCATCGGGGCCGTCGGATCGACCCATCAGGGCGAGGCGTTCACCTTTGACTACGATCTCCCGAACGAGACGGCGTATGCGGAGACGTGCGCCTCGGTGGGCCTCATCTTCTTCGCCAAGCGCATGCTCGAACTCGCGCCGCGGTCTGAGTACGCCGACGTCATGGAGCGCGCCCTGTACAACACGGTCATCGGCAGCATGGCGCAGGACGGCAAGCACTACTGCTATGTGAATCCGCTCGAGGTGTGGCCGCGCGCGAATGAGGAGAATCCAGACCGCAGACATGTCCGGCCGACGCGCCAGGCCTGGTTTGGCTGCGCGTGCTGCCCGCCGAACGTGGCACGCCTTCTGATGAGCCTCGGGGACTACGTGTATTCGTGGCACGAAGCGCATCGGACGCTGTACGTCCACCTTCACATCGGCAGCTCCGTCGAGTGGGATCTGGATGGCTCGCGAGCGCAGGTGGCGCTGGCGTCGAGCCTGCCGTGGCGAGGCGAGATGTCCCTTCGCATGTCCGTGAGCCATGGGCCTCGCCGCTTCGCCATCGCCGTCCGCATCCCAGGTTGGTGCGCGGGAAAACCGAGCGTTCGAGTGAATGGCCAGCCTCTCGCAAGAAGCGAGGTGTGCATGGAGAACGGGTATGCCGTGATCGAGCGCGAATTCGCAAACGGCGACGAGGTGGCGCTCGAATTCCCCATGGAGGCGCGATGGGTCGTCGGCCATCCGGAGCTCCGCGCCGTAAGCGGCATGGTGGCCATCGAACGCGGCCCGCTCGTCTACTGCGTGGAAGAGGCCGATCACGGCCCCAATCTCGCCGCGCTGTCGGTCGATCTCGGCGCACCGATCGCGGAGGTGCCCTGCCGAATTGCAGGCGTGGACGCCGTGGCGCTGGAATGCGACGCATATCGGCGCGACGACGCCGCGTTTAGGGACGGCGCCCTGTACCAACCGGCAACCGAGGAGGCCCGCCGGGAGCACAAGGTGAGGCTTCGCGCCATCCCGTACTTCCTCTGGGGAAACCGGGGACAGGGCGAAATGCGCGTCTGGCTCCGATGGCGCTGAAACAACTCGCCCCCGCAGCCGACGCGGCCTGCGGGGGCGGTGCCTCACTTGAAGACCTTGAACCGCTCCTCCACCGGTTGCACCTGCTTTTCGCGCGGCGCATTCTCCGGCGATCCAAACGGCATCTGCGCCACGAGCCGCCACGTCTCAGGCAGCTTCCACTCCGCCTTGACGCGATCTTCGACGACGTTGTAGTGCTGGAGGCTTGCACCGTATCCGTACGCCTCGAGCACCACCCAGACCGCGTATTGGTGCATGGCGTTCGTGTGCTCGGCCCAGACGGGGAACTTGTCCTGATTGGCCGGGAACTTTTGCTGGAACGACTCGATCACGGCCTGATCTTCGAAGAAGAGCACGGTGCCGTAGCCGCCGCGAAATCCGGCGAGCCGGGCGGCGACCGCATCCAACTGATCGGGAGCGACCACAGCGCGCATCACGTCTTGGACGATGTCCCAAAACTTCTCGTGCGCCGCGCCCAACAGGAGCACGAGCCTCGTGGACTGCGAATTGTACGCCGACGGCATGTGCTTCACGATGTCCGCGAGAATCTTCTCCAGCTCCTGATCGCCAAGGGGAGACTTCTTTCCAACCGTGTGAATCGACCGGCGATCTCGAATGGCCGCAAGAAGTCCCTTCTCCGTCGTGACAGGCATGTGCATTCCCTCCACTCATTTCTCTTTGCTTTTGTAAGCAGGATACCACTCGTAAGCATATCCATTGTACCCCAGGCGCGCGTGAAAATCACGCGCCTCCACTTGCCACCAAGCGACAGCGCCGGGAGGACGAGATCTGCCTGCTGCTGGAGTTCGCGCTCGGAGAGGCGTGACCGCGACAAGAGCCACAAGGGCTTTTGCCCCTGTGGCTCCATATGTCCCGTGTGGCTCCGAATTTCACTTCACGGGCTGCGGCTCGTCCTCGATGTCCGTGGGCGAGTCCGTGCCCGATTCCTCGTCGCCTGGCGACTCGGACGTCTCCGCGTCATCCTGCTGCGCAGACGCCTCGGGCTCCGCATCCACTACTTCCTCGGCTTCGGCCACGCTGTCCGCAATCTGGATATCGTGTCCCAGCGCCTGCTCCACCGGGCCCTCCGCGTGCGGCGCGCCGGTCAGCGCAGCGGGCTGCGACGCGGTCGATGCCGCTTCCGCCTGCGCCCGCCCCACGGTCACCGCGCCTGCACCGGCCGCGGCCGCCTGCGCAAGCTTCGGCCGGCGGATGAAGAACGCCAGGACAAACGCGATGAAGCTTCCCCACGTCGCCCACCAGAACGCATCGTTGATGCCCATAATGGTGCTCTGCTGCTCCGCGAGGCCGTAGAGCACGTACCGGGCCAGCTCCTCCGCCGCCTGCAGCGAGTTGTGCAGGTGGATCATGAAGTACTCCACGATAGTCTGATACATCGTGTAGATGTAGTGATTATTGACCGTCACCGTGTTTTGGAAGTTCGCATAGTGCACCTTCGAGCGATCCGTCATGATGGTCACGAGCACCGCGGTGCCGACTGACGAGGCCACCGTGCGCGCCGTGTTGGCGGCCGACGTGCCGTGCCGGTACAAATGCCGCGGCAATTGGTTCAGGCCGGCGGTCTGCACCGTCATCGCGAGCAGCGACATGCCGAACATCCGCACCGTGTAAAGCAGCATGATGTGGCCATATCCGGTCTGCGCGTTCAGCTTCGTGAACTCCCACGTCGTCACGGTCGTGATGGCGAGTCCCACCACCGCGAGCGGGCGAGCGCCGACGCGATCGAAGATGGCGCCGGAGATGGGCGACATGATGCCCATCAGGATGGCCCCAGGCAGCATCATCAGACCGGACTGTAAAGCGGTATAGCCGCGGATGTCCTGGAGATAGATGGGCATCAGGATCATCGCGCCGAACATCGCCATGTTCACGATGCAGCCCACGATGGTGGTCATGGTGAACACGTCGTATTTGAACACGCGCAGATCCAACATCGGCTCCTTCGCGGTCAGCTCGCGCAGGATAAAGAACACCAGGAACACGCCGCCCACGATGAGCGAGACCTCGACAATGGTGTTGCCCCAGCCCTTGCTCCCCGCTTCACTCAGGCCATAGAGCAGGCTGACGAACCCGACGATAGAGAGCAAGAAGCCCGGGACGTCGAGCTTGGGCCGCACGGGCTTCGCCACATTGCGCAGCACGGCCACCGCCAGGACGATGTCGATGAACGCGAGCGGAATGATAATCCAGAACAGCCAGCGCCATGACCAGTTGGTGACAATCCAACCCGAGAGGGTCGGACCCACGGCCGGCGCGAAGAACATCGCGATGGCCATCGTGCCCATGGCCCGCCCGCGCTGTTGCGGGGGGAACAGCTCGAGAATCACCGTCATGAGCAGCGGCATCATCACCGCGGAGCCGGACGCCTGCACGATGCGCCCGAACACCATCACGCCAAAGCTCGGCGCGATGGCACACAGAAACGAACCCACAAGAAAGAGCGACATGGCCGAGATGAACAGCTGCCGCGTGGTGAACGTCCCCATCAAGAACGCGGTGATGGGGATGAGCACGCCATTCGTCAACATGTACGCCGTCGAAAGCCACTGCACCGTGTTGGCGTCGACGTTGAACGCCGACATCAGGTGCGGCAGGGCCACATTGAGCAGCGTCTGGTTCAAGATCGCGACGAACGCCCCAAAGATCATGACGATCATAATGGGTGTCCGATGCGGATGTCCGTGCGCCGCCTCACCGCTTGGCGCGTGACTCGGCGCGTTGGGCGAGGCCGGCACGACCGCCTGGGATGCGGTCGGTTGCAGCGAATCGTTCGACATACGCCTCACCTCTTACTTGTGGATGCGAACCGTCGCGCTCATGCCAGGCACCAAGCCGCTGCCCGCCGTGGTGCCAATCGAAATCTCCACCGGAACCACTTGCGTCACCGGCGTGTAGTCCGCCGTGGTGCTCTGATTTGGAAGCAGCGAGAACGTGCTCGCCGTTGCGTCACCAATCTGCGTCACCGTGCCGCTGATGGAGCCCGCCTTACCGGCGACCCAGACATCCACCTGATCACCCACCTTGACGTTCTGCAACTGAGTCTCCTTGATGTTTGCCACGATGTACAGGTGGTTCATGTCGTACGCGTACGCAAGCGGCGTGCCCGCGGCGACGAATTCGTTGTTCATGACCTCGTTCTGCGCAATGGTGCCGTTGGCCGGCATGTCAATCGGCACGTCGACCGTCTTGTTGCCGACCTGGGTCTGAATCTCGCCGATCTCGTCGCCTGCGTTGAACGTCGAGCCGTTGGTGCCCTGCCAGTTGATGAGCTTGCCGCTCGCCGGCGCGGACACGACAATCTGGGTGCCTGCGACCTGCGCGTCGTCCGTCTTGAGATACAACGTCGACTGGTTGTAGAAGTAGTAGCCCGTGATGGCCGCAGCGATCAGCACGATGAGGATGATCAAGTTCACAAGGATCATCCTGCGGAACGTGGTGCCGGAATTGTTCGGCGTGGGGTTCGCGTTTGCGCTCATGCTGTACATCTCCTCCTCATATCTCTTTTCGATCTCGGCGCCGTTTCCATGCACCGCGATCATTTTAGAGATTAGACCTTTTAACCACTATGTATATTTAACCTATTTAGGTGTATGAGTCAAGCGCCTGGAGTGGAAATTGTTTCAGTTCTGTGTACGAAGCGTGGTACAATGGGCGTAGAATGCCATTCTTCTGGCGAAAGGCGTGGGCTCCGCGTGAGCGAATGGATCGTCATGAAGCAATGCGCGTCCTGCCGGGCGGTCAACCGCATTCGCTTAGATCACGGCTTTTTCTGCCGCTGCGGCAAATGCAAGGCCCCGTTGGCCCTCACGCATTACGAGATCCTCGGCGTGCCGAGAAACGCGACGTTGCCGCAGATCAAAGCGGCCTATCGGCGAGCTGCGAAGCATTGGCATCCGGACGTCCACGAAGGCGATCGCGCCACCGCCGAGCGCCACTTCCGGCGTGTGCAGGACGCGTATCGCACGCTGTCCGAGCCGGAGGCGCGCAGGCGCTACGATCTCCTCCTTCATTTCGAAGGAGCCTATGAAGAGACGGCCACCACGCAGACCGAAGAGGCGCCGCGCGCGTCGGAGTGTTCGGGCCGCGCCTCCGAAGCTCAGGGCCGCTTTCTCCTGCGCACATCCTGGCGCGCCGCGGGCTTTGAGTGGGCCTCCGCAGGCGCGCGGCGGGATCGGCCGGTGACGCTGTACACCGTGCTCGGCGTGGGCCTGTTCACCATCTGCACGATGGGCGGCGCCATCCTGACGGGCCTTTTTGGCTCCAAGCTGGCGCTCATGATCCTCTTGGGTCTGGGCATGATCGGGGGCATGCAGCTTTTGTATCTGCTGACGAAGATGACCCTCGACGCGGAATCGTGACTCGACACGGAACTTCGCTGGGAGTGAACGCACGTGGAATGGAACGGAAATACGATCCTCGTGACGGGCGGATCGAACGGCATTGGGCTCGCACTCGCCGCCCGCTTTCTCGCGCGCGGCAACCGGGTGGTGATCTGCGGGCGCCGGCAGGAGAAGCTCGACGAGGCGAAGGCCGTTTACCCGGATCTCATCACGGTGCGCTGCGACGTCATGCGGCCGGAGGAGCGATTGCGCCTCTTGGCGTACATGAACGAGACATATCCCGACTGGAACGTGCTCGTCAATAATGCGGGCATTCAGCAGCACATCAACGTGCGGCGCGCGTCGGAGCCCTGGGAGCACTATGAGCGCGAGATCGCCATCAACTTTGATGCCCCCGTGCATCTGACCTTGGCCGCGTTGCCGCACTTGCTCGAGCGACCTCGTGCGGCCGTTGTCAACGTGACGTCGGGCCTCGCGCTGGCACCTGCGGCGTGGGCGCCGGTGTACAGCGCCACGAAAGCGGCCCTGCGGTCGTTTACCCAGTCGCTTCGCCTGCAGCTTCAGGGCGCGTCCGTGGAGGTCGTCGAAATTGTCCCGCCTGCGGTCAACACGGATCTCGGCGGGCCGGGCCTTCACACCTTCGGCGTGCCGGTCGACGACTTCGCAGACGCCGTGTTCGAGAAACTGGAGGCAGGCGCCAAGGAGATTGGCTACGGAGACGCGGAGCGCAGGCTCTCCCTCGTGCCTCAGGAACTGCGAAACGCAGCGGAACAGATGTGGGCCGGCTTTCGGTCGAGAAATTCGAACTTCTGACGCGCGCTCAGACGGTGTCCCCCTCCTCGGCGGCGATTCGCTTGCTCCAATCGGCGAGGTCCTCGGCGGACGCCGGGCGCGCCTTCCAAAACCCCTGCATCTCATCGCATCCGGTGCGCGCGAGCAGCATCTCCTGCTCCCGCCGCTCCACCCCTTCCGCGATGGCGCGCATGCCGAGATCGTGCGCGAGGCGGACCACGCCGGCCATCAGGCGTTCCTGGCGCTCGCCCTCGGGCGCCATCGACAACAGCGACGGGTGCAGCTTGATGGCGTCGTACGATCCGGCCGACAGCGCCGCGAGCACCGCCTCGCCGTGCCCGAAATCGTCGATGGCGACGGACACGCCCATGCGATCGAGGTCCTGGGCGAGATCGCCGATGAGATCTGCGTATTGCGCGAGCAGGCTCGCATGCACCTCGAGCTGCAGGTGATCTGGGGGCAGCTGGGCGCGCCGGAGGGCATCCGCCACGCCGTCCAAAAACCGCGGATCGGCCATCTGAGACAGCGACACGTTCACCGACACGCGCAGGCGGAGGTTCTGCCTCTGCCACCGAGCGGCGGTCTCACAGGCCGTCTGGAGCACCCAAGCGCCGATTTGCTGCATCATTCCCCACTGTTCGGCGAACGGAACAAACACCGCCGGCGGAACAAACCCAAACTCCGGGGAGTGCCAGCGCAGGAGCGCCTCGGCGCCCACCCACACGCCTCGGCGCACGTCGAAGATCGGCTGATAGTCGAGTGAAAACTCGCCGCGATCGAACGCCTTCGCGAGCGCGTTGTGGAGGAGGAGCCGGTTGTGGATGGCGCTGTCCCCACTCTCGCTGTACAGGCACAGCCGGTGCCCGCCCTGCTCCTTGGCCGCGTACATCGAGATGTCCGCATACCGGAGCAACGTATCGACGTCGCGGCTGTGGTCCGGATAGATGGCCGCTCAGATGCTGATGCCCATCGGTATCCATTCGCCCATGACCTGGAGCGGTTCGCGAAACGCGTCCAGACAGCGGGCTGCGGTTTCCCGCACATCCTCCTCTCCCGCGATCCCGGCCTGAATCACCGTGAATTCGTCGCCGCCCATGCGGTACACCTTCGCCCGGCCGCGGAGGGTCTGTTGCAGGCGCTCGGCGATGGCCTTGAGCGTCGCGTCGCCGAACTGATGGCCGAAGGTGTCGTTCACGTATTTGAAGCCGTCGAAGTCGAGGAGAAAGACGGCGAGCTTTTCGCCCCGCCGCTCGGCCTGTTCCACCGCCGCGCGCAGATCGTGCTCGAACTGCTGGCGGTTGGGTAGACGCGTCAGGGCGTCGGTGAAAGCGAGGCGCTGCAGTTCCACCTGATGGACCTTGCGGTCCGTGATGTCCATCGCGAGCCCCTCGAGGTAGGTGACGCGGCCGTCGGGGCCAAAGCGCGGATACAAGTGGACCGCCACCCACCGCTCGGTTCCGTTCCGATGGCGGATGCGGTATTCGCTGCGCGCGCCGGACCCCGTGCGAACGGGTTCGGTGGCGAGGGCGAGATCGTCCGGATGGACCAAGGAGAGCCACAGGTGCGGGTCCTTCACGAGTTCGTCGCTCGAATAGCCGGACATCGCCTCGCACGCGTTGGAAGCGTAGATCAGCCGATTCGAGGCGACGTCGTAGGCAAACAGACAGATGTCCGCCGCGTCCGCGATGCGCTCGATGAAGTTTCTGGACTGCGCCACTTCGGCGTACATCTCCGTATCCCGGACGTGATCCGTCACCACGAAGACGAGTCCTCCCGAGCCGGATGACCACGCCCACGTCTCCGACTCCAAGGCGGCTCCCGCCTTCGTCCGCCATTTGACCAGGCGGCCGTTCACGCGGCCGCGTTGCTCGATCTCGCCCAGATAGCGTTCGAAATCGCCATCCGCCCACCAGAAGGGAGCTGGACCGCCTAAAATCTCGTCCAGTTCCCATCCCAGCATGCGCGCGGCCGGGCTGGACCAGAGGTTCACGCGGTTCTCCCGATCCACGCCGAAGACCGCGAGAGGCGCTTCCCGGACGAGCCAATCTTCGAGCTGACGCGCTTGCAGACCGTTTTCGTCACCGGATTGCGGAGAACGTGAATGCACCAGGACTCCCCATCCCATTCGGAAACATAAAAAGTCCCCACCGGACCATTTCATCGGGCCTTTCGGGGCGGACGCAGAGGTAAACACGCAAAATCCCGCCGATCCGGCGGCACAAGGCGTGCCGTCGGTCAACGCGGATTCCTAAGAGTTCTCTAACGATTATACTGCTTATCCTACCAGCTTGACTAGTGTCTGTTGGATCCGGAAGAGGTGCCGAAAAGACCAGCTTTTGCGCCATCACGCGCGGCGCGCTTTGAGTTCATGACGATGGGCGTGATCGCGCCGCCACTGAATCAGGTGGCCTGCGGCCACGCCGTGAACCGTGCGCACGATGACGATGGCGAAACACAGCCACAAAATCCCGAGCTGCACCAAGCCAGCCACGGCGAAGAACGGGTGCCCGAGCAGGCGATGGAGCGCATACGTGCCGTTGGTGAAGCTGCCGATGGGGAAGACGTAGCTCCACCAACCCAGATGAAATGGCAGCCCGTCGCCCTTCGGCGTCAGGTGCAGAAACGTGTAGAGCGCCGAGAGGAGGATCCACCAGACGCCCACGCCCCACATGGCGATGGAGAAGACAGCGCCGAGATCGCGCAGGCCGCCGAAGTAGGGGCCGAAGACGTGAGGGGCGTTCAGCGGAATGCCGCAGAACGTGCCCATCGCCATGCCGATGGGCCCAATCTCAATCCACAAGGTCGGCGCCTCTTGGCCGCTGAGCCGCCTGTGAAACACGAGGCGCGAATAGACCAAGGCGCTCGTCATGATGAACAGGAAGAACGTCATGCCGAACAGGGCGACGATGCCTGCCGTCATGGAGAACTGCGCGCCAGGTCCCCCCGCGTACGGAATGAGATTGGTGCCCGTGGCCGCCGCCACGATGGGAGGAACGAGTGGGATGAGCCAGGACGCCACGGTTTCGTCTCGCTCCACCTTGTGCTCTGTGAAGAGCAGATACGGCACGACGATGACGGAGAACACGGATGCGGCGACCCCAGCGAGCCAAATCGCGAAGCTGATGGCGATGGCGGTATGCTTCGGCATCATATGTGTGCCGATGAGAAAGTAATCGTTGCCGACGACGTTGATGCCCATCGCGAACGCGCCGTAAAACAGCGCCCGACCCGGATGCCGGAAATCGTCGATGGCGGCGTCGGGCGTGAGCAGCCAGCGCAGAATCCACATCGCAAAGGCGAAGACGAAGACCACATTGACGCCAATGAACAAGATCTCCCCCACCGCGTGCTGGAACGGCAGGTGGATGGGCGACGTGTAGGTGAGCGCCGCGACAATGCCGATGCCCATGACGGTCGTGAACCAGTTGACGCCGAACTGACGTATGATGTGCATTCCGTCACCTCCCACTCATGTCAACTTCCATGGTATGAGGTGACTTGCATTAGGGGAAATACATCTTTTTGATGTAGACTATAAGCAAAACTTATCTTCATGGGGTGTGAAGCGCGTGGATCTGCAGTTGCGAGTGTTTGTCACGGTCGTGGAGGAGAACAGCTTCACCCGCGCGGCCGAGAAGTTGCACATCAGCCAGCCGGCCATCAGTCAGCACGTCCAGACGCTCGAACAACGCCTCGGCGTGCGCCTGATCGATCGCGGCCGCAGGCGGCTGCAGGTGAATCCCGCCGGCCGAATCGTATACGAGCACGCCAAGGAAATCCTCGCGTTGTACCGCCGCATGGAACGGCTCATCGCGGATATGCAGGAGATGCCGGCCGGGCCTGTGCACGTGGGGGCCAGCCTGACCTACGGGGAATACGTGCTGCCGCACGTCATCGCCCGATTCCGCAAGGCATACCCCGCCGTGCAGCCGTCCGTCTCCATTGCCAACACCCAGACCATCGCCCACGCCGTGGCGGTGCGCCAGCTCGACATCGGCATCGTCGAAGGCCAGGACGTGGTGGAGGACGAGGTGGTGCTCACGCCGTTCGCGGAGGACGAGATGCTGGTGGTGGCAAGCCCCGCGTCGCCCTGGTACGCCGAAGCGCCGGATCGATCTCTGCTGGAGCGCGCCACCTGGTTCATTCGCGAGCCCGGATCCGGCACGCGGGAGATGACGGATCGCCTGTTTACCCAGTTGGGCATTCAGCCGCGCGATCTTGTCGAATACACGAGCAGCCAGGTCATCAAGGAGTCGGTGGCCGCGGGCCTCGGCCTCGCGTGCCTCTCCCGCTGGGTGGTGGCGCGAGAACTCGCCTGGGGGATGTTGCGCACGCTTCCCATCCCGTGCGCGCCCGTGAAGCGGACGTTTTCCATCGTGACGCCGAAATCGGCGTTCGAGACGAAGGCGTCGAAGCTTCTGTACAGCTTTCTCATGGAACACGGATCCCCGGAGAACCCGAGCCTCGCCGGAGAGTGAAGAGGCTCTTCTGCGTCTCGGCGCGGCGCACGCCTGCAGGCGCGTGGCCAGCCGCCTTTGCTCGCACACGCCCCTGAGGCTTGCCCTCACTTGTGATACGGCTCGCCGCGCAGGATCCGAATGCCGCGGTACAGCTGCTCCAACAGGACAACGCGCGCCAAAGCGTGCGGCAGGGTGATGGGACCAAAGCTCCAGCGGAACGCCGCGCGCCGCTTGATCCTCGGGTGCAAGCCACGCGATCCCCCCACCACGAACACCAGCCGCCCGTAACCCGCGGCGCACAGCCTGTCGTAACGCTCGCTCCAGGCCTCAGACGACAGCGCCTCGCCGTCGATGTCGAGCGCGATCACGCCGTCCCTCGGGCGAAGCCATCGCTCGATGCGATCCGCCTCGCGCGACAGGAGCGCCTCCACCTCCCCGGGCGACATCTCGTCGCGATCCGGTTCGTCCGCCACCTCCACCATCTCCAGATCTACGTACGCCGAAAGGCGCTTCTCGTATTCGCGAAGCGCCTCCAGCCAGAACTTTTCTCGAATTTTGCCCACCGCCACCACGGCCACCCGCACGTCCGTCCCCTCCCTATGGGGACGCCAAGCAACCCGCCGATGCTCGCCATCCCTCACCGAGCGAAGTCGAGCGCCGGTGCAGTGGTGAGCTTCGTCCCCATCTGGCCAATTTTCACCTTGAGCGCGAGCAACTTGTCGCCTCGATACACGCGCACCGCCGCCACGTCGCCCGGGCGCGTCTGAAACAGCGCGGTCCTGAGTTCCGCCATCGTTCGGACCGTCTGCCCGTTGAACGAGACAATGACGTCCCCCGGCCTGATCCCGGCCGCGCGCGCCTCCGGCGAGGACACGCGTTTCACCCACACCCCGTAGTCCACCGGAACGTCGGGCCACATCTGCTGAGGAAGCGATGCGAGCGAGTAGCCTTCTACGCCGAGCGCCGGGTGCACAGCGTGCCCCTTCTCCATCAACTGCTTCGCGACGACCTTCACCTCGTTCGACGGGATGGCGAATCCCATGCCCTCAAAATTCTGCGCCACAATTTTGCAGCTGTTGATGCCGATGACCTCGCCTCGGATGTTGAGCAGCGGGCCGCCGCTGTTGCCCGGGTTGATGGCGGCGTCCGTCTGGATCACCGTCTGATAGTCGAGCGTCTGTCCCGTCGCCTCGTCCTGCACAGGCATCAGGCGCGACTTCGCACTCACAATCCCGCTCGTGACCGTGTCCGCAAAATCCAGGCCGAGCGGCGTCCCGATGGCAATGGCAGGTTCGCCCGCTTCGATGCGGCTCGAGTCCGCGAACGTGACCGGCTCGATGCCGCGAAACACCGACGCCGGCACGCGCAGTACGGCCAAATCCGTGTACGGATCCGTCCCCACCACATCCGCGTCGTGATGCTTGCCCGGGTCCACCACGATATCCACCTTCGCCGCGCCTTCCACCACATGGTTGTTCGTCACGATGTACGCGTGCCGATTGTCCTTGTAAAACATCACGCCCGTGCCGATGCCCGTGGCCTGCAGCTTCGACGTCTGAGAGAAGAAGTTGGAGACGAGTTGATAGTTCTCCACGCCGACGACGTCAGGTTCGACCCGCTTGACGGCCTGCGTGACGCCCGTGGACAGGCTCACCACGCCCCCCGGATCGGCCGCCATGTCCATCGCCCGCACCACATGTTGCGATCGCGCCGGCGCCGAGATGGCCGGCTCAAGTTTCGACGCAGCCAGCCCTGCGGCCACTCCCACGCCGCTCGACACGAGCGCCACGGCCCCGATCACCCACGCGCGCTTCAGACGATGTTCGCGCATTCCCCTCACAGCTCATCCCCCTCGCGCGTATGTATCGACGCGATATGCTGAGGGTAGTGTGAGCGGGAAGGTCTGGCATCATACGGTTGCCCGGGAAATTTTCATCGCTGAACAAGGTGCCTGACGGCTCGTCCGGTGCAGACGAAGGCGATCCGCCAATTCGGGCCTCGCGTCGAGCACGATCTGCTCCACCGTCAATTCCGCGAGTTCCGGCAGATTGTTCTCCCCACTCAGGTGCGCGAGATACACGTGCGAGGGCTGGTCGCTCAGAATGTCGATCAGCGCGTACGCCGCGTCGACGTTCGACAGATGCCCCTTGTCGCCGAGAATGCGCCGCTTGAGATGCCACGGATAGGGGCCCGCGCGGAGCATCTCCGTATCGTGATTCGTCTCGAACACGTACACGTCGCAGCCTCGGAGCAGCTCTCGCTGCCGATCGCTGACGTAGCCGAGGTCCGTCACCACGGCGAGGCTGCCTTCCGCCGTGTCGAAGCGAAACGCGACGGGCTCCTCGGCGTCGTGCGACACGGCAAACGGCGTGATGCGCACCCCGCCCACCTCAAACGGTTCTCCCGCGCGAATATGTACGACGCGGTCCGGCTCGTCCAACCGCGCCTTGGCCGGCAGGCCGGCGTATGTACCCTCGGTCATGTACAGCGAAGCTTGGCACTTTTTCGCGAGTTGAACCAGGCCCTTGACGTGATCGTCGTGCTCGTGGGTGATGAGGACCGCCGTGAGGTCGCGCAGCTCTCGCTCGCACTGGGCGCGCAGCCGCGTCTCGAGTTGCCTGCCGCTGAGCCCCGCGTCGAGCAGGATGCGGGTGTCGCCCGACTCCAAGTACAGGCTGTTTCCATTGCTGCCGCTCGCCAGGACGCAGAAGTACACGCGCCCACCTCCTCTTGCCCACGTCCCGCGCGGCGCACGGGCGCCGTGCGGACTCAGTAGGCGTTCTGCATCTCCACCTCGCCGGTGAACGCGTTGACGAAATAGACACCTGCCGTAGTCACAATCCGCCAGACCGGAAACCAGTAACTGTGGAGGATGGCCTGACTGCCCGAAGCAACCTGAATTTTGCGGGCGTAGCCGAGATCGACCTTCACCACGCTGTTCACCTGGCCGGATCCGGTCTTGTCCACTGCCTCGGCGAAGCTGTCCAGGGCGTCGAGCGCGCTGATCACCGGTTTGGGAGAGCTATTCGGCTGAACATGGTCGATATACGTCTGAGTATAGCCGATTAGTTGGCCTTTTTCCTGCACGGTGACCACGTCCGCATCGAACACGGGATATCCGTTCACGACCTCGAAGTACACGCCATGGACCGGATCCGACGTGATGGGATCGGGCGCATAATCCGCGCCTCGGAACACGTAGGCCAGCGGCCCGCGGTTGGGCGACAGCTGCAGCGGGGGTTGGTACTGAACCGCCCATGTGCCCTGGCCGGTGACGGTGATCTGGCCTTCGCTCGTCGTGAGCGTTCCTCCTGCGATTTGGGCTTTGCCCTTTGCGCCGGGAAACGCCGCCTGCTCGAGCGAGGACCAGCGCGGGTTGGCGAAATCCGCCTGGAACGTGACGAGGCTTGGCTGCCCGGACGGAACGGACGTCGCCAGACTGAATCCCTGGTTGGCCAAAAGCGTCTTGGTGTTCGCCAGGGCGTCGGCGGGCGACTCGGCGTAGCCGCTCGCCAATTGGCGGGATTCGTACAACAGCCATCCGAGGATCACGTCGAGCAGCGCAAACAGCGCGATGAGCCACGACTTTGCGACTTCCCAGTTCACGACAATCCCCCCGCGATCAGTTGGCCCGTCGCCGCGTTCAGGACCCACACGCCGCCGCTCGCGTTCGTCACGTAGTCGACTGGCAGCAGGCGGATCTGTCCGGGCTTCGTTCCCTGCATGGACGGCCAGTAGCCGGGTTCCACGTGAAACGTCGAGAGCGAGACGGTTTTCGCGCCCGTGACCTTTGCAAGCGCCTTCGCCAGGGCGTCCGCGCCCAGGACGGGCACCGAAGACGCCTGCACAGGCTTCGTCAGTTCCCAGAGCGGTCGATCGAACTCCATCACGTGTCCGCTGTCAATTTCGAAGTTGTAATCGGCGCCGTTCGAGAGGATGGGGTATCCGTCGACGTACTGCGCGAACGAGAAGCTGGGACCGTTCAGGTTGACGGTCAGCATCCCGACGAGGTCGAAGCCGATGAGATGGCTCGGCCCTCCGCCATGCGCATGCAGGAAGTCGATGGCGGCGATGTAGTCCTCGGTGTGAGCGGGCGCGGTGCTGGCGTTCGGGTCTTCGTACTGCAGCGAGAGCGCGGCGCGATCCACCTGTACGGCTCGGCTGCCGTCCGTCCAAATGGTGACGGCCTTGCTCTCCTGGATGCGGGTGAGGGCCTGTGGATTAACGAAGAACGACTGCACGAGCGGCATGATGGAGGGTTCGGTGAACGCGTACACGTAGCTCGTCATCCGCCCGCGCACCGGGACAAAGCTCTCGCCTTCGAAGTCGCTCCACGCTGCATACGGCGCCTCGGCGACATCGTGCTGCGCCTGGCGCATCAAGGCGGACGCCGGGAGCGACGCCGTGGCCTCGATGAGCTCCGGCTTGCCGGCTGCGTTCATCCCTTCGTACACCACGGTGCACGTGGAACCAGGGCCGGCATTCAGCGCAATGGCGCGGCAGTTGATGGCGCCGACGGACGTGGCGAGATCGCCGAGCCAGCTCCTCCCGACGGCCGGATCGAGCGGGATGCCGAATTGAAACACCACGCTGACCTGAGAACCCGTCGGCATTGCGGCGATGGGCTCTGGCCGCTCGGCCCTGAGCCCCATCAAGAGCCCGGTCCACGCGGCGTACGCGGCGCTCCCCGGCCGAGCGACGGTGTATCCGTCTCCGGCGCGAATGTCGATCTCGTAGGGCTGCACGGTGGACGCGAGCGAGGGCGAGGTGGAATACGGGATGGTCTGGGTCTGCGTCAGCCCGATCTCGGCGCCGCCCTGGAGGTTGCCCGACCAGAGGGCGTAACTCAGCACGACGCTGCCCGCGACAAGCAGCGCGAGGATCACCGTCTTCGCCGTCCGCCACCAGGTCCTCATACGGCATCCTCCTCGGCGCGGCGCAGCGTCACGTACACGGTGGTGCCTCGCTGCGGTTCGCTCTCCATCCGGATCTCGCCACCCATGCGCTCCACCATCTCGCGCGCCAGGGCAAGTCCGAGCCCCGTGCCGCCGCCGCGGCGGCTTCGCCCCTTTTCGACCCGGTAGAACCGCTCGAAGACGTGCGGCAGGTCTTCGGGAGGAATGCCGATGCCGGTATCCGAGATGATGAAGGTCACGTGCTGCGCTGTGACGTCCGCCCGCACCTCGATCCGCCCGCCCGGCGGCGTGTATTTCAGCGCGTTCGACAGGACGTTGTCCAGCACGCGGTTGACCATGTCCTCATCCCCGTACACGCACACGTCGCGGCGCTGCGGCAGGTGAACGCGAAGGGACAGCTCCTGCTTCGCCGCCTGGAGCTGAAACCGCTCCACCACGCCTTCGAGCAGGCCGTGCACCGGGATGGCCCTCATCTCCACGCTGCGCGGGCCGCCCCGGTCCAGCCCTGACAACAAGAGCAGGTCCCGCGTCAGCCGCACCATGCGATCCGTCTCGCGCGCAATGACCTCGAGGAACTCGCGCTTGGTCTCCGCCTCGTCGTCGCCGAGATCGCGCATCACCTCGAGGTACGACTTCACCGTGGTGAGCGGCGTGCGCAGCTCGTGCGACACGTTGCTGACGAAGTCCCGGCGCGCCTGGTCGAGTTTCTCCTGCTCGGTCACGTCTCGGACGACCGCGACGTAGCCGTCCACCTGGCCGCGGCGCTGAACGCTCGTCAGGATGACGTGAAAGATGGTGTTGCCAATCACGCGCACCTCTCGCACGCCCGTCGCCACGTCTCCCTGCATCAGCCGATCCAGCTCGAGCTGCCGAATGGCCTCCTCTTCGCCGCCGGCGGCCTGGCTCAACATCTGCCTCGCCGCGCGATTCATCATCAACACCTGCCCGGACGAATCGAGCACGATCACGCCCTCGCCCATCGACGTGATGACGGCGCGCAGCCGTTCCTGCTCCAACCGGTTCGCCGCGATCGCCTCTTCGAGCTCGTCCGCGAGGTGGTTGATGGACGCGACGAGATCGCCGATTTCGTCGTTGCTCATCGCCTCGAGGCGCTGCGAGAAGTCTCCTCGCGCCATCACCTCCGCCTGTCGCGTCACCTCCATCACCGGGCGCGTCAGGGCACGGGCGACGATGGCTCCGAGGATCATGACGATGGCCAGAACAGCGATGGAACCGGTGTAGAAGATGGTGGTGGCTTGGTGGATGGTCTCGTAGGTGGACTGGATGGACAGGACGTATTCGAGCACGCCGAGATAGGTCCCGTGCAGCGTCACGGGCACAGCCACGGCAAGCAGGTGGCTCTTCGACAGGGGATCGTAGCGCACGGACTGCGCAAACGTGTGGTGAAGCAGCGCCTGCGTGGCGACGGAGTCAATCCGCTTCTGCCCCACGAGCGCGCCGCCGGCGGTGGTGTACATCACGTAGCCGCTTTGGTTGAGCACGTACACGGTGCCGTTCAGGAACTGGGGCACCGACTGGAGCAGATTCGACACCGCACTGTTGGACACGCGCGCGCCAGGCGCGAGTTCCGGCGCGATGAGTGTCGCCATGAGCTGCGCCTGCGTGCGCGCGGTCTGCGCCTGATTGCGCACGAGCGAGGACGTCAGCGCCTGGACGAAGTACGCGCCGATGAGCTCCACGGCGAACAGGATGAGCAGCGTGTAGACCATGACGAGCTTCACGCGCAGGCTTCGGAACCGCATCATTCATTCCTCACATAGTACCCGACGCCGCGGCGCGTCAACACGTACCGCGGCTGGCTCGGATCGGGTTCCAGCTTCTCCCGCAGTCGGCGGATGGTCACGTCCACCGCCCGGGTGTCGCCCACGTAGTCGCTGCCCCAGACCTGGTCCACCAGCTGATCGCGCGTGAACACGCGGCCCGGATGCGCGGCGAGAACAGCGAGCACCTGAAACTCTCGGTGCGTGAGTGGAATCGGCTGCCCCGCCTTGGTGACGGTGTATTCGGCGAGATCAATCACCAAGTCCTGCACCACGTACCGCTCGTTCTCCTTGTGCTCCCGCAGGACGTCCGATGCGCGCCGCAGGTTCGCCTTGACGCGCGCCACAAGCTCGCGCGTGCTGAATGGCTTCGTCACGTAGTCGTCCGCCCCAAGCTCCAGCCCGAGCACTTTGTCGACCTCGTCGTCTTTCGCCGTGAGGATGATCACCGGAACGCCCGAGGCCTGGCGGATCGCCCGGAGCACATCGAAGCCGTCCACCTCCGGCAACATCACGTCGAGCAGGATCAGGTCCGGCTGGAGGGCTCGCCAGCGCTCTAAGGCCTCCGCCCCGTCGTACGCGCAGGAGACCCGGTAGCCCTCTCGCTCCAGCGCAAAGCGGAGGATGTTTGCGATGGGCTCCTCGTCTTCGACCACCAGGATGTGCGCAGGCATGTGGTTCCCTCCTTTCAGGACGATCTCGCCCAGACGATGCGCGGGTGGGAGAGCACCGTCGCGTAGGATCCCATGTTCTGCAGGAGAACGTCGTACGGATCCGACACGGTCATGGCGCCGAGATCGGGCTCATAGGCGCCCACGTCGATCACGGGCGGGCCAAACCACCAGCTCTTCACGGTGATGTACGCCGTCACGCGCGGCGGGAGGTACGCCGCCGCGTAAGCCGGGATGTCGTACACATAGGCGAATCGGGCCCAGAACACGAACATGAGCGCGACGGCGAATGCGGCGAGCGCCCGCGTCCAAAACCGCAGGCTGCGTATCGCCCGCCACGCCCGCACGCGCCGCATGCGCCGTCTCCGCCGCCTCTTCCGGCGCTTGCGCGCCTTTTCCATCAGCTTTCGCCGTTCCCGGCGAGTCAGGCGGCGCTCACCCTCCGCCAAGTCCATCGCCGAGTACGGGAGATCCGTCCGCTGTTCGTTCATGGCTCCGCGTGTGCACGTTCGAGATTCACGAACTTGTTGAAGTTCTTCAGGAACACGAGCTCGATTTTGCCCGTCGGCCCGTTGCGCTGCTTGGCGATGATGACCTCGACGACGTTCGGATTCTCCGTGTCGGGGTTGTAGTAGTCATCGCGGTACAGAAAGGCCACCACGTCCGCGTCCTGTTCGATGGATCCCGACTCTCGGATATCCGACAGCATCGGGCGCTTGTCCTGGCGCTGCTCCACGGATCGGCTGAGCTGGGCCAGGGCGAGAATCGGCACCTCGAGCTCGCGCGCCAACTGCTTGAGCGAACGCGAAATGTCGGAGATCTCCTGCTGGCGGTTCTCCCCGGCCATCCGCCGCCCGTGGATGAGCTGCAGGTAGTCGATCACGACAAACCCGAGCCCGTGCTCCAGCTTGAGGCGCCTAAGCTTGCTCCGCATCTCGGGCACCGTGATGCCCGGCGTGTCGTCGATGTAGATGGGCGAATTGCTGAGCGTGGTCACGCCCATGGACAGCTTCGGCCAATCCTCATCATCGAGGGTTCCGTTCCGGAGCTTGTGGCCATCGATGAACGCCTCCGCGCAAAGCATGCGCTGCACAAGCTGATCCTTCGACATCTCGAGCGAGAAGATGGCGACCGGCAGTCCGGCCCGGACGGCGACATTTTGCGCGATATTGAGGGCAAACGCCGTCTTCCCCACCGAAGGGCGCGCCGCGACAATGATGAGATCCGACTTCTGAAAGCCGCTCGTCATCCGGTCGAGATCGCTGTAGCCGGTGGGCACGCCGGTGATGTTGCCGTCGCTCTCGTACAGCTGCTCGATCCGTTCGAACGTCGTCTGCAGCACGTCGGAGATGTGGGTGAAATCCCGCGTCCGCTGGTGCTGGCTGAGCTCGAGCACCAGCCGCTCCGCATCCGCCAGCACCTCCATCGCAGACGCGTCCGGCTCGTACGCCGCCTCCGCGATGCGCGTGCCCGCGGAGATGATCCGCCTGAGCAGCGCCTTCTCCCGGACGATCTCGGCGTAATGCACGACGTGAAGCGCGGTGGGCATCATCGCGGCGAGATCGGCCAGATACTCCGGCCCACCGACCGCGTCGAGGACGTCGCCGTACGTGCGCAGCCGCGACGCCACCGTGATGATGTCGACCGGATCGCCCGCCTCGTACACCTCGCGGATAGCGCGGTAGATGGCCTGGTGGGCGGAGCGATAGAAGTCGTCCGCCTCGAGGATCTCCATCGCTTCGACGACCGCGTCAGGCGAAATGAGCATGGCGCCAAGAACCGCCTGCTCCGCCTCCAGGTTGTGCGGCGGCATGCGAAGTGCCGCCTCAGCCTCCCTATCGCGCCACAGCGTCTCCTCTGCCGCCATGGCGTTTCTCACTCCGCTTCTACGTAGACCAGGATCTGCACGTGCACCTCGGGATGGAGCTTGATGGTCACCTTGTGGCCTCCGAGCGACTTGATGGGATCCGGCAGCGAAATTTTCCGCTTGTCGACCTCAAACCCTTGCTCCTTCAGCGCATCCGCGATGTGTTTCGTCGTGATCGCGCCAAACAGGCGGCCGTCCTTCCCCACCTGCGAGCGAATGGTGACCTTCAGATTGTCGAGGCGCTGCGCCAACGCTTTCGCGTCCGCCAGTTCCTGCGCCTTCAACCGCTCTTCCTTACGCCGCTTTTCTTCGAGCGCCTTGAGCGCCTGCGGCGTGGCTTCTTCGGCCAGCTTGCGAGGGAACAAGAAGTTTCTCGCGTACCCTTCGCTGACTTCCTTGATTTCGCCCTGTTTGCCCTGTCCTTTCACGTCTTGAAGCAGGATGACCTTCACAGCGGCCACCTCCCTGTACCCTAGATCCTAACGGCTGCCCGCGTCACGCGCAAAGCCATCGAGGTCTGCGCGCCGACGCGCGCGAAGCGGCGCCATTACCACCGAGTCTTGAGATATTGGACGACCTCCTGCGCAGCCTGCTGGCGATCGCTCTCGGGGTCGAGCGGCATCCCCTCCAGCGCGACGACCACTTCCCGGTCCAGCCGCTCGGGCGGAATGCCAAGCTCCTGGGCCATCACGTAGGCGATCCCGACGACCTGCGCCAGCGACTCCACGAACATCGCGTGATTCCCCGTGTGGGCGTGCCGCATGACGTCCACGACCTGTTGCAAAAGATCGATCTGTTCGTGCTCGACGGCCCGAAGGCGCTTCATCAGCACGTCTTCGATGCTCTCAGCCACGGCCATTCCCCCAGACGCCCGCGATTCGGCTTCATTCCACTTCCACAGGCTAGACAGGAAGTCCTGCATGAAGGGGCACCACGGGATTCGGGGGCATCTCGCTCCGCCGGACGAAGGTCGAGCGCGCGCGCAAAACGACAAAGGGCCGCTCGCCGGCGGCCCATGCCACCCCGAACGGCCCTTGGCGCATCTTCACTCCGTGGTGTACGGCAGGAGCGCAACCTGACGCGCCCGCTTGATGGCAACCGTCACCTGGCGCTGATGGCGCGCGCAGTTGCCCGTGATACGGCGTGGCAAGATCTTGCCTCGCTCCGTCAAAAACTTGCTGAGGCGGGCCACATCCTTGTAGTCCGCGTAATCGATCTTGTCAACGCAGTACTGGCACACCTTACGGCGCTTGCCGCCGCGTCCCTTGCGTGGCATCGTGTCCCCTCCTTCGCGCGCTGTTGCCGCCGGCCATCGCCGCGGCCATGCGCTTCGCATGGAGATCCAGCGCGATGGTCAAAACGGAAGATCATCTTCGGAGATATCGATCAACTGACTGTCATCCGCGAACGGATCGTCTTCAAACGGAGGCGCCGACGAAGGCGTCGGCCGCTGCTGCCGAGTTTGCGCGCCGGCCGCACTGTAGCCCGACCCCTGGGCCTGATCCGGACCGCGGTCCAGGAACCTCACCGTTTCGGCGACCACTTCGGCCACGCGAACGCGCTGCCCGTCGCGATTGTCGTAGCTCCGGATCTGCAGCCTGCCGTCGACCGCCGCGAGTCTCCCCTTCTGGAGATATTGCGCCACGATCTCGGCCTGCTTCTGCCACACCACGACGTTGATGAAATCGGTCTGGCGTTCACCGTTCGGTCCAGATCGCATGCGGTCCACGGCGAGCGTGAACGACGCGACGGCCGTGCCGTTGTTGGTGTATCGCAATTCCGGATCCGCCGTCAGGCGGCCGATCAGAATCACTCGGTTCAGCATGCTCGTCCCCTCCGCGTTCACTCACCGACGCGGACCGTCAAATAACGAATCACGTTGTCGTCGATGCGCATGAGGCGTTCGAGCTCTTTCGGCGTTTCCGTGTCGCACGTGAACTTCATGAGCACATAGTAGCCTTCACGGTGGCCGTCGATCTCGTACGCCAAACGGCGCTTCCCAATCTCCTGAAGTTCGTCGATTTGACCGCCCTTGTCAGTGACAATGGACTGGTATCGCTGAATCACCTCTGCGGTCTGCTCAGCTTCCAGCGAGGGATTCACGATGTACATCGTCTCGTACTGGCGCATCCCGTGACACCTCCTTCTGGTCTAATGGCCCCCCGGTGGGAGCAAGGATGGCGCGCCACAAAAATGTGTGCACCGACGATCCATGCTAGCACGATCCGCCCGCTCGCACAAGATCCGCCGTCTGGAAGCAGTTGGCGAAGCCCAGCGTGCTCTCATGGCGTTCTGGCACATCGCTCACCTGTGCGGGCCATGGTTTGTCCAACCGAGCCCCGCGACGCACACGCGGCCATGGTTCGTGCAGTAGGCTACCGAGCCCCGCGACTCACACGTTGAAGCGGAAGTAGCACACGTCGCCGTCCTGAACGACGTAGTCCTTCCCTTCCAAGCGGATCTTCCCCTGTTCTCGAGCCGCCTGAAAGCTTCCGGCCGCGACGAGATCGTCGTAGGCGATCACTTCTGCCCGGATGAAGCCGCGCTCGAAGTCGGAGTGGATCACGCCGGCGGCTTGCGGCGCTTTCGTTCCTTTGCGTATGGTCCAGGCCCGGACCTCGGGTTCGCCCGCCGTGAAGAACGTGATGAGCCCGAGCAGTTGATACGCCTTGCGAATCAAGCGATGAAGGCCCGGCTCTTCGAGGCCGAGATCGCGCAGGAACGTATCGCGGTCCTCGCCCTCGAGCTCCGCCACCTCCGATTCGAGCTGTGCGCACACCACGACCACTTCCGAGCCCTCGGACTTGGCTCTCGCCTCGACCTGTTGAACGTAGGGATTCGAAGAGGGATCCAGGATGTCATCTTCCCCGACGTTGGCCGCGTACAGCACCGGCTTTGCGGTCAGCAGGTGAAGATCCCGGAGGATGCTCGCCTCTTCCTCGTTCAACTCGACCGATCTCGCCGGCCGCTCGGATTCCAGCGCAGCCTGAATTCGCTCGAGCGCCTCCACCTCGATTTTGAAGCGCTTGTCGCCGCTCTTCATGTTCTTGCGGGCGCGGTCCAAACGCTTCGCCACCGTTTCCAAGTCCGCGAGAATGAGCTCCACGTTGATGATGTCGATATCCCGAAGGGGATCCACCGTGCCGGCGACGTGCGTGATATCGCTGTTTTCAAAGCAGCGCACCACGTGCACAATGGCGTCCACTTCGCGGATGTGTGCGAGAAATCGGTTGCCGAGACCTTCGCCCTGGCTCGCGCCCTTTACGAGTCCCGCGATATCGACGAACTCAAAGGCCGTCGGAACAATCCGTTTCGGATGGACGATGTCCGCGAGCACCTGGAGCCGAGGATCTGGCACCTCGACCACGCCCACATTCGGGTCAATCGTGCAAAAGGGATAATTCGCCGCCTCCGCGCCGGCCTTGGTGATGGCGTTGAACAGTGTGGACTTGCCGACGTTCGGCAGGCCGACGATCCCAGCCTGAAGTGACATGTTGACACCTCGCCGCCTTGTTTGCAGGATTAAGTATAGAGATTCAGCCGAAGTTCGACAAAGCTGTCGGGGAGAATTCTTGTCCATGTTGTACGAATGCGCGCATAAAATGTGAATGCGCACCGTTCCGGGACATCTGTCCGGATAAACATTCTCCCCGTTGGAATACTCATCATCAGAGGAGGTGATAGCGATGCTGCGTCGGCTCTTGCGCCGCCTTCGCGTTCGCAAATTGTCGCCCAAGGCGCTGGCCTGCGAGCCAAAGCGCGCCTCCGTCTCGACTGCCCGCGCGTATCCCATGGCTTCATGATCGGGCGTGCCACCGGCCTCGTCATATGCACCCATGACACACCCGTTATTTCCATTCAGACTTGGCGCGCGAGAGCTTCCTTCCCGGACGCTCTCGCGTTTTCATCGAGAGCGAAAGCGACCTTCTCCACGTCGCACAGGCAGTCGTAGAGCGCCGCCTGGATGCCAAAGTCGGCCAGGCCGTCCGAGGTGAAGTCGTTCAGGGTTACGCCCTGCCCGTGCCACCCAATCTCCATCCGCACCACGCGAGGGTGCCCCTCGGCCTGAACCCGAGCCCGCGCGATCACGCTCGCCTTCTTGTTTCGAACCCTCACCCAGTCTCCGTCCTGGATGCCGCGCTCCGCTGCGACTCCCAAACCCAGTTCTGCAATAGGATGCGGTCCCTTCGCCTCCGGCAGCGTGTCGCGCTGCGACATCTGCCACTTCCGTGGGTGCACGGTCAGCAGGGTGTACGGCAGGTCTGCATCCTCCGGAAACCGACCCACTTCGATGCGCGCGACGGCCGAATGCCCATCTCGCACGGCGAGGGACGAGGCGAACTCGAACTTGCCGCTCGGGGTGAGGAATCGCCCGTCCTGCCATGACACACTCGGAACCTCGAGCCGGACAAATCCGCGTTCCCTCAGTTCCTCCAACTTGCCCTCCGGCCAGCGCCTGAGCGCCTGGCGGATCCAAGTGTCCACATCGCCCTCCATGATCTCCGGGCGCCCGAGAGCCGCTGCGAGATCGCGAAAGATCTGCCATTCCGGCCTGGCCTCGCCGCGGGGCGGCACAACCGGGCGAGCGTAGCTGACGTAATCGTGCCACATGGTGGTGTACACCACGTCCTCTTCCTCGAGCACGTTCGTGCACGGCAGCACGTAATCCGCACATTCCGCCGTGGCCGTCATGAACGTGTCGATCACGACCTTGCAGCGAATCCGGTCCATGGCCTCGCGGAGACGGCCGCTGTCGGGCACCTGCGCAACCGGGTTGCTGCGCGTGACAAACATCACCTGTATCGGCGGATCGGCCGCGAGCAAATCCGCGGCCAGCGTGGGGCGCAGCATCTCGCGCACATTCGCCCCGCGCCGATTCGTGATGGCCTCCTCATCGTAAAACCGGCCCAGTTGCCGCTGCGCGTAGTTCACGCCGCCCCCCGGAACGCCGACGTGGCCCGTGGCTGCGGCAAGCGCGTCGATGGCGCGGATGGTCTGTCCGCCCTGCGCGTATCGCTGCATGCCGATGCCGAGCAGCGTGCAGACGGGCCTCGTTTTCCCATACAGCTCCGCCAGAAACCGAATGTCTTCGACAGGCACGTCCGTCCATCGCGCCACTTCGTCGAGATCGTACCGGTCCAGATCCGAAGCCAGGTCCTCCCATCCAACGGCGCGATCGCGCAAGAACGCGTGATCAAGCCAGCCCTCGTCGCGGCAGATGCGAAGCGCCGCTAAGGCCAACAGGCCGTCCGTGCCCGGGCGAGGATAGATGGCCTTGTCAGCGCGCCGCGCCAAATCCTGCGGCAACGCGCTGATGACGACGAGCTTGGCGCCCCTTGTCTGTGCCTCGCGAATGAACGGGATCATGTGCACGTTCGTGTTGGCCACGTTGCGGCCCCACACCACAATGGCCTCCGCGTGCTGGGCCATGTCTTCGGGCGCATGGCTGTTGGCCTGCCCGAAATCGTAGGTCTGGGCCCGGATGCCCGCGTCCCAACACAGGCTGCCGATGGCTTCCGAGCAGCCTCCGAGCCCGTAGAAGAAGCGCTGGTTCAAGGACTTGAGCAAACCGCCAGATCCCCAGTCGTAGTAATGCAAAATCCCGTGATGCCCCACCTCTTCGAGCGTCCGCCGAACCTCTTGGGCAATTTCGCGCATCGCCTGCTCCCACGAGATGGGGATCCATTCATCCCCTTCCCGCTTCAGCGGTTGAAGCACGCGATCGCGGCTGTTCCGCCGAACCGCGAGCTGCCGCCCGCGGTTGCAGATGGTGCCGCGCGTGATGGGATGCTCGGGGTTTCCGCTCAAGCGAATCTCCCCGTCTTCCCCGACCTCGGCGACGAACGCGCAGGCATCGTAACAGTCAATCGGACACGCCGTCTTGACCTTCATCGACCGTTCCTCCCCTCTCCAAAACCGCACGAATCAGCCGTTCAAAGCGCGATCGCGGGATCAGGACACTGTGGCCGCAGCGCTGGCACTTGATGCGGATATCCATCCCCATGCGGATGATTTCCCAGCGGTTTTCGCCACACGCGTGCGGTTTTTTCATCCGGACGATGTCGCCAAGCCCAAACGAGACCGGCACGCGATCGCCTCCCCATCGTTACTCTACAGCAAGCTCGCCGCCCGTTGTTCCTTGCGCGTCCTCATTCTCGTGGAGCGCGCGGTCCAATTCCTCCTTGATGCGCTCGTGCGCCTCGCGCTCAATCTCGCCGTTTTTGGTGGGGGCACACACCGCGGTGGCCCGGATGACGAGATTCGTGTTGGAGACATCCTGCACGCCGAGGACCTGAACCGGCCCCGTCACCACGTCCGAGCGCTCCTCTTGGAGCCTGAGCAGCACGCGTTGCATGATGGATTTCACGAGATCCACGTCCACATCGTAGGGAACGGTGACGTCGATCACGGCCGTGGAATGCGTGCGCGAGTAGTTGGTCACGCTTGTGATCTGACCGTTGGGAATGACCTGAACCTCGCCTGTCCACGCCTGGATCCTGGTGAGACGGATGCCGATGGAAATCACCATGCCCTTGAACCCGTTGATCTGCACGATGTCTCCGACGCCATACTGGTCTTCGAACAGGATGAAAAGACCCGAAATCAGGTCTTTCACCAAGCTCTGCGCTCCAAATCCGACGGCTACGCCGACAATGCCCGCGCTCGCAAGGATGGCGGACACGTTGACGTGGAAGAGCGACAGAATTTCGACCACCAACACAAAGTATACCGTGTACCGGATGACGTTCGTGAACAGCGATTCAAGCGTCTTTCGTCGGCGCTCGTCCATCCTGGCGTGAAGAGACAACATGCGCCGCGTGATGCGAACACCGACGCGTATCAGGAATTGCGCCAGGGCGAAGAAGATGGCGATCCGGATGGCGTCCCAAATCACCACCTCGAGACTCGGGATGTCCGAAAGCGCCTTTTGTCGAATGTCCGCCCAAAGCGTCACCGCTCACCCTCCCGGCTCGTCTCATGATGTCCCATCATATCATAGTTCGAACCACGGGTAGGGCTTGAACGCCGCGAAGGATGAGGTCCAGGAGAGGGTTCGATTCGAGGGACTGGGGATGGCCAAACAGATTCAGAAGAACCGCGAGGGCGGGTGCAGCTTGGAGCATGGCCCAGACACCTGCGGACGCCCCGAACAATCCGCTCGCGAGTCGAGAGAACCAACCCGTCTCGAGCGGCTCGTCTTCGTCGAGCATCGCTTGTAAGAAACGATGGACACCCACAAACGAGCACCACACCGCGGCTCCCAGGAAGAGGGCCGTCATCCAGTCCAGCGCGTGAAGGGCCATCCATTGGGGCTGCGCGGACGGGATCGCGCGCTTGGAGAAGCCCGTCCCGAACACAGGGACATCCGCCCCCACGTGCTGCGCCATCCACGCCAGAACCGGCTGGGTGATGGAGAGATGCAGCACGAACCAAGGCGCGACCTGCGCGGCGGCGTACGTGCTGGCATAGAAACCTGCCGTGTACAGCAGAGCGACTTCTGCCGGTTGTGCCGCGATCCAAGCCGCGACCCAGAGAGCCCCCGCCAACAGGACAAGGTCGATCATACCATCCCCCCGCGCTTCTACTTCGCACCCTGTCAGGACAGGTATAGTCGATGATACGCAAACGTATACTGGGAATATTCCGTGCGAGGGGGAAATCGGGTGAATCGCTTGTCCACAGAGGCTTCGTTGCCGAGCGCTCAGCACTTAGGCGGCCGCGTCTCGATGGAAAGCCCGGATGCGGTGTCGGCCCTTGAACAGCAGCTCGATGCGGCGCTCGCGCAGTACGGTAGACTGCCGATGGTCATTGTTTGTGTGGGAACCGATCGTTCGACGGGAGACGCATTTGGCCCCATCGTGGGATCGCGCCTGACACGCAGCGTCAAGCTGGCTGGCGTGCACGTCCTGGGCACGCTGGATGAGCCCGTTCACGCCGTCAACCTGCAAGCGACGCTGCAGAGGATCGACGAGTGGTATCCGGTCAAGCCGTTCGTGATCGCCATTGACGCCTGTCTGGGAAAGTTTGATCACGTGGGTCAGATTGCGGTCGACGCAGGGCCGTTGCGCCCTGGCGCTGGCGTGAAGAAAGTCCTCCCGGAGTTTGGCGATCTGTGCATCACGGGCGTCGTGAACGTGTCGGGCTTCATGGAGTACTTCGTGCTGCAGAACACGCGGCTCGCCATTGTCATGCGAATGGCCGACATTGTCGCGGAAGCACTGACGGCAAGCCTCGTACGGTGGTACGATCGGCATCCGGCCATGAAATTGGGGATGTGACGGAAGCGTACGTCCTCACATCCCCATCATGGTGATTCGCTCAGGAGATCTGGGCTGTGGTTCGCCGTCGCGGTGCACCGCGGAGGGCTTCTTCGATGACCGCGCGCTCCTCTTCCGTCAACATATACGGAGAATCTCCCCCTTGCACTGGCTTTCCGTAGGTGACGGAATCCTCTCGCCCATAAATCGAGGTGATTACGACACCGTCGCCCTTCCCATCGATGAGCGCGACCGAGTAGCTGAGATCGCTGCCCACTTCGGCAAAAGCGTTGTAGCGCAGGATGGCGGGCGTGGAGACCTTGGACTGAAGCGCTTCTTCGACTATACGCAGGTGCTCCTCAGCTTCGCGCAGTTTCATTTCAAGTTTGCGAACCGCGTCTTTGGTCTCTTCGAAAACCCGCTCGAGGTCCGCTGCGCTCGTCACCTCTTTCAGCCGGTTGAACTTCCGCTTCAAGCGCGCGGAGCGCGATAGAGCGACGGACGCGATCACGAGACAGATGATCGCCAAGATGCCGCTGAACAGCGCGATGTCGAGCGCGTACGGCTGAAGAATAGAAAGCCCCATGGCCATTCGCTCCTTCTGCTACAACTGTCCGACACGATCCGCACGCAGTGACGGTCGGTAGTATGGCGAGTTCCCGAACCCTTATCACATGCCAATGGCTGGACGACGCTCACATGTGCGAGATGGCGTGAATCACCACCTTGACCATGGGCGCAATGACGATGGCGGGCAGCAGGTTTGGAACCGAGATTCTGCGCAGCCCCGCGAGCTGGATTCCGATGGCGACAATCAGAAGACCCCCTGCAGCGGTGATCGGTTCAATGACCAGTGGCGTGTCCAAGAAGCTTCCGAACAGATTCGAGATGAGTGCGATGAGACCTTGGTACACCAGAACCGGTATCGCGGCAAGCCCGACGCCTGGACCCAACGTGGAGGTCAGCACCACTGCGGAGAATCCATCAAGCACGGACTTTGCAAAGAGCGTCTTGTGATCGCCCTGCAACCCGTCCTGCACCGCGCCCACGATGGACATCGAGCCGACACAGAACAAAAGCGTTGCGGAAATAAAGCCCTGCGCGATCGGACCTCGGTACAGCCGGCGAAATCGCTCTTCCAACCGATGGGCCAGGCGCTCAAACCGCGCCTCGATTTTGAGAAGTTCGCCTGTCACCGCGCCCATCACGACGGAGAAGATGATCAGAACAATATCATTCATGTCGCTGAGCGCCATGCTGAGTCCAATGGCTATGACGCACAGCGCCACGCCGACCGTTACGGTCTCGCGCATGCGGTCCGGAATGCGCGGCAAAAAGTAGCCAATGGCTGTCCCCAACAAAATGGCGACGACGTCGACAATCGTACCGATAAGAAACATGGATTCACCTCGCGGCACAACATGGTGAGCCATTCCTCATGGAGCGTGCGCCAACATGAGGTCCATGATGCGCCGGAGATCGTCCTCCGAATAATAATCGATCTCGATCTTCCCCCGTTTTTTGCCCGGCTGAATGCGGACCGATGTGCCCAGATAGGCTTGAACCTGTTCCTGATAGCGCCGGTATTCGGTCGGAAGCGCAGGCTTGTCGGTTTCACGTGAAACCTTCTTGGGCTGGTAGATGACCATTTCCAGCTTTCGCACGCTCCATGCCTCTTTCACGGTCTGCTCGGCCAGTCGAAGCTGCTCCTCCGCATCCTCCACGGAGAGCAGCGCTCGCGCGTGGCCCATCGTCAATGTTCCACGTGAAACCATGTCCTGAATTTGAGCGGGAAGCTGCAGCAACCGCAACATGTTCGTGATGTGACTCCGACTCTGCCCCACCCGCTTCGCCAGCTCATCCTGCGTCAAGTGGCATTTCTCGATGAGCTTGGCGTACGCATCGGCGATCTCGATGGGATTCAGATCTTCGCGCTGTAAGTTCTCAATGAGGGCGATTTCCATCAGTAGGACATCACTCAGGTCGCGAACGACCGCGGGCACCACCTGCAGCCCTGCCATTTTCGCGGCGCGATATCGCCGCTCGCCAGCGACAATATCGAACCCTTTGACCTGGCTCCTGCGAACAATGAGCGGCTGAAGAATCCCATGTTCTCGAATGGAATTGCACAACTCCTGCAGTTTTTCTTCATTAAACGTTCGCCGCGGCTGGTACGGATTCGGCCGAAGATCCCGAATGTCAATCTGGACAATCTGATCCTCGTCCGACACGTTGAGCTGCGGGATCAAGGCATCCAAACCGCGCCCCAGACCACGTTTAGCCACGCGCGATCACTTCCTTCGCGAGTTCCATGTATGACTCGGCGCCGCGCGATTTCGGATCATAGTGAATGATGGGCCTGCCGTGGCTCGGCGCCTCGCTCAAGCGAACATTGCGCGGAATAATGGTCTTGTACACCTTGTCTCGAAAGAACTTTTTCACGTCCTCGATGACCTGCAAGCCCAGGTTGGTGCGCGCGTCCAACATGGTCAGCACCACTCCCTCCACCTCGAGCGACGTGTTCAGGTGCTTCTGTACGAGCCGCACGGTGTTCAACAACTGACTCAGGCCTTCGAGCGCGTAATACTCGCACTGGATGGGAATCATGACCGAATCGGCCGCCGTCAAGGCGTTCACGGTCAACAGGCCCAGGGAGGGCGGACAATCGATGACGATGTAGTCGTATCGACTCCGCATACCCTGAATGGCTCTTCGCAGCCTCACTTCTCGCGAGATGGTCGGAACCAACTCGATCTCGGCACCCGCCAATTGGATCGTGGCTGGAAGCACGTCCAAATTGTCGAGGCCTGACGGCATAATGGCATCCGCGATATTCACGTCGTTGATGATCACGTCGTACACGCAGTACTTCACGTCGGCCTTGTTGATCCCGACGCCTGACGTGGTGTTTCCCTGCGGATCGATATCGATCAGCAGGACGCGTTTGCCCAACGTCGCCAGACAAGCCCCGAGATTCACCGCGGTTGTCGTCTTCCCCACGCCACCTTTTTGATTGGCGATGGCGATCACGCGGGCGCTGGACACGACAAGTCCTCCTTCAAACTCGAACGAAATTCCCTAGATACTGTAGATCATGTCTCGACTCCTCTCATTCTACTGCAAAACCTCGGGGATTTCCGCTTCAACGTTGTGAGGATCCCTTCATCGCCGGAAAAAACGCGAAAGCGGCCGCTTGGCCGCTTCATCTCTCTGCGCAGCGCCTCCTACCCTACGCAGCCACGTTTCATCCGCGCATTCAGGAAGACCTCGCTTCTCGGTGCGCTTCCCCGGTACCTTTGTCTCCCGGCGCCTTCTTGGGCACGCGAATGGTGAACTGATAGTACTCCTCGTCGTCCACCTCTTCACACACCACCTGCAGACCCGTCTGTTCGATCATCTGCAAGGACTGACGAATGGTATTGACGGCCAGGCGCACGTCCTTGGACAAGCCCCGCTTCCTCGGCTTTCTCCGGCGCTCGGCCGTTGAGCCCAGCGACTCGAGCTTCGCCTTCACCTTCTCTTCCATCTGCTTGACATTCCAGCCCTTTTCGATGCACTCGTTCAAGAGTTCAACCTGGAGTTCCTCCGAGGGCAGAGCCAGAAGCGCACGAGCGTGACGCTCTGTGATCTGCCGCGTCAGCAGCGCGTCCTGCACAGCCTGTGGCAGGTGGAGCAACCTCAGCTTGTTCGCGATGGTCGATTGCCCCTTGCCCAGCCGCTGCGCCAAACTTTCCTGCGTCAACCCGTGTAACTCCATGAGCTGCTGATACGCAACGGCCTCCTCAATCGGCGTCAGTCCCTCTCGCTGGAGATTTTCGATCAGCGCTGCGGACGCCGTCTGCGCATCGTTCAGGTCCCGCACGATGGCCGGGATGGTCGGCCAACCCAGATGGCGCACTGCGCGCAGCCGCCGTTCACCAGCGATGAGTTCGTAGACATCGCCCTTTTTGCGCACCACCACGGGCTGAATAACCCCGTGTGTGTGAATGGTCTTCGCCAGTTCTTCAATCGATTCCTGATGAAAAATCGCTCGGGGCTGATATGGATTCGGGACAATGCGTTCCACCGGAATATCCACGACCTGCGTCTGCGTGTGCCCAGCGTCGCGGAAGCTGATGAATCGTCCCCACGTTTCCCTCATCTTAGACCCCTCTATTCATGAACACACGAGGATCGACACTCAATGTCGAATTCACCAAGGCGTGCCCGTATTCCTGCTCTTCGACAAAACTTCTCATGAATTTACAAAGATCGTATCTCGCGAACTTCTTTCGACATGTTCCGCGCCCTATAACGGCTGCCGGGAAGGAGTTCCGGGCTTTCTCGGGTACCGCTTCGGACACGGCTCCGCTTGCCGAAAGACGGCAATGACGCGATCGCCCTGGTCGTCCAGCAGCCGATAGGCGATCACGCCGTCCGGGCGCGAGCCGAGCACGCGCGCTGCGCGCGCGGCGTCTTCCTCCTCGTCCCCTAGGTACGACGGCCCCTTGTACAAAAACGCTCGGCCACCGGGCCTGAGCATCGGCGCCGCGTACTCCAACAGCACGTTCGATCGCGCCACGGCCCTCGCCACCGCGGCGTCAAAGGAACCGCGCGCGTCGGTCCTTCCCAACTCCTCCATGCGCGCGTGCACGGCGCTCACGTTCGTCAGGCCGAGATCGCCAATCACGTGTTCCACAAATTGCACGCGCTTTCGAGAGGCATCGCACAGCACAAACGACACGTTCCGCCACGCTATTGCCAGGGGAATACCCGGGATCCCCGCGCCGCTGCCGATGTCGATCACGCGGCCGCCTCGCTCGGCGATCTCGCGCCACGCGGGCACCTGCGCGATGGCCGCGCTGTCGAGAAAGTGCTTGATCCACATCTCGCGCACTTCGACAATGGCCGTGAGATTCAACCGCTCGTTCCACTCCCCGAGCAGTTCGCCGTACCGCCGCAGATGACGCTCGGTCTCATCGGTCACGGGAACTCCCCAGGCGCCCATTTGCTCCAGCACGTCACGCATGGGCAGCGCGCCTCTCCTGCGCATCGAGGTACACGAGCAAGATGGAGATGTCCGCCGGGGTCACGCCCGGGATCCGCGCTGCCTGCCCCACGGTGCGCGGTCGCACCCGAGACAGTTTTTCTCTTGCCTCCATCGCGAGGCCCTTGATTTGCATGTAATCCAGGTTTTCCGGAAGTTTGCGCCCTTCGAGCCGCTTCTGGCGCTCGATGAGTTCGTTCTGCTTCCGAATGTAGCCGGCGTACTTGATTTCGATCTCGACCTGCTCTCGCACCTCGGGGTCGATCTCGACGCCACCCGTCGGGTCAATTGTCCGAATCTGATCATAAGACAACTCGGGCCGCTTCAGCAGTTGCGCGAGGCTCATGCCGGACTCGATGGGCTGCGAGCCCCACTCGGCGAGGCGCCCGTTCACCTCCTGCGGCTTCACCTTCACCCGCGACAGGCGCGCCAGTTCCGCCTGAATGCCTTCCTTTTTGCGCATCACCCGGCTGTACGCCCGCTCCGACACCAGGCCGATGCGATAGCCGAGCTCGGTCAGGCGCAGATCGGCGTTGTCGTGGCGGAGAAGGAGCCTGTGCTCCGCACGAGAGGTGAGCAGCCGATACGGCTCGTTCGTCCCTTTCGTGACGAGATCGTCGATCATCACGCCGATGTACGCATCCGATCGCGACAAGACCACCGGTTCCTCGCCTTTCACCTTTCTCGCCGCGTTGATGCCGGCCATGATGCCCTGGCCCGCCGCCTCCTCGTATCCGGACGTTCCGTTCAACTGACCGGCGGTAAACAGCCCCTCCACGAGCTTCGTCTCGAGCGTGGGCCACAACTGCGTCGGGACGACCGCGTCATACTCGATGGCGTACCCGGGGCGCAGCATTTCCGCGCGCTCAAGGCCGGGGATGGAGTGGAGGATCTTCAGCTGTACGTCCTCCGGGAGGCTCGTCGACAGCCCCTGCACATACCATTCGCACGTGTGCGGGCCCTCCGGCTCGAGGAAGATCTGATGGGTGTCGCGATCGTGAAAACGCACGACCTTGTCCTCGATGGACGGGCAGTAGCGCGGTCCCGTCCCCTTGATTTCGCCGCTGTACAGCGGCGACCGGTGCAGATTCTCGAGGATGATGCGATGGGTCTCCTCCGTGGTACCCGTCAGCCAACATGGCACCTGATCCCGCACCGGTGTGTCGGGATCGAAGGAAAAGTGGCGCGGGACGGGATCGCCGGGCTGGGCGATGAGTTTGCTAAAATCGATCGAGTTCTTGTTGATGCGAGGCGGCGTGCCGGTCTTGAACCGCACCAGCCGAAAGCCGAGATCGACGAGACAATCCGACAGGCGGATGGCCGGCATCTGGCCGTTGGGCCCGCTTTCGTAGGACACTTCGCCGATGTAGATGCGACCGCGGAGATACGTCCCGGTGGTGAGCACCACGGCCTGCGCGTGAAACTCCTGCCCGCTCTTCGTGACCACGCCGTAGATCCGACCGTTCCGGACGAGCAGTTCCTCCACCAGACCCTGCTTCAGGTGAAGGTTTTCGGTCCGCTCGAGGGTCCACTTCATGTTGAGCGCGTAATACGCCTTGTCCGCCTGGGCCCGCAGCGCCTGCACCGCCGGCCCCTTTCCGGTGTTCAGCATCCGCATCTGAATGTACGTGGCGTCCGTGTTCTTTCCCATCTGCCCGCCGAGCGCATCCACTTCGCGCACGACGATGCCCTTCGCAGGTCCGCCAATCGACGGATTGCAGGGCATGTACGCAATCGTATCCAGGTTGATGGTCAAAAGCAGCGTCTTGCATCCCATGCGCGCCGCAGCGAGCGCCGCCTCACATCCCGCGTGGCCGCCCCCGATGACGATCACGTCGTACGATCCGGCGAAAAACCGCATCTCCACACACCTCCCGTCATTTGCCGAGGCAGAAGCGGGAGAAGATCTCGTTCAACAGATCCTCCCCGGCCTCTTCGCCAATCGTCTCCCCAAGTTTCTCGTACGCCGACTGAAGCGCCACGGCCACCAGATCCAAGGTCGCCCCGGCCTGCGCCGCATCCCGCGCCGTCCGCAGGTCCTCCTTCGCCTCTTCCAGGAGCCGCTTTTGGCGGTGATTCGCCATATAGCTCGCGTCGAGATCGATGGCGAGATCGCGTCGAATCTTGTTCACCATCGCGTCCCGAAGCGTATCGAGGCCCGTGCCTTCTCGAGCCGATACGCGCACCGCTCCCTCCGGCGCCAGCTCGTCGGCAAATCGCGCCGCATCGGGGTGTATGCCGCGATCGACCTTGTTCAGCACCACAATCCTCCGCGATCCGTCCGACTCGCGCGCAATGGCCTCGTCCTCCGGCGAAGGCGGTTCGCTTCCGTCCAACACCAGAAGCACGAGCTCCGCCTCCTGCATCGACTGGCGCGATCTCGCCACGCCGATTCGCTCGACCACGTCCTCCGTCTCGCGAATGCCCGCCGTGTCGATGAGCCGCAGCGGAATGCCCCGTAGGTTGATGTACTCCTCCAGCACATCCCGGGTCGTCCCAGGCAGATCCGTCACGATGGCGCGTTCGCGCTCCACCAGGGCGTTCAACAGCGACGACTTGCCCACGTTCGGACGGCCCACGATGGCCGTCGCCACGCCGTCCCGCAGCACGCGCCCAAGCTCCGCGGAACGGATCAACGCATCGATTTCGCCCATCATGCCCTCGCACACGCTCACGACGTGATCGCAGGCCACGTCCTCCACATCGTGCTCCGGGTAGTCGATGGTCACCTCGACGTGCGCCTCGAGTTCCAACAGCCGCCGCCGGAGCGCGCGAACCGCCTCGCCGAACCGCCCGCGCACCTGCCGCTCCGCCAGTTTTCCCGCGAACGCCGTCTTCGCGCGGATCAGGTCGATCACGGCCTCCGCCTGCGAAAGGTCGATCCGGCCGTTGAGAAACGCCCGCTTCGTAAACTCTCCCGGTTCGGCCATCCTCGCGCCCGCTTCGAGGCACGCCAACAGCACCTCCTCGACCGCATACGTGCCGCCGTGCACCTGCAATTCCAGCACGTCTTCACCCGTGTAGCTGTGCGGCCCCGGCATCCACAGCACGATGGCCTCGTCGATCACGTCTCCCGACTTCGGATCGATCACCTGCCCGTACCGCATGCCGCGCTCGCCCAGTTTGACGGGAAGGCCTCGCTTCGACCGCACCAGCCGTTCGCCGACATCTCGCGCGCCGCGCCCGCTCACTCGCACAATGCCGACGCTCGCCTCGCCCACGGCCGTGGCAATCGCAGCAATGGTGTCCTCCTGCTCCACGGTTCGGATCGCCATCCGCCACCCTCCTTCCTACACAAAAACCCCACTGCTTCGAGCGGGGTCATCGTTTCACGTGTTCTCCTCCACGCCTCATTCGATCCAATCGTGGCGCTTCGGAATGATCTTCACACGGCGATACGGCTCCTGGCCTTCGCTGACCGTCACGACGTCGCCTCTCGACTGCAGGTGGGCGTGCACCCACTTGCGATCCTTTCGCGGCATTGGATCGAGCGCCACCGGTCTCCCCAGCCGCACCGCCTTGTCCGCCGCCTCGTCCGCCAGCCGCCTGAGCGACTCCAACCGACGATCCCGATAGCCCGCCGCGTCGAGCGTGAATCGCATTTTCTCCGACGCATCCCGATTCGCCACGATGTTCACCAGATATTGCAGCGCGTCCAGCGTTGCACCGCGCCGGCCGATGAGGATGGGCAGGGCGTCCTCGTCCGCCGAGATCGACAGTTTCACATGACCTTCCTCGTCGACATCGTCCGCGACGATCACGGCCTGGCCAAGCCCCATTTTCGAGATGGCGGTCCGCAAAAACTCCTTCGCGGCGTCGAGGGGCGTCTCGATGACCGTCACCTCGACCTCCGCCTCCCGGCCGCTCAGCCATCCGAGAAATCCCCGAGCCGGTTCCCGGATGACACGCACCTGCGCCTGCGATCTCGGCACACCGAGCCTCACCAGCGCCGACATCACCGCTTCTTCGATGGTCTTGCCCGTCGCCACCACTTTTCGCATCTCGCCTAAGCCTCCGACCCTTCTCACTGTGGGCCTTATGAAACCGCGGCTCGCGCCTCTTGCGCCCCGCTACGGCTCCTGCGGGCGATCGTCTTCGGACGACGGACCTTCACGACCCGCCTTCGCGACATCGCTGGACCGATCCGCCTGCGTTCCGTCTCCGGCTTTTCTCGCCCCGTCAGACTTCTTGCCGGACTTCTGGCCAGGCGCGCGCGATTCGCGCTTCCCAGAAGACGACACCTTGTTGGCCGCCGCCTTGGACGAGTTCCTCGCCTTCGCTCCGCTCGCCGACGCCTGCTTCGCGGGAATCTGAGCAGCTGAACTCACGGCCGCCTTCCCACCACCCGCGAGCGCCATCTCACGCTGTTCGCGCGTGTTGGGCAGCGTGATGAACAGGTACACCTGAAGAGCCACGAGGAGGTTGGTGTAGATCCAGTACAGGACCAGTCCTCCGGGCAATCGGAAGGTGAAGAAGAAAATCATCACAGGATACACGAACAGCATCGACTTCTGCTGAACCGGCTGACTTTGCATGGACAGCCACGAAGATAGGAGCGTCGAAAGCGCCGCAAGCACAGGTAGAACGTAATGCGTGTCCCAATGCCCCAGCGGAAAGATGCCGAGGAACGTGCTCTGGCGCATGCCGATGTTTCCGACAATGGCGCCATAAAACGCCCACAGGAAAGGGAACTGAATCAGCATGGGGAAGCAGCCGGCGAGCGGGTTCATCCCCGCCTCCTGATACAGCTTCATCAGCTCTTCCTGCATCTTCTGGTTGTCGAACTTGTACTTGGTCCGGATCTTCTGGATCTCCGGCTGCAGCTTCACCATGGCGCGCTGAAAGCGGATTTGGCGAAGAAAGAGCGGCAGCACGACCAAGCGGACCAAAATCGCCATGAACAGGATGGAGATCCCGTAGTCGTTGCCAAAGAGATGGGCGAAATAATCCATCAAATCGGAGATGCCGTGAAGGATCGAGCCCCACGCGTTCTTCGGCCATTCGCCTGGCTTCGTGGGATACAAACCGCACCCTGTCAGCGCCACCACGGCCGCCAGACTGAGGGCGATGGTCCATCTCCTGCTGGCTTTCTGCTTTCCGTTCAAGCGCGCATCCCCCTACCTGACCTCCGGCACCTCATCCACACCGCCCGGATGCCATGGTCCACACTTGACCAATCGCCGGACGGCGAGCCAGCCGCCATACACCACCCCAAATCGCGCGATGGCCTGGACGGCGTACTCAGAACACGTCGGCGTGAACCGACACGTGGGCAGCTTGGCTGGCGAGATGTATCGCTGGTAAAATCGAATGCAACCTATGACAAGCCGCTTCACGGACGCTCATCTCCCGCTTCTTGCGGCAACAATTGCGCTTTCTTCAGAAGTCGCTCGACTTCTCGCTCGAGATCGTGAAAATCCGCGTCCGCCGCGTTTGCCCGGCAGACCACCACGATGTCCACGGGCCGGTGGCAAAGCTCGTCCAACTGACGCTGAAAAATCGCCCGAAGCAGGCGCTTCAAGCGGTTGCGGACGACCGCCTTACCGACTTTCCTGCTGATGGAAAATCCTACGCGAACCCGAGCTACCCGATTGTCGCAATAATACAACACGAGCCTTCCGCTCGCAAACGACTTGCCCTTGCGAAACACGCGCCGGAAATCCCGGCTGTCTTTGAGCCGATGCTGACTCTGCAACGTCCGCCCTCCAGTTCCTCGATGCCCCGGTATCAACCCACCCTTTCACAAAAAAAGGCCACTTCCGTGGCCCTTCTCACGCGGACAGCACCTTACGGCCCTTCGCGCGACGGCGCGCCAGCACGCGGCGACCGCCCTTCGTCGCCATGCGCTTCCGGAAACCGTGGTTCTTCTTCCGCTTGCGAACGTTCGGTTGATAGGTCGGTTTCATCGAGACACCTCCCCCGTGCGGACACACGTAGCTACGATACAGAAAGATCCTCAGCGTGTCAATGTTCGATTCTCCACTGTCCACATGTGGACAATTCGGCCGCGAGTTCCCTTCCTCTCCCCGTTTTCCACGTCCTCATCCACATGCTATCCACACGTCAACAGCCTGTGGATGGCTCGGCATGTGCATCGGTGGATCCTGTGGAAAGACGTTTTTCGACATTGCTCGACGCGCAGGATCCTGCTATGATCTGCGCTATCCGTTATCCACAATCGAGCCTGTGGAATCCTTTCATCCACAACCTTATCCACAACCTGTGGACAACGTTTCCCACAGCTTCTGCACATGTGGATT